>DAINQE010000113.1:0-1713 GCA_036743055.1 Candidatus Sabulitectum sp. | reverse complement strand
TGCCCCAAGAAGTCCATTAAGATGATGGGCGGAGCACTCTCCCAGCAGTAGTATCAGAGGCGGGGCCCGTCCGGGCCCCGCCTACATCGGAACCTTTCAGCTCCCTGATCTGTATCTCCCATGAATCCATACTCACAAGGTATTTTATTGTATGGGATTGACTTGTGCCCATTGCACCGGGATGATACACATATAGTTTTCAGGAGGTTGATATGTACGCTATCCTTCTTGTTGTTTTGCAGACCGCGTATCACAGCATCGGCAATCAGAGCCTTTCGGTCAGCGTTAACGACGCTCTCTGCGCCTATCGACCAGGGGCCGTTGTCTACTTGCTGGACAAGGCCACAGGAAGCGAGATAACCGGTTCCAACCAGTTCTCCGGGATCAACTGCGGAAGCTATCTTCCCGCGAACGGTGTGGTGGAACTGCTCAGCGACACCTCCCTGGTCTTCCATTCAGCCTGTATGACCGACGGATCCAGCACTCTTCCCATAGACATAGAGATTGAATACACCCTTGTGGGCAGGGGACTTGAGATTCGGTACCGTTTTGAGTTCCTGGAGGACACTGAGGTTCTTTCACCGCTGGAGGTGGATTTTTATATCTTCCAGTGGGACTCACTGGAAACGCGGAATCAGACTGCCATCGACGAGTGTTTCCCCCTTGACGGGGGATCGGGTTTTCAGAGGTTCTCAGGGGACCAGATCTTCAGGCTTGCCGGAGGTCTGCCGGAAGCCATCTTTATTCTGCCCAACAACGCCAAGGGTATCGCAGTTATCCTGGACGAAGAGAACTACGCCTATCTCTCCCTTCGTATCCTGGATGTGGAGGCACCCAGGGAGAACTGCGCTGGACCAGACCTTCACTCGGTGATCCCGGCGGGACAGGTTGAGGAGTACTACATAAGGTTCTCCATGGACGAACTCTTCGCTCCGGTATTCATCAGCGGGCATCCATTCGGCGCGGAGCATTCCGCTGGATGGATGATAGATGAGCTTCCCTTCGTGCATCCTCCGGAGGGCTGGATATGGTCATTCACCACTGTCTCTTCAGGCGATGAGCCCACAGCCGCAGGGCTGATCTCCCTGCTCGAGGACCATCCCCTGATGAAAATGAATTTCCTGATACTCGCCGACGCCATACTTACTCCGAACAGGGACTCGGTGTGGTTCGAACCGGGCTGCGAGGACAGCTGGTCCCACTGGCACTGCACATGGAGGATCAGCACCCTGGCGCCTCCTGAGTACCTTGAGTTCCTCCTGAACATTCAGAACGATGTTTACCCATGGGCTGACCGGGTTCGAATGGGAAGCCATGGATATCATCACACTCCAAATCCGGACTCCTCTTATGGCGGGTACCATGAGTTCATCACCTATGAACCCGATGAACACCAGGAAAGATTCAGGGTATCCATGCTTGACATAGACGCCTGCGGTCTCGACACAAATCTCGTCAGGGTCATCAGATTCCCTGGTCACAGGTCTTCACTCAGCGGTCTGCAGGCTATCATCGATCACGGATTCACCTTTTTCTGCAACGGCTGGAGACTTATCGACTGGTACGCGGGAAAACAGTTTCGCAACCAGTGGATCTCACGGTTCCAGACCGTCAACGGTCGCATATGGGGCTCCAACTCTGTCTGGTGGGGAGACTACTACACTGTACAGCTTAACCTTTCGCATGGCTTGATTGTTCGCTATATTCTTCTCA
>DAINQE010000112.1:0-1906 GCA_036743055.1 Candidatus Sabulitectum sp. | reverse complement strand
CGGGAACGAGGATGAGGCGTACCAGAAGGCCGCGGAAACAGCCGCCCACTGCAGGGCCGTTATGATGGACAGTGAGAGCGAACCGGACGGCTACCTGCTGGCAGTTATGGGAGAGGCCAACCTCATAAGGGGAAGGCTGGAGGCAGCGGAAGCCTGGTACGATGCGGCTTGTGCCCAGGACGATTCCATAGCAGAGATATTCAAGGAGAACATGAACCTCCTTATAGACCATATAGTTCCCGAAGCAAGAAGCATCCTCAAGATACGGAAGTCACTCAGGGCGTAGTTTCCCTCTCAACGCTCCAGGCGTCGGGATAGCCGCCTCCCCTGAGTGCGCCTCTGAGCTCTGCGGAACTCTCCGCGGAATCGAAGGATCCCACCCTTACCTTGTAGTAACTCCCGATGTGATCGATGAATACCGGTTCCTGATAATCTGCCTGAAGGGAAGCCCTGAGCGACTCCGCGGACTCCATGGTGGCGCAGGCGGCAACCTGAACCGACCACCGTCCTCCAGGTTCCGTCTCCTCTCCCCCCTGGGCGGGAAGGGTAATGGAGGTTACCGGGCCGTATCCGGCGAAAGGATCCCCGGAGTACCCCGGCGGGTCTCCGTATGGATCGGTAACCGCATCCTCCGTTTCCCCGGTCGTGACAGTCCCGCATGAAAGAGCGAGTAATAACAGAAAGAACACAGCTGGTACTCTATTCGCCACTGGCATACTCCACATCCTTCAGTACAAGCCCGCAGGCCGGAAGGGACTGCCCTGCAAGGCTTCTGTCCTCACCGGATATTATCGAGGAGACGGTCTCCGGGGGAATGGCGCCGGACCCGATCCTGAGAAGGGTTCCTGACCATATCCTGACCACGCCCCTGAGGAATCTGTCTGCGGTTATGGTAAATGTCCACCCCGAGTAACTCTCTTCAACAACGGCCCTGGAAACACTCATTATCCACGAAGCGTTACCGCTGCCCTCCTTGGCGAAGCCCTTCCAGGAGCCTGTGCCAAGGGAATGCTCCGCTGCCTTTGCCATGGCCCGGGTATCAAGAGAGGACAGTTTCGGCTGGTACTCGAAGCGCCTACGGAAAGGATCGCGCTTCCTCCCCACGCTGTAGGTGTAGGTCCTGCTCACCGCATCGAACCTTGCATGGAAATCATCCCGGACCTCCTTCACCGACAAGAGGGCCATTGATCGTGGAAGCAGGCCGTTCAGACCTTCGTTAACCCTCTCAAGCTCTTCCCGGCTGAGGTCGGCATGCGCCGGCATTCCCGCGGCGTGCACACCGCTGTCCGTTCTTCCGGCTCCATGAACGGGGCATTTTCTTCTGCACAGCTTCTCAATTGCATCCTCAAGCGTTCCTTGAACGGTGGGCAGACCGGGCTGGAACTGCCACCCGCGGAAATCGGTACCGTCATAGGCCAGCCTGAGCAGGACCCTCATGGATCAGGCTGCCCCTGAAGCGGAAAGCAGCAAAAATCCCCAGGAAACAATCGCCACCAATGAGGGAATTATTCCTGGATGAACATCCTGAACTGCGAGTGGTTCAGCCTCCAGGGAATGCTTCAGCGCCGCCGCCAACCTCTCCGCAACTGGAAGGTCTGCTCCGCGGGACCATCCCTCTCCCGCTGCCGCGGCTGAACCCCCTGCCTGGAGCATCGTCAGGGAGAGGTTCATCGCAGGGGGAAAGGATCTTGCCCCGCCTATGACAGAGGCGATTCCTCCCGGCCCCAGAACCGCAGCGAAGTACAGCCCTGAGGAAACGGCGGCGAGCCATCTCAGGGATCTTCCTGCGGTTGCAGGCTCCCCGGCGACAGTGGCCCATACCAGCAGTGCAAGGGGGGCCAATCCGATCATCAGAAGGTTCCTGAAGTAGCGCCATCGCCGCTCAGCCAGGGCTGCCAGGGGGAAA
>DAINQE010000111.1:0-1915 GCA_036743055.1 Candidatus Sabulitectum sp. | reverse complement strand
AGGTGGTGGAGGACCTGGCCGACATGTTCGACGACCACGGTTTCACAACGAGGATAATCGCCGCATCCATCAGGAATCCGGGTCACATTACCCAGGCGGCCCTGGCAGGGGCCCACATCGCAACCGTTCCTTATTCCGTTGTGAAGAAGGCCATGCTTCATCCCCTTACCGACAAGGGACTGGAGGCTTTCAGAAGGGACTGGGAAGCATCGAAGCTGAAATGATCGATCCCCGGCTGATCCGGCGGGACATACTTGAGATGGTGCACCGCGCCGGCAGCGGCCACCCCGGCGGCAGCCTTTCCCTGGTGGAGATACTCACTCACCTCTACTGGAAGGAAATGAGGATAGATCCGGAAAACCCCGGGTGGGAAGACCGCGACAGGCTGGTGCTCTCGAAGGGGCACGGCGCTCCGGCACTATACGCCGTTCTTGCCAGACGGGGCTTCTTCCCGGTTGAAAGGCTCAGCCGGCTCAGGGAGTTCGGGTCGGGCCTCGAGGGGCACCCCCACATGCAGAGCCTTCCCGGTCTCGACTGCTCCACCGGCAGCCTGGGCCAGGGTCTGGGGATCGCCGCAGGGCTGGCCCTGGGCCTTACGATGAAGGGAAAGGACTCCAGGGTCTACTGCATTCTGGGAGACGGCGAGCTTCAGGAGGGCAGCGTCTGGGAGTCCGCCATGTCCGCCGCGGCCATGGCCCGGCGGAACCTCATCGCCATTATAGACAGGAACGGCGTGCAGCTGGACGACGCGGTTCAGAACGTAATGCCCATCGATCCCCTGGAGGAGAAGTGGAGATCCTTCGGGTGGACCGTAGCAAGCTGCAACGGCCACAGCGAAGCCGACATCGAAAGAGCGCTGAGGACCGAGCACGCAGGCCCCCTGGCGGTCATAGCCGAAACCGTTAAAGGGAAGGGCGTGTCATTCATGGAGAACGACCCCCTCTGGCACGGAAGGGCTCCAACTGAGGAGGAGCTCGAGAGAGCCCTGGGAGAGCTGAAATGAGGGCCACCAGGGAAGGATACGTGGAAGGGCTCATCAGGGCAGCGGAGATGGACGACAGGGTGGTGGTGGTTGACGGCGACGTAAGCCGCTCCACCGGAACCATCGCCTTCAGAAAGAGGTTCCCGAACAGGTTCTTCAACCTGGGAATAGCCGAACAGAACATGGCGGAATACTCTGCAGGGCTGGCCCTGGCGGGTTTCATGCCCTTCTACAGCACATACGCGGTGTTCGCCGTGGGGCGAGCCCTGGATCAGATACGCACATCCATATGCAACATGAACCTTCCGGTAAGGATAGGCGGCGCCCACGGAGGCACCAGCGTGGGCCCCGACGGCGCAACCCACCAGGCCCTGGAGGACATAGCCGCACTGAGATCCATTCCCGGCATGACAATCCTTGTTCCCGCCGACGCCAACCAGACCGCCAGGGCGGTGCTGGCGTCACTGGATGAAGAGGGGCCTGTCTACATCAGGTACGGCAGGAACCCGGTACCCCAGGTCTACAACGCCGACAAGCCGGTGATCCCCGGCAGGGGGAACCTGCTCCGGCAGGGGAACCACGGGTCGATCATCGCCGTGGGAGCAATGGTATCGAAGGCCCTGGAAGCGGCTGACATGCTGGCGGCGGAGGGCATTCAGGTCTCAGTGGCGGACATGGTGAGCATAAAACCCCTGGACGAAAAGCTTCTGACGCACCTGGCCTCCCAGGGAGGGCCTCTGGTTACCGCCGAGGACCACCAGGTGCACGGGGGGCTGTTCGGGGCCGTGAGCGAGTATCTCTCCCGAACAGATCCGGTGAGGATCGCACCGGTTGCGGTGATGGACAGATTCGGCTGCAGCGGCACTCCGGAGCAGGTAATGGAATGCTGCGGGTTAACCTCGCACAGGATCGTGGAGGAGGTGAAAGGAGCAC
>DAINQE010000110.1:0-1955 GCA_036743055.1 Candidatus Sabulitectum sp. | reverse complement strand
GCTTATAGCGGCCTGGCCGCTTACCGGGTTTGCTGAGTTCAGGGTCATGGAGATCGCTGAGCCGCTCTCTCCCCCTGTTCCCATGTTGCCCACGTCATGGACCTGGGAGTTGAGACGGTGGTTCCTGGCCCATACGGTGAGCCTTGCCTCGTCGGGGTTCGCCGGCATGGGTTCAGACCAGGTAAGGGTTGCGCTGCCGGAACCGTCGGTGATTCCCACGGCGTAGGTCTCCGGATCTTCCCAGTCTCCCTGTATCAGGCACACTCTGGCGCCCTCCAGAGGGCTGCCCTGGGAGGATACGGTTACGGTGAGGGACTGCAGTCCTTCATAAAGGACCACCTCACCCACCGTGATGTCCCGGGGAACCTGGCTGTAAATTGGAAGCTCAGGGTCGCCGAAAAGGGTGTTGCTCTTGGCTATCCAGTCGTAGTGGGTGTCCGACGGGATCAGGGGAATGAACTCGTCCTTTGCCATCATGAACGCCGTTCCCAGGGTGTACATGTCTTCCGTGAAGAACTTGGCAAAGAACTCCTGGTCCACAAGCTCGCTCCACTGATCTCCGGGCTCCGCAGGCTCGCCCCATCCGTATCGGGTGTTCATTATGCAGAACCCGCCGCCTCCCGGCGAGCGTATCCAGGCCTCAGCCAGGCAGGTTCCGGTGTCGAAGGAGCCGGACAGGCAGGCAATGGTGTTCCATATGGTGGGCCTGCCGTTGGCGGAGATGTTGGTAAGCCCCATGAAGTCGGAGTTGCCCAGGTAACCGCTTCCAATGGAAACGCTGGACTCGCTGCCGTGGCCTGCGTGGTTCACCAGCTGCATGCCGGTGTTCAGCATTGCCATCGTAGCGGTGTAACTCTGTGTGCCCGTAGACTGGTAAAGCTTTGTGATCGTCCATGTGCCGGGGGTGTACAGCGTGTCCACCTTTTCCTTGCCGGCGGAACCGGGGCAGTAGGGGCTGCTCCAGAGAATGCCGGTGGTGAAGCCCATGGAGGTGTACCATGCGTCGGTGTCAGGCGAGTTCTCGAAGGCAAGCACCTTGTCTACAAATATCTCAGCCTCGGAGACCGTTTCCACGGAAGCCCTGCCCAGGATGTAGTCCGGGTGGTAGTCCATGTTGTCGTTGCCGTTGAGCTCTCCCCAGGTGCCGTCCCCGTCCAGGTCCCAGGCGTCAACCCCCGGGGCGGTGTCGTTCATGTCCTGGTAGTACAGGTCACTGGATGGATCCCCTGTGTAGCCCTCGGCGGTGGCATAGCAGTTCCTGTGGGGAACACCCGGGGTGTCGCCGGCGAGGAGGATGTATGTGGGGGGAGAATCCTGGTAGATGTCGAAGAGGAAGTTCCTGAGCTTCTGGGCGTCGTCCACGCCGGAGTAAAGGTCCGTTATGGTGGAGATGGTTACGATCCTGGCCTCGACGCCCTTCCATGTCTTGAACTCCGCAAGAGGCTCGAAGGCTCCGGCAAGGTCGTCGTCGGCGATGATGAGATACTCTCCCCAGGGAAGATCCCCAGATGACGCAGGAACTGGTATGAAGCCTTCACTGTTGGCAGCTGTGGCTTCCAGTAATGAACCAATCTCCGTGGTTCCAGCTATACCCCTGGAGGGTATGCTGTTAACGCTTCCCTGAAATTCGTAATCCACCGTTACCGTAACATTACCTGAGAAGGCCAGTTCTCCGGATTCCTGATCCCAGGAGAAAGGCATGAGGAGAACATCGGCAACTGGATACCCCATGAGGGTACCTTGCCCCTGAAGAGAGGCATTTACGGTTATGGGGCGTCTGTAGGCTTCGGGATTCGCCGTGGTGGGCGTGAAATCTCCGGCCCTGGAAACAGGCACGGCACGCTGCGCCGGCATGGGCAGGAAGTCGTACGCCAGGCTTCGGGTGTCCGTTGCCATTACCTCAACGCTCCGGGCCACCGCACCCGCTGGAAGGAGTACTGTAAGTGGAACCACCG
>DAINQE010000109.1:0-1968 GCA_036743055.1 Candidatus Sabulitectum sp. | reverse complement strand
ATTATTCTTTCCGACAGGGCCCTCACAAGGAAATCAAGAAGAGACTTCCCGGATTCGGTGGATACCCTGCCCATGTCTCCTCCCACCCCTCCCATGGGGTAAGCTTTCCGCCACTGTTCAGGTGAGCAGGCTGAGATGTCGGCATTTGCCGGAGGATACCTTCCGGTGAATGCACCGGGCACTTTCCTTTCCAGTATGTGCCATACCATGGATACTTCAGATGTGGTAATGTGGTAACCTGTCTTCCCAAAAAGCCTCTCCTCCTCCTTCTCGGCGCCGGGCAGTTCCCAGTAGCCCAGGTACTCCGCCTGGCGGGGAGAGGGGAACTTCGCGATGGCCGCCTCAGCCGCCCTTCTGTTCCCCCCGTGGCCGCTGAGCATGATCAGGCGCTGAAAGCCGTTCCTGAATGCTTCCGAAGCTATCTCAGAAAGCAGTGACCCGTATGTCTCAAGCGAAAGGGAGAAGGTGCCGGGGAAAGCCGTGTGGCAATGCGAGTTTCCGTAGTAAAGGCACGGCAGTACAGAACAGCCGGTATGTACTCCGGCCATGCGGCAGATGGTTTCGGCAACGATGCCGTCGCATCCCAGGGGGGCTTCGGTTCCGTGCTGCTCAAGGCTTCCCAGGGGCAGCAATACCGTACCCTTAGCCGAAGCTTCTACTTCCGCTGACATTGATTCGATTAGATTCATGGAGCACCCCTCAGAAAACCGGAGTCTGAATATATGAATAAGAAGGAACCAGTAATATCCCTTGAGAACTCCAGCTGGCTGAGGATACCGATTCGAACACAGCTGATATTGAGGGGAGATGACCTCATCTCAGCGGTTGAGAAGGGTCTCGCTGACGCAGGAGAAAAACCTCGGCCCGACGACATACTCTTCGTGAGCGAGAAGGCCGTGGGAGCAAGCCAGGGCAGATATTTCGTTCTCGGTGAGGATGAGCTGCGCGTTCGCCCTCTGGCCAGGTTTCTCAGCAGGTTCGTAACCAGAACCCCCGCCGGTATCGGTCTCGGGATGCCGGAAACCATGGAATGCGCCCTGAGGGAATGCGGAGCGGCCAGGATACTTTTCGCGGCGATGGCAGGGGGGTTCACAAGGATGCTGGGAAGAAGGGGAGACTTCTACAGGATAGCCGGACCTCTTGCCCGTTCAATAGACGGCCCCACCAGGGGAACTATACCCCCCTTCGACAATGCGGTGAGCCTCGCTCCACTGGATCCCGACGGTGTGGCAAAGCGGCTTGCCGGCAAGTTCTCCTGCAGAGCCGCCGTGGTGGACGTGAACGACCTGGGCGGGAACATACTGGGAGCCTTCCCCGCAGACCTGGACAGGGAACTCCTTGTCAGGGCCCTGTCAGACAATCCCCTGGGTCAGGGCACCCAGGGCACTCCCGTGGGTATCCTCAGGAAGCTTTAGCTTCTTCTCTGCCTGATCCCGAAGAGGCTCTCCACCGCAGACGTGAGCAGGGAGATAACTATTGCAGCTAGCACCGCCCACCAGAATCCGGCTATTGCGAAACCGCCCAGGAAATGGTCGGCAAGCATTATCATCAGGCCACTGATAAGGAACCTGGCCAGCCCCAGGGTCAGTATTTGAAGAGGGCATGTGAGCAGGGCTATCAGCGGTGCAACGAAGAAATTCAGGAGCCCAATGACGATAGCAGTGAGAACCACTCCCCAGAATCCCGTGAACACCATTGCGTCACCCAGGATTAGCGATGTGAGATATAGCACCAGAGCCGCGATGATAAGGTGCGGCAGAAAACCGCCTTTGCGCTTGGCCATATGCACTCCCTTCGATGAAGAACTTGACAGAACATAATGATTTTTGAATAATCCGACCCTCAGCTGGCGGGTCGTCCAATGGTAGGACTGCGGACTCTGGATCCGCCTATCGGGGTTCGAATCCCTGCCCGCCAGCCACAAGTCTTTTCGGGGAGCGAAAGCTCCCCTTTTTCATGTCTATTCAT
>DAINQE010000108.1:0-1992 GCA_036743055.1 Candidatus Sabulitectum sp. | reverse complement strand
GGTGGTACCCCCGCCGGGATTCGAACCCAGGCTTCCGGCTCCGGAGGCCGACGCTCTATCCAGCTGAGCTACGGGGGCACCGCATGTCTATGATGTGAGACCGAAGATAGCGAATTCCCTTGATTCCTTCAAGTAGGATCAGACGGGTATCATCTCCGCGTGGGGCTCTTCCCCGCCGTTCAGGGTAAGGATCGCCATTGAGCGCCTTCCTCTGGGGTTGGCGATGGCTCCGGGATTCAGGAACCAGGTTCCGTTCTCCTTCTTCCAGAAGTACTCGTGGGTATGGCCGTGGATGATGATATCAGGCTTATGGGTGATGAAGAGGTTGCTGATCCTGCTCCTGATTCCGGTGGAGCCGCCGCTGCCGTGGGTGACCCCAACCTTGTAGCCCTCGAGTTCCAGGATGAGTCTGTCGGGATAGAGGTTCGAGGTATCGAAGCCGTCCATGTTGCCGTGAACCGCCTTTATGGGAGCCATTCGCCTCAGGTCCTCTATCACGCTTCTGTCCTCGATGTCACCGGCGTGGATGATTAGGTCGGAATCGGCGCAGGTCTCATACACGACTCCCGGCAAGGAGTGTATCCTCACCGGGAGATGTGTATCGGATAAAACCGCTATTCTCAAGCCTAGCGGATCTTCTTCTTATGCCTGTTGGCGCGACGCCTCTTCTTGCGCTTGTGGGTAGCTATTTTCGCGCGCTTGCGCTTCTTACCGTTTGGCATTTACTTTCCTGCCTTTGCGACCTTTGTCTTCACCGTCTTTGAGAACTTGAAGAAAGGCACGAATCTGCGGGGAACTTCCACCGGCTCTTTAGTATGAGGGTTACGGGCCATCCTGGGGTTGCGCTCCACAACCTTGAACGTGCCGAAACCGCGGATCTCGATGTGATCGTGATCGTAGAGAGAAGCCCTTACTTCCTCGAAGAACTGGTTGACCACGGAGGCAACTTCCTTCTTGGTGAGACCTGTCTCGTCCGAAATGTTGGCAACGATATCTGCCTTGGTCATTTCTTCCTCCTATTTTTCGGCGGTGCTCCCTGCAACGCCTTCATCTATAGTTGATTACGAAAATGTCCGGTCAACTTGGAGCAGGTAAGATAGACAATACCGCCACAGGTTGCAACCCCTTGCACCGCTTTACTAAAAAGGCAACCGCCGCCTGTTCGGCGGCGGTTCCCTGGTGGAGCTGACGGGAGTCGAACCCGTGACCCCTTGACTGCCAGTCAAGTGCTCATACCAACTGAGCTACAGCCCCTTCGCAAAGCGAGCGTAAAATAATAACAAGCCCGTCTGCGTCAAGGGTCAGGAATCCATCTGCCAGAAAACTCCCCCCATGGGCTTTCTCACCAGGCCCGGGCTCATAGGGGCCAGTACCAGCTCTATGGTCATGGAGACCGTGCCTGAGAAAAGGTGCCCTCCTATGGCGTGGAAGTCGTGGTTGGCGAAGGACACATGGAGATGCACGAAGGGTTTTCCCTCCTTCATGGAGACGCTTCCCTGGAGGGAAAGTATCTCGCAGGATTCTTCTTCTGTGATCTTCGAGTACTCCCTGCCGTCGTACCTGCCTATCTCCATGTTGCTGAGCATGCCTATACCGCCCAGGATGGCGGCGGACTGTATGCACTGCTCCTCCAGCCATCCGGTGAGGCTTCCCATGAGATCCTCGCCCTTGTCGAATCTGAGGATCACCAGGCCGTTCTCTCTCTTGAGTTCCTTCAACTGAACCCTGTCCTTTCTGCCCTATCGGACCACTGCCATCCTTCTCTGGATGGTGGTTCCGCTCTCTGTGGTCATTCTCACGAAGTAAACCCCCGCGGGGTTCTCCGCTGCGTTCCAGGTGAAAACCCCTTCGATTGTCTCCAGGGCCTGGGTGGCCACTGCCCTTCCTGCAAGGTCCACTATAGTCAGTGTGGCCCTCTCTATCGGTGGAAGTGTCCAGCTTATAGCGGCCTGGCCGCTTACCGGGTTTGCTGAGTTCAGGGTCATGGAGATC
>DAINQE010000107.1:0-2110 GCA_036743055.1 Candidatus Sabulitectum sp. | reverse complement strand
CAACTGACGGAGTTAGGATGCCTGACAGTTTCGATCTGCTGGTATGGGCGGATTCCGCCCTGCCGGCGGGAGACCATTCCGTAATACTCTCCGAGACAGGAAAGCTGCGCCCGCCTGAGTGGGCAGGAGGTTTCCGGGTGACGAGTTCTCCAGGCGAATACCCTCCGGACGCAGCCCTGATAGCAATGGGGGAGCGCCCTTCGGCGGAGGCTCGGTCACTTTTCTTCTCGCTGTTCAGAAAATCAGTGCCGGTGGGTGCCCTTGTATTCGGTGAGCCTTCCTATTCAGAACCGATCTTTTCAAAACTCAGGGAGTGGAACCGCTGCTGGACCTACAACGGCAAGTCCGGCCTGGCCTCCCTTGTTCACAACAGCGCTCAGGAATGGCTCGAGGGCATCAACAGGGGTCTCTCCTCCTACCCCTCCGGCGAGGAGCTGATCAGATCATGGAACGGCGTTGCCGGGGATTCCGTGGACAGGGACAGCCTGCTGAACGCGTCGTCCATACTAAGGGACAGGGGCTTCGTCTGCCTTTCCGGACCCCTTGGGGCAGGAAAGACCACCCTTGCAAGGCTCCTGCTCATGGGCTCCGCCGACGAGGGTCTGGTGCCCATGGAACTCATCGACGACAACATCGTGCCAAGGAACATCGAGAGGAAGCTCAGGGGCCCGGAGGACTGTGCTCTGCTCTTTGACATAGACCTTATCCGCAGACAGATAGGGATCAACCCTCTCCATCTCTTCCATTCGGCCCTTACCATTATCCTCAGGGCAACCGATGCCAGGAGAAGGGTGGTTCTCATATCGTCGGATCCCAGGATAGCCGGGCTGTTCTCCCTCTTTGGAGGGGCCCATGTCGTGCTCCCCTCACCTGAGACCAACAGACAGTGGAGGGTGGAGCAGGGGCAGAGGGCCCTTTCCACTTTCAAGCACATGGACCTTTTCTCCAAGGCCGAGCTCATACTTCTTTCCCTGTTCGAACCGATAGTTTCTGAAACGGTCTTCAGGGCCTCCCTTCAGGAAGTGTGGTCCAGGCTCCACTTCCTTCTCAGGGAGACATTCCCCTCACAGGCGGCACTGGACTCCATGTACGACGAGACAAGGGCGGCCACAGGTGAAGCCCCCTTCAGAAGGCTCTACATCGACGGCAAATCCCATCTCTGCAGCGGTGACACACTTATACTCAGGGCGGTGGACGAGGGTCTTGCCGAACTGTCCGGCGGAGGCAGCCCGCTTATAAGGGTGGTGATGGAAACCCTTCTCAACAGCGGTAACCCCCAGCAGCGCAAAGCGGGTTACAGCATCGCGCACATGTACAGCCATCTCTCCTCCTCGGAGAAATCCAGGCTCCTTTTCACCGCGTCCAGGGAGCCGAAACAGGAGAATCTCACTGATTTCTTCTCCATGCTGGTCTCCCGGAAGGAGTCATTCGACCGTGCCGCCGAGGGTCTCTGCAGACACACACTGGAGTCTGGTTCAGTGGAGTCCAGAAGGGCTCTTGCGGTTGCCCTGGGAAACCCCTGGCTCCGCAAGGACAGGTACTTCAGGGAGCTGGTGGAGTCCGCCGCCTCGGACACCGACGACCTGGTTCGGGGCTATCTGCTCCAGAGCATCGACATGTGGGGAATGGCCGGTGATCCCGGCGGCTTCGTGGACAGGTTCCTGGACGACGACTCCCCGGTGGTGCGTTCACGACTCCTTTTCCTCCTGGGAAGAAGGTTCCCCGGACTCTCGGAAAGGGAGATGGATGTGGTCAACGAAACCCTGACCGCCGGCCGGGAAGATGAGATGGAGAACCTGATACAGGGGCTGATGAACAGACAGCTCGGTGAGTTCGGCGAGGAGTCCTGCGACCTGCTTTGGCTTCTGATGCAGCGGCTGCCCAACGGAGGAAGGGGCATAATCGCCTATAACATCGGAGCCAGGATAAGGTTCTTCGACCCATTGATAAGGGAAGCCCTCTTCACAGGTGTCGCCCCCGGGGATACCAGGATAGTGGCCCAGTGCATGCTCATGAACTACGAGGACCTTTCCATCCAGGAGAAGGAAACCCTCTGGAAAATGATAGCGGACATGATGCCCAGGAGCGGCGAGATGGCAGCAATGGTGCT
>DAINQE010000106.1:0-2188 GCA_036743055.1 Candidatus Sabulitectum sp. | reverse complement strand
TCCAGGGCGTTGTAGGGAGGCATGAGGCCCAGGGTGTAGCATCCTATATCACCTGTTGAGCTTGCCTTGAGGCTTGCCAGGGAGTGGAACGCTCCCCTGTGGGGGCAGCCGGGACAAAGGGCTGGTGGCCTTCCGGGCAGTTGAGCGCTGGAATAGGTAAGGGGCAACTGTTCTCCGTCTTTGATACCGTTCCTCACCAGCTCCGGGTTAAGTTCCCCCTCCACCGGGATCAGTTCCGACCCCCTGCCGTCCACCAGGAACCTGGATCTGATCCTTTCCTCGAGGTAGGGTTCCCCCTCCTCCACGAAAATTATCTTGTCCACCTTCCCTATGAATTCCTCTATAAGCTTCCAGGGCAATGGATTGGTCATGCCCAGCTTAAGCACGCTGGCTTCGGGATACACTTCCTTGACGTACTGGTAGCTGATGCCGCTGGTTATTACTCCCAGGGATGTGTCCCCCATCTCGATCCGGTTGAGAGGACTTCTGCAGCCCCACTCCTCAAGTCTCCTCAGCCGCTGCTCTATCCTGGAATGCATCTTCCTGGAGTTGGCGGGAATCGGAACCCTCTTGGCTATGTCCTTGGTGTAGCCCTTCACCGGGACATCTTTCCTGGGCCCGGCGTCAACCAGGCTCTTGGAGTGGCAGACCCTGGTGGTTACCCTGAGAAGGACCGGGGTGTCGAACTCTTCGCTTATCTCCAGGGCGGCTCCGGTGAAGTCCTTGGCCTCCTGGCTGTCGGAAGGCTCCAGGATGACCACCTTGGCCGCCCGGCCCATGAGCCTGTTGTCCTGCTCATTCTGGGAGGAGTGAACTCCCGGATCGTCGGCGCTCACCACTACGATGCCGCCTGTGGCCCCGATGTAGCTCAGTGTGAAGAAAGGGTCGGCGGCAACGTTGAGGCCTACGTGCTTCATCGCGGTGAGGACCCTTGCCCCGGCGAATGACGCCCCTGCCACAACCTCCATACCGACCTTCTCGTTGGGGGCCCACTGGGCGTCGATCTCCGGGTAATCCTCTCCGATGGTTTCCAGTATTTCCGTGGAAGGGGTTCCCGGGTAGGCGCTGGCGAAGTGAACGCCGTGCTCCCATGCCCCCCTTGCTATGGCTTCGTTGCCGGAAAGGAACAGCTTCCCGGAATCCACCTGGTTCATCTTCTTCCTCATCAAAGACCTTTCGTTATTCAGCTGTATGTTCTCTCATCCTCAATTCCGTCAAGTACTCTCAGCACTCCCCTTGCCAGAGCTTCCAGCTCGGCCTCTCCGGGGAAAACGAGTATCTGTCCCAGGTGCGAGATGTATTCTCCCAGCAGGTCGGTAAGCCAGGAGTTGTATGCCATTCCTCCCGTTATCACGACGGCATCAACCTCTCCCCTGAGGGCGGCGGCCATGGCCCCTGCCTCCTTGGCCATCTGGTAGGCCATTCCCCTGAGAACGCCGTCGGCCTTCTCGTTACCCGCGTCGGCCATTTCCTTGACCTTACCCACGTGCTCCTCTCCCAGGTAGGCATATACACCACCCTGTTTCAGGAACATGGTCTTCAGCTGAGCCGGGGTATACTCGCCGCTGAGGCATATCTTCATCAGCCCTGTCATGGGAAGTCCGCCGGTACGGGTGGAGCTGAAGGGTCCCCCGTCGTTGGCGTTGTTGGTGTCTATCATCCGTCCCCTGCGGAGGGCGTTCACGCTGACTCCGCTGCCCAGGTGCATTACCACCATGTTCAGCTCCGCCATGGGCCTGCGCAGTTTCTCGGCGGCCTTGTAGGCCACCATCCTGATGTTCAGGGCGTGGCTCAGGCTCTTCCTGGGAAGAAGGGGATGACCGCTGTACCTGGCCTCATCTATCATCTCGTCGACGCAGACCGGATCCACGAAGTATGCGGGTACACCGGCCTCGGACCCTATTGCCATGGCTATTGGAGCCCCAAGATTGGAGGGATGGTCCGCCTGAAGGGTGGAACCTTCCCGGATGTCCTCCAGAAGTTTTTCATTTACCCTGTATGTGCCGCTTTCCAGGGGCTTGAAGGTTCCGCCCCTGCCCACCACCGCGGTGAGATCCCCCGGGACATGGCCCCAGCCCTTCAGTGTTTTCAGGACTATGTCCTTCCTGAACTGCATCTGGTCGATGGTGGAGGGGAATGCCGCAAGCTCTTCTGTATCATGGTGAACGTTCTCCTCGAAGAGCATCTC
>DAINQE010000105.1:0-2266 GCA_036743055.1 Candidatus Sabulitectum sp. | reverse complement strand
ACTACCACATGAAGTATCCCTGCGAGTACCTTTCCGACGTGATGGACCGGGGAAAGTTCTGTCTCCTCGGTTGCCATCCGGGACCGATGCTGGGGGCGTACGGTAATCCCGACACGGCCCTCGCCGCCTATTCGAGAATAGACAGCATTCTCACATCACTGGAGAACGACTACTCCAACTTCCTCTGGCTTTTCCCGTCGGAGTATGGGGACTTCCTCGAGGGCTGTTTCAACATCTCTGTGGTCTCCATTGACGGCCATGGACCCGATCTCGGGATGACCTTCAGCGGCCCGGTTCCCGAGGGGCTCACCTTCTGCGCCATGCTGGATGAAGACGATGTGGTTAACTCTGTCAGTCTGGATGGCGAAGCCATTCCCTGGGAGATCAGATCCGGTGGAAGACTGTTCGCCGTGGCTTCCGAAAGACCCGATGCTGTGCACCACCTTGTGATCAGCATAGATCCACTGGGGATCGAAGGGGATTACAGTGATCATGGCGTCTGTCTCAGGGCAGTGTCACCCACATCGGGAGGTATTCTTTCCCTGACAGTCGGAGGCGTTCCCGTAGGAGCCCCCATCAGACTGGATGTTTTTGATATCATTGGCAGGCTTAGATTTACACGAAGCATGGACCTTCTATCCAATGAGATGATGCTCCGGCCGGAGGAGGAACTCGCTCCGGGTCTTTATTTCGTAAGGATGATGGCCGGTGAAGCCCGGGCTACGGCCCGGACGGTGGTGATACCCTGAGGTACACAAGCATATAGATCGGCGGCATCAGGAAGAAATAGTGCCAGATAAGCTGTCCGGTCATTATGAATATCAGCGATGTGATGGTTGAGAACACCATCAACCCGCCGATCGTCTTCAGTCGCGCATATCCCGCTGCGTACACCGATAACAGGCACAGCACCTGAAACACCTTGATCCAGTTCACTGGTATAAGTCTCAGCACCCAGTAGGAAAGGTTCATCGTTTCGATCTGGATCACGCTTCGCCATGTTCCGAAGACACCGCTGAAGAACCCCTCGGGGGACTGGAGCAGGAAAGGTGTTATCATCGCTGCAGCTACCGCGAGGGTGACCAGAGCGTACTTGCCTGCCAGTTTCCAGCCATGCCTGTTCCCTATCAGGATCAGGAAAAGGGGATAGATGATCCAGCCGAACTGGTATGTTGCGGTAACTATCCCGAAAATCACCGCTGCCCAGAGGTATCTATGCTTCAATATCAGAGTCAGACACACGACCATCTGAAAGATGAACACCGGCATGTATATGTCATGCCTGAAGGTAAGCCACGGATTGAGGAAGAAAACCGCTGCGAAAGAGGCGAAGGCCGTTCTCTGGCTTGATAGAGCCTGGTGTATTAAGATGAAAGCCGAAACGGCCAGCAGCAGGGCGTTGGTCACTCTTAGATCCAACTTGAGAAGGTACGCCGGCAGGTATGAGAGCCACATCCCAGGCAGATAAGTCAGCTTGACCGGCACATGGATCACGTAATCGACATAGGCTCCCTCTCCTCTGACGAACCTCTCAAGCGCTGCTTTGATGAGTAGAAGCATGTCCGACCTTGCCGGATGAAGGGGGAAAGCGTCGATGCTCGTGAGCTGCAGGGAGAGAACGGCGATAACTGGAAAGTAGGGCAGGTACCTTCCATCCCGGAACCTGAACAGGATCAGACTGACCACGATCAGCACTGCAAGGAGCCCTGCGGCCCGTTGAATCGTAAGCGAGTAACCGAACTGGGCGAACATTCTGGTGGAAAAGAGCATGATCCCCACGCTGAACATGCAGAACATCACCGAAGTGAGAAGAAGGGTTCGGGCTCCCGGTTCCCGGTTAAATGCAGCTTTCGAACCTATGAATGGGAGCCTCCTGGTACTGAAGAACCAGTACGTTACCGCTAGATAGACCATGGTTGCAGGCAGGACCGTCAGCTGAAAACTGAATACATCAAGGGAAGCCCTGTAGGGAAAGAGGACTCCACCGACGAGCACCGATGCCGCGAAAAGAAAAAGAACAGCGGATGAACGCACCTTCTCCATACCAGTTACTCCATTCCCTTGGAACATTTAACACAACCGAGATAACGGGCGGGGCGAACTCAAGACGACGGCATTCATTCCGGGCCGTCTTCTTCAGGCGGCCCCGAGTACTCCGGATAGTGCTTCTTCAGGCAATCGGGGCAGAGGGCGTGGGAGAACTCAGCTTCGGTTCTGCTGTGTATGTACTGGTCAACCGCCTGCCAGTAGCCGTCGTCATCCCTTA
>DAINQE010000104.1:0-2269 GCA_036743055.1 Candidatus Sabulitectum sp. | reverse complement strand
CTTCTGCGACCTGGAGGACCCCACCGGAAAGATCCAGCTCTTCATCAACAGGGAGGTCCTGGGCGAGGAAGGCTGGGAGCTTCTGGGGTGCCTTGACCTTGGCGACATCATATGGGTGGCCGGCCCTCTCTTCGTTACCAGGATGGGCGAGCTGTCCGTTAAGGTGGAGGAGCTTACTGCGCTCACAAAGGCGGTGAGGCCGCTGCCCGTGGTGAAGACCGACTCCCAGGGAGAGGTGCACGATGCGGTGAGCGATCCGGACTACCTCTACAGGCACCGGTGCGTGGACCTCCTCCTCAATCCCGAATCCCGGGACCGTTTCGTTGCCAGGAGCCGCATCATCTCCGCCTCCAGGGCATACCTCGATGAGAATGGCTTCCTGGAGGTGGAGACACCAGTGCTGCAGCAGATATACGGAGGGGCAGCCGCGGAGCCTTTCGTAAGCTTCTACAACTCCATGGAGGAGGAAGTTTACCTCAGGATCGCCACCGAGCTTTATCTGAAGCGTCTGGTCGCCGGAGGTTTCCATAAGGTCTACGAGATAGGGAAGGACTTCAGGAACGAAGGAGTGGACAGGACCCACAGCCCTGAGTTCACCCAGCTGGAGCTCTACGAGGCATGGGCCGACTACGGCACCATGATGGAGCGGTTCGAGGGGATAGTAAAAGCCGCCGCCGCGGCAGCCGGTGTGGGCGGAACCACTTCGTTCATGGGCCATGAGATCGATCTCTCCTCACCCTTCGCCAGGATCCCGTTCGTTGATTCCCTCCACGAGAAGAGCGGAGAGGAGCTTTTCGCATGGCCTGCGCAGAAGCTTGCCGCACTGGCCAAAAGGCTCGGTCTCGGCGACGATGAGCCAGGGCGACCTGAACTCCTCGACAAGCTCTTCGACCATTTCGTTACCCCTGGGCTCATACAGCCCTGCTTCGTTACCGACTATCCGGTGGAGCTTTCCCCCCTGGCCAAGCAGAAGCCAGGCGAGCCCCAGCTCACCGAGCGTTTCGAAGCCTTCATCGCAGGTCTGGAGATGGCCAACGCCTTCAGCGAACAGAACGACCCCATTTACCAGAGGCAGGTGCTGGAGGGGCAGGCGGCGGAAAGCCTTCACCGGAAGGGCGTTGTGGACGAGGAGTTCCTCTATGCGCTGGAAACGGGGATGCCGCCCACCGGAGGTCTTGGAATAGGCATGGACAGGCTGGTGATGGTTCTCACCAACTCCCATTCCATAAGGGATACGATACTGTTCCCCCATCTCAGAAGGAGCCGATGAGGAAGTCCTTCGCACTCCAGCTGTCGCTGCGTCAGATATGGAGCAGGGCCAATTCCACCGTTGTAAGGCTGGTAAGCGTTCTCTCCATGGCTGGCATAGCCATCGGCGTTGCATCGCTGGTGATACTGCAGGCCTTCATGGGAGGGTTCACCGAGGCCATTGCCCAGGGGCTTTCCAGGATCAACCCCCCGCTGCACGTTTTCGCCCCCGGGGGGGAGACCATGGACGACTTCGACCTTGGCGCGGTGCAGGCCGTGGCCGGCTCGGTGGAGGGGATCACCAGTGTGGTGGGCATTGTTGAAAGGCCGGCGATAGTCAGCGGCGCTCCGGGAACGGTTTCAGGGGCAGTGGTCAGAGGCGCCGGTGACAACGATTCCGTGATACTGGGCCGTGACCTTGCCCTGGAGCTTGGCGTGGGGCCCGGAGACGAGATCAGGATCGCCTCCGCCGCCGGGGCGGAGATATCCGGAACCGGAAGGGTCATGGTCGACACCATTGCCGCGCTCACCGTGGACAGCGTTGGGGATTTCGGCCTGGCCGAGTACAACGGATCCCTGGTGCAGGTTCCCCTGGAGACCGCCAGGGGGATATTCCGCATGGGAAGCGGGCTCACCGCAGCCGGGGGCTACGTAAGCCCGGGCACCGATCCCGTGAGGGCGGCGGAGGAGCTTGATGCCCGACTTTACGCCGACTATTCAGGGGGCGGCTGGTCCACCTACATGAGCTGCCTTCCCTTCCTGGCTTTCCACGGCAACCTGTTCCGCGCCCTGGGGCTGGAAAGGACCGCAATGACAATAGTGCTGGCGATGATAACCGTCGTCGCCCTCCTAAACCTCTCAAGCGCCCTCTCCATGATCGCCATGGAACACAGGAGGGACACCGGAGTACTGAGGGCGATGGGGCTGCGGCCCTGGGACGTTTTCACCGTGTCTGTCCTCAGGGGGCTGATCCTGGGTGGAACCGGAGCCCTTGGCGGCCTGGTTTTCTCCCTGGCCGCGG
>DAINQE010000103.1:0-2494 GCA_036743055.1 Candidatus Sabulitectum sp. | reverse complement strand
CTTTACCCGGGGTTTCCGGAAATGTATCTTAACACTGTATGTTCTTTTTGAGTCCATGACTGGAGGGTGATATATGCGTTTCGCTTATATGATTATGTGCGTGGCGGGGCTTTTCTGCGTCGCCCTGGGAACCGGGATCACCACACCCGTTGAAACGGTGGAGGCCACAGGCAGTTCGGTGCATCTGGTCCGTACCGGTTCAGGGTATGCCGTTCCCTGTGCTCCTGTTCCCGCTCCCGTTCCATCCTTCGAACCGCCTTCCGAGTACGAGGAACTTGAGACGGTTGAATGCTCCTTCATCGTTCCCAGCAAGGCCGGTGTTTGCCCCGTGATGGTGGACCTCTTCCAGGAGCAGCTCGGGATCAATCCCGAGATCGAACTCACATGCCAGGCCCAGCAGGCGGTTGAAATCAGCCCGGGCTGGCTTCAGGACCATCTCACCTGGAAGCTGGGTATCCTCACCGAGGAGAACCAGGACAGATACGGGGCCCTGCTTCTTGCGCATCAGGGACAGGAGTACTTCGACGAACTCGCCTTCACCGTTGCCTACCTCTCCTGGACCATACTCGCCAACCCTAACTGGGACGAGGGCGTTCTGGTTGAGAACGCAGAGGGGATCTACTACTGCGACGACTATCTCAGCTATGTGAACGTGGTGGACTATCCCGGTGCAGACTTCTACAGTACAACGGAGTACTACACCATTCAGGGCAGCGATACCGTTTGGGTAGAGATACCGAAGGAGATCTACTATCACTTCGTGGTGATGCCCAAGGTCTCCGACGAGAAGCCCCTGAACGACTCCACCGTATACGACGAGTTCTGGAGACAGTACCTCTGGGACATGGACGACCCCGGTTATCCGGTTTTCAATGAGGTCCTCAACCCGAATGTGCTGGTGTTCTGGGACGAGCAGACCAAGAACTACGGCTGGTCCACCACACCGGAGTTCACCGACAGCCTCCACGCGGTGGACATAATCAGCAAGTGGACCAGGGCCATCATCCCGGAATCCGCTTCCGGGAACAGACCCATTCAGCCCAACATCATAGCCCACGAGCACAACGGGAACTGCGGCGAGACGCAGGACCTCCTCTCCGCAGCTGCAAGGGTGGCCCTGATACCCTGCGCCTGCGTCATGGACATCAATGAGGACCATGTCTGGTGCACCATCTGGTGGGACGGCCAGTGGAGGGGCTGGTACGTGGATACGGTGAACAACCACAACACCGCCTACGACGTGGACTACGGAGGCTCGAAGGAGTGCAGCTGCATCTGGGCCTGGCGCAACGACGGCTTCACCTGGGATGTGGTCGACTACTACAGCCAGAGCTGCACCTTTACTGTAACCGTCACAGATTCAGCAGACGTGCCCGTTGACAACGCAACGGTTCAGATCGCCAGCGAGGGCTGGCAGACCTCAACCCTCTACCGGGGAACATGGGGACAGACCGACAGGGATGGTCAGATCACCTTCATCCTGGGGAACAACCAGAACTTCTATCTCAACATCGCCACTTCCCTTGGCAATTTCGGCGGTGGAGGCTACGAAGAGGTGATAACCAACAGCGTTGCAGGTCAAAACTATTTCTTTGAATGGAGCCCGGAGCTTCCCATGCCGGAACTTCCTGCTGTTGAGCAGACCGAGGGAAGCTGGACGAAATACCTTATCGAGGTGAACTACAGCCTTCCATACGACCTGATGAACGGAAGGGACTACTACGCCAACCCCAGGTCGGAGTACGCCGAGCCCATGTCCGACGGCACGGCAGACTTCTTCATAGTGGACGAGGCGAACCTGGAGCTGTACCAGGAAGGTGAGGAGTTCCAGTGCTACGAGCTGCTCGAAGGCCAGAGCGCCGGGGAGGTTTGGTTCTACGCTCCCCATACGGACAACTGGTACATCGTGTTCAGCGGCGACAGGCACCAGGGAGTGGAGACATTCGCCGACGTTACCGTTACCCTCTGGCGCCACGACGGCACAGGGATAGAGGGGGGCGTGCTGAACACCACCGCCTCAGTTTCGCCGAACCCCTGCGCTTCAACCGCTTCGGTGATGTTCACCACCGCCGCAGAGGGTCCAGCCTCGATCCAGGTGTACGACATCCAGGGCAGGCTGGTTCAGACAGGCTTCCAGGGTGTGCTGGAGGCCGGTTCCCACAGCCTTGACCTGGACGGCGCGGCCCTTTCCAGCGGGCTCTACTTCGTGAGGATTACAGGTGAGGGCGTTAACGCGATGAGGAGCCTTACCGTACTCAGGTAGGCATCGTCTATCTGATATGAAGCCGGGCGGGGTTCATGCTCCGCCCGGTTCCGCGTGTTCCTCCAGGAGGTCCTTCGTTGAGTTCCTGTATATCCTGAACCTCATTCCGCCCAGGTGCTTGCCGCCGTACCACCTGGCCACGAGAACGATGCAGTCCTCGGCGTTCATGTTCCTCATGGTCTCCAGTATGCAGCTGCCTGAACCGGCCTCGCCGCCGTCGTTCTTCAGTTC
>DAINQE010000102.1:0-2750 GCA_036743055.1 Candidatus Sabulitectum sp. | reverse complement strand
CTGATCCTGGGTGGAACCGGAGCCCTTGGCGGCCTGGTTTTCTCCCTGGCCGCGGTGGAGGCAGTGAACAGGTTCTTCCCTGTAAGACTGGATGGTGAAGTGTACTGGATCGATGTTCTTCCAGGGGTTTTCCCCGCAGGGGCTGCCTTAGTGGTCACCCTGGCCACGGTGATGGTCTGCGTGGCCGTTGCCGCGCTGTCCTCGTTTCAGCCGCTGAAGAGTTCCCCTTCCGAGGCGCTTCGTTATGAGTAACACCACCGTTCTGGATGCCAGGGATCTCTGGTGCTCCTACGGGACCGGAGAAACGGCCATAAGCGTAATACGGGGAGCCTCCCTGAAGGTGAGCCGCGGCGAGGTGGTGGCGGTGACCGGACCCAGCGGTTCCGGGAAGAGCACCCTGCTGCACGCCCTGGGGCTTTTGGACAGACCGGAGGGGGGGACGGTAACCGTATGCGGACGGAACGGATGGTCCATGGGCGGCTCCGCCAGAGCTGCCCTGAGGAACCGGTCCATCGGCTTCGTTTTCCAGTTCCACCACCTTCTCGAGGAGTTCACCCTTCTGGAGAACGTGGCCATGCCCTGTCTGATCTCCGGAATGGGAGCGAAGGAGGCCCGCGAGAGGGCCGAGAGGCTTCTGGAAAGGGTAGGCCTTTCCCACAGGATGAGCCACTTCCCTTCCAGGGTATCCGGCGGCGAAGGCCAGAGAACGGCCCTTGCCAGGGCCCTTGTAATGGAGCCTGACATGGTGCTGGCCGACGAACCCACCGGGAACCTCGACGGCGGGAACAGCAATCAGGTGCAGGACCTCATGATGGAACTGGCCGCCGAGGGCGGGCGTTCCTTCGTTATGGCCACCCACAGCAGGGAGCTGGCTTCCGCGGCCCACAGACGGCTGCGTCTGGAGTCCGGAGTGCTTCTGGAAGACTGTGACGGCAATGACACTTAAGTATATTCTTCGGTCGCGCCGGGGGGCTTCCCCTGCGCGTCCGGACCAATTCGACAAAGGGGGATCCCTTGCCTGACAGCTATACCGACAGGGCCAGAAAGGCTCTGATTGAGGCCCGTGCCGAAGCCGCCAGGGCCGGAAGGCGGGAGATAGGCAGCGAATTCATTCTCTACGCTGTGCTGAGCATAGACGGTTCCGGAGCTTCATCCCTTCTCAGGAGCATGAAGGTCAGAACCGGAGAGATGCGCTCCCACCTCAGGTCGAACCTGCTTTCCATAAGGTCAACCGGGCAGATAGACAGGACATCCCTCACCTGGAGCAACAGGGCCAGGGCGATCCTTGCTGAATCCAGGACCCAGGCGGCAAGGCTTGATTCCCAGGTGATATCCACCGAACACTTCCTCCTGGCAATGGCCAGGATCGAGAGCGGAGCCTCGGGGCTTCTCAGGCAGTACGGCGTGAGTTACGACAAGCTTTTCGAGGCGATGAAGGCCTCCGGGGGCAGGGGTTCGGCTGACCCCGAGAAGGCCACATCAGCCCTGGAGTACTTCTGCAGGGACCTTACGCTCCTTGCTTCCGAAGGTGCCCTTGACCCTGTGATAGGCCGGACCCGGGAGATAGACAGGGTCGTACAGGTGCTCTGCCGACGGAAGAAGTCCAACCCCGTGCTCATAGGAGAGCCGGGAGTGGGGAAGACCGCCATCGTGGAGGGTCTTGCCCTGCGGGTGCTCTCGGGAAGGGTTCCGCTTCCGTTGTACGGCAAGAGGATAATGGCCATGGACATGGCATCCGTCCTGGCGGGCACCAAGTACCGCGGCCAGTTCGAGGAGAGGCTGAAGGCCCTGCTCCGTGAGATCCGGGAAGCCGGCAACGTGGTTCTCTTCATAGACGAGGTTCATTCCATCGTAGGCGCCGGTGGGGCCGAGGGGGCCATCGACGCCGCGAACCTGCTGAAGCCGGCCCTGGCCAGGGGCGAGTTCCAGTGCATAGGCGCAACCACCCTCGACGAGTACAGAAGACGGATAGAGAAGGACGGCGCCCTTGAGCGCCGGTTCCAGCCGGTCCCTGTGGACCCCCCCACCGTGGAGCTTACGGTGGAGATACTCAACGGCTTGAAGGACAGGTACCAGAGGCACCACAATTCAGTGTTCTCCGACGAGACCCTGAGGAACTGCGCCATCCTGGCCCACAGGTACATCAGCGGCAGGCATCTTCCCGACAAGGCAATCGACGTAATGGACGAATCCGGCGCAAGGGCCCATGCAAGGGCCTCTTCACCCCCGGAGTCGCTGATCACCCTGCACGACAGGCTTGTGGAGCTCAGGAAGGCCGCGGACACAGCCGCAGCCGGAAGGAACCTGAGCAGGGTAAGCGAACTCTCCGATGAGATAAGCAGGCTGGAGAGGGCGCTGGAGGAATCCCGGAATCACTGGATAGAGAGCCTTCCGCCAACGGAGATCTCCCTCTCCGACGTTACCGCCGTGGTCTCGGAGATGACCGGGATCCCCATAAGCAGGGTTGGTGAGAGCGAGATGGCGAAGCTGGCCGGCCTGGAAGAGCGGATGGCGGCCAGCATCATCGGGCAGCAGACGGCGCTGAACCACATTGCAGGAGCCATACGGAGGAGCAGGGTCGGCCTGAGAAGCAGGACCAGACCCACGGGATGCTTCCTCTTCCTGGGACCCTCCGGCGTGGGTAAGACGGAAACCGCCAGGATACTTGCTGAGCAGGTCTTCGGCGACTCGCACTCGCTGATAAGGATAGACATGTCCGAGTACCGGGAGGGCTTTTCAGGCTCCAGGCT
>DAINQE010000101.1:0-2949 GCA_036743055.1 Candidatus Sabulitectum sp. | reverse complement strand
GCCCGCCTGGGGTAGTGGGAAACGGGAAGCTGGAGGATACGGTATCCCATGTCCCTGGCCAGGGTCATTATCTCGAAATCAATGACCCCGCATGTTGACCTGGGTCTTACCCTCTGGAAGATGGAAGCCCTGAAGAGCTTGAATGAGGCGTCCACATCCCTGAAGGACCTCATGAACATGATGGTGGTGAGTGAGTTCCAGAGAAGGGAGTACATGAGGCGCATGCCGGGATCCCGGCGGCGGCGGCGGAAACCGGAGATTATGTCCGCCCGGTGCCTCTCTCTCCACAGGAGCTCCATCTCGTTAAGGTCGAACTGACCGTCGCAGTCGGTGTAGAATATCCATGGGTGTGTGGAGGACTCGATACCGGTCCTCACAGCTGCTCCGAAGCCCCTGTTGCCGTTATGGGAGACAAGCCGCACCCGAGGGTCGGCGGATGAGAGGGTTTCCGTTATGGAAGGGGTGGAGTCCGTTGATCCGTCGTCAACGACGATTATCTCCCAGTTGCGCCCAACGAGCCCCTGAAGGACCGTGGAGGCGGTTCTCACCATGTACTCCACGTTCTCCTCTTCGTTGTATGCCGGGAGGAAAAGGCTTATTCCGGTATCTATTGCTGTCTCCCCTCTCAGCTTTCGGCCTTCGGTATGGAAGGGCCGCACAGCAGGGGAATATTAGCCTTCCGGGGAAATTTTCCAACCTGACCCGCCGGGTGGGTTCAGCAGGCCCTTTCGTAGAGGTATTCCGTTTCGATGGATTCCCCGAGTTCCAGGATCTCCCTCATTTCCCTCAGGATTACATTCTCACGGCATCGGGCGGGATCCACCGCCTGCACGGCGGAAATGAACATGCAGCCCTGGAGCCTTGCTCTCCTGGAACCCTGTATGCGGAAGAGTACTGGCCCACTGAGTTCCGGACCGGTTATGTAGAGCATTCCGGATGAAAGCACCTCCCTCGATGTGTCGCTTCCAGTTCTGAGTACGATGGAAGCCCTTCTAGAACCCTCTCCGCCGCTTACACGGGCCCAGACCGCCTCTTCGGAGGAGGGGCCGGTTTCTGACTGAATTCTGTAATCTGATCTCATGGTTCTCACCTCCGGGGATAGTATAGGCGATGGGAGGATGAATGTAAACACCTGTTCACTTCTTATGGAAAAGGGAGGGGGGAAGCACCGCCTCCCCCCTGCTGAGATCTATATCCTGCAGAGCCTGACCGTGGAGCTGCCACCTCCGTCGAAAACCCTTAGAACGTAGGTTCCAGAGGGAAGGGCAGAACCCTCCACGAGAAGGGTTCCGTCGGTAACTGCGGGTCTCTGAATGATCCGCCCGAAAACGTCGTAGAGTTCCGCCTGTACCCCTGGACCGAACCCGTGCACCGAAACGAATGTGTTTGAGGGGAACGGGTTCATCTCCGGCTCTATAAGCCGGGAGTCAATTGCTGTGGTATGGTTATCCTCAACGGATGTGGAGGTGTCGACCTTGTAGATCTTGTCGTTCACGGGGTCGCTGACCCAGAGAAAACCCGAAGAATCCACTGTCAGACCGGCTGCAGCGGGTACTTCGCTTCCCATCACATAGCCGGTGAGGTTGCCGCTGGTATCGTACCTGAGCACAGGGCTGTCGGCTTCGTCCCTGGCTACCCAGACCCCCGAAGAGGACCACGCTATGTCATAGACAGCGGGCTGCAGGCCGGGGAAATCCAGCTGATTCATGTACTGGCCCGATGATGAGCCTGCAGTGGTGTACTTGTGCACCGAGAACTGAGTTGTGCTTCCGTAAATGTTGCCGAATGCGTAGATGGTGGTACCGTTGAAGGCCGCGCCCGTCACCGACGAGCTTACGGTGCCTCCTCAACAGTATATGTCGAACAGGCCCAGGTACGCTCCGGTGGTATCGTACTTGTACATCTTGCCGTACTGCGTACCGCTGTGCATGGCCAGGTAGATGGTTCCGTTGCCGTATGCCAGACCGCCGGCAGCCGGATCGTAGGTGGAGGTCTGATCCGTAACGTAGAAGGAGGTGGTTACCGATCCGTCGGAGGGATCGATCCCGTAGATGTACTGGGTGGTTCCGTCCACCGCCCAGAGAACGCCGTCGCCCCAGGCCAGACCGGTGATGCCTGTGTCGGGAGCATCGAATGTCTGCACCACGGTTGCACCAAGGGAAACAGCCGCCGTAACCAGCAATATCCCAAGAATTTTCATAAACACTCCAATCGGGTAGGGATTACGGAGGTATTATTTCCCGCACCGTTTCACGAGTCAAGCCTCTCCTTCAGTGCGTATATCAGCTCCAGGGCTCTCCTCGGGGTAACGGAATCAGGCTCTATCTTCCTTATCTCCTCCAGGATGGGGTGTTCAGGGTTGGAAAGGGGAAGGCTCATCTGCCCTGACCCGTCGGGCCCCCCGGAAGGCAGCATGTGCCTTCCCTTCTCCAGGTCCTTGAGAACCCTTTCCGCCCGCCGAACGACGGAGGAGGGAACCCCGGCCATTGCCGCTACGTGTATGCCGTATGAACGGTCGGCTGCCCCTGGTTCGACCCTGTAGAGAAAGGAAATCCTTTTTCCAGTTTCCCTCACCGTTACATTGGCGTTGTCGCACATTGGAAGCCTCGACGCCAGAGAGGTGAGTTCGTGGTAGTGCGTCGCGAAGAGCACCAGGGGTCTGTGCTCCGCGTGGTCGTGGAGATACTCCAGCATCGACCAGGCCATTGAAAGGCCGTCGTAGGTGCTGGTCCCCCTCCCAATCTCATCAAGTATGGCAAGGCTGCTGGAAGTGCTGCCGGTGAGCAGCGCCGCGGCTTCCGCCATTTCAACCAGGAAAGTGGACTGACCCCTGGAGAGACGGTCCCCTGAACCTATCCTGGTGTATATCCGGTCCACGGGGCTGAAGACCATCCTCGAAGCGGGTACGAATGAGCCGCTCTGGGCAAGTATCACAAGCAGGGCGGCCTG
>DAINQE010000100.1:0-3118 GCA_036743055.1 Candidatus Sabulitectum sp. | reverse complement strand
GCCAGGGGGACCAGCCCTTCCAGGTGCACCCTCATGCAGTTGATCATGTTGGCGTGATCCACAGTTCCCGCCATCTCCCTTGCGGAGTGCATGGAGAGCATGGGGTTGCCCACGTCCACGGTGGGTATGCCCGTACCTGTGGCTGCGATGGGGCCCAGTGTGCCCCCGCTCCTGCCGTCGGCCCTGGAGACGAACTTCTGCACCGGGCTGTCCGCCAGTTCGGCGCACCTGGCGAAGTAGGCCGCGGTCCTGCTGCTGGAGGCGTAGCTGCCTCCGGCGGACATCTTGATGGCCGGACCGCAGTTAAGGTGGGGTTTCGAGAGCCTGCTGTGCTTGCCGGCCCATCCCGGATGAACGGCGTGCACGCAGTCGGCGCTTACGTTCATCGAGAGGGCACAGGCGCGGAAGTACTCCTCCCTGCCCCCGGCGAGCCTCTCCAGTATCCTCTCCATGAAGGGGGATGCGGCGCCGTTCACCGTTCTTGAACCTATCTCCTCGTTGTCGAAGAGAATGGCAACCGCAGTGCAGTCGGACCTGTCGGCCCTTGTGATGGCCATAACAGCGGCGTGGGTGCTCGCCAGGTTGTCTATCCTGGGAGAGATCAGGTAGTTCTCCCCTATTCCCCCCAGGGCGGGGCTCTGGAGGTCGTAGACCTCCCCGGAGAAGTCCAGCATCGAGTCCTTCTCTATTCCAGCGGAGTCGGCTATCATCTGCCTGAGGGCCTCCCAGTCGTCGTCCTCCCTGTCGCCGAACACCAGCAGCAGCTGATCCTCCGCGTTCACCTTGAAGCCCTTCTCGTTGGCTGTTCTGTTCAGGTGTATGGCAGGCGAGGGGAACCTGAGCACAGGGCGGTCGATGTTGTAGAGCCTCGTTTCCAGGCCGTTCTCCCCCATGAAGGTGACAGTTCCCGCCAGGCCCAGGTCCCTGTCCACCCAGGTGGCTATGGTGGGTCCTCCGTATATCTCAACGCCCAGGGTGGAGACACCTTCGGTGAAGCAGTAGGGCTCGGGCTTGAGCCTGAATCCAGGAGCGTCGGTGTGGGTGCCCACTGTCCTGAAACCGGACCGTGACGGAGGCCTCTCTCCAACGGCAATGGCGGCCAGTGTGGAAGCCGAGTCTATAACGTACCTTCTGTCGCCGGGCTTGAGGTCCCACTGCTCATCCATGGTAAGCTTTTCAAAGCCGGCTTTCCTCAGAAGCAGCTCGGCCTGGGCAACGCAGTGCGCCGAGGTGGGGCTCTTCTCAAGGAAGGCCATCAGTTCGGTAACTTCGCTTCTCATTTCCCGTTTACCGCCTTTCCCTCATGCAGCCTTCGCACCTGGTGCATGAACGCTTCGAATCTTGATGTGTTGTCCGTGTCCTCCTGGCCGTCAAAGGCCAGGTTCAGCCAGGGAAGCCCGGGCTTCTCGCGCTTGATCCTTCTCGAGACCGCGGATACAACCGTGCCCGGCAGGCAGCTGAACGGGTAGACATTCACCGCGCCGTCAATGCCGCCGTGCTCCAGGAGCGCAATGGGGGTTCCGATGCAGAGTACCGCCTCGCCGCCGATGTTCTCTGCCATGTAGGGGGCCGAGGCCTTCATTATCTGCTCGGCCGTGGCGTGGGGGGTTCCCTTCAGGAGCCTGTCGAAGGGCTTTTCCACGGCCCGTTTTACCTTTGAGATCAGTATCTCCCTGGCCTTGCCCTTCAGCATTGCCGAGGTGCTCCCCCTCTCCCTGGACTTCTGTATGTAGCTGTAATTCACATAGTCGAACCATTCTGTGAGCGGTGTGTAAACCACCTCCGCGCCCAGTTCCTCCAGCTTGAGGATGGTGTTGTCGTTTGCGTAGTCGTCGTTCCTCACGTAGATCTCGCCGAATACCGCCACAAGTGGCTTCCTGGGAACATCCTTCAAAGGCAGCCTCTCGAAGTCCGCTGCGGCCCTCTTTGCCTGGGCTGTCAGGGACGAGCCCTCCTCAAGGGCATTCTCGAAGTTGCCCAGCCATTTCCTGAAGAGCCCGTCGGCGGAGCCCGGTTCCAGTTCGTAGGGCCTGGTGCGGAGGAGGGCCCTCTTCAGAACGTCCGCGGCTGCAAGGCCCTGCAGGAGATCCTTCTGGAACTTCTTCGATGAGAGGCCCGGAACCTCGGAATAGGAATCGCTGGAGCTTGCGGTGAGTACCGGAACTCCGTTGTAACCCCTCTTCTCCAGCACCTGCCTGTGGAAGTTGCAGTACCGCCCGAAGCGGCAGGGTCCCGATGCGGTTGCCATGAAGAAAGCGCTCTTCTCAGGATCGTTCTCCTCCAGGATCTTCAGCATGTTCCCGGCGGTGATTATTGCCGGGTAGCATTCCCTGCCTGTGGTAACGGTTCTGCCCTTGGCAACCGTCTCCGCGGTGGTGGGGGGTATCGCCCTGGCGTCCAGCCCCCTGTTCCTGACCGCCGCGGCGGCCAGGTAGGTGGCCTCGCTCATCAGCGGTATCCACACCGTTCTGCCGGTGAGGTCCGGCGGTTCGCTCTTCCAGGGAACATGGGCGCCGGTGCCTGTGGTTCCGGCTCCTTCAAGGGCGTCCAGAAAGGCCTCGCATCTGGTTATCACCCCGGCGTCCGCCGCGTGTTCGTCGATCTCTATGGAAAGGTAGGGCTTCTCCCCCATCACCTCGGCGAAGGTGTGCTCTATGAAGGAATCCGGGCCGCAGCCGAAGTTGCTCACATAAACAGCGTGGAGGCCGCTGTTCTCCTTGACCGCAATGGCCGCTGCGAGGATTCGCTGGCCGTAGTGCCAGTACATGTTCCTGAACTCGTCGGCGGTCCTGTCCATGGGAAGGGGAAGCATGTCCAGGGGGATCACCACCCCGCCCAGCTTCGCCAGCTTCCCCGGGAGGTCGGTGTTCACCATGGGGTCGGAACCGTTGTAGGGCCTGCTCACAAGAACGAAGCCCCTCCTGCCGTTCAGGTTCTCCACCGCCCTGGTGCCGGCTTCCCGGTTTAGCTCCGTGAACCTTTCCTGGGCCAGTTCCGCTGCCGTCAGCGCCTTCTTTGCCTCACCGGGGCTGAACCCCAGCTCCACCGCCGTTTCGATCAGGGCACTCATCCACTCGTCACCGGGCAGGGAAAAGTCAAGAACCGGTTTCAGCACTTT
>DAINQE010000099.1:0-3144 GCA_036743055.1 Candidatus Sabulitectum sp. | reverse complement strand
TTTTTCTATTTCCATTGCCACCATGTCCCTCTCCGGGAATCTGGGGTGGCTTTCGGAAACGGTGCAGTACTGCGGGGAGAACACCGACTGGGTGGACCTGCACTACTACCCCGCCGGTACCTGGGAGCAGACACCTCCGGACACCAGCGACTACATTACCTGGCTCGCGTCACTGGATTCAGGTCCCAATGCCTTCGACCAGTGGTATCAGGCAATGGTGGATTCCATGGAGGTTTTCTCCGGGGGAGCTGACATTCCAGTGTGCGTAATGGAGTACAACGCTATCGTGATGAACCCGGATCTGGTTTGGTGGAACTACGTCGACGGGCTCTTCGTGGCGGACTGCCTGGGGCACCTGGCGGAGAACGGCTGCACCATGGGCGGGGTGTACTCCATCATAGAGGGGAGCCCTGATGACCCCAACACTTCCTTCGGGATGATAAGGGGCGACACCCTCTCGATGCGGGCAACCGCCTGGGTGATGAAGCTCCTCCAGGAGAAGATGACCGGTACCATGGTGCTCTCCACCAGCGATGCCCTGGGGGGAGGCTACGGGCTGGATGTGCATTCATCCCTCCGTTCCGACGGCAAGCTCTGCATAGTGGTGGTTAACAAGCATCTGACCCAGGATTTCAATACTGAGGTTGTGCTGCACGGGTTCACTTCCTCAGGCTACTCGGAGGTTTGGAGCATAGAGAACGACGCGCCCATGGAAGCGCCGTACAACGGCACCACAGGGATTCAGTTCAGGGGGAACCTCTGGGGAAGCGGGTCTTCATTCTCGCGGGTTTTCCCCGCGGCAAGCGTTACGGTCCTGCTGGTGCATCCTGAGGGCTCCGGCACACCTCCCGTTGTTCCCGGGGCCGGGCTGGCAGTTGCTCCGGTGCCGGTGTGCGGCTCATCCCGGGTACTGGTTACCCTTGCTGAGCCTGCCTTCGTGCGGCTGCAGATGTTCGACCTTGCGGGCAGGGCCGTTCAGGAGCTCTGCTCCGAGTTCTTTCCCGCAGGTGAAACCTCCGTTGACCTTGATGCCGGGGAACTGCCTGGAGGGATCTATGCGGTTGCCGGTGATATCGGCGACGCTTCGGTCTCTGTTCGCTTCGCTGTTATCTGATATCTATCTGATGATGGCTGTTGGCAGCATGAGCCTGGTGAGTTCCCCATAGTCGTCACCCAGCGCTTTGATGTAGAAGAATATCTTGCCGCTCTCCTGTTCTTCCACCCTGTAGACCGACTCGCGATTCTCCCCTTGAAGGCCGTAGTGGTCAACGGATACCGTGGTATCTGAATGAAGCACCAGCAGGGCATCGAAGCCAAGCCTACCGCCGCCTTCCTGGAGGGCGGTACCTCCTGCTACTGTTTCCCCGGTGGGGAGTACTGCTACCGCATATAGGCCAAGGTCACGATAACCCTCACCGGCACTGAAGAGGACCCTTCCGATCTCTCTTCCTTCGGTGTCGATCTCAACCAGAAGGCCCTCGTTGGCCGGGGTTGCATCCATGTCGTGGTGTACTCCGCCAAGGATATAGCCATTGCTTGTGTGTGCGGCGCAGCTGAAGTGGTTGAAGCCGTTGAGGTCGCAGGCGTACTCCCATATGGTGTTGCCGTCGTAGTCCACGAACCTGGCAATTGCACGCTCATTCCCTGAATCGTAGAGGTTGCCCAGGATGAGGACTCCGCCTGCTGCCGCAAGATGGCCGTAGTACCTCTCGTCCGGCTCCCACTCCTTTGTCCAGAGCTGCTCGCCGGTGGGGGACAGGCCTGTCATATGAAGGCTTCGGCAGGCATCGGGGTGAACGATGTTGTCTCCTGCGATCATCCCCCCGTCGGGTGTTTCGGCTAGGATGGCGGCATCCTGTTCACCCTCGAATCCAAGCTCGGTGCGCCACAGGATCTCTCCTGCGGGGCTGATCTTCCAGGCGACCTTCTCCAGGAGGTTCTCTGTTTTGTCGGTTAGTGCGAACCAGCCTCCGTCAGAGGCCCGGAGGATGTCACGCACCGGAGGAAGTTCGGTTGAACTGAGCGCGGTGACTTGAAGGTGTTCGTCTTCGATGGTGGATACCTCACCCATGATGAACGGAGACGAGATTGCCGCCATGATCAGGATCGCTGTGATCTGCATGGTATTCCCCCCTGCTTCAGGTCTGGTGGCCTTTGCCATCTCTGATTCCCGAGCAGAATATATCCTCATTCAAGGGTTTAACGCCATGTCGATCCTGTGTCTCATTGTGGGATCGGTGGCTTTCCCAGGTTTGATCTGAGGTAGATCGTTTTCTGTCTTCAGAGGTATCGCCGCTGCTGGTGCCTGCCTGTGCGCCTTTACTTTGTTGGGCGATTCCGCTTGTGGTATTGAGTGCTATGGGAACGAAGCCTTTATCCCCGCCCAGGTGTTGTCGGAACTGAGGGATGAGGTCTGTCTTGTGAGGGAGATGGTCTGCACCTGGGGAAGGGGCTCCGGGTCATCCCAGAAGTTGTAGTGCATTTCCAGGTAGGTGCCGTCGTACTCCACCACCTCGTAATAGAAGTGCTGATAGAAATACATTCCCGAGTAGACCGTTTGAAGGTACCAGAAATGGGTGCGGTTGGTGGGTGCATCGAACTCGCACTGCTGCGTATCGTAATAGAGCGGAGGCATCAGTCTACCGGAGGAGTCGGTGTAGAACCCGTCGGGCTGGACCACCAGGGTCATAGGGTCGCTGTAACCGTAGGTGGTGCTGGATATGGTTCCCTGCCATGTGCCTATGAACTCATCAAAGGTGAAAGGCTGCGCACCTGACACCGATGAAAAAAGCAATACCGACATTGCTGTGGTAATAATTGATCTCATGATTCCCTCCTTGGTTCTGCCAATTCCTACCTGCTTCATATGAAAAGGATTTTATGAAGAAATGGTTCCCGGGCCAGTAATTACCAGTTCCTGATGCTTCGATGGGGCAGATTGGATGACAGCGTTCACTCAGGGATGGCTTCTTCTATGTGCCGCCCTTCCACCTGCTGGGTCGCAGGTAAGCACCACAGCGTGAGCAGGTTCGTAAGCTCAAGCTGATTGCGCTTTCCCGGGACTAGCGGTGCGGTATCACGCCGTTGCAGGAGTATTCTTGTGTTTGAGGGGGGAGATTGGCGTGCTCAGGTTTCCGCAAGGTT
>DAINQE010000098.1:0-3159 GCA_036743055.1 Candidatus Sabulitectum sp. | reverse complement strand
CCATGGCGTTTGCCAGCAGGCTTCCCAGCCTGTAATGTGCCTCGGCGGAAGCAGGTTGGATTTCGCATGCCTTCGTCAGGTGTTCCAGGGCCCTGTGGTTGAGCCCCACCCAGTAAAGGGCCCAGCCCAGGTGCATGTGGCCCTCAGCCAGGCCGGGGTCCGCTTCCACCGCCTTTTCCCCGTGATAGACCGCGTCGGTGTACTGGGCCTTTCGGAACATGACGTCTGAGCAGATGGCGTGCAGTTCTGCCAGACGCTTTCCCGAATCAGCGGACTCCATCTGCTCCAGGGCCTCCTCGATCACCGGATCCGTGAGCCCCCGTTTCACCATTTCATTGATGATGTCCATTACTTCCCTTCCTTTTAAAATAGCGTTCCATAACATTATAAAGGATATCAGGCATCCAGGGAAGGCGGCCGAATCGGTCTTCATTATGTTAACCGGACAGTATCTGACCTCGAAAGGAAGAACCATGGAAGCCTCAAGCCCCAGCTGCGCAAGTTGCCCTTTCCCTGTGGAGGAGAGACTCTGCAGGAACCCGGAGGGCAAGGGTCCATCCTCATGCCCGGTGCGAATGGAGGACCTTGTGGAGGAGGCAGCCCGGCTCTATGAAGGACCGGAGCTAAGGGAATTCGCACTGCAGGCATCCCTCCAGGAGGCATGCGGCTATTCGGGAAGGGCGCCGGGTAACCATTCCCCGGTTCCCTGCAAGCCCAGGCTGCTTGAAACCGCGGAGTTCGCCGAGAGAATGGGCTACAGGAAGCTGGGGCTGGTCTTCTGCACCGGTCTCAGGAAGGAGGCCGCCGCGGTTGACGGTTTCCTCAGGGACAGGGGTTTCCAGGTGGTGTCCGTGATCTGCAAGGCGGGCAGGATACCTAAGGAGACCATAGGGGTGAAGGACGGCGAGAAGATAGTACCCGGTACCCTTGAGCCCATGTGCAACCCGGTGATGCAGGCACTTGTCCTTAACCGCGCGGGAACCGAGTTCAACATCGTTACCGGGCTCTGCGTGGGCCACGACTCCCTGTTCATGATGCACTCGAAGGCCCCGTGCACGGTGCTGGTGGCCAAGGACAGGACCAGCGCCCACAGCCCCGCGGCGGCCATCTACACCCTTGAAGGATATTCAAGGTACCTGAAGGAACAGAGCTAACCCGGCTTTACCGCCTTGAGGCTGAAGAGCACGGGAATCCTGTTCAGCGGCTCTGGAAGGCGATACTTGCCGTCCTCGCATCTGACCATGCTTTCCAGACCTTTCCAGTGAAGGAAATCGAACTCGTGGAGGAACTCTATGGACAGCCCCGCGCCTGTAAGGGCGCAGAGCACTTCCGAGAGGGTCCACTGGAACTCCCTGGTGGGGTTCTTCACAAGGTAGTCTTCGTCGGAGTAGTCGGGATAGTCACCTGGCCAGTCGATGTACCCTCCTTTCATGAAGTACCTGTACTTTACCTTCAGGCCATCGGTCTCATCATCGAAAACGTGCATGAAAGGGTGGGATTCCATCAGGTAGAAAGTTCCCCCGGGCTCCAGGTACCTGGCCACGATCCGGCCCCATTCCTGGATATCGGAGATCCAGCAGAGGACACCTATCGAGGTGTATACCAGGTCGAACCTCTCATCGAGAACCTCCGGGAGGTCGAACAGAGCGGTCCTGATGAACCTTGCAGAAATCCCGGTCTTCTTCGAGAGTTCCCGGGCGGCCTTCAGGGATTCTTCGGAGATGTCGATACCCGTGACCTCCGCGCCCAGCCGGGCAAGGGAGAGGGTGTCGGTCCCGATGTGGCACTGCAGGTGCAGCGCCCTCTTCCCTGAGATGTCGCCGAGCTCCCTGACCTGAACCGGATCCAGGTGATGCCCGCCTTCGAGCAGCGAATCAAGTTCGTATGACCTCAGGTGCACAGGTGCGATCTCGTCCCAGTGCTTCCTGTTGATCTCCTCTGCCTTTTTGTCCCTGGCCATTTTCCCTCCAAAGAAAAGGCCCCCTTGCGGGGGCCGGAAATGAACGCCCTGCTTCTAGTAGATGAAGGGGTTGAAGAGCCTTACCCCGAAGATAGGCTGATACTGGCTGGAGTTGATGACCACCCAGTTGTCGAAAACGGTGTCTACGGAGAAAATCGCATAGTAGCCGTTCTCCAGCATCACGAAATAGCTTTGTCCCTCTATTGCCGCCGCTGAGTTCTTCCAGGCGGCGTCTCCTGGACCCGGTGCCAGATAGTTGTTGGCCGCTGCTATCATGGAGGCGGTACCGCCGGGGTAGTTCTCCGGGTCGTGGTTCCCGCTGTAGAACAGTATGGTGTCCCCTGCCCATTCTATGTACAGGTCCTGGGCGAAGGATTCCTGGGAGGCGTCACCCAGGGCGGTGTGGGTTTCGAAGAACTGTATTCCGCTGTTTCCGTAGACGTACATGGTATCGTCAACCAGGTACATCTCCGCCCGGTCGTTCGCTTTATTCGACTGGTCTTCGGATGAATCCAGGGCCTTTATGGCGTCAACGCAGTAGTACCCTGTTCTGGTGGCGATGTGCTGTGTGGAGGTACCTTCCACCTGCGCTACTATCTCCCAGTCCCCCGGGTTGGTGTCGGCGTACCATACCCTGTAGCCGTCTACCTCAACGTTCACCGGATCCCATGCAACGGTGATGGTGTCGCCTTTGCAGTTCCCGGTGTCTATCCTGCAGTTCTGCACAACGGGAAGCGTTCCCCCCGGTGAGTTTGGCGAATCGGAACAGCCCGCGATGAGCAGCGCGGCGCAAATTAACAGTGACATGTATTTCATCAAAGCCTCCCTTTTCTGATGCACACCGATTATAGCCCCGTGGGTGGGCCGGGCCAATTCCGAGCCGTGTTTACCCGATGTTTCCGCCGGGCTATACTTATTACTTCCATCGGAATGTTTTGTTTCAGCAGGGGATAAGGGGGAGATATGGGCAGGATAGCTGGAATAGACCTTGGTACAACATTCTCGGCGCTGGCGGTGCTCAACGAGGTGGGCAGGCCGGAAACGGTGCCCAACGCCGACGGCGAGAGGATAACCCCTTCAGCGGTCTTCTTTGCCGAGGGGGGAGTGGTCCTGGTCGGTGAGGAAGCCATCAATGCAATCTCATCGGAACCGGAGAAGGGTGCCCGCTGGATCAAGAGATTCATGGGCAACGACGAATA
>DAINQE010000097.1:0-3334 GCA_036743055.1 Candidatus Sabulitectum sp. | reverse complement strand
AGTATGAATCCCAGCTTGAATATCTCACCCATTCTTCTTCACCTCCCCGAACATGACTGGTCTCGTGTACCTGTCGATCAGCGGTGTGGCGAGGTTCATGAGGAGGATGGAGTAGCTGCACCCCTCGGGATAGCCTCCCCATCTTCTTATCACCATCGTGAGGAGTCCGGCCCCTATACCGAAAATGATCCTGCCTTTCTTCGTGACAGGTGTGGTAACCATGTCCGTGATCATGAAGAAGCCGCCCAGAATGACGCCGCCTGCAAGCAGGTGGAAAAGAGGGTTACCGTCGAACCACCCCTGCCCTCCGAACAGCCAGCCGAACAGGGCTACCGAACCCAGGTAGCTAAGGGGAAGCCTCAGTTCCAGCACTCCCCTGAAAATGAGGTAGACCGCCCCCAGTATCAGCATGAGAGCGCTTGTCTCGCCGATGCATCCACCTATCCTGCCCATTAGGAGGTTCTTCAGGCTGGCGGTGGAGTAGAGCATGTTCCGAACCTGGCCGGCCCTCTCTGCGTCGCCGTCCCAGTCGAAGGTCTGCTTGAGCACGTTCAGGGGAGTTGCGCCGGAGAGGGCGTCGAGTTCTCCGCTCTGGCTCAGGTCGGCGGTGGAAACGCCGCAGGCCTGAACTTCGAGCCTCTGGCCGTCCTTCCACTCCATGGGGGCCACCCATCCCGCGGTCATGAGCACGGGAAAGCTTGCCACCAGGAAGGCCCTTCCCAGAAGGGCAGGGTTGACGATGTTGTGACCCAGGCCGCCGAAGGCCTGCTTTGCCACTGCGATGGCAAAGGCGCTGCCCAGAACCGGCAGCCACCAGGGCACCCCGGGGGGCACGTTGTAAGCCAGGAGTATTCCCGTGACCACCGCGCTTCCGTCGAAGGCGAAGTTCACCGGCCTTTTCATGAACTTCAGACAGAGCCACTCGGTGAGCACCGCTGCGAGAACGCTGGCCCCCACAAGCATCAGAGCCCTTGGCCCGAAGAACCAGAATGCCGCGATGAGCGCTGGGATGAGGGCTATCACCACATCCCACATTATCCTCTTCGTGTTCTGTGAAGAGCCAACATGGGGTGAAACGGCAAGGTCGAAGGTCCTGTTCTCAGCCATTACGCCTCCCTCGCTCTCTTCATGGCCCTGATCTCGTTCTGGGCCCTCTTTATCCTGTGCACCAGATACCTTCCGGCGGGGCATACGTAGCTGCAGGTACCGCAGGCCATGCAGTTCAGGGCCCCGGCCTTCTCGGCGTCCTCCCATTTCTCGTATTCCGAGGCGTTGGCTATGATGCTGGGGCACAGGCGGAGGGGGCACACGTCGACGCACTTCCCGCACCTGATGCAGGGGCCCTCCTCCACGTCCCTCACCTCTTCAGGTGAAAGGGCCAGAACGCCGCTGGTGCCCTTGGTGACCGGGGCGGCATCGGTGTACATGGCCATCCCCATCATGGGCCCGCCGCTGATGAGCCGCTGAACAGTACCAGTGTAATCGCCGGCGGCCTCGATGAGCGCGGAGACCGGGGTGCCCACGCAGACATCGAAGTTCCCGGGCCTTGCCACTCCCCTTCCGGAAACGGTGGTTATCCGCCTGATGGAGGGCATCCCGCGGAGAACGGCGTCGGCCACCGCCACGCAGGTGCCCACGTTCTGAACCACCACGCCCACGTTCAGGGGCAGCCCTCCGGCGGGAACTTCCCTGCGGACAGCCGCGTCTATAAGCTGCTTCTCGGCGCCCTGGGGGTACTGCACCTTGAGGGGGATCACCTTCACGCCCTGCTTCTCAAGCAGCTCAATTGCGTCGGGCTTGTTCACCTCGATGCCTATGCAGGGCTCCGATACCCCGAGTACATGGGCAATGATCCTCATGCCGGCGATGAGGTCGCCGGTTCGCTCCAGCATCAGCCGGTGGTCGGCGGTGAGGTAGGGCTCGCACTCCACTCCGTTGATTATCAGTGTGTCGATCGACGTGCCCTTCGGGGGTGAAAGCTTCACATAAGTAGGGAATGATGCGCCGCCCATTCCGCACACCCCTGCCTCCTTGATCCTCTGTATAAGCGCTGCGGGTTCGGCGTTCTCCCACTTCTCGATGGGCTCGTAAACGATGCCTCCCTCTTCCGATTCCGTGGCGATCACCACAGCGGGACCGCTCCTCATGTGGGGCATGGGAGCGTTCTCCACCCGGAGCACCTTCCCGTTCACCGGTGAGTGGGTGGGAAGGCTGATGAAACCGTTCTGTTCCCCTATCACCATCCCCCGGGTAACCGGATCGCCGGGCTTGACCACAGGCTTAGACGGTGCCCCGAGATGCTGGCAGAGAGAAACTGTCACCTCTCCAGGGGCTGGGATGGTCACAACGGCCGAGCCGCTTGCCAGCCCCTTGTTTCCCGGAGGGTGGGTTCCGCCGGCAAAGCTTTTTACCTTGCTCATGTTCCTCCATCGTTCGTGTTATGAAAAACAGTCATGTAATAAGTGAAAAATGCATGGATTTGCCGAATATACAAAAACAGCTCCGCCGGTTCAGCCCTTCAGGAGACGGTCGAGTTCTTCCCTGAACTGGGAGACATCCCTGAACTGCCGGTATACGCTTGCGAACCTCACATAGGCCACCTGGTCCACCCCGTGAAGGAGTTCCATCACGCACTCTCCGATGAAACCGGCATCCACCTCGTCGGGGTACTCCTCGGTTATTCGGGTGATGGTCTGCTCGACTATCTCCTTTATCTGATCGCTGGAGATCGGCCGCTTCTCGCAGGCCCGGGAGATGCCCTTCTCAAGCTTGGCGGGGTCGAAGGGCTCCCTCTGGCCATTCTTCTTCTTGACCGTGGGATAGCTGGCCTCGATGTATTCGTAAGTGGTGAACCGGTAGCCGCATTCGTTACACTCCCGCCTTCGCCGCGTTGCGCGGCCATCCTTGACGCTTCGGGAGTCTATCACCCTGTCGTTGCTGCTTGCACATCTCGGGCATTTCATAACAATGTTACTTACTCCAAGGCAGGGGCTTCGTCAAGACTGACAGGGCGAAGGTTGACGAAACGCCGGATGGAATTTAGAATTGGGGCACTCAATGGTGGGAGTAGTTCAGTTGGCAGAGCCCCTGACTGTGGATCAGGTGGTCGCCGGTTCAAGTCCGGTCTCCCACCCCACGATGCGTCCCTGGCTCAATTGGTAGAGCAACGGACTCTTAATCCGTGGGTTCCGGGTTCGAGTCCCGGGGGGCGTACCAGAGGGGGCATGTTCTCATGCCCCCTTCACATCTCTGTCGGTGCGCCCGTAGCTCAGCTGGATAGAGCAACGGACTTCTAATCCGTAGGTCACAGGTTCGAATCCTGTCGGGCGTACCA
>DAINQE010000096.1:0-3572 GCA_036743055.1 Candidatus Sabulitectum sp. | reverse complement strand
TTCCTCAGGGACACCCTGGGGCTGGAATACCTCGTGGTGGTGCTGGGCAACACCGATCACCTGAGGGCCGCAGCCGAGTCCGCGCCGTTCGTTTACGGCCAGGAACTGATGTCCTCCATCCTCCGGGGCATTCCCGGGATCATCCACGGCGGCCTGGAGGGGATACTGGAGGGAGCAGAGGGGAACCGCAGACCATACGAGATACTTGCAGGCGAGGGAATGGAGCATCTGGTGGGAGCGCTGCTGGATGCCTCGGGAGGGGATCTCGCCGGCTGCGCCGACCCTGACGTGGCCGACTTCTACAGGGGCTTTTATCAGAGCAGCGACCTTACGGACATGCTCTTCCTGAATACATTCCGCTCGGTGAGCTCCAGAATGGGCAGGGAGGGCCATGTTGTGGCCTTCATCCTCTACGTTCCCCTGGACGATCCTTCGCTGGTGGAAACCGTCCATCGTGAGTTCGCGCGAGTGGCTGAGAACCACGGCGTGAGAGGGGATATTGGTTTCCTTACCCCGATCGATCACGGGGCCATGGGTGTTCTGGAGTGGGACATGTACGGAGACCACACCGACCCTGTGGAGGTCCAGGCCATGGCAGGGGCCATGGAGGCCGCCGGCGCAATGATAGAGGGTCTCTCCGCAGAGGATCCCAGGATACTCTGGATCCGGTATGTGTTCAACCAGGGCTTCTCCAGGAAGGAGTCGTTCCTCTACCACGGCGCGGCCCTGAAGTAATGGACCAACCGGTACTGGTAACCGGAGCGACCGGCTTTCTGGGGGGCTTCATTGCCGCGGAGCTGGCCCGCAGGGGCGTCCCCGCCGTCCTTGCCGCAAGGGCCGCCGGAGGCCGTTCCCCGGGGGAGAGGGTCAGCCGTCTGTTCCGCTTTCTGGATACAGCCCCGGGGAAAGAACCGGTGATACTTCCCCTGGACCTGCTGGCGCCCGACCTGGGCCTCTCTTCCGGGGAAAGGGGACTCCTCGCCGGTGTTCCATCGGTGATCCACTGCGCCGCCGACACCTCCTTCGCCCTGAGGAGGGGGGAACAGGTCCGGGCCACCAACCTGGACGGGCTGGAGAATCTCTTCTCATGCATTCCCGGGTGCCGAAGGTTCTGCCTGATGAGCACGGCATACGCCGCCGGAACACTCACCGGAACCATACTGGAGGAGCCGCTGGACCCTCCGGGCTTCAACAATCCCTACGAAGAATCCAAGAACCTTGCGGAGAAGCTTGCCGCGGACATCTGCGAAGCCAGGGGCACGGAGCTGGTGATACTCAGACCGTCCATAACCTGCGGCCACAGCGTCACAGGCAGGAGCCTCCGTTTCAACGCCCTGTACTATCCGGTGAGGACCTTCATGCTGCTCAGGGATTCCATGCGTCGTGATATACTGGAAAAAGGGGGCGGAAGAGCGGAAGCCATGGGAGTATCCATTGACCCCTCCGGAGGAGTGAACCTGCCTGTGAACCTTCCAGGGGGAGGTTCCCTGAACCTGATCAGCATCGACTATCTGGTTGCTGCCACCGTGGAGATCTTGCGGAGCCGCGGAACAGGTGTGTTCCATCTGGTGAACCCGCTGCCATCCTCCGTGGAGGAGGTTACCGGCCACCTGTCCCGGTATTATGGAATATCAGGCATTCGGGTCTCCAGGGAGCGTGGCAGGGGCCCTCTCCAGACTCTGGTCGACCGTTACATGGAGGTTTACTACCCGTACTTCTGCGATTCCAGGGTGTTTGACTCGACCCGAACCGCGGCGCAGCTGTCGGAATCAGCCATAAGATGTCCCGAGTTCAGTTCGGATGTGTTCCGAAGCTGCATGGATTTTGCCATGGCCTGCGGCTGGGGAGAGGAAGTAGTGATCTGAGCTTCCTTCCAGGCCGCTGGGGACGCATATTCATGCAGGATTTGAAAGGAGGAGAGATTCGTTGATCTGCATCGATGCCTTCAAGGCGCGGGAAAGCGAGTGTGTGTCGCAGGCCATTCGGTCAGAGCCTCATGCGGACTTCCGTGATGGCATGACAGGGGAACTTGACAGGGTGCTCCAACCCTACCTTCCATCCTTGCTGGCTGACAGCGAAAAGTGGTGGAGATCGGCTCTATCGAGAACGGGCTACCGGGAGGCCTGACAACCCGGGAGCCAGCCTGAACCGCAGTAGTCCCTGATCCCTTTCTCGATGGTGTACTCCGGGACGAAGCCGATCTTCTTCTCCGCCAGGGTCATGTCGCAGGTGGTATCGTTCTGGTAGTTCCCTTCGAAGGGATTCCTGATGTAGACCGGTTCTCTGCCGTTCCCGGTTACTTCGCCCAGGATCTCAACTATCCTGTTGAAGGTGGTGGCTTTCCCCGAACCGCAGTTCACCACGCAGCTCTCTTTCGCTTCAGAAGCCAGCAGGTTCGCCCTTACCACATCCTTCACATAGATGTAGTCGCGCTTCTGCTCGCCGAACTCGAAGAGCCTCGGTGAGCCTGTGAGCATCTGCTCGGCGAACTGATGGATCATGGTGGAACGGCTTCCCTTGTGGTTCTCCCTTGGGCCGTAGACATTGCAGTAGCGCAGGCCCACGGTGATAAGACCGGGGAACTCGTTCCCGATCCCGTCCGCCGCTTCCTCCAGGAGTTTCTTCGATTCCGCGTAGGGTGTGTTCAGGTCGAATGGGCCCTCTTCCCTGTAGGGCGCCCTGTTCCTGCCGTAGACCGCCGTGGTGGAGGCGTACACTATCCTTCTGCAGCCGCCCTCCGCCACTTTCCTGAAGAGCTGGACAGAGCCGTGGAGGTTCCCGTGGAGCATCTCCCTGCGGTCCATGTGCCTGGTGTTGTTCATGGCGGCCTGGTGGAAGAGAATGTCGATGTTCCCCAGCCTGGTCCAGTCGATCCCGGTCAATCCAGGATAAAGCCTTTCGCCGGTGAACTCCGGAAGGGGCTGCTCGGACTCGTTGCCCGTTATGATGACCTGGTGACCCATCTCCTGCAGTGCAAGGGCGATGTTCGATCCTATGAATCCGGTTCCTCCGGTGACGAGACATCTCATACTGGCCGCTCCAATCGTGATATGCCGGGAATATAACAGCGGGGACTAATGTCGTTCCAAGGCGGCCCTGACGGTATTCAGAACAGCACCCGCCCTGTCGATCCTGGTCCTTGCGCCTGACTTGAGGGCCATTTCCAGGGCCTCCTCCGCAAGAGGGAGAGCTTCGGAAGGGGATCTTCCCATCATCAGCCCTGCAAGGCTTTCCAGACAGAATGACACCCCTCTGGCGTTCCCGGTGCGTCTGCCAAGTTCCAGAGCCTTGCGGAAGTGTTTCTCCGCCTCCTCCGAATCGCCTTTGAGCCTCAGAACGTCTGCCATAGTGGTGTTGTACGCCGCCAGAAGGTATGCGTCTTCCGAGCCAATCAGGAGCGCAGCGGCCTGCTCCAGCGCCTCCAGGGCTTCTTCATGTCTGCCCAGGCTCTTTCTCGCGCTGGCTATGTTGCACAGGAGAGAAGGGGTTTTTTCACGATCGCCGGGCGGTACGGATCCCAGCGCTCTTTCCCACAGATCCTCCGCGGTTTCGTAATCGTTCTTCATGTAGGA
>DAINQE010000095.1:0-3867 GCA_036743055.1 Candidatus Sabulitectum sp. | reverse complement strand
GGCCTTCACCGTTGCACAGGATGTCCTTCGAGCCGCTGGCCTCACGGTATGAAACTGGACAGCTCTCTCTGTTCCCCGGTGTTCAGAACCCCGGCGGCGCCGGAGAGGGAGCGGTTGCCCGGCACCTGGCGAAGCTCGGCTACGAAGTGCTGGAAAGGAACTGGCGATGCCCAGGCGGCGAGATCGACATCATTGCCAGAAAGGGAGACCGGGTCTTCTTCATAGAGGTGAAATCGTCCTTCTCCGGCGATGGAAGGACACAGCTTGAGAAACTCAGCTTTACCGGAACCGAACGCATCCGCAGCGCAGCCGCAGCATGGATGGAAGCAAATGGTTGCAGGGAAGAGGTATGCCTCATGTGCGCTCTTCTGGCTGGGGGGGGCATAGAGCTTATCCCGATAACCTGAAGGGCTTCACCGGGTTGTTTTCCTTTTCAGTATGGGTATATTTTCATGAAACTTTTTCCCTTAATGGAGAGGAGATAAGTAGTGAAATACGCACTTATGGCCCTTGCCCTTCTTGCAGCAGCTTCTCTGGCTGCTGACAGGGTTGTTACCTGGGAGTATGCCACACAGACTGGTTGAGGCAGCTGCTACGGCAGTTGGTCAACTGTCAAGAGCATAATCAACCCGTTCGTTCAGGCCGGTGATGTGGCTCCGTTCTATCACTTCTACAACGGTCCGGGATCCAATCCATTCTCTTCGGCAAGAATAGGGATATTCGGCCTTGGCTACACGCCCTGCGTATCCATCGACGGTCTGCCGGCGAGCTACACTCCCTCCACCTTCGCGGCCGCCATCAATTCCAGACTTGCCGTGCCATCGTACGTTTCCATCGACGTGGAATGCGTTGGTGATGAAACTGGCGGAACGGCCTTCATCAGCGTCACCGCGGAGCAGGATCTCGATACCGGTGTGAAGCTCTGGTCCGCAATTCTCGAGGACCATGAAATCGCCACCAGCGCATGGGGCGGTTACAACGGACAGGAAATGATGTGGATACCGGTGGTTGCTCCCACAGCTACAGCTGGAACGGTTCTGAACTTCACCGGACCCTACCCCCAGACCATCGAAGTTCAGGGAACCTACACCCTTAACCCTTCGTCGCATCCATTCGACAACCTCAATTTCGCGGCGATAGTACAGGGCTACCAGAGCAATGACGAGAAGGAGGTATTCAATGCCTACTTCAGCCCCCTTGCTTACACAGGTGTAGGGGAAAGTTCTTCGGCATCGGTTTCTGAAAACGTACACCTTGCCGCATGGCCCAACCCCGCCAGCGGAGCTTTCTCCGTTGTCACCCAGATCCCCCAGGGGGTTATCGGCACCGTGGAGATCTTCGATGTCACCGGCCGCGCGGTAAGCACCTTCGACGCAGGTTCCTCCACCACCATGAACATCGATGAACCGGGTGTCTACTTCATCAGGCTCACCACAAGCACCGGCGAAGTGGTCAACAGACAGATCGCCGTTGTGAGATAGATCCTTCGGTCAGGCGGGGAGCTGCGCTCCCCGCTTGACTTCCAATCCATTTACGGTTAATTTGTTCGCCGAAGCATTCCCCTGCAGCATCTCCAGAAAGGGTTTGAAATGAGCAAATGGCTTGTAACCGGAGGTTCAGGCTTCCTGGGCATCAACCTTATACGGGAACTGGTCTCCAGGGGGCATCAGGTGGTTTCCCTGGACATCGAGCCCTTCACCTACCCCGACATGAAGGATGTTATCGAGCATCATATCGTTGACGTGAGGGATAAGGCGGCGGTGGACAGCCACATGGCCGGTGTGGACATCTTCATGCACGGCGCCGCGGCGCTCCCCCTCTACAAGAAGGCGGACATACTCACAACCAATGTGGACGGTACCAGGAATGTCCTTCAGTCGGCCCATGAGCACGGGGTGAACCGGGGTATTTACATATCATCCACGGCGGTTTACGGGATACCCGAGAAGCATCCCATCTTCGAGGACGACCCTATGGTGGGAGTGGGACCTTACGGATGTACCAAGATAGAGGCCGAAGGGATAGTGGGCGAGTACAGGAAAAAGGGGATGACCATTACATCCATCAGGCCCAAGTCCTTCGTGGGACCCGAGAGGCTGGGTGTTTTCGCCATCTTCTACCAGTGGGCGTCCGAAGGGAGGAGCTTCCCCATGATCGGCAGGGGAAGGAACCTCTACCAGCTCCTACATGTGGCCGATCTCTGCGAATCCATCATCATGTCGGCGGAGAAGGAAGATACCGAAGCGGTGAATACCGAGTTCAACATAGGCGCCAAAGAGTTCTCCACCATGAGGGAGGACTACCAGGTTGTCCTGGACAAGGCCGGCTTCGGCAAGAAGATCAAGGAGTCCCCGGCGCACCTGGTCATCTTCGCCCTGGAGGTGCTTGAGTTCTTCAAACTCTCGCCGCTTTATCCCTGGGTATACAAGACAGCCACGAAGGATTCCTTCGTGTCGGTTGAGAAGGCTGAGAAGCTTCTGGGGTTCACACCGAAGTACTCCAACAAGGAAGCCCTTCTGGCAAACTATCAGTGGTACCTGGACAACCGAGAGAAGTTCGAGAAGGGCGGAGGCGACGGCGTTTCCCACAGGGTGCCCTGGGGTCAGGGGATACTGGGCCTCGCCCGGCACTTCTTCTGATGACCTCGGCGAAGCCCGTTGCGGTGGTGGTGGGAGCCGCCGGCGGGATAGGGCTGGAAACCTGCCGGAAGCTGGCATCCCTGGGCTACGATGTCCGTGGTATCGACAGGAAGCCGTTCCAGCTCGAGGGCGTTGAATCAGTTCTTCTTGACATGGGAGACAGGGATGGCGTGAAGAGATACGCCGCCGGGTTCTCCAGGGAGATAAGCGCCCTTGTGGTAAGCGCCGCGGTGCACAGCACACATCCTGTTGAGTACCTTCCCGACGGGCTGGTGGATTCCGTTCTTTCCGTTAACCTGCTGGACCACATCAAACTGGTAAGGGACTTCCTGCCGGGCATGGCCGACGGAGGCTCCGTAATCGGGGTCAGCAGCATCGCGGCCTGCATCGGTGTCCCCATGTCCTCTCTCTACTCCGCGTCGAAATCCGGTCTCGAGGGATTCTACGAATCGCTGAGGACCGAGATCTCATACCGGGGGATAAGGGTTTCCGTGGTGCATCCCGGTAATGTGAACACCGGCTTCAACGAAACGGGCAACACCTACGAACCAGTGGGCAACCCCGGGGTGGACGGCCACTACAGGGATGTTGTGAGCGGAATTGACAGCAGCCTTGGGATTCCTCCGGAGAAGGTAGCGGATGTCATCACCAGGGTAATCCGGAAGAAGAACCCCAGGTTCTGCTACCTGGCTGGAATGAACGCCAGGAAGGCGAACTGGGCCAAAAAGCTCCTTGGAAGGGACCTGGCGATAAAGCTCATGGCGAGGTTCTTCGGCTACTGACAACACATCTGACCGGGAAGGGCGGCATCGCCGCCCTTCCCTTCCATTCCCTACAGGGAAACTACCTTGACGGACCCCGTCCGGGCCTCTGCGGTGTAACTTACCAGGAACACCCCGGAGGGCAGATCCTCAACCGGGATGGTGAAGGAGTGACTTCCCGCAGGGAGATCCCCCCGGAAGACGGTTTCCACCGTTCTGCCTGAAATATCGTGAACGGCGATCACGGCATTCCCTCCCGGGTGATCAACCATGACACCTCCGGAGAATAGGCTTATTGCAGAGGGAAGGCCGCCCTCTTCCTGGATGCCCGAGTATGATGTGGAGATGTAGACCTGGACCGTATCAGCGGATTCGGGAATTGCCGAGACGAACACCTGGGTGTCAGCTCCATTGTAGCTCCTGCTGTCCGGAGTGGAGCACCAGCTGAACTCCGTGTTGGATGTGGA
>DAINQE010000094.1:0-3945 GCA_036743055.1 Candidatus Sabulitectum sp. | reverse complement strand
TTCAGCGACGTGATGTCCATTGATGGCACCTGCTACGAGACCATTTGCTATCTCGTTGACTATTTCCCGCAGCATGATATCTGGGTGGTGGAGCAGCAGGGATACGAATGGGTGGACTGGCTGCTCTTGAACGGAACCACCGGAGAATACCAGAGGGCCATATCCGAACCTGTCCTCAGCCCGGACGGGACCAGGTTGCTATGCTCCTACAGGGACGTCATAGCCGCTTATAACTTCAATGGCGTGCAGATATGGAGAGTGGGACCGGACAGTCTCGTCCCGGAGTTCAACGAGAAGAATGTTTCGTGGGCGCCTTCGAACGTGGCCTGGGACGGTGACTCCACGGTTAGGGTGAACATGATAACAGTGGACTGGGAAGAATGGACCGGAACAGTGAGACCTACTTACATAGAGTTGACCCCGGACGGGCAGTGGGTCCCTGAAGATCCGGAATTATGGTAGGCGGCTCTGATGGTGCATCCGAACAAAATCCGGTTCGGATTGCATATCCATATGTATAATGGGAAACTGACCATTCAGGGTTTTGAGGGTATCTGCCCCGATATGAAGCAACGTAGTCTCCCGGACCACTCCGCTCAGAGCCCTGGATGATGTTTCAGATGGGCGTTTCCCGCCTGATAAACCAGAAACTGCACCTTTATCGATTCCTGTCCTTGTTCACCCAACCTTTGCAGATGGGTAGTGCAGGAGAACATACCAGGGCCAGGTTACGGGCTGTTTTTCAAAGTCCTGAAGTGAACCCCTTCGTGAAGCAGCTGCTTATCTCAGAAGCAGGAACAGAAGTTCCTCTATGTCAGGGGACCAGGTGCGCACATTCAGGAAGCTCAGAATGTAGAGGACGAACCCCAGGAAAGTGAGCACTATTCCGATAACGAGACCCGCAAAAGCGAGATTCCTTCCCAATACCTCTTCGCCGGTGTATCCCCTGAATCGGGCAAGGCTCACCGCTGAGAAGATCATCCCCATCCCGCTGAAGAAGAAAGTCGTTGAAAGGATGAACCCGGCCACTGCCAGACCACTTACCCTTCGGAGTGCTGGAGTTGCGGACGCTGTTTCAGGCATTTTGTGCACCTACGCTTCCTTCTTCAGTTTCTCAACCGAGCGGATCATCAGGGCAGTTGATGCCGCAAGTCCCAACAGCCCTCCAGCCCAGTAAGTGATCTGCTGATCCGGAACGGCGCTGGTGAGTGATGCGATCAGGTACATTGCCGTAATCGCATAGCCCACGAAAAGGAATCCCACCAGGAGTGTTTCCGTAATGACGAAAGCGCTGCGAAACTCCCTGATCCTCTCTGCGAGTATGCCTGCAGTAGTTGCCAGGAATACCACAGCTGCGGTAAACCCGCCATATGATATGCCCCATTCCGCACTCCTTCTGTGCAGCAGCATAATGAAAATACCGAGGGTATAAGCCGCTATGACCATCCAGAATGGCGCGGCTCCCGCTTTTTGGGCCAGCTTGTTCATTTTCGTCCTCCAGATTGGCTGTGCAAGGATCAGTCCCAAAGCTGACAATAGATGATGTCCTGTGAAAAAGGGAGTATCGGGAGTATCTGCATCCCGGCTGTTTTTCAGTTCGGCCATGACAAGCCCTGGAAGTTGCAGCTGTCCATTCTTGAATCATGAATCCCTTTCCCTCCCCATGGCAGTTGACCTGTTTTAGATTCAGATAAGCGCCATAGTGGACCATTCAGAAGGGTGCTGTTTTGCTTGCTGTGTTTCAGAGGAACTCCATTGCGGAAAGGCAACCCCCCATGGGTTCACTAGATGACTTCATATGGAGGCCGCAGCTTTGACTGATTCCCCAAGGGACGAACTCACCGGTCTGCTTAGAAGAGGGGTCCTTGAGGACCTGAACGGCGAGTTCGTTGCCAGGGAGCCCTCGGATGTATGGTCCCTGATGGTGATCGATCTGGATCACTTCAAGCTCATCAACGACCTTTGCGGCCATCTGGAGGGGGACAGGGTCCTGAAGTCGGTTGCCGATGTGATCTCCAGCTGTGTACGGTCGTCTGATATCCCATTGAGATACGGCGGCGACGAGTTCGTGGTGGTGATGCCCTCAACGGCTCAGCTGAACGCTGTTAATCAGGCCGAGAGGATACTGGAGTACCTGGACAGGGTCCCGTTCTCGTCAGGAATGGATGTAAGCCTTTCCATAGGCGTAGCGGAAAGCCATGGGGGTGACGCCAGGCTGTCGGATGTGTTCGAAAGGGCGGACAGAGCGCTTTTCAGCGCCAAGAAAGGCGGCAGGGGAAGGGTATCCTTCGTTTCGGAGAGCGAGGCTGAATCCGAAGGGAAGGAAATATCCTTCGATCACTTCCTGAACCGCCACGGAGAACTGGACACCCTCAGGTCAAGGCTGGACATGTCCATTCAGAGCGGCAGCAGGCTGGTGGTGATCACCGGGGACTCCGGTACGGGGAAGACCAGGCTGGTGCACGAACTGAAGCACTACTGCTCCTTCAGGGACACTCTCTTCCTTGAGCACGGCTGCAGTGAGCTGGGCACTGAGATGCCCTTCATTCAGATGGCCCTTCCCATTGCTGAGGCGATCCGCTCCCTGGCACCGGGGGCGCTGGAAGAACTTGCCGGGAAGGTGGGGCCGGTGCTTCCCCACACCGCACAGGCCCTTCCCCGGCTTGGTCTCAGGGAAACGGAGGATGCGCTCTCGGAGGAGAACGGCGTGGTGCGCTTCAGAATGCACTCGGAGATCGCAGCGGTCCTTAAATGGCTTTCCTCCAGGACTCCTGTGGTGTACTTCATCGACTCGGTACAGTGGATATCCGCCCAGGACCTTGACCTGCTGGCGTATCTGGTTCGGACCGCCGGGGATTCTCCCATTCTCTTCATTGCAGCGGCAAGGACTCCCCTGGAGGACTGCCCGGAGGTGAACAGGGTACTCAGGGTGCTGGCCAGCATGGTCTCCTCCACAGATATCACGCTGCGGCCGCTGAGCGACGAGTACATAGCCCACATGGTGATGTTCGCCCTGAAGGATCCCCAGGTGCCAGCTTCCGTTCTTGAGAAACTGAAGGAGCGGAGCGACGGTAATCCCCTGTTCCTGAGGGAGCTGCTCCTGTCCATTGTGGAGAAGGGCTTCATTTCCTGGGAGCCGCCAGGGAAATGGGTCTACATGCTGCCGGAAAACGTGGAGCTACCAGACAGCATCGTGAAGATCCTGGAAAGCAGGCTGGAGAAGGTATCCCGTGGTGACAGGAAGCTGCTGGAGGCGGCATCGCTCTTTCCCGGTGATTCCTTCCGTATCGACGTTCTCACCGAGGTGCTGGGAATAGATGAACTCCATGCGGCTACATCACTTGAATACCTTGTTTCCAGCGGTCTGCTTGCCGAATCCATCTCTTCCGATGGAATACCCTGCTACAGCTTCGTTACGGATCCATTCAGGAGTTTCCTCCACGACCAGATGGCCCGGGGAACCAGAATGGCCCTTCAGTCCAGGCTGGGGGTTTACTGGGAGAGGAGATACCTCGCCGGGGAGGAGAACTGCCTTTCCCTTGCGGCCCACCACTACTGCAGGGGTCTCAAGGTGGCCAAGGCCAGGGAATACGCCCTCCTTGCCGGGCGGAGGGCGAACGAGAGGGACTCCAGGAAGGAAGCCCTGAAGTGGTATGAGAAATACCTGGGCTTCGCCTCCTCTCCCGGGGAGGAACGGGAAACCGGACTCCGGGCAAGGGTGGAAGCGGGGCTGCTCTACACCCTTGCAGCACGGTACCCCGAAGCGGAAAGGCTGCTCCAGGAAGCCGGCGAAATGAGCCATGGAGGCGAAGAGACGGGTATGGTCAGCCATGCAATGGCCCTTCTGCACTTCAACAGAGGGGACTTTCAGGGGGCGAAAAGCTACTTTGCCTCGGCGAGGGAGCTGCTCCCCACAGGGGAGAAGAGGATCTCTTCAGAGATCCG
>DAINQE010000093.1:0-4178 GCA_036743055.1 Candidatus Sabulitectum sp. | reverse complement strand
TCGTGGTGCCTGCCCTCTACCTTGTTTTCGGAAAGTTCCGGAAGGCACAGGAGGTGTCAGAATGAAGTATTCAGCAGCAATAGCTGTAATGCTCCTCATCGTATCAGCGGCAGGAGCATACACACTTGAGGAAGCGGTGGAAACAGCCCTCTCACAGCGGGGAGATGTAGAAGCAGCCAGGAACGAGGTGGAAAGCTCCAGGTGGGACAGGAACAACGCACACACCTGGTTCCTGCCCAGGGTGAACGCTACACTGGGTTATCAGCAGGATCATGACATCTATGAGTTCACCATCCCCGGAATGGGCTCCATACCAATGGAGACCGAGTGGGCATCCTCCTACGGCATTACCGCCACGATACCCATAGTGGCCCAGGGGCCTGCAGGCGCTTCCATGACATCAACTGCGCTGGACCTTGCTGAGCATTCACTCTCCGCAGCGGAGCAGGACGCCGTGTTAGATGTTGTCACCTCTTTCTACGGCGTTCTCCTTGCGGAGATGATGAACGAGGTGGCAACAGAGGCAATGGACATTGCACGAGAAGGCTACGAACTGACCTCCGTCAGGTATGAAACTGGAATGGCAAGCAGGTTCGAGCTGCTTCAGAGCCAGGTGGCAATGGAAAACAGACGTCCTGACTCCATAGCTGCGGCAGCAGCCCTTGAGAACGCAACTGCAGCCTTTGCGGTGAGCATGGGATACTCCGAGAGCGAACCTGTAACCATTGAAGGAGACATCACTGACCCATTCCCTGTCCAGCTTCCCTCCTCGCTGGATGAGGCAAGATCGGTGATGTCTTCTTCGAGCATTGAGCTTGAAATAGCTGAATCGATGAGGAAACTGGGAGACGACGGCGTGAAACTTGCCGCAGCATCTTTCGCGCCGCAGCTTGTTTTCCAGACCGAGTACAACTTCGAAGCGCAGGTTGATGACATAACTGACATCACCGCAGACGACTATCAGAGGAACTGGACCGTCTCTGCTGCTGTGCAGGTCCCCATCCTCAACGGGCTTTCCGATTACAGCGGTTACCGCAGTGCCAGATACGACAGGCTGGCTTATCAGGCTCAGGCCACTGACATCGAGAACTACTCTTCCCTTGGCCTTGTTGCCTCATGGAACACACTTGAGCAGGCCAGAGAAACCCTTGAAGCAGCAGGTTCAACTGTTGAACAGGCTGAGGAAGGCGCCCAGATCGCACAGGTGTCATACGAGGCGGGAATGATCACCCGGCTCGAGATGGACGGCGCCTTCCTGGCCCTTACGTCAGCGCGAACCAACTACGCTTCCGCTCTCTATTCACTGAAGACTGCAGAAGCCGGGCTGGCAAGGGTAATGGGCATACTGACCATCTAGTATCAGGCCGGCGGAAGTCCCCCTCCCGTTCTTTCGCCGGTTTCCCGGGGCGGACGTCACTTCTCTCCGCGTCCGCCCCTTCCACTGATCAGAGAGCAGGCAGCACGTTAGTTGAGTGAAATCAATTCAGCAGATAAGAGCTGAGGAAGAAGCCATCGAGTTTCCGTTCCAACTCATCATGCTGCTCATTGCTCTCTTCGATCAACTCCTAACCAAGATGTGAAAAAGCTCCGGAATCTTGCATCATGTTCGATTATGACAACCAAGGTACAAGGGAAGACTATAATCCCAGTCTTCCCTATTCCTCACGGTTCACCATCTCTCTCACCGAAGAAGCATACCAGACCCCACCTCTCTTGGCAGGAGTGCCCTGCTTGTTAAGCTTGGCTGCTATTCTGCGCAGGCTAAGGCCTTTCATCTTCAGCTCCTTTATGTGCCTGATAACATCTTGCTCTTCTTCGTCGATTAAGAGCTTATCACCTTCCTGGCGGAAGCCAAAGGGGATAGGGGAATAGACCTCGCCCTTGGCCTTCTTGTGCTGAAGGATAGCGCTGGTCCTCTCACTGATCTGATCTCTTTCAAACTCTGTTAAGACAGCCAGCATCCGGAAGACCATTTTCCCGGCAGCAGTAGTCGTGTCGATCCGCTCAGAAAGGCTTACGAGGTCGGCACCTGCCTTGTCCAGCTTGTCTGCCACCATGAGAGTGTCTCTGGTGCTCCTGGAGAGCAGGGAGAGGCTGTAGACGACAAGAGCGGCCTGCTCGGTACATGTAGCCTCTATTGCCCTTCTGAGGCCGTCTCTGTTCCTGATATGCTTGCCTGAGATACCCGCATCCTCAGCGATGAAGAGGAGTTCCCCATCAAGAGCTTCTGCCCAGGCTGTGATCTTGTGCCTCTGGGCTTCAAGGCTGATTCCTTCGCGTGCCTGCTCCTCAGTGCTGACTCTTACATATCCAATGACCTTCATGGTTCTACACCTCCTCTCCAGAGATGGGAATGAGAAAAGGGCAGCAGCCAGAACGACTACTGCCCCGTGATTTTCAGTGATGCGGTGTACAGAAGGGGTCTAGTTTTTAGGGTGGAACGAAAGGTTCGGTCGTGTACAGTAATGGCGGTGCCGTTATACCGTCACGCAGCCCATTCTCTGTGCACTTGAATGAGACCATGCTCTTTCCTAAGTCTCATACGACGACATTTGCAGAGTCCTTATTGGCGCTGCCCAATAGAGACCGACAAACCAAATGACAAACCAAATGACAAACCAAACGACAATCCAAACGACAATCCAAACGACAATCCAAACGACAAACCGATGACAAACCAAGTGCAAGCCGAATATCATGGCTGACAATAAGATATTGCTCATGTGGGAAATGCATTCGGCAGACCGACGACAAACCAAACAACAAACCAAACAACGAACCAAACAGCAAACCAAACGACAAACCGGCGGTAAGCCATGGGATTCACAGAGTCCTTTATAACGGTGCCCAATTTGATACAAGAGTTAAGTGAGTGAGGGAAGATTCGGTTGCTTATGCGATGTGTGTTTTTGTAACCTCTTGGTGGAATCAGGGCCGCCATTACCACAGCGGCCCCTTCCTGCAAAGTGAGAAAAGGCTATCCAGCTTCCTTGACCCTGATGCAGTCCACTATCTCCCCAAAGGCCTCACAGGTCGTCGGCTTAAGGACGATGACGGATCCTACCCAGTTCACCGCCTTGGGTTCTCTGAGTAGTTTGGCGATAGCCTTGGCGTTGGTCTTGTTGAGGATCAGCTCCTTCTCGGTCTCCTTGAACCGAAGGATGTACTTTTCTGTAACGGCTCCGTTGGTCATTCTGACCTGGTCCCGGAATACCTGTTCAATGGTAAGAGTCAGCGGCTTCTCCTGAAGATCCGCAGCCTTCAGGTAACGGCTCGGGAACATCAAGTCGACATGGTATTGCGGGTTGCTATCCTGCTTCACGGGCATCATCTACTCCTTCGAAGTCTATGGCGTCCTCTCTGCCCGTGGCCCATTCCGGAGCCTTCAGCTCAGTCTCCAGTGGTAATGGACCGGGCCAGACACCTTTTTCAGTGCAATCCCTGACCTGCTCCAGCCAGGTAACGTATTCGTCATGTACTCTCTCCAGGGAATCCTCATCCAGCCAGAAAAGCCGGCAGGCGTGTGGAGGCTTCCTTTCAACGGCAATGATGCCAAAGGGAAGGATCGATCCTCTGCCGGAGGATACGGCATATCCCTCGCGGTACATGGCAGCCTGGTGGAAATACTTCATTTTCCAGGCCTGTTGTGAGAACCAGCCCTCATCAATGCTGATGGTGGTCTTGAGATCAAGGATGGCGGTCCTTCCTGCTATCCAGTCCAATCTGCCTTTACACTCAATACCTGTCTGAGGATTCCTCCAGAAGAGGCTTACTTCAGGTCTGCCCTTCTCGAGGAGTTCAACCACTGGGGGGGTGCTTCTCACTGAGTCTCTGATGGCCATTACGGTCTCGAACTCCTCAGTTTTCAGCACATCCCTCCCCTGCGCAGCACATTCCGCAGCGAATTCTTTGAAGGCGTTTGTACGGCGCGAATCGCCCCAGACTGCATGCTCGAGCTGGAACCGCTGTGGTTCAAAGACTGCGGTATGGATTGCCTTGCCCATAAGCATTGCTGGTGTCTGGTCTGGTGGATTCTCCAGAGCGTGCCTGTAATGCATGGGGCTTATCGCCATGTGCTTCAAGCTCGAGAAATTGCAGCCAGGTGAATCGGCGTATTCGGAGAACCTGATGCTTACTCCAGGATCAAGGGTTCGTGTTTTTGCCATACTGAGCCTCCT
>DAINQE010000092.1:0-4251 GCA_036743055.1 Candidatus Sabulitectum sp. | reverse complement strand
TCCTCCATGGCCTCGTGGATCTCCTCTTCGTCCGCCGGCATGTCCTCCAGGCGGCGTCTGTAGGAGATGATCACCTGGGAACCCAGCCTCCTGGCGGTTCTGGCGGTATCCATGGCAACGTTGCCGCCGCCAACCACCAGCACCCTTTCGCCGAGTTGCTCTTCGGTCTTTTCCGGGGAGTTCATGAGGAAGTCGAAGGCGGGTCTTACCCCCGGGAGGTCCTCCCCCTCTATCCTTGCGTCGGAGGGCTTCTGAAGGCCTGTGGCCAGGTAAACGGCGTCATATTCTTCTGAGAGCTTTTCAAGGAGTTCCCCGTTCACCTTCTGGCCGTAGCTGAACGTGATCCCGGCGCTTCTGAACACCTCCATCTGCTTCTCCAGACCGGATTCGGGCAGGCGGTACTCGGGTATTGCCTTCCAGGCCACTCCCCCGCCGGTTTCCGATTCGTCCAGTACGGTTACGCCGTAACCCATCCTCGCCAGGTAGTAAGCGGCGGAAAGCCCTGAAGGCCCGGCGCCTACCACGGCGACGGTTTTCCCGTTGGGTTCTCCGGGTTCGGCATCGGCGGCAAGGACTTCAGAGAGGTTTTCGAACTGCTCGCAGGCGAAGCGCTTGAGCCATCTGATTGCTATGGATTCGCCCTGGTATCCCATTGCGCACACGGTTTCGCACTGCCTGGTGCAGACCTTTCCGCACATCTCCGGAAGGGGGTTGTTGTCGTAGAAGAGCTTTACCGCGTCGGCGAACCTGCCCTCGGCTATTGCCTTCAGGTAGTCGGGTATGTGCATGTGGGCCGGGCATGCGGTGATGCAGAGGCCGCACTGTATGCACCTGGAGGCTTCCTCCATGGCCTGCCTTACGGTGTATCCCTTCACAACTTCCTCGAAGGTTCCCACCCTCTTCTCGGGGTCCATGATCTCCATGTGCTCCCTGGGTGAACCGGCCCAGCCCAGGGTTTCGTTATCCTGGCGGTAGCCCTTCTCGTCGGCGTCCCAGGCCTTCTGCTCGATGCCGGGGGTGTAAACGCAGGTGTCGGGGTTCTCGGTAGTCCAGCTGTAGCGGTTGCTCATCTTGAGAGAGCCGGTGGAGCACACATCAACGCAGAGGGCGCACCAGCAGCACCTGCCGTAGTCCACTCTGGGTCTAAGGCCGGAGTCGCCTTTTTCAGGCTTTATTGTTTCTGCCTTCACCATGTCGATGGCAAGGTTCTCGCAGATCACCTCGCAGCGGCCGCAGCCTATGCACTTGTCGGTGTCGTTGACGTGAAAGCCCCTGTACCTGTCCGATCCGGGGTTCTTCCTCTTCGGGTACGGTATGGTGTCAACCCTCCTTGCGGCCCTGGACCAGGCGAGGAAGGGAGAAACTATGTCGGTGAACTTCATCTTCCTACCTCTCTATCTCAGGTGGGCATGTGGTGAGGCTGACCATGATGTTTGAAACATCCGCTATGTTGGCCCCCACCAGCATACGCTCCAGAAGGGGCACCGCGTGTACGTACGAAGGCCCCCGCACATGCACCCTCCTGGGCTTCAGGGAACCGTCGCTCACCACATAGTAGCCGTACTCTCCCCTGCTGGACTCAACCCGGGAGTAGCACTCCCCGGGGGGAACCTTCCACTCGGTGAGGTTGGGAAGCTTCGCGGCCACGGGCCCCTGGGGCATTCCCTTCAGCACCTGTCTGATCAGGTCGATGCTCATCTCTATCTCCCGCCGTCTCACAAGGGCCCTGGAGTAGATGTCGCATCCGTTCTCGGTTACTACCTGGAAATCGAGTTGGGGGTAGACTCCGTAGGGGGCATCCTTCCGCACGTCGCGCACGCCGCCGCTTCCCCTGGCCACAGGGCCCACCAGGCCGTACTCCTCTATCCAGGAGGGATCGACCACTCCAACGCCCTTCGTCCTCAGCTTGAAAACCGAGTTGTTCAGTATGAGCCTGTCCAGCTCAGGAAGCCGCTCCTCGATGGTGCGGAGTGTTTCCTCGACCCTGCCGTGGAAGCCCTCCGGGAGGTCGCGCCTTACCCCGCCTGGCTGTATGTAGATGTGGTAGATCCTGGCGCCGGTGAGTTCCTCGAAGAGGTCCAGCACGAAATCCCTCAGGGTTATTCCCCACATGGCACCTGTGCCCAGGCCCAGGGTTCCCGCCTGGCCTCCGAAGGCCATCAGGTTCACCGCAAGCCTTGCCAGCTCAAGCACCAGGGTCCTTATCCACTGTGCCCTTTCAGGGGGCTCAATGCCCGAAAGCTCTTCTATGGCCATGGCGTAGCACTGCTCGTTGATGTCAGGTTCGGGAACGCATATGCGGCAGACCAGAGGGAAGTTCTGTATCCAGAGCTTCTTCTCCATGAGCTTCTCGAAGCCCCTGTGCAGGTAGCCCACATGGGTTATGGCCTTCGTTATCTCGTCGCCGTCGAACCACATCTCGATGCTCATGTTCCCGGTTACACCCGGGTGCTGAGGCCCGAAGAAGAGGTGGGTGGTCTTCTCGGGGTCCGTTGCCCTGTCGTAGGCCATCACTCCTCCTCCCCTCTCATGCGGCCCATGGGGGTATTCCATTCCCCCACTATCTCGCCGATGTACTGTCTGGGATCGGTGTGCTTCCTGGGCTGTCTCTCGCCGTAGACCCGCATGGAGTACTCCTCGGTGTCGAAATCCCTTCTCATGGGCGGGATCTCCTTCCATCCTTCCAGGATGAAGTCCTCCCCCTCCCTGGGATTACCGGGGAAGCTCACGCCGTACATCTCGAACAGTTCCCTCTCGAAGGCGGAAGCAGCGGGCCAGACAGCGCTCAGTGAGGGCACTGAGCAGTTCTCTCTGGGGTAATCCGCGCTGAACAGCAGCACCAGCGAGTCGGTATAGTTCTCCAGTATCCAGGTTAGCTGGAACCTGTTCTCCTCCATCCTGTCCACCACGCTTATAAGCTGCAGGGTCCTGAAACCCAGCAGTGTTCTGGCGTTGAGAATGGCCTCCATCACCTGGCCGTTGTCCAGATAGACATGGAGGTAGTTGTGCATCTCCCGTACCAGCTCCAGCGAGGAGAATCTGCTTTCAAGCTCCTTCATGACCCTGTCGATCATTTCCTCCTCCTCACCAGTTGTAGTCGGGCATGTCCCAGTCGGCGATTATGGCCTTCTGGTTCTCCCGGTAGTAGTCGAGATTCTTCTGGTAATGCTTCCAGCCCTCCGCCCTGCCTTCCTTTATCTTCCTCATCAGCAGGGAGAAGCCGTCGATTATCGCCTCCGGCCTGGGCATGCAGCCCATCACGTACACATCCACCGGGAGGTACCTGTCAAGCACGTTCAGTGTGTTGTACGAGTCGAAGTACATGCCGCCGTTGATGGTGCAGGAACCAAGGGCGACTATGTACTTCGGGTCCTGGATCTGCTCGTACACCCGGATCACCCTTTTCAGCGTTTTCACCGAAAGGTAGCCGGAGATTATCAGAACGTCCGCCTGCCTTGGCGTGGGCCGCATGGCAATTCCGAAGCGCTCCATGTCGAACCTGGAGGTGTGAAGGGGGCGTAGCTCGATGGCCCCGCAGCCGGTGCCGTAGGCTGTGACCCAGAGGCTGTTCGCCCTGGCCATGTCGTTGATCTTCCGCCAGAGTTCCTTCTTCTCAGAAGGTTCGGGCGGCCTTTCGTTGCAGTACATCTTCACCTCCTAGGCCATAAGGCGGACAAGGTCCACCAGGGCAAGGGTAGTGGGAACGAACCAGAGGAACCGTATGCTCTGCTCGGTCCTGAACCTGGGGAACACCGCCCCCACGAACACCGGGTACATGTAGATCAGAAGGGTCTTAAGCAGAAGGCTCCACCAGCTGGATGCCCCTCCGAAGAACAGATTGGCATAGAGCAGGGCCTTTGCCGCTCCGAAGACGGCCCTGCCGCTGAACATCAGCGAGAGGAACCTGCTGCTGTACTCCGTGGGAGGCCCTATAGGTATCTCCTGGGGAGCAAGAACGATGCTGAAGGGGTAGGCCATCTGCATGGGAAGGAAAGCGATCATTGCCGCCGCGCTGGCGAAGGGGAACCTGAATATGTTCCAGCTGGTGATCCCCGCCTGCTGCGCCGCAACGATGCCCTCCACCCTGAAGGTGCCCAGCCCCACCGCCAGCACTATTACCGCGGCGGAGAAGGAGAGTTCGTATGAACTCATCTGGGCAAGGCCCCTGCTCACTGCTATCACGCCGTAGGGGTGCCCGGAGTTCCCGGCGCCCAGGGCCATTCCCAGGCATCCGAAGAACATTATGTAGAT
>DAINQE010000091.1:0-4279 GCA_036743055.1 Candidatus Sabulitectum sp. | reverse complement strand
AGCCTGGACCAGCTCTCATCGTATCCATATTCGTCGAGCACTGTCTGGTGCGAAACTCCCCCCACCGAAATGCAGGCTCCCACAGGGGTGTGCCAGAGAGCCTGTCCGCCGTAGCGCATCTCGGACCACTGGGCATCCAGATCGGAATCCAGCGCCGCCACATCCCTCACCCAGTATCTGCCGGTGCCTGAGACCTCGAGAACCCCGGGGATCTCATAAACCAGGGTCATGGCCGGCTGCAGTGCCGAGTTCCTGTAGCCCTCGCCAAGGGAGAGGGGATAGACTATGGCCGCGCTGTCCAGGTCCATGTCATACTGGAACTCCGGGTTCAGGGTGAATCCGCCGAAACGGACCCTTCCTTCGAGCCTGGACTCCAGACGGCTGGCGTAGAAACGCTCAAGCACAGGGTTCTCACCGGCTGTCACCCAATCCTCGTTAAGGGTGATATCCCAGTTGCTTCCCTGAACGCGGAAACCCGCCGTAACATCCTTCCTCAGGCCATCGCCGTAGGTAATACTGTCGGAAGTGACGTTGACCTGGGCGTATTCCTGGAAGGAAACCGCAAAGGCGCATGAAGCCGCAAGGAGAATAACTGCTGCTGTTTTCATCAGTATATCGCTCCTTCCGGGCAGGTTTCTATGCACCTGTTGCACTGGTGACAGAGCCCGGGATTCACCACGGCGTCGCCGTCGATGACCTCTATGGCCCCGTACGGGCAGACCTCTTCGCACTCGCCGCAGCCGATGCACCTGCTGGTGTCAACGGTTATCATGGCGTTGGCCAATGGGCTTGCGCATGCCGCAAGAGCAGCCAGGATCGAAAATGCCACAAGGAGTGTTCTAGTGAATCGCGTCATAGGTGCACACCCCCTGGCAGAGTCCGCAGCTGATGCACTTGTCGGGGTCTATCCTTGAAACGCCGTCTTCGATGACGATGGCGTTAACGGGACAGACCTTCTCGCAGTCTCCGCATCCGCTGCACTTGTCCGGTTCCACCCAGTATCTCGTACTGGCGGCCGCCGCCGCAACGAGCACGAGAACCAGGATCAACATCCCTCGTTTTAACATTACTCCTCCTCGAAACCTTCCTGCAGAAGGACTTCCTCTTCATCGATGGTAATCCCGTACAGGGAGCAGTCACCCATGCTCAGGGGCTTGATGGCGCTTACCGGGCAGTTGCTGGCGCAGATGCCGCAGTTGATGCACAGCTCCGGATCGATCACGGCCTTGCCGCAGTCATTCATCGATATTGCGTCTACGGGGCAGGTTCCCACGCAGAGCTGACAGCCAATGCAGTCACCGGGAATAACGAAGAAGGATTCCTTCAGCTCATACCCCTCGGGGAAACCTTCCTCTCCAGGCTCTATTACCGCGAGAACGGCCCCGTCGGCCCTTATCTGAAGCTCTGTGTAGTCGCCCTCCACAGGGCCCCAGCTCAGGGCTATCCCCGCATACGCCGCAAAGGCAAGGATCGCCACGGTCAAAGCGCTTCTCATGAACGCTCCTTTCGAAATGGTGAATTGCTAAGGTCTTACCGGATAATCGGATTCCCAGCCGGCAGGAACAACCCTGTGCATCAGCGATTTCAGACCTATGTAGCTTTCGGTGGGGTCTATCACAGCGTTGTAGTTCCAGCACTCAACGAAGCACTTGCCGCAGTTCTGGCAGAGGTCGTAGTCGATATACACCATGTAGGGAACATTTGCTATGTAGACGGAATCCGGAAGTATCAGAGTGTCCTGCCACATGGCGTCGAAGGGGCAGCCGGTGCCTGTGGATATGGTCCTCTCTTCATCAAGATAATCTTCCATTATGTGGCATCCGCCGAAGCATCCGAGAGAATCAGATCCCGGCTGGCAAAGGCCGCAGCCTTTCGATACGAAATCAGGCCCATAGTAAGGATATTTATTATTGTAATAGATTATCCTGTAAGCCTGATCGGTAACACCTATTTCACTTGAAGGCTGGTCTTCCCCGAAGATTGCCCTGATCCCGAAGTAGTAGTCCCTGCCATTCCTGGTTCCTGTGATAGCGTCGACAGGACACACATCCTGGCAGAGGCCGCAGGAGGTGCACCTGTCGTAGTCGATCACCGCAACCCCTCCCTGAACGGTTATGGCGTCATTCGGGCATTCCGCCTGGCAGAGACCGCATCCAATGCAGGGTTCGGGAAGGACTTCGATAACATTGAAGGCCAGGCCGCTGTCGGCCGGAGCCGGGATGATCTCCATCAGGATAGCATCCTCCCAGTTCTCAATCGTAATGGGAACCTCCGATGCCCGAATCTCATAACTCACGGCATCGGGGACCTCATTCCAGTGCAGCGTGAAAGCTGAGTACTCACCTATCCTGTCTGGAGCCCAGGCTGCTTCACCACCCGCTGTATATCCCAGCTGAACAGTAAGGGCGTTGGAGCTTATGCCCGTTGGGGGGATAAGAGGGTTGTCCGCTTCGCTTATGCAGGCCCCGGCGGCCGCCAGAAGTACTATAGCCGTAAGGACCAGCCTGTTCCCTTTTTTCATTTCTGCCTCCGAAGAAGATACATTGCCACCATCTTGTGTATTCCTGACTTGCAATTATGGTTCCTTCCCGGGAAGAAAACAACCGTTTCTGGAAACTCAGGGAACGGCATTGCTATATTCCAGGCAAGGAGGTACTCTGTGCGCAAGTTCGTCATCGTTCCTTTCCTTGCTTCTTCCCTGCTTTCCGGGACCATTCTCAGTACCGCTGACGGTGGGGCATCCTGGCAGAGGGAGTTCTCCGGAACCGTGGGTGATCTCAATGGAGTAGCGGTTGATGTTTTCACAGGCGCAGCTCTGACGGTTGGTGACGGCGGCAGGATACTCCGAAGGGGGGATGACGGCATCTGGGAGGATGTTTCTCCGGAGGAATTCCAGAAGGACCTGTTCTCAGTAGTTATGGGTAGCGGAGGTGTCTGTATGGCCTGCGGTGCCGATGGGGCGCTTCTTTCTTCCTTCGACGGCGGGTATTCCTGGAGGGTGTGGGAAGGATTCGACAGCGGAGGGGCAGACCTTCTTACAGTTAACTTCGATCCCACCAGCCCGGACAACTTCGTGATAACCGGCGAGAACGGATTCGTTCACAGCGCTTCCGCCGGTAGGGAGCAGATCGACGGAGTTACTGGCTCCTGCGCCAGGCTCTGCTCCGGGGAAGCGGAGGCACTGGCAGCTCCCGCGGGTAGTATTACCGCCCTTGTTTCCGCAGGCAGCCCCTGCATCGCCGTGGGCGAGGAAGGCGCGGTTTTCCTCTTCGGGAATAATGGGTGGGCAAGGATAGAGAGCGGCTGCGAAGAGGATCTTAACGGCGTGACCAATCTGGTTTTCGGAGAGACCTTCTGTGCAGTGGGAGAAGGAGGCGCAATAATTCTCTCGGAAGACAACGGACTCAGCTGGCGTGTTGTGGATTCAGGTACAGCCGCTGACCTAAATGGAGTTGCCGGCAACGGCGGCGGTATCGGATACATTGTGGGCGATGGACCCTTCGGGAGGTACCTGCCCTGAACATACCGGAGATGTACCGCCTCCTCATGGAGCATTTCGGCCCCCAGGGCTGGTGGCCCGGGGAAACATCCGAAGAACACCTTGCTGGATGCGTCCTGGCCCAGAACACCAGGTGGGACAGGGTGGAGCCTGTGATCCAGCGTCTGAAGGACATGGGGATACTTTATGAATACAGGCTTCTGGATGTTCCCTCTGAAGAGCTTGCAGCTCTGCTGAGGGGTTCCGGCACATACAGAAGGAAGGCTGAGTATCTCAGGGCGGTCTGGGCTTACATGGCGGAGCTGGACTGGGACGGAACTCCCGGGTCGGTTTCCCTGGATACTGACTCACTGAGGGGAGGGCTCCTGTCCATCAAGGGAGTAGGGCCGGAGACCGCCGACTGCATCCTGCTCTATGTGCTGGGAAGACCCGTCTTCGTGGTCGACTCCTATACGCGGCGCATCCTTTCCAGGCACGGGCTCTGCTCCGAGAAGGCCTCCTACCATGAGATACAGAAGCTGTTTCATGATGCTCTGGACCCTGATGCGGAGGTGTTCAACGAGTTCCACGCGCTGCTGGTGGCCTGCGCGAAGCTCTTCTGTCGCCCGGTGCCACAATGCGGCGGCTGCCCCCTTCGCTATCAGGGGTTTATTCCTTATATTCCTGCTCCCTGCGCGGAGGGGTGCCGGAGCGGTTGAACGGGGCGGTCTCGAAAACCGTTGTCCTCTTTTCGGGGACCGTGGGTTCGAATCCCACCTCCTCCGCCATACCCCCAGGCCG
>DAINQE010000090.1:0-4335 GCA_036743055.1 Candidatus Sabulitectum sp. | reverse complement strand
CCGTCCCTTGTCTCCACCGTTGCCGTCTCAGGCATCATGGAGTCACCCTCCGAGGTGAAGGAGTACACACCATCCGTTCCCCTGAGGAACAGACGGTCCTGTTTCTCCTGGAGTTCAACGGCTTGAACAAGATGCTTCCCGTCGAGGGTGGCGGTATGAAGCTCCAGGGATGCCCATATCAGGAATGCATGGTCGTCGAGGAAACCCCCGGGCCCCGGCCTCCCGTCCTTCCAGCTGTGCAGCAGGTGCCCCTCCGGGGACATCATGTTCCCGGTGATGAACTCCATGGCCCCCAGGGCGCTCTGGAGGTAATCGGGCCTGTCCAGCACGAAGGACGCCCTGGCCAGGGCGGCGATCATCATGCCGTTCCAGTCCGCCAGCACTTTTTCGTCAACCGCCGGGGCGCTCCTCCTCCGCCTCTGCTCCCTCAGCGTCCCCAGTACCGAAGGGTCAGGCGCCGGTATCTCTTCCGGCGCGGGGATCCAGCTGTCAGGGGGAGAGAGCCTGGGGGTGCCGCCGCCGTCGAGGTTCCACAGCGCTGCCACATTTCCGGCGTTTCCGGCTCCCAGGGTATTCTCCACCTGGCCGGTGCTCCAGGTGTAGTAAGACCCCTCACCGCCCGGGTCATCCGCGTCGATGGAGGAGTGGAAGCCCCCTGCTGGAGATCTCATCTCCCGGAGCACGAAGTCCAGTGTCTCCTCAGCGGTCCGCCTGAAAATGCCATTTCCCGATGCCTGGTAAGCCTCGAGGCAGGCAAGGGTGAGCATGGCCTGATCGTAGAGCATCTTCTCGTAGTGGGGGATATTCCAGCCGCTGTCGGTGGAGTATCTGTGCATGCCGCCGCCCAGCTGGTCGTACACACCTCCATACCTCATTGCCGAGAGGGAGGCCAGTGCCATGTCCAGGGCGTGCTTCTCGCCGGTATGCTTCCAGTACCTCATGAGGAAGAGCAGGTTGTGGCATGCCGGGAACTTCGGCGCGTCGCCGAACCCTCCGTTCTTCCTGTCGAAGGATCCGGCCAGCTGCCGGTAGCACCCAGTGACCGGTTCAGGATGCTGCTCTTCCAGGGTGTGCATGCCGGGAGAGACCGCCGCGGTTATGCCCTGGGCGGCCTTCAGCACCCTTTCCCTGTCCTCCGTCCATATCCTGGAAAGCAGGGGAAGGAGTTCGAGCATCCCCATCCTGCCGTACATCCGCTCCCTGGGAATGTATGTTGCCGCGTAGAAGGGCTGCCCTGAAGGGGTAAGCACCATGTTCAGCGGCCACCCCCCGCTTCCTGTCATCGCCATGGCGTACCGCATGTACCGATTGTCCACATCCGGCCTCTCCTCGCGGTCGACCTTCACGCATATGAAGCTGGAGTTCATAAGCTCTGCCACTTCGTGGTTCATGAAGCTCTCCTGCTCCATCACATGGCACCAGTGGCAGCTGGAATAGCCTATGGAGAGGAATACCGGCCGGTCCAGCTCCCGAGCCAGCCGGAAGGCCTCTTCGTCCCAGGGCTGCCAGTGAACCGGGTTCCTGGAATGTGAAACAAGATAGGGGCTTGTTTCATTGCCAAGGCGGTTGATGACTTTTCCCTCTGTGCTCAAGACGACCTCCTCTGCGCGTTTTCTTCAGGAAAACCCGAGATACTCAATGGTTCCCATTATCGGCTGCATTGACCCACACAAAGGAATGTGTGATAATATGTGTGGAGGTGAAAGCCATGGCTACTAACCTGCAAATCGATGATCAGCTCATCATCAAAGCGGTGGAGCTGGGAGGCCATCGCACCAAGAAGGCGGCTGTAACCCAGGCCCTTGTTGATTACATCCGATATCTCGAACAGGAGAGGTTACTCTCTCTCTTCGGCTCGATAGAGTATGAGGAAGGGTACAGTTACAAGAAGCAGAGAGCCAGGACATGAGGGTCCTGGTCGACACCTGCATCTGGTCCCAATCCCTTCGCAGAGCATCCGGGCGCAATACTGATACGGTGAAGGAGTTACGCCGGCTGATCCTGGAACATCGGGTGGAGATCATCGGGCCGATACGCCAGGAGCTGTTGTCCGGTATCCGTGAGGAAGCCCACTTCGAGAAACTGAAGAAGCATCTGGAAGCATTCCCGGACATCCACCTTGAAACAGCGGATTTCACCACTGCGGCGGGGTTTTTCAATACATGCCGCAGGGAAGGCATACAGGGTTCGAACACCGATTTTCTCATATGCTCGGTGGCGGTCCGTCGCAACATGGCCGTCTATACAGATGACGGGGATTTCCGCCTGTACGCCGGACACATTCCGCTGGTCCTTCACGAACCCCGTCAGGCATGACACACGATTCCACATTCTCCTTGATGATCATCCCTGTTCAGGAAGCCCGTTTCGCCGGGGTTCTCAAGGAATGGAGCCACATCCCTTCGAACAGCCGCCCAGTCAACAGAATCGAACCTCAATCCAGTTCATGCCGTTAACTTAGCAAAAGTGATAAGTTATCGCAGTGGAAATGGGTTTGCGGGTTGCATTTATTCAGGGAATGGAGGGTCGTAATTCCTGAATGACGGCATGACAGGATGTTCCCCTCATTATCGAAGACCGTACTGTAACGGGCTTTTCATAACTGATATCGCTGACCGATGAGGTACCGCTGGCCTGTAACAGGAAGGATAGAACCTTTGCTTGCAGCTTCATATCATTCCCTGATAAACATCAGCGGTGTGTTCAGCGCGGTTTCAGTCAGAAAGGGAAGGCCCTTTTAATGTAGTGAAGGAACATTTCCCTGCTCCACGATTCCACCAGGGACCTGTCCTCTTCAGCCACGAATGGAAGTATATCCCTTATCATATCATCAACTGCCATGTTCTCGACCTTCTCTGCAAGCGCTTTCCCCAACCATCCCTCGTCTGCCTGAATTTGGGTTCCAGCCCATGGGCCAGTCTGATGCATGGCGTTTGAGAACAGGTTCATGTCGGGCTTGATCCCTTTTGAGATGAACCACAGCAGGTCGAACCAGTCCCTTCCTTTCATCCATACCCTGCAAAGAAGAGCATGGCATTTCAGGGCGAATGAAGAAGGCAGGTCAGAAACAACGATCTCATGGGGAACGGGGAAATCCAGGAAAGCGCTGGTGAGAACAGTTCCAGGAGGGGGATCGGTGTCTATCTCCAGGCGTATTCTGGTGTATGACTCCCTTCCTGAGGGATTAACGCCAATTCTCGTGTTGTCAACAAGGATGATGGCCCTGACCGCACCCTTCGGCGAAGGCTTTTCCTTAATGAACGGATTCAGGCCAAATCGTTGACAGGTGTCAAGCAGTCTTTCCCTGTAACTGTCCCAGGAGAAAGACCGATCAGGCGATTTCAGCATGAAATCAAGATCTTCGGAAAACCTCGGAAGTGAATGCGCGATTCGTAGTTCAGTTCCGCCGTGAAAAACGGCCTTTTCAAAGAATCCCGCCGATGAAAGGGAATAGATGGACAGCTCCTGCACTATCTCCCTGAACCGCCTGGCTCTCTCCAGCAGGGAAGTGCCTGCTTCCTTCTCGAGCCTGTCCTGAATAATTCTGTGGATCATGTTCTTCCCCCTAAAGAGAACAGCAGTGAACTGACGTAATTTCCCAAGCTCCTTGATCTGCTTCCCGTGGCGATTTCCTTCATTACATCCAGATCCAGTTCTCCCAGAAGCCCGGGATCAATGCGAAGCTGCGCCTCAAGGGCATTGATGCCTTTCCATTCCATTTTTCTCGCAAACAAGGTGTCTGCGAGCGCCCTTTCCGGACCGGCGATTAGGAACGGATCTCGCTCAGATGAATGCCTCTCAACACCCAGCAGAAATCGGTTCTCTCCGAATGGCACCCTTTTGTAAACGAATCTTCCGAATGGATTAACGAAGCTGTTATCTCTTCCCCGCGGGATGCAACTGTGAACCGCGATCGGTTCCTCCTGAAGCCAGCCGTGATAACCCAGTGCGGATTCCATTGACACATAGCTCTCTGGAACGATACGGTTGGCAATGGTGAAGAGCTCCGGGGACTTGCCGGCGATGTCAGGGGCAATAGTGTAGAGGCCTCTTTTCAGCCTTACAAGCTCACCTGCCCTCAATGCTCTGTTCACCAGGCCCCATCTTCTTGCATCTCCACCCTTGAGCAGGCTTGTTAGAACTGCAGTTGATACAATCCTCCCAGCCAGCCCTTCCCTCAGAAGCATCTCAGATAACTTCTCCAACGCTGCTCCTTCCTGATGGAAGTATTATGCATGCAAATGAAGGAATGCGCAAATCATGCATGAAACTTCCATATTGTGGAAGTATCGTGCATGATACGGGTGTTCCCCCCTGCCGCTGAAACAGGCATAT
>DAINQE010000089.1:0-4477 GCA_036743055.1 Candidatus Sabulitectum sp. | reverse complement strand
TCGTTAACCGCAAACGCGGTGTTCTAGTAGCTGGTGATATGGCGCCTCGTGGAGGACTCGAACCTTCGACCTAGTGGTTAACAGCCACCCGCTCTACCAACTGAGCTAACGAGGCACTGCGCTGAGGCGGTAATATTAGAACTGAAGTGCTGTCTGTCAATATTCGGGAGCAATGGAAAACCCGGGGTTTGCGCCCCGGGTTCCCATTCGATTTATCGTGAAGCTATATCTTTACCAGGTCAAGGGTTTCAACGTTGCCGCTTTCGTCGCTGACCACGAAAACATAGCTGCCTGCGGGGGCTGAGGAGTTCCATGTCCAGCTTTCCTGGAAGCTGTCGGACTCCACCTGCCTGCCGTACATGTCGAACACGGTTACCGATGCTGTGACCCCGGGTGCCTGGATGGTCACGGCGCCGTAGAAGGGGTTGGCGGAGGCTTCAAGGTTGAATGCGCTCACACCGGCGCTGGTATCGCCTATGCCTTCCGTGAGGTCCACCTGGTGGATCTTGTCCGTGTTGACGTCGCTTATCCAGAGATAGCCGCTGGGGTCCAGGGCCATGCCCCTGGCATTGGGGATGAGGTCGGTGGTTATGTAGTCCACCATGGTGTTGTTGTTGTCGTAGCACTTCACCGCGATGCTTGCGTTCTCGGATGCGACCCAGACCAGGTTGTCCGCTCCGTTAAGGGCGATGTCGCAGGTCATGCTGTACCCGGTGAGGTAGGTGTAACTTGCCATGGAAGTGATGTTGGGAAGTGTGTACCTGTAAATCCTGTTCTGGTTCCTGGAGCCGAGGTAGAGGTAGTTGCCGTAGGCGCTGAGTCCCGTCACCGACGAGACAGGGTTGCCTCAACCACCGCACATGTCTACCATGCCCTGGTAAGCGCCGGCTGTGGTGTACTTGTACACATAGCCGGTGGTGCTGTACCAGCCGCCGAGGTAGAGCATGTCAAGGTTGTCGGAGTATGCCAGCCCGGTTGGCACGATGTTGGTTGCGTGGGGGAAGTAGAAGCTGTTCTGTACAGCTCCCGTGGCCGGGTCCAGCTGGTAGACGAAATCGGTTACCGCGTCCATTGCCCAGAGACAGTTGTCGCCCCAGGCGAGGCCGGAAATGTTCGTGTCCGGCGCGTCGATGGTGGAAATGATGGCCTTGGCGGAAGCCGCCGCTGCCAGCACCATCATCAACATAATGACCTTCTTCATGTTACCTCCAATGGTTACTACTAAGCGTGCTAAATACTAAGATGTTTCCCGAAACGAGTCAATCCCCGCCACCTTCGTCGAGAATAATGGTAACCGGCCAGTTTTTTCCCGTGCAGTAGATGCGGTCGTTCCCATCGGCTGCTAGCCCGTTCATTACTCCCGGGGCGTCGGGAACCACATTGCTCAGGTTAACCACCCTTTCAACTGTGCCGCACTCCGGATCAATGAAGAGAATACGGCTCGTTCTCCACTGGTTCGCCGCTATGCTTCCGTTAATGAACTCCAGCTCATTGAGGAACGGCTGCGGTGTTCCATTCAGTGTAACACATATGGAACCGGTTGGTTCAAGGGTGTGAGGATCGCGGATGGTGATGGCTGAGGTGCCGTCGCTCTGGTAGAGGACCCCATCGTCGTAGCAGAGCCCCCAGCCCTCACCCTGGAACGGTACTGCTTCGATTATCTCCATGTTTCCCGTGTGGATCAGGAAGGCCGTGTGCTCCTTCCACGTGAGGAGAACCACCGTGGAATCGTTCAGGAAAGTGAATCCCTCGGCAAAGACGGAATCAGGGAGGCGCAGTGTTTCCAGCACCTCCCCGTTCTCCATGGATGTTTTCCTGAAGGTGGACTGGCCGTAAAGACCAGCCGATTCCCACAGGAAGCCGTTCCGTATCTCAAGACCCTGGGTGAAGGCCCCGGGGTCGTGGGGTATGATCCCATCGACTCCGGGGGAGCACAAAAGAAGCAGGATCAGGTGTATCAGCGTCCTCCGCCGGTAACTTCGCCGCCGCGGGCACCTGTGGTAGTGGAGGGTCTTCCAGTGGTGGTGCCCTCTCCACGGCCACCGCTGCCCTGTGTGGTGGCTCCTCCTCTATCAGGCTCAGCTGTACCCGGACCCTGGGATGTGCCTGCGTTGGTGTACCGTTCGGTGAATCTCAGCCTTCTTGTCTCCATCTCCGCCGCAGGGGGAGAGGAGAGACCGGCCCCACTGATCTCGCTGCGTACCCAGGCCGCCCTGTCGGACGGATCCGGGTGGGTCTGCCAGAATCCGGGGCCGTTCCTGTTGGTGACTCCGCTCATCCTGTCCAGCACCGATGCCAGGGCGGCGGGGTCATAACCGGCCCTGTAAAGGATGTGTACCGCAAGACTGTCGGCCTGCCTTTCGGAATCCCTGCTGTAGCCCCTTGTCACCAGGTTCATGGTTATGTCGTCAACAACGTCGCCGTAGGTGTCCGAGAGCTCCTGGACCTCCTGGCTGCCCAGGTGCCTGGCACCTTCGTGGCCAAGTGTGGTCCATGCGGATGTGAGCTTGGCCTTTTCCACGGACCTTATGCCGTGGCTGAGGACTACATGGGCGGCTTCATGGGCAATGATCGCCGCCAGTTCGTCCTCGTTCTGAGCCAGGTCGCAGAGGCCCTTGTTCAGGAGGACGATTCCCCCGGGGCAGGAGAGGGCGTTTATCCCCTGGTCGTTCAGTATCATGAAGTGCCATCCGCCGTAGGTGGAGGGCCTGGGTGAGAAACCGGCAATCACGGCGCCTATCTCGTTTACGTATTCCACCGCCGCCCAGTCGAACATGGCCGTTCTGGTGGCCAGGATGTTAGCGGCCACGGCTCTGCCTATGTAGTGCTCCTCGGACTCGGTGATCTCACGGTTAGCCTCGTCGAAGGCCTGGTAGACAGTAACTACGCTTCCGACCTCGTCGCTCTCGATGATGTCCACCACGTCGCCCAGACCGAATGCAGTCAGCGACAGGATGATAAGGGCTGTCATAGTGAACCTCCCTCTATCAGCAGCCCCTCCATGAGGAAAGCCTCGATCTGGGAGGGTTCAATCTGGATGGCTTCGATCAGGTCGACCTGATCCCAGGGAAGGTTCTTCCCCTGGGCGTAGGCATCCTCCACGTCGTCGTTGAAGCCCCTGCCTGCCAGCATGATCATGTCGCTGTCGTCGGTGGATTCCGACCCCTGCGACAGGAGGGCTCCAGTGAGGGCGGTGGCGTGTACCCAGCCCTGGGTACCCGCCGAGGTTTCCACGCTGAACCAGTCTCCCTGCTCGCCGGTTACCTGAACCACCTCTCCGAAGGAAAGTTCGGCAATGGGCTGGGCGTAGAAGACAGGGGAGGGGAACAGGTGCTGTTCCCGTATCTTTACAGTGGCGCTGCCACCGGGCTCCACCGGGGTGTCCCCGGCCATGAGAAGCGCGGCGGCCGCCAGTGTGATGGCGATCAGTGCCGTTCGCATATTTACCTCCGTTGTGTCTTTTCAATTACTTTGAACTCAGTATCCATACGCCGTTCCAGCTTTCTGGAACGCCCTTTTCAATGAATATAGCACACCTCTCCGCCATCTTCTGCGACGGGGGATCACCCTGGATGGCACTAAAGAGCTTCCCGGCCTCGGTGAACCTGCCTGCCCGGTATTTCTTCAGGGCTTCTGAATAGGCCCTGTGTGCTTCGGTTTCCTTCAGGAGGGGTTCCCAGATGGTAACAGGGGTCTTCTGGCCCACTACCATCACTGTGTCCACTTCTCTGCATGGAATGTCTGCGGGAAGGTCCTTCCTTGTGGTGTCTGCAATAAGTATTCCCGTACCGTAGACCTTGTTCACGCCCTCCAGCCTGCTGGCAAGGTTCACGTCGCTGCCCATCATGGTGTAGTCGAACCTTCTGGTGCTTCCCATGTTTCCCACCACCATTGGTCCTGAGGCCAGACCCATCCTGGTGTTCAGTTCGGGGAATCCCTTGTCCTTCAGGCTTTCGTTCAGGGCTTCGTGCCTTCTCTGGCATTCAAGGGCGGCCCTCACCCCCCTGACCGCGTGGTCATCGTAACTCACCGGAGCCCCCCAGAAGGCTATGATGGCGTCTCCTTCGAACTTGTCCACCGTTCCTCCCGATTCCAGTATCACATCGGTCATTTCGGTGAGGTAGACGTTCAGGAGGCTGACAAGGTCCTGTGGGTCCAGCTTTTCGCTTATGGTGGTGAAGCCTGCAACATCGCTGAAGAAGGCGGTCATTATCCTCTTCTCGCCACCCAGTTTGAGCATTGCGGGATTGGAGGCAACCTGGGAGACCACATCAGGAGAGAGGTACTGCGAAAAAGCGCTCTTCAGGAAGCGCTTCTCCCTTGTGGCGTGCTGGTAGGCGATGACAGAACCGCCCAGAAGGGTTAGGAATCCCGAGGTAAGCGGGGGGACGGATTCCAGCCAGATGTCCTGGTGGCTGAAGAGAAGGAGGGATGATCCGGCGAAGACTGCAAGTATTCCAAGCCCTGCAAGGGATGC
>DAINQE010000088.1:0-4666 GCA_036743055.1 Candidatus Sabulitectum sp. | reverse complement strand
ACGCCTTCCATCACCGGCATGTCCGCTATGGGGTTGCCGTCGTAGTCGTTGGGGAACACCGTCTGGATGTTGCTGCCCATCCTTACGATGAGAACTCCGCCGCCGGTCTTGTAGCCAAGGTTAACCCAGTCGACGTACTCTTCCCTGCCCAGGCTGTCGCCAACCATGGTGAGGGCCTCGTTGCCAAGGCTGACCCCCATGGGCCACAGGGCCATGGACACTATCTTAATGTCCTTCGTCATGAGGTGCTGGGCCAGGGCCACCGCCATTGGCTGCAGCTCGGGCATGGTGCTGGGGTCGTAGTCGAAGCTGAGAAGAACCCTGGAACCGGGAGGAAGGGCTTCTATTGCATCGTAAAGGTCCTTGCTGGGACCTTCTTCGATGGGTATTGGAAGGTTCATCCTGAAGGCAAGCGGAAGTATCACCGCCAGGGCCATGAGCAGGAATATCACCCTGCGGTCCACTGTGCCCAGTTTTTCAATGAATTTCGCCATCAGTCGGTACCTCCCAGATAGCTGCGCTCAATTCCGAAGATCATCCTCAGGGAGGTGGCAACCATTCCCATGGCGGCGCCTATCATCACCGCCCTCTGCCCGGCGAGGTTGGGAACCTGCATTATCCATTCGCTGACCAGGGGTATCCTGTTCCATATCATGGAGCCTATGGGAACCCTTCCCAGCATCACTATGAAAGCGCTTGCCAGGAGGAGGGTGGCCCTCCAGTTGCTGGCCCTGAAGGCCCTGAATGCGGCGCTGGCCACGAAGAATGCCAGCAGGCTGAACATGGTGGCTCCCATCGGGACCATCATGGTAGTGAACATGAAGTCGAAGGGCCTGCCTGTCTCGATTCCCATGAAAAGCCCGGTAAGCACCATGGCGGCGAAGCCGGCTATGGTTACCGGGCTGTACTTCCAGTTCTTGGCCCTGAATCGTATCTTGTGAACGTGGACGGTTATCAGGTTCATCGCTCCCAGGAAGATGGCGAAGCTGGCCACGATCATGTACCATTCCTGGAGGCTCTCCCCCAGGGACTGGGTGGCGGGAACGAAGAACTGAAGGATCATTATCATGCCGGCCACGAAGGTGATGGTCAAAGGTATTGCCAGTCTCACTTCACAGCCTCCTATTCCACGTTCGTGATGGTCCTGAGGAATTCCGCCACACGGGCGGCGGGTTCCCAGGCCTCACCAACAGTTGCGGCTATCACGCCAAGTGTTATCACTACCATGAAGAAGAGCTTCGCCACGTCCTGCCCCCTGAGGCTGCCCAGCAGTTTGGGCTCCTTTGAGAGATAGGCGCTGGCGGCGAAGAGCTCTTCGCCGATCAGGGTGTAGTCGCACGCAGCGACGAAGAACGGTATCTGGCTGGGCATGGCCGTGCCGGCGATCTGTATGGCCCCCACGCTCCTGCCGGTCTCGGCAAGGATGAGGCTCTCGGCATAGAACGTTCCCAGCATGAAGATGGCCGCCGGCCGCTCCCTTACCATTATGCCGTCCACACCCGCAGCGTATCCGAACTGGTCGTCGGTGAGGTAGCTGATGTTCTCCTTTATGAAGGCGTCGGGTCTTCCGGCCTGGATGTAGGATGCCTTCACCACCTCCTGGGCAACGCTCATAACAACCGAACGGCAGGTGGGGACCACGAGTGGTGATCCGTATTCAGCGGTTCGGGCGGCTACCCTGCCCAGGATGACCATGCTGGCGATGGTCTGGATGTCATCCATGTCCATGATGCCGGGGATGTAAAGAACGGGGCGTCCCATCTCGGTGGCCCTTCCCACGGCGTCCTCCACCGCGGTGAGCCCGGCAATCCTTCTGATGAAAAGCTCCTTGCCCCTCTTCCCCTGCTCGATGAAGTACATGATGATGATGCATATAAGGGTGAGGATGACCAGCATGCCAACTCTGCCCGAGTGAATCCACTGTTTTCCCGGAACGGCTGAGACTTCTGCGCTGGGTTCCTGGGCGATACCGCCGTAGTAGGGCACCAGCCTGTATGAATACTCCACTCCGTTCTCCAGCTCATTGTCGGTCTTCCTGCCGCTCAGCGGAGCAAGCGTAGCAACCGCCTGCCAGTCCCCGTCGCTTTGCTTCCTCTCCAGGACAATGGAATCCGGAGGAACAGCGTCGAGGGATAAGGTCCACACCAGATCGATCCCTCCGCCTGCGTCGTTGGGCGCGTCCTGGGCGGTGAAGCATTCTATGAGACCTTCACCCCCCTGGGCCAGGGCTCCGCCGGCGGTGAGAAGGAGGGAAAGCACAACAAGCGTTTTCATCATATGAACAGACCCCCTTTTGGTTAGATATTTGAATATAAGGCTCCCGGTGGGTTTGACAACAACCTGGCAGGGCGTTCCACTTGGCCTTCCGGGAAGAGCGGAGTATGTTACTGCCGCATATCAACCATAACGGCGGGGTGAAAAATGATCATTTCTTTCTGAAAAAGACGGCTTCACTTTTTCGGAAAGGATTTTCATGCACAGCTGTTATTCAAGATTTCATCGAGTTCGATTCACATATCCCGGATCCACGGAACCCGTGATCACGGAGCTTTCGTACAGCCTCGGTAATGGATGGACCTCCCTGGCCGGGGCCAACGGCTGCGGAAAGACCACCGTACTGAAACTCGCCTGCGGGATGCTCAAGCCGGACAGTGGTTCGGTAGACTCGTCGGGGACCGCGGTGCTCTGCGCCCAGAGAACCGATCATCCCCCCGCTCTGCTGAACGAGTTCCAGAACGACTGGTGCGGTGAGACTATCCAGCTCAGGGACTCCCTTGGCATAGGGGACAGTTGGGCGGAGAGATGGAGCACTCTGTCCCATGGCGAGCGGAAACGGCTGCAGCTGGCTGTTGCGCTGTGGAGCAGACCATCGCTCCTTGCGGTGGACGAGCCCTTCAACCACCTGGATTCCATGGGCAGGGACGCCGTGGTGATGGCGCTCTCCGCATTCACTGGCTGCGGCCTTCTTGTCAGCCACGACAGGGCTGCCATGGAAACCCTCTGTACCAGGACCATGCTGTTCCATCCAGGAAGGATCTCCCTTTACAACGCGGGTTACTCCCGGGCGGTGGATGAAGAGGAAATGGAACGGACCAGGCTGGCGGCGGCAAGGGAAGCGGCAAAGAGGGATTACCTTAAAAAGAAAAGGGACGCCAGAAGGAAAATGCTCAAGGCAAGGACGATACAGGCCCAAGCCGGAGGTGCTGGGGTTTCCTTCAGGGATATCTGTCGTCTGGGTCTGGACGGTCCGTCCCGGATTGACGGCATAGTGCAGAAGGCGGGCCAGAGGAGCAGGGAGGCGGCGGCGAAGGCCGAAAGGGCCAGGGAGCGGATGGAATCGATTACCTACAGGAAGGTCCACCGAACCGGTATCGATCTCACCGGTGAACCAGCGGAAATGAACCTGCTCCTGGATGAGGCCCCTGGAAGCATTACCGTGGGGCGGGGAAGCCTGGTGATCCCCGCCCTGGAGCTTCTGCCGGGGGACAGGATAGCCCTCACCGGCCCCAATGGTTCAGGGAAATCAACCCTTCTCAGGTGGATGAAAGCCCGCCTCAGGTGCCCGGAGGAGAAACTGGTATGGATACCGCAGGAGATAGCCGCCGAAGAAGCCTCCCGCCTTCTTACTGAACTGAGGGGTCTTTCCCGGGATGAACTCGGCTTCATCATGACGGTGGTCCGAAGGCTGGGAAGCGACCCTGAGAAGCTGCTTGACTCCTCGGTGCCCAGCCCCGGGGAAACCCGGAAACTGCTGCTCGCAAGGGGTCTGCTGGGGGATCCGTGGCTGATCGTCATGGACGAGCCGACCAACCATATGGACCTTCCATCGGTAGAGTGCCTTGAAAAGGCCCTTGCCGAATATCCAGGAGCAGTTCTCCTGGTGAGCCATGACAGGGCTTTCCTTGATGCCCTTACGGACAGCAGCTGGAGCATCGGTTCCGGAGAGCTGAGGATCCTGGTATGAGCTGTGGCGCCAGGGATATATTCCACAACCACCCTGAAGGAGGACAATGAACGAAGATCTGATCGTCAGACCAGCCCTTCCCGGGGACAGGGAAGACCTGGCTGAGATATCCAGGACCACCTGGGAGGGGCACGACTATCTGGAGCAGGTCACCGGCGAATGGCTGGAGGATTCGGGTTTCATGGTGGCCGAGCTGGAGGGCCGGGTGATAGGATGCGGCAAGATAACCCCTTTCCCCGGTAAGGTGGCCTGGCTGGAGGGGCTCAGGGTACACAGGGACTTCAGGGGAAGGGGTCTGGGGGCGGTGATCTCCTCCAGGATACTGGAAGAAGCCATGAGACAGGTGGAGCTGGGCAGGTTCAGGCACATAGAGTTCTCGACATACATCAACAACCTGGAAAGCCGGGCCATGGCGGAGAAGCAGGGTTTCCGCATAGTGGAAGAGTTCCATGTGGTAGGTCTTGAGGAGCCCTCTCCCGGGGGGACGGTCCTCCCCGAGGTGTTCGAAACACGGCTCAAGAGCGACGACATTCGGATATACCCGCTTCACGCACCATGTGGATGGAAATATCCCAGGAGTTCAGAGAGCGACACCGTGGAATGGCTTCGACGCAACGCGACTTTCTGGCAGACGCCCGGTGGAACCAGATTCCTTGCCTCAAGGCGGGGTTTCGAGATTTCTCCCCTGGCCTCCGCCCTGGA
>DAINQE010000087.1:0-5020 GCA_036743055.1 Candidatus Sabulitectum sp. | reverse complement strand
CCGGGAACATACCTTTCGGCAACTCCGGCTTATCACGACGGAAGGCTTTACTTCGGTGACCAGGTGGATTCTTTCCACTCCATGGATTGTGCCGCGGGAGGCTACCTGTGGTCTGTGCCCGGAGTGATACACGGATCCCCTGGGGTGGCCGACGGAGTGGTGTTCTTCGGCGAGGGCAGCAACTACTACGACGAGACCGCCCATGTGTTCGCGTACGATATCACCGACGGTTCGGTGATCTGGAGCTACGAGACCACCTCCGGCCCCTACGGCATTGTCTCAAGCCCCTCCATAGTGGACGGCGTTATGTACATTGCCGGGACAGACGGGAACCTTTACGCCTTCGGCACCGGCCTGAAGTACACCTACCTTGACGACCTGTTCGCGTCGGTGGGATCCAATCAGCTGATCGTAACCTCGTACTCCGAAGGCTCGCCGGCGGCTGCGGACACCATTACATTCACCGTAAACGGAACCGGCATCGAGTTCGGCCCCTCTGCTGGGCTCGGTCTTCGAGCGGCACCCAACCCCTTCAGCTCCTTCACTTCGGTCTCATTCACCGTTGCCTCGCCGGGCATGGTTTCCGTTTCGGTATACGACATGACTGGCCGGGAGGTGGCATCCCTGGTGTCCGCATCGATGGAAGCGGGCAAGCACTCGGTTGCATGGGACGGCATGACGGGATCAGGGGAAAGCGTATCGCCTGGGATATACCTCTGCAGGATGGAGAGCATGAGCGCTGTGGAAACGGTGGGTCTCTGCGTGCTGCGATAGCAGGAAGGGGGAGTTGCAGTGATGGTGTGCGTACTGGCCGTGCTGTTCTCGGCCTCAGGATGGTTCACGGTTGCGGAAACCGGGGGAGAAGTGCACCCCCTGGACTGCCGGATGGATGAGGCGGGGAACTACCATCTGGACCTTGCTGCTGACTCCTTCGTGACCCGATATGTCTATGATCCTGACGGTATTGAACTCTCCTCCTGGATAACTGAACCCCCTCCGGAGAGGCTTGAGTTCTCATTCGGTTCCACCCCTGATGACGAGGGCTATTCCCATCAGCTGCTCTGCAGCAGGGAAGGGGTGAGTCTCTGGACCATTGAACTGGGCGCTGTGACCTGTATGGACGAACTCCCGGCGATGGTAGTGCCCGACCTCCAGGGAGGATGCATCGCGGTGTTCGAGACTCCGGAGAATTCCGGGATATGGAAGGTGCTCAGGTGCGATTCCTCGGGTGTAACTGTGCTGGAAGGGGAGTTCGAAATGGGCGGCGGTCCGATGATCTCCGTCTCCGATGCCTGCGCTCTACCCGGTGGAGGGGCTGCCATGACAGGTGTTACCGACAAGTACGGTATGAACACATTCATGTTCCTGGTGGTTCTGGATCACCGGGGTGACCTGTTGTTCTCGGTCACGGACTCGCTGCTTTATCACGGGGCGGGAACACTGCTTTTCGCGGACAGCACCGGTGTCACCGTTGCGGGGTATACAGGCCTGGAAAGACCCGACGGCTTCTTCATGCCGCCCTACGATTCCGATGTGTTCATATCGAGGTACGACATGGAGGGAAATGAAGTCTGGCGAACCATCGTGGAACTGCCCAGGGAGAACCGGCCGGTTACCCTTCACTGCGCTTCACCGGGATCTGCGGTGCTTACCGTTTCCTCTTTCGATTATGAGGGTCATAACCGGCGGAGTTACGCCATTATGGACTTCGACCTGAACCGGGCCGGTCCCTGACCTTCCCGGTCTACCTGCCCCTCAGCTCCTCATCTATCTGCCGGTCGACCCGCTTGAACCAGAATTCGCGGTTTTCACCTCCGGCTGTCAGCATGGCCTTGGTGAGGTCCTCCACGGTTGTCTCCAGCTCAAGCATGAAGGAGTCCATGGCGAACGCCCTGCCGGGGTCCTCCTCCTCCGGGTAGAGAAGTTCGATCAGCCTTTCTATCATCTGGTCCATACCGTAGACCTTCAGATGAAGAAGCTCGTGGACCAGAACCTCCTCAAGATGCTCTTCTGGGATGCTCTCATGCAGCAGCACCGCCGCCATCCTGTTGTCCCGGTCTATCTTCACATCGCCGGACTTCCTCCAGTCAGTGGAAACGGTTGTCAGCTTTATGTCCCAGTCGCTCAGCCTCAGTACCCGCTGCCACTTCCTCAGGCATTCGCCGGCCCTCTCCACGTTCATCGGTTCTCCTTCCCTGAGCCGGGATCCCCCTGGGCCAGGCTCAGCATAGCTTCGAGATGCTCTGAAAGGACCTTTTCGCCCTCTTTGGTTATCGAGTACCAGGACACAGGCTTCCTGTTCAGGAACTCCTTTCGGACGCAGATAAGCCCCGAGTCCTCCAGCTTCCGGAGCTGGGCCCCCAGGTTGCCGTCGGTTTCGCCCAGAAGCTCCTTGAACCTGCTGAACGATATCGCCGAGTGTCTGGAGAGCAGCACGCAGATGCCTAGCCTGGTCCTGTGGGAGAGAATCGTGCTGATCCCGCCCAGGGCCTCAGCTATTCTGCTTCCGTCATCAGGCACGGGAGCCCCTTTTCCTGGGGGCCATGATCATCAGGGCCAGGAACATCAGTATTCCGGTACCAACCCACACGAACTTCTGCAGAAAGAGGGATGCTATGTAACCCGCCGCCATCACCGCGGAGATCCACAGGAAGTTCCTGTCGAAATGGACACCGGCGGTCCACCATCCGAATGCAACTATGAGGATGATGACCTGGCTAAGCAGAACCCCTTGTATCCTTCCCGTAACCGCCAGCAGTACGGCAAGCGCTATGAAGACAAGCATTCCCGACCAGTGGAGAACATGCTTCACACCTGCTTTCCTGTCGAGCTGCCCCCTGGTGATATCGGAGCTCTTTCCCAGATAACCGCTGAGGATGCCGCCGGCGGGCCCCGCCACCGCCCAGAACACCCCTACATGCCCTGGGAGCAGGTCTACCATGGCGAACCCCACAAGACAGATGAATGCCCACAACCGGTAGATGGATGCGGCCATTCCCCCTTCGTCAGCCCTGTCAACAAGACCCTTCACGTAACCGATGTCGGAATTCAGTGTCTCAGCTTTCAACTCGATCTCCTTTCATAGAGTACTCTAAATAATAGAGTAATTTTTTTCTGCTGTCAATCCTCCCAGAGAAGCCCTTGCCTCAGCCGGTGCGGCTGAGGATGATATCCCTGATGCAGAATCATCTTGTTCCGGTAAAATGGGAGGCCTGTTGATTACCATAAGACAGATGGACAGCACGGAGACGCATCGGTTAGCTGAGATAGACAGGACCGAGCATGTCACGAAGATTTATAGAACAGCGGGACATTCCCTGGAAACGGTGGAAGTTGACTGGCGGGTGGATCAGTGGGACATAGCTGAAAAACTGAAGGAATGGCTGCTCATCGCCGACGGCTTCAGGAACATGTGGGGCGCGTTCGATGATGGAGTACTGGTAGGGTTCGCGGTTTACCGCTCGCATCTTACTGAGACAGCCGCGCAGTTGTCGCTCCTTCATGTGAGCCGGGGCCATCGAGGCAGAGGGATAGGCAGAATGCTGGCTGAGAAGGTTCTTGAGAAGGCAGCAACGGAGGGAAGGAACACCATATACCTCACATCCATCTCAACTGCCGCTACTGTCGAGTTCTACATAGGGCTGGGGTTCTCGCCCGCTGAAGATCTGAACCCGGAGCTTTTCGAGCTCGAACCTGAGGATATCCACATGACGAAGAGACTGCACTGAAGGGAGTGCCTCCTTGAGTCCTGAACCGGAGGACAGAAGTAACAGAGATTGCTCCGCAGCGGAAGTAAGCATTGCCAGACTGGGTGCTGAAAACCTTGGAAAAGCAGAGGAAAACTGCCGGCTATTCTGGAAAATGGCAGGGGCACGCCCGGATCTGAAGGAGTTCCTTGAGGACCCGCAATGCATAATGCTTGCCGCTGAGGTTGGCGGAGAGCACGCCGGGCAGATAGTGGGTTACATTTTGAGGAGATGGGACGAGAAGCCTCCCATGCTCTTCCTTTACTCCATCGATGTTGCTGAACGTTTCCGACGAAATGGAGTGGCCAGAAGGCTGGTCCGCGAGTTCCTCCGCCTTGGCAAGGAACAGGGATGCGGGACTTCATTCGTGATGACCAACGAAGGGAATGTCCCGGCAATGGAGCTGTACCGTTCCGCCGGAGGAATCAGGGCGAATCAGGATGACGTTCTTTTTCAATGGAAACTGTGACCAGATACCCGAACCTGGCAAGAAAGGCGGGATAGTTAATGGCAAGATCATCAGCGGCTGTTTCGGTTGCCATCATCGTTAACGCATGCATCTGGGCTTTCACCATCATAATGTGTTCCCATGCCCTGAAGGGCACAGGGGCGTATGCCGAGATACAGAACATCCTGGCAGGCGGGGCCATAATGTCCCTTATTACCGTGGGGGGCGGGCTTGCTGCCATTTCCAGGAAGCTGAAGCCAAAGGAGTGACCGTCATAATGGGTACCGTGAACCTTTTCAGCAGTCACCTTCTGCTGCTGCAATTGCGGAACTGAGGGCACCGTGTACGGCGTGTATACCTGCGGCAGGTGCGGAGGCTCGGTAACCAGGTCAACGAGAAAATGTCCCCACTGCGGTGTGCTGCTCTCGGGCATCAGATGCAGGGGATGCGGGTTCGTCGGTGGAGAGGGGGACTTCCCCAACCACCGGTGCCCGAAGTGCGGAAAGGCTGTCAGCATCGGTTCATCCGGTTCGCCTCGCGCCGGTTCTGCAAGCTCTTCCTCCCAGGGGAAACTGGAGCCCTGCAAGGGGTGCGGAAAGAAGATCCCGGAGAACGAGTGGACCTGCCCCCACTGCGGCTACACACAGTGGGGTATGATCAGGGGAATGATGATCTTCGCCCTGCTATGCCTGATCGGAGCCGGTGCATCCCTGCACTGGATCGAAGGAGGTTTCTGGAGGGTGGTTCTCGGTTGGGGAGGCCTGCTCCTGGGGATCTTCGTTCTGGCAGGCTCTTCCTACGAGGCGGTGAAGGGTATGCAGGCGAG
>DAINQE010000086.1:3833-5047 GCA_036743055.1 Candidatus Sabulitectum sp. | reverse complement strand
ATATCCCTCACCGGGAACGACACCGACTACCACTGGCAGGATTTCTTCTACCCCCTCTCACTGCTGGGCGAGAGGGTGGATCCGCCGCTGAAACTGGAAGGTCTGACCATAACCTCAGGAGGTATGGACCATGGAAGTGAATCTCCAAAGGGTCAGTGAGTTCGACAAACCCGTTCTGGCCAGGCTGCTGGAGCTTTACCTGTACGACATGAGCCTCTATGAGGGAGCCGGACCAGGCCCCCACGGCCTTTTCGGCTACAGATGGCTGGATTCCTACTGGACCGAAGCGAACAGGCACCCGTTCTTCATCACCGCCGACGGCGAGCTTGCAGGCTTCGCCCTGGTGAATGACTTCTGCAGGTTCACCGAACCCGGCGCCGCCATGGCGGTGGCTGAGTTCTTCATTATGAACAGGTTCAGGAGGAAGGGCGTTGGAAGCCAGGCCGCATTGAAACTCTTCAGGATGTTCCCGGGGCGGTGGGAGGTATGTCAGCACCGGGAGAACAGACCTTCCATCGAGTTCTGGGAGAACCTCATCTCGGATATCTCCAGGGGGCAGTACAGGAAGCTGGAGGCTGAAAGCGAGGAATGGACAGGGCAGGCCCTGATCTTCTCCATCGATTCCCCGTGATTTGCCTTTTCTTGAAGAAAGTGTTATTATTGGGCTCGTGATTTTTTATCACGAATCATCATTACTCCCAGCCGCGGGTTCAGCGGCCCTTTCTTTTCCACGTGTCCGGCGGGTAGAGATCTGTAAGAAGCCCCGGACCAAGGATTAGAAAAATGATAAAAGACAACGGAAGACCCTCCGCGGGCACGTCGCCCCGTGGTGTATTCAAATCACTCATACCAGGCATAGTCAGAGCACTGGGGGACCAGGGCTACGTAACGCCCACCCCGGTTCAGACACAGTGCATACCCCCTCTCCTGGCGGGAAGGGACGTTCTGGGAACGGCCCAGACCGGTACCGGCAAAACAGCCGCTTTCTCGCTGCCCATACTTCAGCAGCTGTCGCGGAGGTCGGTCTCGAGGAAACCTGGAACCCCCAGGGCCCTCATACTGGCTCCCACCAGGGAACTCGCCGCCCAGATCGCCGAGAGCGTGGAAACCTACGGCAGGTACCTTCCGGTGCGAACCGTGATAGTCTTCGGCGGGGTCAAGCAGAACTCCCAGGTCACCGCCCTCAGGAAGGGCGTGGACGTGCTGGTGGCAAC
>DAINQE010000086.1:0-3733 GCA_036743055.1 Candidatus Sabulitectum sp. | reverse complement strand
AGCAGAACTCCCAGGTCACCGCCCTCAGGAAGGGCGTGGACGTGCTGGTGGCAACCCCTGGAAGGCTCCTGGACCTCATCGGTCAGGGATACATTCACCTCGGTTCGATCGAAATGCTCGTACTCGACGAGGTTGACAGGATGCTGGACATGGGTTTCATAAACGACATCCGGAAGATACTGGGCAAGCTGCCCCGGGAGAGGCAGACCATGTTCTTCTCCGCCACCATGGCAGGGGAGATGAAGCGTCTTGCGGACAGCATGCTGAAGAACCCGGTCGAGGTGAGGATAGAGCCTGAGAAGCCAACCCTGGAAGCCATAGAGCAGCGGGTTTTCTATGTGAGCAGGTACGACAAGGACGACCTCCTCGTTTCCGTGCTGGGGGATCCCAGCGTAAGCAAGGCGATAGTGTTCACCCAGATGAAGCACACCGCCAACAAGGTGGCGTCGAAGCTGGCAAAGAGCGGCATCAGGGGAACCGCCATCCACGGCAACAAGAGCCAGAACGCCAGGACACGCTCACTGGACGGCTTCAAGGACAACAGGTACAACGTGCTCGTGGCCACCGATGTTGCAGCAAGGGGGCTGGACGTGGACTCCATCACCCATGTGATCAACTATGACCTTCCGGTGGAGGCGGAGACCTACGTTCACCGCATAGGGAGGACCGCAAGGGCAGGTTCACAGGGTGACGCAATATCCTTCTGCACCAGGGAAGACAAGGCCTACCTCAAGGAGATAGAGAAGCTTCTTGGAAAGCCCGTTCCCGTATTTTCCGACCATGAGTACCACTGCTCGGCGGCTGAGAACGGCCCGGTCATCCCCCAGAGCAGCGGCGGTTCAGGAAGAAGGCGTCAGCAGAGGGTCCGGCGCAGCCACTGACCCCAGGAACACATTGGCAGCCTCCCTGCACCCGCCGTCGCACTCGGTCATCCGTCCGCAGCCGCGGCATTCCGCGGGGAGGTAGGTCTTCATGGTGAAGGTCCTCCAGTAGTCATTCTCCTTAAGATCCCTCCAGCGGGTTATGTGACTGAGCCTGTGTTCCGAGTGGTTGCACACCCTCACGTAGCCCGACGGACCTATCACGAAGAATCCCCTGGCGGCCGAGCAGCGGGTCCCAACCTGAAGCTTCTTCAGCTCCAGCCCGTCCAGGGCGCAGAGGGGTATCTCGGTGCCCAGGTGACCGGTCCTGTTGGCTCTTACCAGTATATCGTCCGCGGCGGAAAGCATCTCCCTTACCTGCTCGAGGTTCAGGACCAGCCTGTGGGCATGGGCCAGACCCCTGCCGCCGGGGAGGAACCTGTTCATCAGCAGCTGCCCGGCCCCCGCCAGGAATGCCGCTGAAAGGGTTTTGGGAAGCTCGTGCAGGTTCAGCGCGGTCACAGTCGAGTTCACGGTTGTCTGTATCCCCAGCTCCTTCGCCCTGCGGAACCAGCCCAGAACCATGTCGGCATTATCGTGGCCGGTGTGCTCCTTGAAGGTGGACAGCCCAGGGAGGCTTATGCTGAGCTTTACATCCTTCTCCGCCAGAAAACCCATTATTTCCTCAGTAAGGGTAGAACCGTTTGAAAGCAGGTAAAGTTCAGGTGTTTTCCTGTGCTGAACGAGTTTCCCGTCGATGGTCTCCGTCTTTATGGCCTGCAGGGTGGAGGCATGTTCCATGAGTTCGATGCAGTCATCCCGAAGCAGCGCCTCTCCGCCGGTGAAGGCGAAGCTTGAGACCCCCAGGTCGCACAGCTGTTCAAGAATCTCCTTCCACTGCACAGTGGTCAATTCATCGAGCTTCTCGAAGGAACGCCCTGCTTCCCATGGGCAGGAGCAGAACAGGCATTGGTGATTGCAGGCATAGGTGAGTTCCAGAACCGCTGTGGCCGGCAGGAAGGAGGGGGACTTAAGTCTCATTCCGACTGCAGTCCCAGCAGCTCCGCCAGCCTGTGGACATGGTCCTTCAGCGGAAACCTGTCGTCGGTTGCGGTGGACCAGTACAGGTTTCCCTGAACGAAACCGTACAGCATCCTGAGATCGGTCTCTGAAACCGGGCTGCGAAGGGTGTCATCCACAACGATGAACAGACCTGGAGTGCCCGATGAGTCCCTGGAACAGTTCGAGCAGAACGCGGTCTCATCAAGGCTCACTGAAAACGCCGTGGCGCTGTCCAGAGCCGCCGCAAGCCTTCTGGCGGACTCAAGCCGGTTCTCGATGAAACCGGTGAGTTCATCCGTGTAAACGGTTTTCTCACCGCATACAGGGCAGGTGTACTCGGCAACTGAAGGAGGTCCCGCCACCCTGTAGCACATGGCGCCGGGTACCGGTTCAGGAGGCTCCTCCATCTCCAGTCTTGAAAGGAGATCGTGAACGTCCTGCCTGGAGAGGCGTTGCAGGGAATCCGCCGTAACAGGACCTGGTTCCCGGGCCGATGCCCCGGACACCGTGCTGGCTGCCGCAAGCGCCGCAAGGGCCGCCGCAGTTCTTCGCATATCAGAGCCCAAGCAGTTCCCTGATTAGCTCGGCGTCTTCCTTAAGGGGTTCCTGGCCGTCGTTGTCGGTGACCCAGTAGAGCCTTCCCTGGAGGAAGGAATCAAGCTTTCTCAGATCGCTTATGGAAACCCTGTTCACCGTTTCGCCCTCGTCTCCCTGGACCCTCAGGATCAGATGGGGTTCCTCATCGGGGTAATCGGAGCAGTAGTCGCAGAACATGGTTTCGTCCAGTGTTACCTGGAAATCGGTGGCTTCGTTTATCGACTCCACGAGCCTTCTGGCCCCGGGGAGCTCCCACTCTATGAATGCGGTGGTAAAGTCCTCGTAGAGGGTTTTCTCTCCGCACACCGGGCAGATGTACTCGGCCACCGCCGGGGCGGCCATCATCTCGTAGCACATGGCGCCGTACATGGGCTCAGGTGCTTCCTCCCTCTCCAATCGGGCCAGGAGGAAGTTGACCTGCTGGATGGAAAGGGGCTTGATCGCCGCCGAGTTCAGGAAGGTCCCGACGGGATCGCCTTCCTTGAAAAAACCGGTTCCCCTTGACTTGACCACCCCGGCCAGAGTACCGGCAATTACAATTCCCGCTACCGCCGCAACGTACCACATGTTCTGTTTCCCTTCGATAAGGACCTTTACCGATTATACGCCGCGAAACGGGCCTATATTCCCAGCAGTTCCCTCATTCTTCCGGCATGCCGCTGCAGCGGTTCCTGCCCGTCGTTGGACGTAACCCAGTACAGGCTGCCCTTCAGGAAGGAATCCAGCTTCCTGAGATCGTCCACCGAAACGCTGGTGGCGGTTTCCTCGCCGTTCTCTCCAGCTACCCTGAGCACCAGAACGGCGCTTCCCACACTGTGGACTGAGCAGAACTCGCAGAAGGAACTTTCGTCAAGCACCACAGAGAAGTCCGTGGATGTGTTTATCGATTCCGCAAGCCGCCTGGCCGCGTCGAGCTCATGGTTCATATAGGCATACATCCCGCCGCCGTACATGGTCTTCTCGCCGCAGACGGGGCAGATGTACTCCGCGGAGTCGGGGATCATCATGGGTGCGTAGCACATGGCCCCCATCCTGGGTTCTGGCGGCTCCTCCTTCTCAAGCCTTGCCAGGAGCAGCTCGATCTGGTCCATGGAAAGGGATACTACCGTTTCTGAGCTGATACCCGGGTTCTCAGGTTCCTTCCGGTTCATGTAATGCACCGCCCCCGCCGCCGCAGCGGCCGCTATGAGGATCAAAGGCACATAGAGCATATC
>DAINQE010000085.1:3057-5123 GCA_036743055.1 Candidatus Sabulitectum sp. | reverse complement strand
CTCGCAACGACCGCCCTGCTGCTAGCCTGAAGGAAAGGATAGCCCCTCTGATCAGCAGGAGCATAGAGCTCAGACGGGGGAGTCTGCCCTCCAACTGAGAAAACCGTGAACATGCTCCAGAATCCAGAAATCAGCTCCACGCGTTATGAGGTACGCGAGGGTCGAACCCTGGGCGGGTGTCGGAAATGGGGCATTCCGGATGGGAACTACCTCAGAAGCGTTTCAAGATTCATTATCAGGTAGACCATGCTGATCACGATCTGACTCGTCTCCCGAAGTTTGGTCATTACCCGGTCGGTTGATTACCGCCGCTTACCTTCACCAAAACAATCAGAGCGGGGTTGTGCTGTCGCGCAAAGGCCCGTTCTTCTATCTCATCAGCAGCAATGCAGGTAGTTCCCCCCAAACTGAATGTACTCATCCCCGGCCCTTGTTCAAGTGCCCGCGAAACTGCATAATTTCCTTGAGTTCATTCCTTACGAAAGGAAATCGTGGGCGGAGTTGAAACTATCCCGGTGCCTGAAGAGAACATATTTCTGCTGCTGATAGACCTCAAAGGATCAACTGACTTGTCCGAGGATGACTCGAAGAGACTCTATCCTCTGATCGCAGGATTCGTTGACTCTGTTAACGAAATCTTCGCTGAACACCTGCATATCCCTATGAAGCATAGCTACGGAGACGAAGTCTCGGGGGTTTTCCGTACTCCTCTTCCATGCTATCTGGCTGCTGAAGAGTTCTACAGTATCGTAAGGGATATTACGGGTTTCAGATACTGTGTTGCAGAGGGTAGTCTTACCTTTCCTTCAGCGGATATGAGGAAGGTCGGCGGAACGGCATTCAAACGGGCGAACATGGTCATGGAATCAAGACTGAAAAAGAAGAAACGAAGATTCTGTGAGTGGACCCTGGATGATTCTTCTCTCAGCGCTACGGTCACTTCTCTTGTCAATCTGTGTTATGAACTAAAACAGAGAATGACCGAACTTCAGTGGGAGGTTTATGCCGGGCTTTCGAATGACATGACCATTACACAGATCGCTCAGGAAAAAGGACATAACAAGAACAGTCTGTATCAGGTGAACAGTCGATCAGCCAGCGAAGTTATATTCAATGCTGAAATTCAATTGCAGAGACTGCTTTCCGGTTACGGTATCAACGGCAAACATCCGGCTACAGAAAAACACACTCTTTCGCGTGATATAAGAAAATGTAACGGCAAAGCGTGAGATATGAAACGAGGTCAGAGTGCAGTTCTGGATGAAGGCCGGTGTTACTCTGTTTTTCTTTTCTTTCTCAATGGCGTTGTCCACCATGATCATTAAGAAGTGGATACTTCCGTTGCACAAACCGTCCATGAAGAAAAGCTGCAGCGCGCCGGATAATCAGGAAGAAGAAGTTTCAGCGGCGAAGATCGGATTCTGGATAGGATTCCTCGAAACGCTGATTATATTCTCATTCGTTTATGCCGGTGAATACGGAGCCCTTGCAATAATCATGGGCGCAAAGGAGTATGTAAGGAAAGAGAAGATCGCTGAGAATGCTTCATACTACCTTTTGGGTACCCTGATAAACTTGGCAATAGCGGTTTTGCTCGCGCAGTTAGCTCTTCTTGTGATGATGCAGTTTCACCAGACAGCCGAGATAGTGCAAATCAGGGTAATCAGGTAGAGGCCAGTTATCGACGGATGGAACACGTTCCGTCCTTCGGACTAGGTTTTATGGCTCAAACGAAAAGGTGGGGAAATGATACTGGCGCTTTTGCTTCTGCAGATACCCGCCGGGGAAGTCGAAGGGCTTCCCGGGGTTAACCTGATGGCAATGGAGACAGGGGACGGTGGCTACGAGATAGCTCTCTTCACCGGGGAGGATCTGCTTTCCGAATGGGTGCAGTACCCCCTGTTTTTTAACCCGGCCAAGACCTTTGCGATGTACGAACAGGCAGACTCCACCCTGGAAGTGATTTCCCAGCTTCCCTTCACGGCGGAGTATACATACGCGTGGTACACCATCGGGGCTGACTGGAAGCTTACCCTTTTTCAGGAAGGCGAGAGCGACTACTACGG
>DAINQE010000085.1:0-2957 GCA_036743055.1 Candidatus Sabulitectum sp. | reverse complement strand
AAGATCACCATAACCCTCACCTCCCTGGACTACGACCTGTTCATGGACACCATCGAGGGAGAGGACGAAGACACGGTCCAGGTTGCGGATGGTCTCTTCTCCGGCGAGTTCGGGATAGGGGACGACGGAACGATAGCTGTGCTGGATCTTGGGATATCCTTCGACGGCTTCCAGGTTTTCGAGCTTCTGGGACCCGCCGCGGTAATCGACCTGGCCCTCGCGGTGGGTGGCATAGACGGGGACATAAGGGACGAGGACCATCTAGGGCGCCTTCAGATGTTCGCCGTACCCACCATCGAGACCCCGCTGGGGGACATGACCTGGGAGGAAGGGTTCTGGGTAGGGCTGGACTGGACCGACGGCTCTTGATTTGCCCGTCGGCGGGTGTTATTATTGCCCTCCGATGAACAGTGACTTGAAAGGGCGGCGTAGCCAAGTGGGAAGGCAGTGGACTGCAAATCCACCATTCACCAGTTCGAATCTGGTCGCCGCCTCCATTCTTCCCAGGATCATCCTTCCTCTTCTTGCCCTGCTGGCCATGGCTGCGGGGTATTACTTCGGAGACTCCAGGGCCATTCTGACCAAAGCGGTAAACATCTGTCTGGAATGCATAGGAATAGGCTGAGGAACCAGGGCCTCGTAAGAAGGGCCGTGCAGTTCTCTGCGCTGCTGGCGACCAATCTCCATCTGTCGGGCTGGGTGGACGGCACCATTTACACAGGTGGTTCAAAGGCCTTCTTCATTCCCGGACTTCACTGTTACAGTTGCCCCTCCAGCATCCTGGCCTGTCCCCTGGGAAGCCTTCAGTCGCTGCTGGCGGCTCCCAACTTCTGGGGAATGCTGGCAACAGGGAGACCCGACGCCCTGGTGGTGCTGTCCGTTATCGGCTTCATTGCCTTCCTGGGTTTCCTCGCAGGCAGGTTCGCCTGCGGCTGGATCTGCCCCTTCGGTCTGCTGCAGGACCTTCTGTACAGGATACCTTCACCGAAGTTCGGCTTTCAGGACTCACTCCGGCCTGCCAAGTACGCCCTGCTCTTCATCCTGGTCCTGGCCCTGCCGGCCTTCCTGAGGCCTGTGGCCGGAGGAGCCGGCGACCCGTGGTTCTGCAAGATCGTCTGTCCCGCCGGGACCTCCCTTGCGGGATGGCCCCTGGTCTCGGCATCCCCTGCGGACTTCCAGCTGGGTTTCCTTTTCTGGTGGAAGAGCTCCATTGCTATCCTGATACTGCTCTGGGCGGTTACAGTAGAAAGACCTTTCTGCAGGTCTCTTTGTCCCCTCGGGGCGGCCTGGGGGCTGATGGGCAGGGTTTCGCTCTTCAGGATGAGGGTTGCGGAAAGCTGCATTTCCTGCGGGAAATGCCAGAATGTCTGCCCCATGGGGATAGCAATCTACAGGGAGCCTGGCTCCTCCGAGTGCATACGCTGCGGAAAATGTGCGGCCATCTGTCCCGTGGGGGCCATCTCTCACACTGCATCAAGTGGAGAGAAGCCATGAAAGCCCTCTGGATACCTTTGGTGCTCCTTCTGCTGGTACCTTTACCGGTGGTCCTTCTTTCCCACCACTCCCACGACCTCTCCGGTGAGAACGGAGCCCTGCTGTCGGGTATCGGTGCCCTGGACAGCGTTCTCGCCGCCGCCGGGGGCAGGCCTGTGCTGATTAACTTCTGGGCTACCTGGTGCGGTCCATGTGTGAGGGAACTCCCCGTTCTGCAGGAGGTTGCGAACACCGCCGGCAATAATGCCGTGTTCCTGGCGGTTGATATCGGCGACCCCGACCTGTCCACACTGGAATCCTTCAGGGAGGGTAATCCCATCGGCATCGACGTTGTATGGCTGAACCCAGTAGAAGCGGAATCCATTGCCTCGAGATACAGTCTCGCAGACGTTCTGCCGGTAACCCTGGTCCTCGACGGCGGCGGTTTCGAGACATCCAGGGCCATCGGCGCCAGGAACTACGAATGGTTCCTGTCGGCGGTAGAGGGCGCTTCTTCCGGGGCGGAAGCTGAAGAGGAAGATGGATTCGAGGTTCATGTCTATGTTGTGGGCAGCGTGGATGATCCCGCGGTGGCCGCCCTTCTGGAGGCTTCGGAAGAGATAGCCGGTCCCGAAGGATATGACTTCCTCGACCCTTCGGTCCCGGAGGACTCCATTCGAATGGCGGAGGCATACCTGCCCATGGGCGGCTGGCCTTATGCGCAGCTGTGCGCAGGCGGTGCCTGCATGCCCCCTGTGGGGACGCCGGAAGAGCTTCACGCGGCCTTTGAGAACATGCGCTGAGGTGGCATCTCCGGCGGTTTCCGTTGTGGTGCCCTACCGGAACAGTTCCCGGTGTTTCCACAGGGCACTTCAATCCCTTTCACGCCAGGCCTTCAGGGATTTCGAGGTGGTCACGGTTGATAACCGCTCCACCGATGGATCTTCTTTGATTGCAGAGAGTTTCGCCGCCTCTGATCCCAGATTCAGGAGCGCTTCATGCGAAGGAAGCCTGGTCGACGCTCTGAACCTGGGTCTCTACCTCTCCACAGGCAGATGGATAGCAAGGTTCGACAGCGATGACATCTGCCACCGCGACAGACTCGGGATGCAGTTCTCACTGGCGGAGAGACTTGGTGAGAGGACCGTGGTTTCCTGCAGGGTGAGGAGCTTCCCGGCACCCCTGGTCTCCAGGGGCTACCGGAACTACGAGAACTGGATCAACTCCCTGGTCACCGACAGGGAGATAAAGGGAGAGATATTCGTGGAGAGTCCCGTACCCCATCCCTCGGCTTTCTTCCACAGGGCTTCGATCATCGGGGAGGGGGGGTATCTGGACAGCGGTATGCCAGAGGACTATGAACTCTGGCTCAGGCTCTGGAGCAGAGGGTTCGGATTCGCAAGGGTGCCCAGGGTCCTCCTGGGATGGAGGGAGGGCAGGGATCGGCTCAGCAGGGTCTCCCCGGTGTATTCCCTTACCTCTTT
>DAINQE010000084.1:0-5180 GCA_036743055.1 Candidatus Sabulitectum sp. | reverse complement strand
TGAACGCATCCGCCGATACGCTTTCCCTTTACACCTCAGCTGGAAGCCAGATATTCGCCATGGGATGGAACGAATCCTGGCCTGTGAACGATACGGGGATTATCTACCTTCTTAACCCGGCATTCTCTTTCACCTCCCCTACCTCCTGGGCGGCGGCGGAATCCCCCGGCACTCCCGGCGCTCCTAACCCAGGATGGGAAGTGCAGTCTTCATACACCAGGGTACGTCTGGCATCACAGAACCCCTGTCAGGGAGCGTTCAGCTTCCATTACGAGACCTCATCCCAGGCTCTGGAGGCGATTCTCTACGACATGTGCGGCAGAAGGATTGCCGGCATTCCACTGCCCCCTGCCCAGGAGGGAACCGTGGACGCCGACTTCTCCGGCACCCTTCCTTCCGGGGTTTATATTCTTTATCTAAGGTCAGAAGATTGTTCGGACTCTGTCCGTTTCACGGTACTCCGGAAGGATCAGCAATGAAGACAACGCTTATTACCCTGTGCTTTGCAGTTCTGGCGGCTTCAGCCGCAGTCGATGTGGAAAACCCGGTCTGCGAGGGCTTCACCCTCGAGGGTTACCTGGATGCCCGCTACCAGGAGTACGGGGCATATAATCAGGTGCCCTCCAGGGAATTCTCCATACGCAGGGCCGGTCTGGAAGCAAAGGCCGAGATCACAGGCAACCTTGAGGCCGAGCTGAAACTTGAGTTCAGGCCGGATGAGATGTTCCTCAAGGACGCCTTCCTTCAGTGGGACCCCCTCTCGGGGATTCAGGGGCGTTTCGGGCTCTTCCGGGGAGAGACCATCCTTGGAGGGGAGCTGAGCACCTGGGAATTGCCCTTCTACGAACGGCCGCTTGTCTATGACCTTCGCGAGGACCTTACCTACAGCACCAGGGACCTTGGTCTGGATGTGGAGCTGGAACTCCCGCCAATGGGTTTCCTTCAACTTGCCGGCACCGCCGGCATATTCAACGGCGACGAGCGGGGAGATGTGAGGAGTGACAATGAACTGCTCTATTCCTTCAGGGGCACTGCCGAGATTATTCCCGCCGACCTGACCCTGGGACTGTCCGCGGTATCCCACAGAATAGGCATGGCGGATCAGTCGGTTCCCTCGGGCTACCGCTCCAGTGAAAGACTCATGGCTTTCTCCGGGGACCTTTCCTACCACCACAGCTTCAGCAACTGGTACGACGGCACCATATATGCAGAGGCCTCCACAGGCGACAACTGGAGACTCTGCGATGTGCTTGCCGGGGAGGATCCTCCCCGGTTCCTGGGATACTGGGGCGGGTTGACCTTCAACTACCACCCCTGGACCGTTCAGACCATCCGGACAATATCCCTGTCCCTGGGCTATGATCACCTTGAGCAGGACACGGAGATGGACTGGAAGGAGAAAAGGGTGTCCCTTATTGCCTCGGTATATCCAACCGAGAACACCAGGGTTCGCTTCGGCGGAGTCCGAACCACCATGGAAACTCTGCTTAACTCCGATGAGTACACCGACATCATACTGGAAGCGGGCCTCAGGTTCTGATGAACTCCCCGCAGGAACACCTCCATTTCTACAGGTACGAGTTCAAGTACATTCTGTCCAACGGACTCCTGGAGACAATAGCCGCGGAACTGGACAAACACCTTTCCAGGGACCTTCACTGTATGGAGAACGGCCACTATCACATAAGAAGCGTTTACTTCGATTCGCCTGACATGCGCTGGTTCCATGAGAAGAGGAACGGTCTTGAGAAAAGGTTCAAGTACCGCCTCAGGGCCTACTCACACTTCATCGACGGGCTGGGGGATCCCCTCTACCTCGAGCTGAAGGGGAGGAACGGCGCTCTGGTTATTAAGCATAGGGTGAGGCTTCCCATCGACCGCTTCGCTTCGGGGCTCAACGGGGGAACATGGGCTCTTGCGGAACTGCTGGCCAACGACTATCCCGGGAACAGCGTGGCCGAGAGGTTCATCGCCCAGTCTTTCCGCTACAGGCTCTCCCCCAGCGTTATTACCGACTACACCCGGGCTGCGTGGGAGGACCTGTCAAACCCCGACTTCAGAGCTACTATCGACGACGCCACCACGGCCATCCGGGCCTCCAGGGAGGGCTTGCCCGCGGGCATCCCCGAGGAGATAATACCCGGTGGCGGCATCGTGGAGATAAAGTTCCGCTACAGGATCCCCTTCTGGTTCCAGAGGCTGGTCAGGGAACTTGGTTTGCAGAGGGTTTCCTGCTCGAAGTTCCAGAGGGCCGTGGAAGCGGTCTATCTGGGGCATTACGGGTCCAGGATTAACCGGATGGTTGAAAGGAGCAAAGCTTGCCTTCTCTGACCGAATGGATGAACACAGGCAACGAAATGCTGGGCTACAGCCCGGCCGAACTGCTGCTGAACCTTTTCCTGGCCCTGGCCGCGGGGCTACTCATAGGTCTTGTCTACAAGGCCACCCACCGGGGGCTCACATACTCACAGAACTTCGTTGTGACCCTTGTTCTCATGTGCATCACGGTCAGCGCCGTAATGATGGTCATCGGAAGCAATCTGGCCAGGGCTTTCGCCCTTGTGGGAGCCCTCACAATAGTACGCTTCAGAACGGTGATAAAGGACACCAGGGACACTGCGTTCGTTTTCTTCGCCCTTACGGAGGGCATAGCCGCAGGAACCGGGAACTACCTTCTCACGGTGGTTTCTTCCATCTTCATAAGCGCGGTGGCCCTTATCCTCTTCAAGACCAATTTCGGAGCGTACATGAGAAGCGAATATGTTCTCAGGTTCCGGTTCGACAGGAACTCAGGGGTGGAAGCGATCTACACGAAGCTCATCAGCGAGAAGACTTCAAGATCCACCCTGATACACATAGAACCCGCCGGCGACGGGCAATACCTCATTCTCTCCTACGACATAACCCTGAAGCGGGGAGTGAACGCCGGCGGCCTCGTCTCCACACTGGAGAGAACCGCCGGCATAGACCGTGTGAGCCTTGTGAGCTCTATGGAGGACAGCGAGTTCTAGTTCAGGGAGTTCTCTTCACCCGGCGTTCCCCAGCAGACTGGATCCCCCTCTTCGTCCGTATGGCTGAAATCCTCCGACGGAGCCCAGTTTGATTCATCATTCGGTCCTGTAAGATCTATCCTTTCCAGTGAGGATCCATCACCGTCGGCGGTGGAGGGATTCGTTCCCTGGGCTCCCCAGCTGTCGTAATAGGTAACCGATTCCATCACCGTACCATCTTCTCCGTAGAGAATGACCTGGTCACTGGAATTCCTGAGTCGAGTCCACTCCCCGCTCCAGGGAATGAGCCTTACGCCTTCTCCATAAATAGATCTGAAAGAGGCCTCGTTTACACAAACCACGGCGTATGCTCCCGGGGCAAGCAGATAGTGCCCGAGATACATCTGGTTGTTCCCGTCGGAAAGCATCATGCCCGCCAGGTTGACCCCCTCCTCCGAGGCGTTGTACAGCTCTATCCACTCCATGTGCTCATCCAGCCCCAGAGTCTTGCCGTCAGGATTGTACATTATCTCGCTGAGGACAACTGTACCGGGAATGTGTGATATCATCGCCAGTGAAATCAGTATCGTAAGCATTTCTCTCCAATCTTTACATTCACTTTACCTTATCCCGGCAGAAGCTTTTTGTTTCCGTTTCCTGCCGATGTACCACCAGGTGAAGACCAGAAGCAGCCCAGCCGTGAGGGCGGGAAGGATAACCGCCAGAACCGAGGTTACAGCTGCCGCCGCATCCTCCACCGCGGAGACCGCTCCACTTCCCCCGACTGCCGAGGCCATGGAGCGCAGGGAGACAGTGGCGATCTGAACCCCTCCGGCGGCGGCTCCCCCTGCTATCGCAGCAAGTATCCAGCGGAACCAGGGGGAGACATCACCTATCATGGATGCAGTGAGGATGGTTCCCGCCACCGCGGCCGCCGGTGTTGCCACCGTATCCAGGGCATTGTTCACCACAGGAATGAAATAAGCGACTATCTCCACCACGGTGGCCACACCGAAGCACACTATGGCCAGCCAGCTGCCCAGCCACTGGAAGCCAGATGCAGGTTCAAGGTGCCCTGTCTGAATGGCTATGCCCATTACGAGCATGGGCACGAATACCCTGAAACCGCACGCGGCGGCAAGGGATATTCCAGCCAGGACACCCAGGACCCATTCCATCCCTAGAGGGCCCTTCCCCTTCGGAAAGCCTCCAGATTCACCTCGAGGGCCTTCCGGGGCACCCTCTCCTCAATGGCGTCGAACCAGTTCTTCTCGGGGATCTCAGGAAGGAGCTTCGAGGCGGCGCCAAGAAGTATCACGTTCACCACCCTGAGGTTCTTGAGCTCCCTTGCTATGTCCAGCACCGGCATCATCAGGCAGGGAACGCCCAGCTCCTCTATCATCCGGTTCACATCTGGGTACTCAGCCTGCCCGGTGTTCACCGTCATGGGATCAATCCTCAGGTCACACACTATGAGCTTGCCCTTCGGAGAGAGGTACTCAGCCCACCTGAGGGCCTCCATCTTCTCCATAGCCAGGACCATGTCCGCGGCGCCCTTTTCCACAAGAACGCTGTGGACCTTGCTGCCGAAGCGAACATGGCTGGAGACTGACCCTCCTCGCTGGGCCATACCGTGGACTTCGCTCTTCTTAACGTCGTAACCCGTTCGCCACGCAGCGCTGCAGAGGACCTCGCTGGCAAGGAGAATTCCCTGGCCTCCGGTTCCGCAGATGATCACATTCTTCATGTCGTTCATCAGACCACCCCCTCGAGATCCTTCGACAGGGCATCCTTGGGACACACCTGAACGCAGAGATTGCAGTTGGGCCAGCAGAGCATCTCATTGATTATGGGAATGTTATTCTCCTTGTCCCAGCTTATTGCCGGGCAGCCCAGCTTAAGGCAGAGCCTGCAGTGTATGCACTTGTCGGGGTGATGCACCGCAACCGTCTTGCGCTTTGGTCTGTAAGCCATGATGCAGGGCCTTCTTGTGATGATAACGCTCAGCTCGTCGCGCTCCATCTCCTCCCTGAGAACCCTCTTCATTTCAGGAAGATCGTGCGGGTCCACGATCACGACATTTTCCACACCGCAGGCCCTTACCACCTTCTCGATGTCCAGTACAGGGGCCGGTGTACCCCTCAGGGTCTTTCCGGTGGTGGGGTTCTCCTGGCCGCCGGTCATTGCGGT
>DAINQE010000083.1:0-5244 GCA_036743055.1 Candidatus Sabulitectum sp. | reverse complement strand
GAAATGTGATCCTTCTTATCCCAGAGGAATCGAGCCTGCTCCGGATCCTCGGGAAGGTAGGAGACATCGGTGCTCTTTCCCTGCAGTTCCCTGGACTCCGAGCCGCACACCTGACCCCTGCTCCTTACGAAGCGGCTTTCACCGGAATGATCGGTGAACCTGGCGATGAGGCGGTACTGGGAGCTCTGCAGATCATCAGCGTCGGGGTAGGTGATCCTGTCCACTATCACGGCCCGAGCAATAGTTCCGGTGCGAAAGATACGCTGGTCGTGCCTCCAGTCCGTAAGGAGTATGATTAGCCTTCCTATACCGGAAACGGCCACAATGATGCCGGCGATGATAAGCATGATCCTCCAAGAAAAAGGGGGAGAGCCGAACGGCCCTCCCCCGAAGGAAAGATCTTCCTAGAAGGAAGACTTGATCTCGCCCCAGGTGGTTCTCTCAAGAGGGGATCCGGTCCACATGAAGTCGAGTACATTCTCCCAGATGGCCACACCCTCGTTTGCATAAGCAAGGGTGAACCCGCTGATTATACTCTTACCGTCTTCGGCAACGCAGAGGGCGGCCTGACCGGCTGAGGGTGAAGAGGTCCAACCGGTGATCGGTGTAGCTGAATCAACCGTGAACCTGCAGTTAAGAATGCCAAGACCCGGATCGGCCCAGCCCCAGTCGGAGATTCCATCACAGATGGGGTGACCGGTATCCCATGCATAGTGGGGGATAACCCCACCCTGGATGTTGCTGTAGGCGGTAACGCCCATGTCGTTGCCGAGAACACCCTGTCCGGAGGAACCGCCGGTCCATTCCCATGTGGAAACGTAGAGGGTTCCGCCACCATTGTAGTAGCTACTGATCCCGGCCCAGTCGAGACCGTCGCAGTCAGCATACCATGATTCCACAACAACTATGTCCCATGGTCCTGTGGCCAGAGCATCGTTGAACTGGGTGTACATACCACCGGGCTGGCCGGTTGCAGGGTAAACGTTGCAGGAAGGCCACAGGTTGTTGCAGGCGGTGACGACCGCTTCGCCGTATCCGCCGCTGACATCCATGTAGATCAGGATATTTGAAGGATCCTGTGAGAAAGCCGCTGCAGCAAGCAGCAGCGTGAGACAAGCAACAAACTTCATTTCGTCCTCCTCTTTGCTGGTGACCCTTGATTGAGTCCTATATAATTAGCACAAAGTTTACAATGATGTCAATACCCCCGGAACAAAAAAAGAAAAACGCCCCCACAAAGGGGGCATTTTCAGTTTGGCGCTCCCAAGGGGAATCGAACCCCTGTGCTCCTCGGCCAGCATCTGGCCGGTTTTCTCGGAGATCGGTGCTGCCGCCCCGATAGTCATCCAACCGCGATAAAAGGTAGTATGCTCATGGACAGGGGTCCACCAGCAACGAAAGCCCATTAAACAGAAAACACCCCCGATGGAGGTGTTCTCTGTTCAATGGCGCTCCCAAGGGGAATCGAACCCCTGTTTCCGGCGTGAGAGGCCAGCGTCCTAACCGCTAGACGATGGGAGCATTGCGCCGAGGGCGGAATATTTGCCTGCGAACTCCATTTGTCAAGGTCGGTGCTTCTTCTCCAGCTTCTTGAGCTTCTTGCCGGAAATGCCGCCCAGAACATCCATTGCCGCGGATATCCTTGTTCTGCAGAGATCGCTGCCCAGCACCTCCATGCTGTCGAAGAGCGGCGGGGCTACCCGGCTGCCGCAAATCGCTCCGTAAAGAGGTGAGGTATAGGCCTTCATCTTCAGTTCAAGCTTTTCTGAAGCCTCCCGCAAAGCGGTGGATATGTTGTCCCTGTTCCATTCCCTTACCGTTTCAAGGCTCCACAGGGTTACCTGAAGAAGCTCCAGCACCTGATCGGTATCCAGGTCCTTCACTTCCAGAAGATCTTCGGTTACAGGCACGGAATCGCTGAAGAACATCGCTGTGAAGTATCCCCAGTCGGAAAGGGTCTCCAGTCTTGAAGCAACCACTTCGGCAACCCTGCGGATGTATTCAGGGTTCAGGGCCCAGCCATGCAGCTTTGCAGCTAGTTCAGCCGGGGAGTTGTCCTCCCTCATGTACTTGGCGTTCAGCCAGCGGAGTTTCGCCCTGTCGAACACCGGTCCTCCCAGTGAAACATCCTCAAGCCTGAAGTTAGAGATCATGTCATGCAAGGTGAACTTTTCCGACTCGTCGGGCATGTGCCAGCCCATCATGCCCAGGTAGTTAAGCATGGCCTCCGGAAGGAAGCCTGCTCTGCGGTAGTAGTTGATGGAGGTGGGATTCTTCCGCTTGGAGAGCTTGGACTTGTCCGGATTGCGAAGCAGCGGCAGGTGGCAGAAGACAGGCAGTTCCCACCCGAAGAAGCTGTATAGGAGTACATGCTTCGGAACGGAGTTGATCCACTCCTCTCCCCTGATGATATGGCTTATCTCCATGAGATGGTCGTCCACCACCACAGCAAGGTGGTATGTGGGATAGCCGTCGGCCTTCAGGATGACCTGATCGTCTATTGAAGCCCAGTCCTTGCGTATCTCACCCCGAAGCAGGTCTGTGAACACGCATTCCCCCTCCAGGGGAACCTTCATCCTTATCACGTATTCCTCGCCGGCCTCTATTCTCTTCTTTGCTTCAGCGGGGTCGATGCTGCGGCAGTGGCGGTCGTATCCCCTGTTGGCGGCCTTCTCCTCAACGAGCTTAGCACGAACACTATCAAGACGCTCCCTGGAGCAGAAGCAGGGGTAAGCGTGTCCTTCCTCGAGAAGCTTGTCTATGTGCTCCCTGTAGATGGAAAGCCTGTCGCTCTGCCTGTAGGGGCCGCAGGGGCCCCCCTTGTCCGGTCCCTCGTCCCAGTCGAGGCCAATCCACCTGAGGCTTTCAAGAATCGCCTTCTCTGAGGAGTCGGTGGATCTTTCCCTGTCGGTATCCTCTATTCTCAGTATGAAATCTCCCCCGTTTGCCTTTGCCCAGACATAACCGAACAGTGCCTGGTAGGCAGTACCTACATGTGGGTCGCCTGTGGGGGACGGGGCGAGTCTTGTTCTAACCTTCATATATGGCCGCCTTTCCATGGTTCTCCGCAGGTTGCTATAATACTTCAAAGCTCTGAAGGGAGGGCACCGTGATAACTGTTGAGAAACCTGGCGAAGACCGTCTGAACAGAGAAGGCGTGTTCGGATGGCCGGTGTGGGAAAAGGAAGTCTCCGAGTTCCCATGGGAGTACGACATGCTGGAGGTGTGCTACATCCTTCAGGGCAGAGCTATCATTACTCCTGAATCAGGCCCCTCCGTGGAGATCGGCCCGGGAGACCTGGTGACCTTCCCGGCTGGAATGAAGTGCCGCTGGCGCATCACGGAGCCGATAAGGAAGCACTATGACTTCAGGTGAGTTCAACGCGGCGCCCATGGACACCCTTGCAAGAGTACTCACAGCTGTGGTGATCGTTATGGCCGGAGCCTTTCCTTTCATTCCCAACATGCCGGTTTACGGGGCTTTGGTGATGCCTCTGATAATTCTTGTGACATGGCTCTTCGCAGTAAGGGGCTACGCCATCGAAGACGGGGTCCTCAAGATTCAGCGACCCTTCTGGACAACGACCATTTCACTTCCACCCGATACTGTCTTCAGAGCAGAGCCGGAGATACGGAAAGGTCTCTGGAGGACCGCAGGTAACGGAGGGCTGTTCGGTTACACCGGCTGGTACAGGAACAGCAGTCTTGGCAGCTTCAGGGCATATGTCACCAGCTGGAGCAACGCCGTTTCCATAACCAGCGAGAGCACGGGTCTCCGCATAGTACTCTCTCCTGAATCACAAGGGATCATTCTTCTGGATACTGTTTCCTGATCTATAATTGATTTATCTTTACAATTAGATGATTCCTTATTCGGATGGAGGAAGATATGAAACTGTACATTCTTGTACTTGCAGTTGTTGCCGGTATATCTTCAGCTTTTTCCTGGCTCGTTGAAGCGCCAGACACATCAGGAGAAACTGGGTACTACACTGCCATTGATATTGATTCCCAGGGCTCAATTCACATTGTTTATCGGAGTAATTCAGAGAACTCGATGAAACACATCTGGCAGACCCCTTCCGGTTGGGAAGAAGAAACCGTTTTCACAGGTCTTTGCTCATTCATAAGCATGGTGCTGGACGATAGTGACATGCCCAACATTGTGTTCTGGAATCCTGCAGACGGCATGATTTCACATATCCGAAGCAACGGTTCCGGGTGGGAAGTCACTCCTCTCGAATCTGCCAACATATCAGGATATTACTCCCCAAGGGCGGACATAATGCTGGATTCAGCTGGGAATCCCCACATCGTCTGGCATGACTCTACAGGAGAGCGGTTAAGGTATGGTTGCATGAACGGGAATGAATGGGAAATCACCACGGTGGATGAGGGAACAGATGCTGGTGTGGATCCTTCAATTACAATCGACGATCAGGATCGTTTGCATGTCTCTTATGTAAAAGGCGATCCGGGCCATGTGTACTATGCCTTTTTCGATGGCAGCTCCTGGGAGATTCAGGAACTCTCGGTGGGAGGCGAAGCCGTCGGAGAAACATCCATAGCGCTGAACTCAAATGGCGAACCGGGGATTTCGTATCATTCGCTGCAAAGCAACCAGTCTTTGAAGTACTTGTACTTTGACGGTACAGAATGGAACAGTGATGTAACCTATTATCTAAACTACATTTCTCCAGGGACTCCAAACGGACTGTGCTTTTCGTCAGATGATACTCCATACATTTCCGCATGCCGCACTGATTATCAATCCTTCATAATGTGCCTCTACAAAACAGGCGGAACATGGCAAGCCAGTTATCCTGAAGGCAGCTACACCGGTTGGGACAGTTCCATCTGCCCTGATCCTTATGGCTATGTCCATCTGGCTTATCAAAACATGTCAAACTCGGATCTCTCATATGCTACGAATAACTTGACCGGGATTGAGTCTGAGTCAGGTTCTCCTGAAGAGCCGTTCTTCGTAAACCTCTTTCCAAATCCTTCCAGCGGAGAGATCACCGTACAGGTTGGAAGTGGAGCTTCCGGAGAAGTAGAGGTTGCCATAGTTGATTGTGCAGGGCGAATAGTGCACCACACAATGGAGTACCCTAACACTGGATCAACGCTTGAAACGAGTTTCGGCGGCCTAACTCCCGGAGTCTACTTCTGTACCATTTCTTCGCATGGCAGCTCTGTCTGCAGACGGTTTGCAGTGCTGGATTAAGACCCGGCATGCAAATC
>DAINQE010000082.1:0-5270 GCA_036743055.1 Candidatus Sabulitectum sp. | reverse complement strand
GATCTTGCAGGAGGAGGAAACTGACTTGACGAAGATTGAAGATATGAACGGACTCACCCTTCTGGGAAAGAGCGAAGCCACTTTCAGCGGCCTGGAGACCTTCCCGAACAGGAATCCCCAGCGGAACTACACGGTAACCCTCACCACCGATGAGTTCACCTGCGTCTGTCCCCTCACCGGTCAGCCTGACTTCGCCAGGATAACCATAACCTATGTGCCTGATCAGAGGATCGTGGAGTCGAAATCTCTGAAGCTCTACTTCTTCACATACAGGAACAGGGGGGTATTCCACGAGCACGCCGCCAACCTGATACTCACTGACCTGGTGAAGGTCCTGGAACCAAGATGGTGCCGGGTGGAGGCCGATTTCGGGGTGCGCGGGGGGATTGCCATCAGGGTTTCAGCCCAGCACGGTGTCCCTCCTCAGTAACCCTCACCATGGGCCACAACGGCATAGGCGTTGTGCCCGTGTATGCTTTCGTGGTTCTCCGCCCTTACCCTGAAACCGGTTACCCTGGGATCATCCATCAGCATCTCCGCGGCGTTCCGCACTATGTCCTCGGCGAAGGCCGGATTCCCGTAGGCCTGTTCGGTGACGAACTTCTCGTCGGCCCTCTTGAGGAGGGTATAAAGCGGTGATGAAGCGCTCTTTTCCGCCAGCTCCACCAGTTCCTCTATCCATACTATCTCGCTGGTGCCGTCGGGAAGCTGCCTGGTCCTTACCTCCAGCGTAACGAACCCCCTCTGATTGTGGGCGCCGCGGGAGCTTATCTCCCTGCTGCATGGACAAAGGGTCCCCACGGGAACCGTTACCGTCAGCAGGAAATCTTCCTTCTCCGGTGAGGATTCCCCATGAAAGACGCAGGAATAGACCATTTTCGCCGCGGCCCCCGTTACCGGCGCCGTTCTCTCCATGAAATATGGAAAGGCGATCCTTATCCTTGCGTTCTCGGCTTCCAGGACCTTTCTGAGTCTCCCCAGCAGAGCCGGGATCGTACTCCCCTGAAAAACGCAGCCGCTCTCCTCCAGGACCTCTATGAAGCGGCTCATGTGGGTTCCCCTGTAATGGTGGGGAAGGCTGACGGACATGGATATCTCAGCAACGGTGCTCTGAAGGGAGTTGTGCCTGTCCAGCACGGTTACCGGATAGCGGAGTCCGGCGATCCCCGCCTCTCTCAGAGGTATGTTCCTGTGGTCAGCCAGGTTCTGAACGTCCCTCATCCGAAGTACCTGCATCCCGATGTGGGGGTCTCCCTCACCTCTATCATGGAAAGCATGGGAAGCTCGGGGCTCAGACGATCCCAGAGCCATATTGCCAGGTTCTCACTGGTGGGGTTCTCCAGGCCCGGGAGTTCATTCAGGAAGGAGTGGTCAAGCATTTCCATCAGAGGGGCACAGGCCCTGGAAAGTACCTTGAAGTCCATTAACCAGCCACTCTTCCGGTCGACTTCGCCGCTTAGGACAACCGTTACGGAATAGGTGTGACCGTGGACCCCGCTGCAGCCGTGGGTCTCCGGCACCATGGGCAGCCTGTGGGCCGCATCGAACGTGAATGTCTTGAATATCTCCATGTTCTCTCCTATGGAATTCCTGTATATCTGTGTGTCTGGAGGCTGAGCCTCCACCTGGGGTTCGAGAGGCACATCTCCACCGAGAGCCTGAGGTTCTCGTCATAGCGTCCATCGTACCTGGGCTGTATCCAGCGGTGGGTGAAACTGCGTTCCTCCCAGAGCTTTGGAGTGAGTTCTCCGGAGGGCCATATCAGCTTCACTTCATCCCCGCTGGTCACAAGGGCGCCGTCGTCCTTCGGGCTCACGCAAACCCAGTCCGCGCCCCGGGGGACCGGCATGGTTCCGTTTGTCTCCAGTAAGATCCGGATGCCCCTCTTCCGGAACTCACGGATAAGGGGTCCGTCCAGCTGAAGCAGAGGTTCTCCTCCTGTACACAGCACACTGGGTGGAACATCGGCGGCCATCCAGGAGTCCGCCGCCGCCTGCACCAGATCGTCCGGAGACCGGTATGTGCCGCCAAGCCTGCCTGGGGCTCCCTGGTGTTCGGTGTCGCACCAGGGGCAGCGGAGGTTGCATCCGGAGAACCGAAGGAGCACCACCGCCATCCCCGTATTGGCCCCCTCACCCTGAAGGGTGGGTACTATCTCCTTCACCAGATACTCAGACATAGGGGGCCGGATCCTTTATCCCGTTTGCCCGGAAGGCTTCAAGCCTGAGGAGACAAGCGTCGCATGAGCCGCAGCTCCTTCCCCGGTCATCCGGATGGTAGCAGCTTATCGTACTTCCGTAGTCCACTCCCAGTTCAAGCCCCCGCCGCACGATCTCAGCCTTGCTCATCAGCAGAAGAGGGGCGCGGATGACCGTCGGGGCACCCTCGACAGCAGCCTTAGTGGCCATGGAGGCAAGTTCCTGAAAGGCATTTATGTAAGCCGGCCTGCAGTCCGGGTATCCGCTGTAGTCGACGGAATTCACCCCGATGAATATCTCCCCCGCCCCCCTGGTCTCGGCTATACCCAGAGCAATTGCCAGGAACACGGTGTTCCGTGCGGGAACATAGGTCGAGGGTATCCCATGGGTGGAACCTCCCCTGGGAACCCTTCCAGTGCCTGTGAGGGAGGATCCCCTGAAGGGCTCCGGGTCCAGCTCGAGTATCAGGTGCTCGGCGGCTTCCAGACGCCTGGCGTTTATGGCCGCCATCCTCAGCTCGAGTGTATGACGCTGGCCATAGCTGAACGAGAGGGCGTGTATCTCCCTGCCTTCCGCCCGGGCGATGGCGCCGGCGGTGGCGGAATCAAGGCCGCCGCTTAGAAGAACCACCGCTCTACTCGTCATCGGCTTCCCTCATATCCCTGAGCTTGCTCATCAGGGTCCTGTAGCTCACTCCCAGCATCTCAGCCGCCATCTTCCTGTTCCCGCCGGTTTTTTCCAGGGCCCCTCTTATGAGTTCTCTCTCCCTCTCCCTTGCTGCAGCGGCGGATTCCTCCAGCAGCGAACCGGGGGATGTCCCTGAACAGGGTGAGCCGGTCTCTATGAGCTCTGGTGTGACTATCCCGTCCCTGGAGTTGATGCATGCCCTTCTGATGAGGTTCTTGAGCTCGCGGACGTTCCCCGGCCACCTGTGTGACCTTATCTGGAAGAGGGCTTCCAGGGTAAACTCCCGGCCTCCGTACAGTTCCAGAAAATGCTCCGCGAGAAGCTCCAGATCGTCTCCCCTGTCCCGCAGCGGAGGAAGGTCCACAGGGAACTCGGCAATCCTGTAGAAAAGGTCCTCCCTGAAGCGACCCTTCCGAACCAGCTCCCCCAGGTCCCGGTTGCTGGCGGATATTACCAGAGCATCAGTCGTCAGCTCTCCGGTTCCCCCCACCGAGTGGTAGGTCCCTCTTTCCAGTACCCTGAGCAGCTTTCCCTGGAGTGGCAGGCCCAGGTCTCCTATCTCGTCAAGGAAAATGGTTCCCCCCGCCGCCATGGTGAACCTCCCTGGCCGGGCTTCAGAGGATCCTGTGTAGGCCCCTTTTTCCGCCCCGAAGAGCTCGCTTTCCATGAGGTTCTCGGGTATTGCGGCGCAGTTCACCGGGATGAAGGGACCCTGCTGCCTGCCGCACCTTGAGTGTATCCTTCTGGCGAGAAGCTCCTTGCCGGTGCCGCTCTCTCCCTGCACCAGGATGTTCATGCCGCTGCCCGCCGCCCGTTCCGCCCTTGCAAGAGCGGTGGTGAAGGCCTCCGAATGCCCTATCATGCAGTCGTCGCCGTGCCTGCATACCGAGCCCAGCTTCTCCAGCAGTTCATCCAGCTGGAAGGGTTTGCTCACGAAGTCCCCTGCGCCCAGCTTCATTGCCTGCACCGCCATGTCAATGGTGCCGAAGGCGGTCATGACCACAGCCGGGAGCTCCCTGGGCGAAGCCCTGAGAACATCCAGACCCGAGATCTCTCCGGGAAGGCATACATCGGTGAGAAGGGCAGAGAAATCCCTGTCTTTCAGCGCTTTCAGCGCCGACTCACCGTCGGATACCGCGGTTACTCGCCACCCTTCCTCCCTGAGGGCGGTGGTAAGCATTGTCCTCATTCCCCTTTTGTCCTCCACAAGAAGGATGGATCTCATGTTCCCTCCCCGCAGGGCGGTATCCTTACGGTGAAAACGGCCCCGCCGCCAGAGTGATTTTCGCCATGGACGGAGCCTCCCATTGCCCTCACCAGCCGCCTGGTTATCGTAAGTCCGAGGCCCATTCCTCCCCTGTGTCCCTCGGTGGTGTACATGGGGCGGAAGACCGTTTCCGTATCCTGGGGCAGGCCCGGCCCCATGTCCGTTACCCGGAACGTGAATCCCTCCATGCCGCTGCATTCAGCTTCGACGGAAACATCCCTGGCATCGGAGTATCTCAGTGAGTTCTCGAGGAGGTTGGACAGTATCCTGGCATATATCACAGGATTTCCTGGAATGACAGTTTCGGCTTTTTCGCAGCCGCTTCCGTGGAAACCGACCCGCCTGCCCTCGCATTCATTCCGGAGTACTCCTGCCGCTTCCCGGGAAGATATTGTGCTTTCTATCCTGTTCTGCTGTGCCATCTCCCTGAATGAGTCCACGATCCTCTTCGCCGATCCAAGCTCGACCTGGGCCTCCTCGAGTATCTTCTCGGTTCGACTGCCGGCGCTTCCCCTGCCCAGCAGCGCTATGAACCCTTCCAGGGCGCAGAGGGCATTTCCTATTTCGTGGGCTACCCCCGCTGACAGGGCGCCCAGGTCCGCAAGGGCGCTCTCCTCCGCCAGCCTTCTCTCCATGGCGATGGACGCGGTCACATCGGTGGCAAGCAGGACCCTTTCACCACCTGTGCCCCTGGTGAGCCTGAAGCGGTATGTCCTTCCCTGTATTTCTCCGTCCCATTCACCCTCGCCGTTCCTGGCATTCTCCGGAATCATTTCCCTGAGGGATACCGACCCGCCTAGAAGCTCCTCTGCCCTGGTGTTCCAGAGGGCAGGAACCATTTCATCATCCAGAAGGGCCACAGCAGAACCCATTGCCTCCAGCACCGCGAAGCTCCGGGACTCGGCGGTCTCAGCCCTTCTCAGGGCCGCCAGTCTCATCTCCTCGAGCTGGGCATCCTTGGCTGCCAGCAGATCCACCAGTTTCCTGAACGAATCCCCGGCGGACTCAGCCGACCTGCCGGAACCCTTCTCGACTCTGTCCGCCTGGCCCAGTATGCCTCTCAGAGGTTCCAGGACCCTCCTCCTGAGGTACGACGGGACCATCACCGCCACAAGCGT
>DAINQE010000081.1:0-5364 GCA_036743055.1 Candidatus Sabulitectum sp. | reverse complement strand
CATCCGGGGACACACTCAGGACCAATCGCCTCATAGAGGTGGAAACCCTCATGGATACCTCCACCAGGTTCATTGCGAACAGAATGGAATACGAAGGCAACCCCGCGTTAAGAAAGAAACTCGACGACCTCACCACCCTCATGCAAAGCTGCCTGGATGCCAGGAGCAGAAGGCTCCTTGAGATGAACGTTCACAAAAACAGCATGATGGCAATAACACGGATCCTCCCCTGCATGCGCTCCCCCACGGTGGCCCCCCTCCACGACGGACAGGGCTTCAGCGTAAAGGCCGCGGTGCCGGCAAAGGACATTCCCGGGATCATACCAGAGCTTGTGCGCCTGGGGGCCACCGACATCCTGGAGAGCCGCATGGAGCGCATCCTGGCCGGGGGCAGGCAATGAAACCGGCGGAAAGAACGGCGAACCTCACCCCCTACGGAAAGAAACCGGTAGATGCCAGCCAGGTGCGTATGCACATGAACGAGAACCAGACGAACACCGGCAGAGCGGTCACGCTGAACGAGAAGGAACTGAGCAATTACCCCGACGAAGGCCCCCTGCAAAACCTGACAGCCGACAAATGGGGAATACAGCAGGAAAACCTGATGCTCTTCAACGGGGCAAGCGAGGCGATCATGTGCGCGGCGCTGGCCCTGGTGAACGAAAACGACCCGGTGGTAACGGTGAAACCCGAGTTCTCCCTGATACTCCACTACCTCACACTGGCCGGGGCGAAGCTCATCCAGGTGCCCATGCGTAACAGAAACTTCCAGATGAAGGAAATTGAAGAGAACGCAAAAAAGAGCCGGCTGGTCTTCATCTCCGTTCCCCACAACCCCACCGGCGCCACCATCAGCAAAGAAAAGATCTGCAGCTGGTGCGAAGCAGCTCCGCAAACCCTCTTCGTGATAGACGAGGCCTACGCCGGCTTCGCCGGAAGCACCCTGCTCACATGCATTCAGGGAAGGGAAGCGGATAACCTCATCGTCATAAGGTCCTTCTCCAAGGACATGGCCCTAGCAGGGGTAAGGCTCGGCGCCGCGGCGGGGCCCCGGTGGGCCATAAGGGCAATGGGGAAGGTAAGAACACCGTTCAGCATCAACGCGGCGGCGGTAAAGGCTGGAATGCAAGCAATCCGTTCAGAAGAAGAAACCCGGCAGGCTGTGGAGGAAACGAAGCGCCTTGCCAAAGCCACCGAAGCAGCGGGGCTAACAACGAAAACCGGCAAAACCAACTTCTTCACGATTACCTCCCAGGAAGCCCACGGCTTCGCAGGGTTCTGCGAAGAGAGGGGCGTTCTCATAAGGGTAATGCCCGACGGAACCGCAAGGGTCTCCCCCGCCGATGAAACAGGCAACCAAAGGTACGAAAAATGTCTCAAGGAATGGAGCGAAGGCAGATGACTGAAACCACAAGGGAAACCAGGGAAACCACGATCAGTGTAAGGGACGCCGAGGAAGCCACGGTAAACACCGGCTGGCCCTTCTTCACCCACATGCTGGAAGCCCTCTGCTGCCACGGCATGCTCCAGCTGAGCATAAAGGCAAAGGGCGACGGCGACCGCCACCACCTGGTGGAGGACACCGGCTTCGTGATAGGCGCCCACATGAAGAAGAGAACGAAGGAGAACCCCGTGCAAAGGGCCGGGTGCTTCACATACCCCATGGACGATGCCCTGGCCCAGGCCGCGGTGGACATCTCCGGCAGACCGTACTGCGTGTGGCGGGTGGACCCCGGGGATACCCTGATAGACGGCACCGGCATCCTCACCCTAAGGGAGTTCTTCACAGGCTTCGCCAGGGGGGCGGGGGCGGCGGTGCACATAAGGCTTATCCACGGAGAGGATGCCCACCACTCCATGGAATCGGTATTCAAGGCCTTCGGCAGGGCAATAAGAGAGGCAGCGGCCCCATCAGAAAAGCTCATGTCCACTAAGGGGGTCATCGATGATTGACCTCATAACAGCCGCAGGGGGCAACCTGGGCAGCGTCAGGTCTCTGCTGGAAAGAACCGGCACCGGCTACAGGGAAATAGATACTCCGGCGCAACTGGAGGGAGGCAGCCCCATCCTCATCCCCGGCGTGGGCTCCTTCGGGGCGGTGATGGAAAGGCTGAACACAACCGGCCTCGCTGAAGCCATAAGGGAACAGGCGATAAGGGGAAGAAAGATCATGGGCATCTGCAGCGGCATGCAGGTGCTCCTGAAGGAAAGCGAAGAGTCGCCGGAAGCAACGGGTCTGGGGCTCATCCCAGGCAGGGTGGAAAAGCTGAAGAAAACCCCCCTCCCCAACATCGGCTGGAGCAGGCTGGAAAGGGCGAACGCCTATGTGTACTTCGTGAACTCCTATCACGCCGTAACAAAACACAGGGAGGACACCGCAGAGGGTGTCACGGCAATTGTGAGGAAGGGTTCCATCACAGGCTTCCAGTTCCACCCGGAGAAGAGCCACAGGGCGGGAGAGGAGCTTTTCAGGAGGTGGCGGGATGGCCTGTAAAAGGATAATTGCCTGCCTCGATGTAATGAACGGCAGAACGGTGAAGGGCACCGGATTCAAAAACCTCCAGGACATGGGCGACCCGGAGGAAATGGCGAACAGCCTTCAGGAACAGGGGGCGGACGAGATAGCCTTCCTGGATATTACCGCCTCCAGGGAGAAGCGCCCCGCCAACATGGAATGGCTAAGAAGGGCCGCCAACAGCCTTTCCATACCCCTCACCGCAGGCGGCGGCGTAAAAACGCTGGAAGACGCCTCGAAGCTCCTTGAAGCCGGGGCAGACAAGGTCACGGTGAACACGCAGGCAGTGGTGAACCCGAAACTCATAACCGAAATAGCCGACAGATACGGCAGCCAGTGCTGCACCGTGGCCATCGACGCCGCACAGGGAAAGGCACCGAACGGATACACGGTAAGGACCATGGGAGGAACTCTCGACACGAAGATAGAGCTCCGGAACTGGCTGAGAACCGCTGAAGCAGCCGGCGCCGGGGAGATACTCCTCACCAGCTGGAACCGCGACGGAACCAGGCAGGGCTTCCACATACCCATGCTTGCCCTGGCAAAGGGAACGGTAACGGTACCTGTGATCGCCAGCGGAGGCGCCGGCTGCCCGGAGCACTTCACGGAAGTGTTCAAAAAGGCAAAGGCCGACGCGGCCCTGGCCGCGGGCATACTGCACCGGGGGGAATACACCATCAGACAGATAAAGGAAACCATGGAACAGGAAGGGATAGAGGTAAGGCCATGCTGATACCCAGCATAGATCTCATGGGGGGCAGAGCGGTGCAGCTCAGGCGGGGCAGGGAAAGGGTAATAACATCAGACAAAGACCCCATAGCCCTTGCCGAAGAGCTGAACGCATACGGCACCCCGGCGGTGATAGAAATGGATGCTGGACAGGCTGTGGTTTTTCTTGGCTCTCAATCTTCATATCCATGATACAAATCTTGTATTCTCAGTCAGGCTTCTGAATTGTACCATCAAAAAGATTATTGTGACACTCTTCAAATCCCTTTCTTTACATTTGCCAACTCTGATCTGATAAGCGAATGTACAGAGCTGTCCAAAACAGCCCAGAATTACATCTGCCCGTGTGACAGGCTAACAAGTTAGGGTTTCAATTCACAGATTTCTTAGACCAGGCCTCCTTCGGGGGGTTTTTTCGTAAGTATCATTTCTCAGCTGTCCAAGATTCACAAACCCAACAAGAGTTGTTCTGGGACGGGTTCTATCGGCGGTGAGCCAAATGGATCCTCCAACCAGTCAAGTAAGTCTCTGTAAGTAAACAGATTCATGCGCAGCATCGCTGCAAGATTGGAGAATGACCAGCCAGCCCGGGAGATGTGGTGTAACCACTTGAGCAGGAGGAGTGCAATGAGAGCTGTCCAAATCTGAGCCAGCAGAGCATTCATTGAGGTTCCTACAAAGGTCTTGATCTTCAGATTTTGCTTAAGTAGTCTGAAAAACTCCTCTATGCGCCATCTTTCACGGTAGATGCCACTAATTGTGGATGCTCCCAGTTTGTGATTGTTGGTAAGGATATCGATGATCTCACCGGTCTCAGGATCGATTGACCTGACCAGTCTCAGGTCATGGGAACACTTATCAGCTCGGGCACCGGTGAGGATGATTGTCTGGTCTGCCAAGATATGCTTGTTATGCGGAGGAACTCTCCGTCTCAAGATGTAATGCTTGATGTTCACCTTCATTCTGGTAACGAAGTACACCCCCTTCTCTGTCCATTCACCGAACTGCTGAAAATCGTTGTATCCACGGTCCAGAGTAACAATAGTACCCGCCTTGAGATTGATTTTGTCCAGCCCTTTACAGTCGTTATCACGGGCTACTGTCATGCAGACGAATTCAGGCATCAGGTCGGCGTTGTCCAGCAGTACATGGAGCTTGACTCCGCCCTTTTTCGACCGGTACTCAGCCCACGGGAACGCCTCAAGGGCCAGCGTGATTGTCGTGGAATCAAAGGTAACCAGCTTGTTCCTGAACTTGAAAGGTTTTCGGACTCCGAGCATTTTCCTCGATCTGAATGCTGACAGGGTGCTGTAGAACAGATCCTCAAACATCTCTGCCGGTCTGTTCGCATTGGCATAGGCCAGAATGGACTTGGGTGGAGCCTTTCTCAATCCCAGATGACTGAGCTTTCCTATGCAGCAGGCAAGCCCATAACTGATCTCTCTGAGGGAGTCCGCCCGGGCAAAGTGGCATAACCGAAGGTCCCGCGAAGCGGAAACAGCATGGATACGAACTGGCTCCAGGACGTGAATCCCTTAGCGTTTCTTTCTGTCTGGTGCTTGATTACGAGTCTCTGGAAGTCTGATTTAGGGAACTGCTGAAGAAGCTGATTGAATAAACTTGCGCAACGAACCGTATTCGGTATGCCCTTTCGGTTTGGATGAATGAGTTTTGGGTCGCGCTTAAATTCTACTCATTCGAACCGAAATGGGCATTTTTCTTATCTCATCACGGAAAAGCTATCTTGGACAGGCCTGAATTCAATTGATAGTACAGAGAAGTTTGTTCTTGATCTAGGGGCAAATAGACTATCTGCGAATATAATCTATGATAATGCTATGCCTGCACATGATTTTAATATGATTGTAGCAAAACTTGATGAGAGTATATCAGATATAACAGAGAACATCTTTGATGAAGCAATAGATGATTTTCGCAACGCTAAAAAAGATTTAATGCCATTCACGATTGATACCCCGTGTTCGGCTGGTCGAGGAGAATGTAGTATTGATCACGCTGGCTATCTATATCCATGCAGACTTATGACTATGCCTGAGATGCGTTGTGGGAACCTAGTTGAGCAGAAATTTAAAGAGGTTTGGGAAGAATCAGAAGTTCTT
>DAINQE010000080.1:0-5367 GCA_036743055.1 Candidatus Sabulitectum sp. | reverse complement strand
CGGAACCGGAGAAGGGTGCCCGCTGGATCAAGAGATTCATGGGCAACGACGAATATCCGGACCCTGTCTCGGGGAAGAGATGGAGTCCGGCGGAGCTTTCATCCCTCGTTCTCAGAAAGCTGAAGGAGGACTGCGGGGAGCAGGCTGGGGAGATCTCGGATGTGGTGATAACCGTTCCAGCGTACTTCGACGAAGTGCGAAGGAAGGCCACGATGGACGCCGGCAAACTCGCCGGTCTGAATGTGGTTGGAATAATAAACGAGCCCACCGCCGCAGCCCTTTACTACGCCACCCAGCACGCCGTGGGCGGGCGGATACTTGTTTTTGACCTGGGCGGAGGCACCTTCGACGTAACCCTTATGGACGTTAACGGAAAGCAGGTGGACATCCTTTGTTCCCGGGGGGATCACCAGCTGGGCGGAGTTGATTTCGACAGGGCCGTGATGGGCATAATGGAGAAGACATACAAAGCCGAGACCGGGGGCAGCCTGATAACCGACGACGAAAGCAGGGCAAGGCTGGCCGTGGAGGCTGAGTCACTGAAGAGGACCCTGAGCAGAAGACCCAATGCCACAGCGCTCCTCTACGGAGACAGCGGTCAGTGCAAGTTCAAGATCTCCAGAGAAGATTTCGAGGAGGAGATCTCTCCCCTGATGGCCAGGATAGGCATGCTTGTGGAGGACGTTCTCGACGAAGCGGAGACCGAACCTGAAGAGGTGAACAGCGTGCTTCTGGTGGGCGGAAGCACAAGGCTTCCGGCGGTTCAGAGCAGGCTTGAGAAGATATTCGGCTTTCCCCCCACCAGCGCGGTCAACGTTGATGAATGCGTGGCCCTGGGGGCTGCCATCCACGCCGGCCTCAGGCTTATGGAGGAGAGCCCCTCGAAGGTTGACGGAGCTGTCGCCTCGGGCCTCCGGGACATCGGGCTGAAGGAGGTCTGCAGCCACTGCTACGGAACACTGGCCCAGAACCTGGACGAGAACACAGGCAGGCAGGTGCTGGAGAACGATGTGCTGATCAAGAAGAACACCCCCATTCCCTGCAAGGTGACAAGGACCTACTACACCGCGGGGGAAGGTCAGACACAGGTTGACGCCAGGGTTACCCAGCACCCCATTGCGAGCAGGGATGCTGACCTTGTCAACGTTGTGGCATTCGGCAGCCTTCAGCTTCCACCGGGAAGACCGGCTGGCCAGCCGGTGAAGGTGACCTACAGCTACGATGCCGATCAGAGGATGCACTGCGTTTTCGAGGACGAGAACAGCGGAAAGAAGCTGGAGCTGGACATAGACACCCAGGCGGGTTCGCTGGGAGGCGAGAAGCTCAGGCAGAAGGCAGCCGAGCTGGAGGGCTTCACCGTTGATTAGAGCGCTGTTCCTGCTTCTTGCTGCATCATCCTCGGCATTCGCCGCCGCCGAGGATGGGGCCGGCCAGGCGGTCTGCTGCTGTGTGGGGGTGGTCATCATGATCCTGGCCGCCGTGGGTTTCAGCGAGAACAGGAAGAAGGGCGCAGCGGGAGAAGGAACCCAGGCTTCCCCGCCGCAGCCCGCCGGCGGGGTACCAGTTACGTTCCAGGTGAGGGTGGTGCCGTCGGTGCAGGATTTCGGTGGCACGAACATGGAGTGCTTCTCCCTGAAGATGCGGGGCCCCATCAACCTTCATCCTGCGCAGCTCACCGCGGCATTTCACCTGACGATGTGGGACATTACCCAGGGGAGCGGCGAGAAGGAGCGCAAGCCGGTGCTCTGCTCCATTCCCCAGTTCCAGCTTAAGGGCACCCAGGTGTTCCTGTGGACCCATGTGGTTCAGATGCCCTATGCCCAGGGGGTGCTGAACGACTGGGCCGATGTGCTCTCCATTCCGGTGGATACCCTTACCTTCCCGGCCAGGGGACGGAGGAAGCTCTCCTTCGAGCTTGTGGTTTCCTCCCTGGGGATAGAGACCGGCCCGGTGAACAGGGCCGAATGCGTCCACCAGCACGAGAGTTCCTCATACGGATATGTGGACGGCATTCAGCAGCGCATAAAGACCGAAGAGCTGGGGCTGAAGCTGGCGGCGGCGGTGAGCGCCGTTGACGGACAGCAGGACGAATCGGAGAAGTCGGTGGTCCGCAGGTGGATGGATTCAAGGATAGAGAGCCTTCCCGAGAACATGAGGGGGGACACCACCAGGGCCCTGAGTCGCGCGCTGATGATAGCGGAAAGGCTGGGGAAGAGGCTGGCTCCGGAAGAGGTACCCATCATGGTGGAGGAGCTGGTGGAGCAGTATCCGGTGGCGAACCTTCCCAAGGGTGACCTTTATGACGTGGTGAAGCTCTGCATGGAGGTTGCCGCCGCCGACGGAACCGCCGGCCCCGGCGAGCTTGACCTGGTGAACAGGATATCGGACCTGCTGGGCGTAGACAGGGATTCCTTCACGAAGTTCCGGGACAAGCTGCTTCCGGCGAGTATGCATTCGGAGAAGGACATGGAGAAGATACTGGGCCTGGATCCCTCCTGGAGCGCCAGGGAGAAGAAAAAGCATCTCCGGGGTCTCTATCGGGAATGGTCATCCAGGGTTACCCATTCCGACCCCAAGGTCCGCGACCAGGCTGAGGAGATGCTGAAGCTCATCGCCGACGAAAGGGCGAAACTGGATGCTGAAGAGCAGGCTTGATGCCCTCAGGGCGATCAGGTACGCAGGGGATGAGCCCTCGATCTACGGCCTTAAGCCCGGGGACGGCACGGACGGCAGTGAGACCAAGAGGCAGCTACTGACTTCGGCGGTGAAGGTCATACCGGAGCTTTTCCCAGCTCTGAGCCCCATAATGACCAGGGTTCAGAAGGTCCTGACGGGTATGCCCTTCGAGTTGTTCGTATTCAGCGATGGTGCGCCGAAGGCATTCTGCAGCGGGAACGGCGCCCATGAAGCCACCATCCTGGTAAGCTCCGGCCTGGTGGAGAGGTTCGGCCCAGAAGAGCTGGCTTTCGTGCTGGGGCACGAACTGGGCCATGGAGTGTTCTGCCACAACTCCTATCCCAATCCCACCGAAGTGGACGACACGCTGGACAAGCTGAAGGTGCTCGCCCTGTGGAGGGCCAGGGAGATAACCGCCGACAGGGCGGGTCTGGTGGCCACCGGGGATACCAACGCCGCCTTCAGGGCAATGATGAAGCTGGCCACCGGCCTGTCGGACAGGTTCATAAGATTCGATGTGACTGCGTTTCTCGACCAGGTGAAGGACCTGGAGAAAACAGGACCTTCCGCCTCCTTCCTCCTTTCGACTCACCCATTCATAACAGCCAGGATAAGGGCTCTCCTCTGGTTCCAGATGAGCGAACAGTGGTATGGTGTGAAGGGAATGCGGGGAACGCCGGGTCTCTCCGCGGCGGAGTTGGACAGGAAGGTTGCGAAGGAACTGCATTTAACAACGGAGGAAAGGAAAAGATGAGAACTGGAATGGTGCTTTCTGCTGTGCTGCTGTTCTCCCTTGCGGCAATGGCCGGGGATATTTACGCGGTGCAGGGTGATGTTCTTTACATGGCCGACACGGCCACCGGCGAATGGGAATCCCTTTCGGATACCTGGAGCGGAACAGAGCTGCTCACTTCCCTGGGCGGGTCGCTCTACGCCATACAGGGTGATGTGCTCTATCAGGTGGACCGCAATGGCAACTGGACCGAGCTTTCTGACACATGGAGCGGAGCCACCGCCCTTACAGCCGGCAACGGAAGGCTCTATGCCGTTCAGAACGATGTGATCTACTCCGTGGACCCCTCCGATGGAAGCTGGGAGTCCATTCCCGGTGAGTACACCGGAACCACCCACATTGCATGGGCCGGCGGGGCTCTGATGGTGATCCAGAACGATGTTCTGTACAGGACCGATCCGGTCACCGGCGATTACACAGAACTGCCCTCCAGTTACGCCGGCACAACGGCCACCGCGGGTTCTTCCAGGTACTTCTTCGTTATTCAGGGTGATACCCTCTACAGGGTCGATCCCGTCAGCGGGGAGTACTACAACCTCGGCGGAGGTTATCAGGGAGCCACGGAGATGGCCGCGGACAACAACTACGTCTACTGCATCTGGCAGGGATCCCTCTGGAAGACCGACGCCATGTCCGGCGACTACGAGAGCCTTGGCTCCAGCTGGGAAGGCACCACGGCATTCTGTCTGCTTTAGTGAAGGATCCCGGCAAGGGAGTTCTGCTGTCTGCCCTGGTCTTTCCCGGATCAGGGCAGATGTATCTCGGCCGAAGGAGAAGAGGAATACTCTTTGCTCTCTTTGCTTTACTTTGTTCTGCGGGTCTGGTGGCCATAATTGCTTCTGGCACTTGGCACGGGCTGGAGACAATGGCGGAGAACGGTGAAGAGATAGGTCCTTCGGCCCTGTTCGATTCAGCCCTTCTTGGATTGAGGGAAGGGGAGACTTACGCCCTTCCTCCGCTTGTTCTCTGCTGGCTGTTCAGCCTTGCCGACACGATTCGTCTGGTCAGGCTCAGTGATGCCGTTCAGGGCGTGAAAAGGAATGACCAGGTCTCCGACCAGGGGGTGTAGGAGGACTGCCCGGTGACCGAAGCCCTGACCCTCCACCAGAATGCCCCCTGAGTTCCTGGCTGAAGCGTAAGGGCTGGCGACTGTGTAATGGTTTCCTCCGGGCTCTGCATCGACGGGTCAGTGTCAATCTGGTGGTAATACCTGGTTGCTCCTGAAATGGCGTCCCACTGAAAATCCACATCGGGTCCGACCAGCGAGTCGCCGTTCAGAGGAATAATGAGCGAAGGGGGCTGGTTGGTGTCCGGTGAGCCGGGGGAGGAACCGCAGGCGGCGGCCAGCGCCAATACCAGTGCGGTGAATGTTTTCTTCATGATCCACCATTTTCCATCTTGAATCTTCTTTCGAGGCCGCTGCCGGTAAGGAACCACATGGAACTGACTGTATCCGGGGGAGCCTGGAATGCATGGCCTATCAGAAGCAGTACCAGTGTGTCCGGCAGCGACGATAAGGACTCGCAGAGTACCGGCTCCGGCCCGTACGAGATTGGCTGCAGGGCGGCGAATGCTTCAAGTGTGTCGGAATAGTCAGTGGGGGACACAATTGCTTCCCCGTGGATGGCGAAGCTTTCGGGAAGCCCGCATTCCCCGTGGTCTGCGATCACCGCATGGCAGAAGTAGCCGTATCCCATGAACTGGCTCATGAAGTAGATGGTGACCGGTTCGGACCCGCCTGAAACCAGCAACGTATCCACCTGCTCCGGCTCCCATACCATCAGGTCTGCCGTTGCCGCACCGGCAAGGCAGATGCAGAAGATCAGTGTTCTTACCATGCATCAATTATAGCTGAGACACCCGGAGGCGTTCCAGGGAGTGTTTTGTATATTGTCTGA
>DAINQE010000079.1:3469-5494 GCA_036743055.1 Candidatus Sabulitectum sp. | reverse complement strand
ACCGAGTGCTCCCCCATCGTCGCCGTCTGCAGGTACGGCGCATGCCCCCCCGGTACGGTGGGGCCGCCCCTTCCCGATGTGGAGGTGCGGATAGACTCCCCGGACCCGGAAGGCGCGGGAGAGATACTGGTAAGGGGTCCGAATGTGATGCAGGGATATCACAACGACCCCGAGGCCACGGCGGAAGTGCTTTCCCCGGAAGGATGGTTCCGTACCGGGGACTTCGGCAGGCTGGAGAACGGAATACTTACCGTTACCGGCAGGAAGAAGAACATCATCGTGGCCAAGAACGGGAAGAACGTTTATCCCGAAGAGCTGGAGCACCAGCTTAACCGCAGCCCGTTCATTGCCGAAAGCCTGGTGTTCGGCAGGGAGGAAGCAACCAAGGGCGAGGAGATATGGAGCATAGTGTTCCCTGACTACGACGCCCTGATAGCCCTTGCCGAGGAGAAGGGTGAGAAGCTCACGGAGGAGTTCGGGCTCTCCGTGATCCGCTCGGAGATAAGGTCGGTGAACGGACGGAACCCCTCCTTCAAGCGCATCTCCAACTTCATCCTCCGGGAGACCGAATTCCCCAAGACCACAACCAGGAAGATACGGAGGCCCAGGGTACTCCAGGAGGCGGGCATAACCACCGGGAAGGCGCATTCCGTTGCCGCGGGTTAGGAGACAGGCAGTGATGAAGACACATAACAGACTTTCACTCACCGTGATCAGTACAGCCCTGGTTATGATGATGGGATTCATGCTGTCGGGCTGCCAGCACCGGGACACAACGGAATACACCCTGAATGAGGAGACATTCGACTCCCAGGCCATGGAGAAGATAGAGTCCGAGACTGGCATCGATCTGCCGGAGGGCTCAACGGGGCTTTCTTTCCACCACATACCCCCTGTTGACCCGATAGTTTTCGCCAGGATACGGATCCCGGAAGAAGAGGTGGAATCCCTTACCAGGCAGCTTGCCGTGCTGGATGAGGATTCGTTCCCCCCGGGCTTCGCCTCGGAAAGGTGCGACTGGTGGCCCCCGGATCCGGGCATAGTATCGATGACAAGGCGGAACTTCAGCAACGGATACCATGTAGAGCTTCATCTCGCCCGGGAAGATGGGCAGGAAGAGGGGCGCACCGTACTGTACCTGATGTACTTCACCATCTGACCGCAACCGAGGCCGATGGACGCGGGATAGTCCTGAACATATCTTCAAATCGCAAACTCAGATGACTTTTTTAATGAGCCTGCAGCCTGGAAGGCGGCGGAATGAGCGAGGAACAGCCCAGCACAGCCGGTATGCTTCTGCATGATGGCCATTTGATCAGTTCGCTGCTTAACGCCTCCCGCGACGCTGCCTTCCTGATAGACGGCAACGGCGTGTTCCTTGCGGTCAACGAGGAACTTGCCCGCAGGCTGGGCCATGAGAGCGGCTCCCTCATCGGAAAATGCAGCTATGACCTGATCCCCCCCGAAGTATCCGCCCGCAGGAAGAGATGGGTCCGGCGGGTAATTGCCACCGGGAAGCCTGTCATAGAAGACGACGAGAGGGAAGGGCGGATCATCCGCAATTCCCTGCATCCCGTTTTCGATTCATCGGGAAACATCGTCGCAGTGGCTGTCTACGGCCATGACATGACGGAGAGCGAAGGGGTCAGGACGGCTCTGGAGCACTCCAGGGACAGCTATGAGGCCGTGTTCAACGCCTCCACCGACTGCATCTTCATACACGACGGCAAAACAGGCGAGATCATAGACGTGAACAGAAGCGCCGAAAAAGCCTTCGGCTACACCCTCCAGGAGATGCAGAAGCTTGAAGTGGGCGACATGACGGCCAATGTCCCCCCCTACACCGCAAAAGAGGCCTACGAGCATTTCCAGAAGGCAGTTACGGAGGGGCCCCAGAAATTCGAGTGGCTTGCGAAGAGCAGGGACGGCCGGCTTATCTGGTTCGAGAACAGCCTTCTCTACACGAAGCTTGCCGGACGCTACTGCATGCTTGTGATAGGCAGGGAAATCACCCAGCGCAAGAAG
>DAINQE010000079.1:0-3369 GCA_036743055.1 Candidatus Sabulitectum sp. | reverse complement strand
CCGAGGAAGCTCTGCGAGAAAGCGAGCGGAGGCTTCAGGAATCACAGCGTACCGGACGGATCGGCCATGTGGAATTCAATGTTGTCACAGGCGGTCTCCTCTGGTCGGATACCGTGTTCGAGCTCTATGAAAGGGACATCGACCTGGGCCCCCCTTCCTATGATGAGGTGATGGCACTCCACTCCCCGGAGGATGCCGCCAGGCTAGAGGAGGCTGTGAAGAACGCCGTTGCCACGGGAGAGGGATACGCCGTGGACCTGAAGGTCATCCTTCCCAGCGGCCGCTGTGGATACCACCACGCCATAGGGACTCCGGAGACCGACGAGACAGGCAGGGTGGTGAGGATCACGGGAACGGTTCAGGACGTAACCGACAGGAAGCTGGCCGAGGAGAGCTACCAGAACATCGCAACCGAGCTGGAGGAGATACTCAACTCCCTCCCCGACGCAGTGGTTTACGCAGACAACCAGCGAATCATTCGGAAGGTTAACCCGGCGTTCACAAGAATATTCGGTTACAAACCGGAGGAGGTTATCGGGAAGACCACCCGGATCATCTACCGGAACGATGAGGAATACCTTGAGCAGGGCAAGCTGCGGTATAACCCCCTTGCCTGCCAGAAGTGGGAACCCTACGAGATACACCATGTGCGGAAGGACGGAACCGTGTTCATCACCGAAACGGTAGGCACCCCTGTCCGCAATGCCCGGGGAGAGGTGGTGGGCCTGCTGGGCGTGGTGAGGGATGTTTCCGCCCAGAGGCAGATGCAGGAGAGGATCCGCCACATGGAAAAAATGGAGTCGGTGGGAAGGCTTGCCGGGGGGGTGGCCCATGACTTCAACAACATGCTGAATGTGATCCTTGGACACACCGAGATGGCCCTGGAAAAACTGGATGCCATGGATCCTCTCAGAGCCGACCTGGAGGAGGTGAGGAAAGCCGGCCAGCGCTCGGCCAACCTCACGAAGCAGCTGCTGGCCTTCGCCAGGAAGCAGACCGTGGCCCCCAGGGTGATAGACCTGAACGAAACAATCTCATCCGCTCTTTCCATGCTGGAACGGCTCATCGGCGAAACCATCGAACTGCACTGGAAACCAGGTAAGGACCTTCCCCCTGTTAACATAGATCCGGGACAGGTTGACCAGATGCTGACCAACCTCGCGATCAACGCCCGGGACGCCATCGGGCATCGCCACGGCAGGATCTGCATAGAGACCTCCACCGCAAGTTACGGTGAAGACCACTGCGAATCCAACCCGGGCTACTCCCCGGGAAGCTACGTGATGCTGTCCGTGAACGACGACGGCTGTGGGATGGACAGGGAGACCAGCTCCCACATCTTCGAGCCCTTCTACACAACGAAGGAATCCGAGCAGGGAACCGGGCTGGGGCTTGCCACCGTTTATGGCATAGTCATCCAAAACGGAGGCTTCATCAACGTAACCAGCGAGAAGGGACAGGGAGCCACCTTCAGGATCTGCCTGCCTGTGTCCTCACAGGGGAAACCCTCCTCTCCCAGGACGATCAGTGAGGAAACTGCCGCCAGGGGAAGCGAGACAATCCTGGTGGTGGAGGACGAACCTTCCATACTGAAGATGGTCACCATGATGCTTAAGATGGAGGGATACACGGTTATGCCCGCGGGGTCCCCCGGCGAGGCGATAAGACTGGCAAGGGAGCATTCCGGCGACATACACCTGCTGGTTTCAGATGTGGTGATGCCGGAGATGAACGGTCGCGACCTTGCCCGGAACATCATCTCCCTTCATCCGAATGTAAAAAGGCTCTTCATGTCCGGCTACACCGCCGATGTGATAGCCCACCAGGGAGTGCTTAACGATGGGGTCAACTTCCTGCAGAAGCCCTTCTCCAAGATGGAGCTTACCGCCTCCATCCGCCGTGTCCTCGATGGAGAATAGTCCTGGTCTTCCCCCCGCAGACTGGTTCCGTGACATGGACTACTGGGAGCGGAACCGCTCCTTCATCTGGAGCGGGAAAAGGCTGGAAGCGTCCGGGAAAGCCGCTGAGAAGATCTCTTCTCTGATGGGCATGAAACCTGGAGACAGGGTCCTGGACCTCGCCTGCGGATTCGGAAGGCATTCCCTGGCACTGGCCCGGATGGGCCATGCGGTCACAGGTGTCGACCTTAATCCGGACTTCATCTCCGAGGCCGCCTCCAAAGCTGCAGAGCTCAACCTTGACGCAAGGTTCATCCGCCGTGACATGAGGGAGTTCATCGAGCCGGAAGGCTACAGTCACATCATACTGATGTACAATTCCTTCGGTTACTTCCGTGACCCGGAGGACGACTCCAGGGTGCTGTTCAACTGCTTCAGCTCACTGCGAAGCGGGGGGAAGCTGCTGCTCCAGGCCACCCCCAGGGAGTTCATTCAGGCTGTCAGACCGTCGGGCTCGTACAGCTGGCGTCACGAGGAGGAAGACGGCACAGTAAGGCTGGAGGAAACCGAGGCAAGCCCGGACTGGACCTGGAACACCACCAGATGGACAGTCATCACCGGCAACGAGCAGCACCGGTACACATATGGAATGAGGCTCTACGATTCAAGCGAGCTTGAAGCACTGCTGGCCTCCAGGGGCTTCATCTCCATCTCGGAGTTCAGCAGCCTTGGAGGCGAACCCTACGAAAGGGGAAAGGGCCCTCTGACCGTTCTGGCGGTAAAGCCCGACTAGGGGAAGGAGGCCTTCACCCCGGCCCAGGACAACCTGGAAACGGCCATGGGCGGAGATACAGTGAGTGTGCCCAGGGTAAGCATGAGTTCCTCGTTGAAGTCCCACTGCGCATAGTCGAAGCTGGAAGCTCCCCATGAGCCGGTACACTCGGCCAGGTCGGGGCTGGGGAAGATGGTCGAACCGTAGTCCTGGAACTTCATGGAATAGATGTAGCCCCATCCTATGTCGTCACCGGGCTCCCACCAGATGCCGTCGTAGCCGTAGTTGTTCATGGAGAGTATGCTGTGCTCACCGGTGATGTCTTCCATGGAACCTCCGTCGGCGGTGAACAGGAACGACTCGTTGATGACCTGGTATTCCCAAAGCTGCCCCGGCACGAGAACAGTAACGGTCTCAAGGTCGATGCAGAACTCCACAACGGCGTCGGACCCCGGCTGAACGCCGGCCAGCGGACCGGAGGAGAGCCCGTTGGAAGCAACCGTGCCCTCCACGCTGATTGTAATAAGACCACCCGCCGCCGGAACCGCCCAGGTGAGAAGGAAGAGGACCACCGGCGCAAAAAGGCAAGACCTGTTCACTGCACACCTCCTTCAAACAACGGCCCCAACTCCGGACCTGACAGAATATGCCTGTTTCAGCGGCAGGGGGGAACACCCGTATCATGCACGATACTTCCAC
>DAINQE010000078.1:0-6788 GCA_036743055.1 Candidatus Sabulitectum sp. | reverse complement strand
AGGGCGGAGAAGCCCTTCATCACCTCGCCGTCCAGCGCAGCGCCACCTGAAACCAGGGTCCGCAGGCTTCCGCCGAACCTGGAGTGGACCGCTGAGAAAATCTTCTTGCGGGTGCCTTTCAGGCCGACCATCTCTCCCAGTGATGATACCGCTTTCCCGAACCCGAACTTCAGCTTTCCCGCGGGCATGGACTCTATCTGCGCCATTATCCTGCGGTACATCCCCTCCCATAGCAGGGGCACGCCAAGGACCAGGGTGATGGAGTTCTTCGAGAGGTCCTCCACCACATACCGCAGCCCCCGGCTTATCACCACGCGGCAGCCGTGCTGCAGGGGGCAGAGGAAACCGCATACGCACTCGTACATGTGGTGGAACGGCAAAACCGAGAGGAATACCTCGTCGGAGGCGATGTATACGGAGGAGAGCATCATCTGAAGGTCGCTGAGGATATTGCCGTGGGAGAGCACCACGCCCTTGGCGGCCCCCATGGTGCCCGAAGTGTATGAGATGACAGCAACCTTCGACGGATCGGCGGCGTCTGCCAGCTCGGGTCCCCCATCCACCGCGGCGGTTCTGAAAGAGGCGAAAAGAGAGCTTTCACCGTTCATGACCAAGTGATGGGAACAGATCGATCCGGTGCGCATGTGGGAATGCACCGATTCATCCATCGAGCTGTCGAAAACGAAAATGGAAGCCCCTGAATAGTGAAGGATCCCGGAGATGTCCGGCGGGGGCAGCTCCCTGTCTATGGGAACCACCACGCCTCCGGCGAAGAGGGTTCCCAGGAACACCGTCGCCCAGTCTATGCCGTTCCTGCCGCAGACCGCCACCACGGGTGAAGGGCCCAGCTTCAGCAGCCCCCGGGCAAAGGAAGAGGCTCGTTCTTCAAGCTCTGAGAAGGAAATGCCCACGGGAGACCCGTCGCTCCCGAACTCCCTCATGAACTCCCGGTCGCCGTACCGCCGGGAGGACTCCCGGACCATCTGCGGGATCGTTTCGTATCTCGGAATGTCCCTGAGCGGCCCGCCTGGAATGTTCTCCATCGTGTTTCACCCCCAAGCCAAGGTATAACCGAACGCACCGGAGTAGAATACCCAACGGCGAAGGAGAAAACAAGAAAAGCATCATTCCCCGGATCAAATCGCTATAATGGGACTTGATGGAACACCGAACCCGGGAGGAATTGCCTTGAACAGCTTTGTCATTCTCATGCTCCCCATGGCCGCCATGCTGGCGTCCACCTTCGAACTGGGCTCCATGGAGGGTCAGTTCTCGTCACCCTTCGACTGTTGAGACTGCGTTCAGCACTGCCAGGAGGTAGTCTTGCAGGAGGACATCGGTTTCGCAATGGAGATAGGCTCGATTACCTACGTGCGCCCCTACAGCTGCAGCGGATGGGCGGGGGACTTCTCGATGAGCATGGCCCATGTGACAATAGATCAGCTCTCGGAGACATTCGCCGACAACTATGAGCCGGGATCCCTGCAGGAAGTGGTCTTCATAGACTCTCTTCCCCTGGCGGGAGCATCCGGCAGTTCCCTCACCATCACTTTCGATCAGCCGTTCTGGTACAACGGTGTCGACAACCTGCTGATAGACATTTACTACCCTGACGGATGGGCCTGCGCCGGGGTCCACAACTGGGAGGCGGGTCCCGCAAGAAGCCTGGTGGACCTGTTCCCCTACAGCGGAAGCGCAAGCTCCACAGGTGCACTATACACCAAGATCCCTTACATGATCCTGGAGGGAGAACTGGAACTCATGGGAATGACCTTCGGCGGTATCAAGGTGGAGCTGGGGCAGGATCTGTAGCCCATTTTCATGTGTTCCCTATGCGTCTCTCTCGCTAAGAAGAAATATCCTATGCATTGTTACAAGCTTTGTAATAAATAAGGTTGTATTTGTTACAAGTATTGTATTATGATCAGGCATAGCATAGGAGGCAGAGTGTTTCAGAGGAAGATACTTGCATCGCTTTCAGAGTGGTACAGCAGGGAAGATAGAAAACCACTGGTTATTCGCGGCGCTCGTCAAACCGGTAAGACCACCGCTGTACGAATGCTTGGTGAGAATATCCCGGGATATATGGAGTTAAACCTGGAAGCTCCCGGTGAGAGATCTGTTTTCACCAGGGATCTGTCAGTGGAAGACCTCGTGAGTGCCATCAGGCTTGAGAAGAATGTGCAGACGCCCCTGGAGAACTCACTTCTTTTCCTGGATGAGATACAGGCCTGTCCTGAGGCGTTCAACTATGTCCGTTTCCTGTATGAGCGGCTCCCGCAGCTTCCAGTAGTTGCATCCGGATCCCTTCTGGAAGCATACGTCGCGAAAGAAGGAATGGGATTTCCCGTTGGAAGGGTGGAGCAGACTTTCGTCTACCCCCTTACCTTCAGTGAATATCTTGGAGCGTTTGGCAGAAATGAAATGCGATCCCTGCTGACTGTGATTCCATTTCCGAACTACGCCCTTAATTCGATTTACGATGAGTTCGTTCGATACACCATTACGGGCGGTATGCCGGAGCCCGTGCAGATGCTTGCGAATGGCAGAACACTTGATTCGATTCAGCCATACTACTCATCCCTTATGCTTGCTTTCCAGGATGATGTGCCCAAGTATACTTCAGGTGCAGCAATGCGAAGGGTGATAACACATTGTCTGGATACAGCTTCGCGGTTCGCGGGAACGAGGATCAAGTTTGACGGTTTCGGGAACTCCTCCTACAGGTCCCGCGAGGTAGGGGAAGCCATGCGAATCCTGCAGAGGGCAATGCTTCTCGATCTTGTTTATCCCGCCTCCGAAGTGAGGCCTCCGGTTGGACCCAATCTAAGGAAACGGCCCAAGCTTTTCCTCTTAGACTCCGGGCTGCTGGCTCATTCAGCCGGGATCCAGTCAGACATCCTGGGATCCAGGGATCTTAACGAGTCCTTCAAGGGGGTGCTGGCCGAACAGCAGATCGCCCAGACCCTGAAGACCACCGGCTGGAAGCCCGCATTCTGGGCCCGTGAGAACCGCGGGTCCAGTGCAGAGGTAGACTTCCTCTATCAGCACGGAAGCATCCTGTTCCCCATAGAGGTGAAATCCGGGTCAACAGGACGGCTGAGGTCGCTGCACAGCTTTATGGACCGCTGCCCCCACGGTTATGCGGTAAGGTTCTACAGCGGCCCCGTTACTGTTGACTCCCTGGTGACAATGAACGGGAAACCCTTCAAGCTCCTGAACCTGCCCCATTTTCTCTCTGAGTACCTGCCGATGTATCTGGACTGGTTTCGGAATGCCTACTGAAGAAGACCATGAAGCAGCTCGTCAGGGTGTATCGGGAGTCAGAGACTGTCTTTCATGGATGATGTTGTACCCGACCGTATAGCAGAGCTCACTTGTTGGCACGAACCGGATGGTCAGGTCATCCAGGGTAATGGTCTTTCTTTCAGTTCTGGTGGTAACCCACCCTGTAGCAAGCTTGTTTCGAAGGCAGAAATTCCTCAGACCCTTGAGCTCCCCTGGTCTTTCGGTATACCTGTTCGACCACTTAACCTCAACCGCCCATAATGGTCTCTGTGAAGCGCTCAATCTGACTATGTCCACCTCTCCTTGTCTCCAGCGGCTGTAGTAAAGATCGGCGTTCACATCGTGAAAATACTGGGAAAAAACGGCGGTTTCCGCCAGTGAACCCATTTCCTCAGAGTCGTCAGCTGCAGCGGAGAACAGAGCGGTTCTCATCGATGTATTTGTAAGGTAAACCTTAAAATAACGCGCACGACGAAATCGTTTTGCTGATTCGTCAATTCGGTGAACCGTTTTTATAAGAAAAGCAGCTTCCAGGTACTCTATGTACTTCTTGATAGTGTTTTTTGCAACACCTGAATCGCCGGACAGATCCTGCAACGATATTTCATCCCCGTTGTTGAATGCCAGGGTGGTGAACAGCCTGTTAAGCTCCTGTACATCGCTTATGCCGTAAAGGCTTGGAAGATCGCGAAGAAGGACCTTGTCAATTATGTCTCCCTTAATGAAGCGGGATGGATCAGCCTGTATGACCTTTGACAAAACTACTTCGGGATATCCGCCGAAATTAAGGAACTGCAGGAAGTGCCGGTTAAGGATTGATATGTCGGCAGCCTGAAAGAAGGGGCGGCCGCCGATACTTTTCTTCTCGACGATATCCCCATCACCTGTCAGTTCCAGGTACTCGTAGAATGTGAGAGGAGGCAGAAGGAAATCCGTGAACCTGCCAGCGCCCGATTCGCGGCTTTTCAGGTTAAGGGCGGCAGCGGCTGAGCCGGATACGGTTATCCTCAGGTTAGTTTTCTGGTCAACAAGCAGTTTGAGATGTATCTGCCAGTCCTTGAGGTACTGAACCTCATCGAAGAATACATAGGCCGTTCTGCTGAAATCAGCTCCTGAAACAGTTCTGAAGATTTCTATCAGATTGTCCAGCCAAAGACCGTTATAAATAGGGTGATCAACGGAAATGTAAGCTATCTGTGCTGGATCAATCCCCTGAGCCAGAAGCTTGCCGATGGCATGATTGATAAGGACCGTTTTGCCAACTCGTCTTGGTCCCAGAAGCACAAGGGCTCTTTGAACGTCCAGCTCCGTCAATAGGGGATAAAATAGCCGGAAATACGCCCGAGGCCTCATAGCCTCGAATGCTTCCCCAATCCCTTTCCCGCTCCACCAGGGGTTCTCTGCCAGCATTCTGTCCGCAAGCTGTTTCTCGGATATTTTCCTCATGGCTTCTCCAGTTAAGATCAAAGCAGTAATCCTAAAGGGAAGATAACCTTAGTGTGGTGTTAAGGTCAACGCATTGACTCTAATTGAACTTGAGTTCTTATGTGATTGATATGAATGTAGTTGGGCAATGTATACAGTTTCCTGTCCGTATCCCGGCTATTCAGCCGGAGCGCATGTGGCCCACTGGAGTTATAGTATCCCCCCCGCACCCGCTGAAAAGGAGCAGAATTGACAGGGGAGATCGCCGCCCTGGGAACCGCCCTTTGCTGGACCGTTACGGTGATGTCATTCGAGGCCGCCGGGAAGAGGGTTGGAGCCCTTCCGGTGAACATCATCCGCCTCTTCGGGGGCCTTCTGTTCCTCTCCATCTACGGCACGATCACCAGGGGCATTCCTCTGCCGCTGGACGCCACCGGCAGCCAGTGGCTCTGGCTGGGGCTCTCCGGGGTCATAGGCTTCGTGATAGGCGACCTCTGCCTGTTCCGGGCGTTCATCCTCATAGGCAGCAGAATAACCATGGTGATCTACGCCCTTGTTCCTCCGGTTACCGCCTTTGCCGGCTGGGTGCTCCTTGGGGAGACCCTCACCCCGCAGCAGTGGCTGGGCCTTACCGTAACCGTCACCGGCATCTGCATGGTGATACTCATACGGGAGAAGAGCAGGATGAAGCTGGCCCACCCCATGAAGGGGATACTGCTGGCGGTGGGAGGCACCCTGGGCCAGGCAGCCGGTCTTGTGCTCAGCAAGCACGGCCTGGGAGGCTACGACGCCTTCGCCGCCACCCAGATACGCATAATCGCGGCAATTGCAGCCTTCGCGGTGATAGTGCCTGCTGCGGGGCTCACAGGCAGGATAAGGGCTGCTATCAGTAACGGAAGGGCCATGGGCATCGTTTCCCTGGGATCCTTCTTCGGCCCGTTCCTGGGAGTATCGCTTTCCCTTGTTGCGGTGAGCCTCATCGAGGTGGGAATAGCCTCTACCATTATGTCCATGGTGCCGGTGTTCATCATCTTTCCGGAAGTTGTCTTCATGGGCAAGCGCCTCCGCCCCCTGGAAGTTGCCGGTGCGGTGGTCGCCGTGGCCGGAGTAGCGCTGGTGAGCCTGTAACCCTATTCGATCACATAGATGCCTGTATAACTCGATGCGTAAAGCTTTGTGCCGTCGGGGCTGCAGTCCAAGTACCTGAAGTAATCCGATCCCGGGGTATCGATCACATGAACGAGCTGCTTCAGCTCAGTGTCTATCACGCCTATGCATTCGTCCATGGCCACATAGACATATTCCCCGCCGGGATGCATACAGATCTGCCCTGTGCCTGTGGGCATGGTCATAAGACCGGCGCTGGTTCCGCTGGGCAGGTGTATCACACCGATCCCTCTGCCGAAGTGATTGTAGTAAAGGTATTCCCCGTCGGGTGTAACACACAGGTGATCCGGACTCTCGAAAGCCGTTGGAATGTAATCGGTTACCTGCATCATCTGAGTATCCACAACGGCTATGTCGTCGGAGTTCGTTCTCGATACATAGGCGGTTTCCCCGGAAGAGGAACAGCAGGCTCTCCGGGTGTTGTACGCATAAGTCGCTATGAGCCCGGAAACCTGGAGTGTGGTCACATCGATTATCCTGACGCATTCACTGGCGGACATGCAGACATATATTTCGTTGCGGCCCGGGACATGACAGATGCCCCTGGCATCTTCTCCCGGTAGGGAAATCACCTTCACCAGGTTGTTGGTGGAAGCGTCGGTGACCACCACTGCGGATATGTAGGTGTTGTCGGTGTTCTCGTACCACACAGAGAAAAGGTACTCGCCGCTCTCGTCGGTGCAGCAGGCGTCGAGGTATCCGCCTCCGCCATACTGGAAAACATTTTCCACTTCATCACTAACGGTGTCTATCCTGTAGATGTTGCCCCCGCTGAAGGAGGTGGCGAAGGCGCTTCCCTCAAGGGTCGAGAAGCAAACGCCCCGGCTTCCGGGAACATCCACAACACCGGTTACCGTGTGGGGGAAATCCAGGGGGTACTCGGCATACACGGAGATCTCGTTGCTCCA
>DAINQE010000077.1:0-7622 GCA_036743055.1 Candidatus Sabulitectum sp. | reverse complement strand
ATGTAGAGCAGCATCTCCTGGTACTTCAGGAACAGCGGTATCCGCTTCAGCCAGGCCGGATCCAGAAGGTTCTCCCTGGAGTAGCCCTCCATGAACATATCGGCGAACTCACTCATGAACTGCCTGCGGTTCCCGTCGCCCTGGGGCAGGTACAGCGCCCAGTACCACACCGTGGCCAGGTCCAGGACGAACCAGGTATGGAAACAGTCGTCGAAGTCGAAGAGTCTTATGGTCCCATGGTCCCAGAAGAAGTTTCCGTAGTGGGCGTCGGAGTGGATCAGACCGAAGCAGTCCCGATCAACGGGCAGCTCCCCCAGCTTCGAGATGAGATCCCTGAACTTCTCAACCACCAGAGGCTGATCCCCATGGATGTACCCTTCCATGTTCAATATGTCGTCGTCATCCTTCCAGGAGAATCTTTTTTCGTGACAGGATGGGGGCTCATAGGTCTTTGTGAGCCTGTGGAGCATGCCAATTGTCCTGCCCCATTCCCGGATCACCTCCGGGGTTATCTCCTCGTCCTCCAGTTCCCTGCCGGGAAGAAATTCGAAGGAGGTTACCCGGAAGTCAGTGTCGTCGGAGGCGATGGTTTCCACAAGCCTTCCGTTCACCGAGGGAACGGGCTTCTGCACATTTGCCCCCATTCCGCTCAGCCAGGCAATCCAGTCCAGTTCCGCCTGTATCTGCCCGGTAGTCCTCCCACCTCTGTGGGTAAGCCTGAGGACCCTTCTGTTCGTTCCGTCCCGGTACGAGTACACCACGTTCTCTGAAACATCTATGAGTTCCTGCGAACCCCTGTCGCCTCCGAAGAGGCCCACTGCCTCGTCGAGAATGTCCGCGGTAGAGAATTCAAGAACTTTTTCTTTGTCCATGATACCTCTTGATCTTGTGATTCAGTCCTGAAGGACCGTTGATACGGTATCCCTGAGCTTGCCCAGGGTGTATGGCTTTTCCATTACTCCTTTGAACCCGTAGTTCCTGTAACTGGACATTACAGGGTTCTCGGAGTACCCGCTGGAGACGATCGCCCTTGCCGAGGGGTCGAACTCCAGGATCATCCTGGTGGCCTCAGCTCCCCCAACCCCGCCTGGAACGGTAAGGTCCATTATCACCAGGTCGAAGGGCCTGCCTCTCTCCATGGCTTTCCGGTAGGCTTCCACCGCGCTTTCACCGTCAGGGAACGCCTCCGCCTCGTAGCCCAGGTGTTCCAGCATCCCAAGGGCCACCTGGCATACTATATCCTCGTCGTCCATCACCAGTACGCGGCTGGAACGCTTGCCGGGCAGTTCAGTGCTGTCTCCTTCATGGTTCTGTGAATGGGATGCGGATGCCGGGAGGAGGATCACGAACTCCGTTCCCTTTCCGGATTCTGATGATACGGTTATCCTTCCCCCGTGTCGTCGTACCACGGAATACACCGTGGCAAGCCCCAGACCCGTTCCGCCATCTTTCGTGGTAAAATACGGGTCGAACACCTTTTCAAGGTCATCCGCCGGAATTCCACAGCCATGGTCGCGAAACACCATCCTCACGTAATCGCCTGGGTTCACTTCCAGCTCATCCACCGAGTGATGGGAATAGTTCTCTCCGACTATCTCCAGCCTGCCACCACGGGGCATCGCCTCAACCGCATTCAGAGTAAGGTTCGACGCGACCTGCTGCAGCTGGCTCCTGTCGGCGTCGGCGTTCCAGAGACCACTCTGCCAGCGGAAGACCGGTTCCACATTGCTCCCTGAAAGATCGAAATGCACCGTTTCCTCGATCAAAGAGGCAACATCGACGCTTTCCATCCTGGGCTCTCCCCCCCTGGCGAAGGTAAGAAGCTGCCTGGTGAGCATGGTGGCCCTTTCCATGGACTCACCCGCCTGTTCGAGGAATACAGCAGCCCTGTCACCAGTGGCGAGCACCTCCCTGGCCATGGAGATGTTCCCGTATATGCCCGTCATTATGTTGTTGAAATCGTGGGCTATACCCCCTGCAAGGGTTCCAACGCTTGCCAGCTTCTCCACCTTCTGCAGTTCCTCCTCGGCCTTCCTTCGCTCGGTTATGTCCGCGATGAATCCCTCAAGGAAAAGAAGCTCACCCTCTTCGGAGAACACACCGCAGCCCTTCTCCCAGACCCATCTGCGTGTTTTCTGCCTTGTGGTTATAGGGTATTCGTACTGGAACACACCACGCTGCGAGAGCGTCCTCTGCCATTTCTTCCATACCCTGCCCTGGAACTCTTCTTCGATGAGGTCGTTGAAAGCCACCATACGGTTTCCCAGAAGCTCTTCAGGGGAATAGCCAGTGACCTCCGTACAGCCCTCGCTTATGTAGAGCATTGTCCAGTCCCTGTCGTTGGCGCACCTGTAGGCGAAGCCTGGGAGATTGTTCACCAGTGTCCTGTACTCCCGCTCCCTCTCCTCCAGCATTTTCCTGTTCCGTTCGTTCTCCTGGAGTTCCTTTTTCAGCTTCTCGCCTGAAACGTGGAATCGCCTGAAAGCGCCGGAGATAAGGATCACTCCCAGTACGGCCAGTATTGAAGTGACCAGGGCAAGGCCCTCCGCGATGTAATCCCTGTACTGCAAAGGGGCTGCCAGGGAGGCAAGCCTGCGCAGGGCCATCATCGCCATGGCAATGGCCAGGAGCAGCCAGCCCTTCACTCTGCCTGTCCTCAGCGCGATTATGACCGCCGTTACCGCAGCTGCCGTCTGAACCACCAGAGATGCGATGAGTAAAAAGGCGCTCATTCCTGACATTCTCCCTCCATGAATGGCAATATGGAGGAAGAATCAGTCTTTTTCAGACCTGTGTCAATGTATAATGTCGAAATCAGCTCATCGGCCCGGTGAACCCCACCCGATGGCCGCAAGGTGTTCAGCAAGCCTGGAGTACTCTATCTCGATTATCTTGAGGAGTATGTCGGCATTATCCAGATCGTTGCCTGAACACAGTTTTTCAAGCCTTTCGTATGCCTGGGCAAGGGTATGTGCGCCAATGTTCTCGGCGGAACCCCTGAGAACATGGGAGGTGATCTTGACCTTGGGCACGTTCCTTGAGATCACCGAAGCGGAAAGGGAACCCATGTTGCTCCTGGAAGCTGCGAAGAACAGCTTGATCATCTCCCTGATGGTAGTTAGGTCGTTCCCGAAGCTGTCCATGAGCTTCGACCTGTCGAAGAACTCCACCTCTATCTCTTCCGGACCTTTCCTCTCCTCCAGCAGCTTCGCCGTCCAGGCAGTCAGGATCTCCGCAACACGTTCCTGGGTAACGGGTTTAGCCAGGTAGTCGTCCATCCCTGTGGAGAGGCACTTCTCCCTGTCACCCTCCAGGGCGTTGGCGGTCATGGCCACGATAACGATTTCGGGATTAAGCGTTGCAGCCTCCCCGGACCTTATGAGCCTCGTTGCTTCATAGCCGTCCATCACAGGCATCTGGCAGTCCATGAGCACTATGTCGTAGCGCTCCCTGGAAAGCCTCTCGATGGCCTCTTCGCCGTTATGAACCGTGTCGGCCCGGTATCCAAGTCTCTCAAGTATTCGCAGTGCCACCAGCTCGTTTATCTCGTTGTCCTCCGCTACCAGCAGCCTCAGGTCCTCCTCTGTAAGGGGCTTGTTCGATCCCGCTGATCCCGCTGCATGCTCCTCCGTCAGTTCATCGCCGCAGAGGTTTACAAGACAGTCGAAAAGGTGGGACTGCTTAACTGGTTTGGTAAGATACGCCCTGAAGCCTTTTTCCTTCAGGCTCTCCGTATCTCCCCTGCTGCCGGCGGAGGACATCATTATCATCTCCGGGCTTACGATGGAGCGGTCGGCCATTATCCTGCCGCCAAGCTCCTCTCCGTCCATCTCCGGCATCTGCATATCCAGTATGGCTATTCTGTAGGGGTCCCCTTCCCGGGAGGCGTTCCTGAGTTCCGCAAGGGCCTGCTTCCCTCCGCTGACCACTGTGAACCTGCTGTGCCATGATTCAAGCAGCAGCGAGATCAGTCTCCGGTTGGTGGAGTTGTCATCCACAGCCAGGATCCTCACGTTCTCAAGGGTTTTTGAGCCCTTCTGCATTGAGGAATCGAACGGTTTTTCCAGTGTAAGCGAGAAATGGAACTCGGAACCGGAACCCTCTTCGCTGGTAACCCCGATCTCACCGCCCATCAGTTCCACCAGACGCTTGCAGATGCTCAGGCCAAGCCCTGTGCCGCCGTACTTCCTGGTGGTGGAAGAGTCCGCCTGGGTGAACGACTGGAAAATCACATTCATCTTCTCGGGGGGTATGCCTATTCCGGTGTCCTTCACCTGGAACATGAGCTTCGCAGACTCAGGGCTCTCGTGCTCGAGGGAGACCGACACGCTGACCTCGCCGCTGTCGGTGAACTTTAGTGCATTGCTGGTAAGATTGAGGAGTATCTGTCTTATCCTTACAGGATCCCCCCTTACGATGGAGGGTATGCTGGGTCCCATGAGGGATATAAACTCAAGTCCCTTCTGGTGGGCTCTGATCCCCATGAGGTCGCCGATCTCCTCCACCAGGCTCCTCAGGTTGAACTCGGTCTTCTCTATCTCCAGCTTGCCTGCTTCGATCTTGCTCAGGTCGAGGATATCGTTGATAAGCGCCAGCAGGGCGTCGCCGCTTGAATTAATGGTCTCGGCGTACTCTCTCTGCTCCGGTGTGAGTTCCGTGCCAATGAGAAGGCTGGTCATACCGATAACGCCGTTAAGGGGGGTCCTTATCTCATGGCTCATGTTCGCAAGGAACTCGCTTTTCGCCCTGTTGGCCTCCCTGGCGTACTCGGCGGACCTCTCAGCTACTTTGAGGGCTTCCTCCAGATCCTCCCGTGCCTTGTAAACGACCCTTTCATTCTCTATCCTTATGGCTTCCATCTCGATGTTCCTCACCGAGTAGGCCACATCGTCGGCAACCTCCTGGAAGAGGGACTGTTCGTCAGGCGAGGAGGCAATCTCCATGGGAACTTCGGCCGAGAGCACACCGTACATCTCTCCGTCCGCCAGGAGCATCACCGTGAGCGGCCTGCTTCCCGGATCAAGCCCGAGAAGAGGGCAGCCGGTGCAGAGGTTCCTTACATCGTTCAGGGTCACAAGCCTGCATTCCTCAACCGCCAGCCTGGCGCAGATCACAAGATCGCCTGATTCCAGCTTCTTTCTCAGCGTTCTCACATTATCCTCGGGGATTCCGGCAAAGGCCGTCTTGCATGAGGTGTAGTCCCTGCGGTCGAACAGGGCTATCCATGCGGAGGAATACCCCCTGGTGGAGATCAGGGCGTCGCAGATGCCCTGTATCATCCTGTCCAGGTTCTTCTCCTTTGTGATTATGTGATTGACCTGTCTGATGGCCTTAAGGGCACTTGTCAGGTGTTCGGCCCGGCTGAAGTCCTCGCCGTCACTCTCCACCACGCGAACGAACCCCTCGAAACCCTCGAACCCCCCTGCAGAGTCCCCTATCCTTCTCACATGGGTCTCGGCATTGAAGAGGGAACCGTCCTTCTTCCTGAGTATCGCGGTTAGCAGCTGAATGGAGTCGCTGCTGCTTATGAACCGGAGGAACTCCCGTCGTGTATCCCTGTCGGGAAAGAACCCTGCGGTGAACCGGTTACCTATCATGTCCTCGGGGGAATCGTAGCCGAATATCTCCGCGGCTTTCCGGTTAGCCGAAACGACCATCCCCGTGTCGTCAACTTTGTAATACGCCTCGCCGGTGTGCCGGCTTACTTTGCTGAGCTGGTTCTCGATCATCGCCCCTCACTCCATGAAGAAATTATCATGAAAGATGTCATGAAACGAAGGTCATGTAAACGCCGCACCGGAACAGGCGGGTTACACGCTACTTCTCAAGTTTCCTGTGGATATACCTGTGGGGTCTGTCCGCGGCGGCCCCCAGCCTGCTTCTGCGGTACTCGGCGTATTCTGTCCAGTTCCCGTCGAACCAGAGCACGTCGCCATCCTCGAAGGCTATCAGATGGGAGCAGACCCTGTCCAGGAACCACCTGTCGTGGCTTATGACCATGGCGCATCCCGCGAAGTCGTCCAGGGCCTCTTCTAGAGCCCGCAGGGTGTTTACGTCAAGGTCGTTGGTGGGCTCGTCCAGCAGCAGCACGTTGCTGCCTTCCTGGAGCATCATGGCCAGGTTGAGCCTGTTGCGCTCGCCTCCGGAGAGCACCCCCACCTTCTTCTGCTGATCGGCCCCGGTAAAGTTGAACCAGGCGCAGTAGGCCCTGCTGTTAATCTCCCTGTTCTCCCCAAGCTTTATCACTTCCCTGCCGCCTGAGAGCTGTTCCCAAACGGTTTTCTCAGGGTCGAGCGCGGACCTGAGCTGATCAACGCAGGCCAGTTTCACCGTTTCGCCCAGCTTGAGTTCGCCGCTGTCTGGATTCAAGGCGCCAGTTATCAGGTTGAAAAGGGTTGTCTTACCGGCTCCGTTGGGGCCAACGATGCCAACCACCGCACCCGGGGGCACCTCGAAGGAGAGGTCGCTGAAGAGCAGCTTGCTGCCGAATGATTTAGCCAGAGACTTCGCCTCTATCACCACCGAACCAAGCCTTGGACCCGGCGGGAAGGAGAGGCTCACCTCCCGGACCTTCTCCCTCTCCCCCTGCGAGAGCAGCTTCTCGTAGCTGGATATTCGCGACTTGCTCTTTGTATGCTTGCCCTTCGGGGTCATCCTGACCCACTCCAGTTCCCTTTCCAGGGTCTTCGCGCGCTGGCTGTCGGCCTTTTCCTCCATTGCCAGGCGTTTGGCCTTCTGCTCCAGCCACTGGGAGTAATTGCCCTTCCAGGGAATGCCCTCTCCCCTGTCCAGCTCCAGTATCCAGCCTGCCACGTTGTCCAGGAAGTACCTGTCGTGGGTAACGGCGATCACCGTTCCCTGGTACTGCTGAAGATGCCGTTCCAGCCAGGCCACTGTTTCAGCATCGAGGTGGTTGGTGGGCTCGTCGAGCAGAAGGATGTCGGGCTTCTGCAGCAGCAGCCTGCACAGCGCTACCCTTCGACGCTCGCCTCCGGAAAGCTCGTCTACCACCTGTTCGGGATCGGGGCAGCGAAGGGCCTCCATGGCCAGGTTCAGCCTGGTGTCCAGGTTCCAGCCGTCGGCGGCCTCGATGAGGTCCTGCAGTTCAGCCTGCCTGTTCCCCAGCTTCTCGTAGTCGGCATCGGGTTCGGCGAAGGCCAGCCCGATGTCCTCGTACTCCTGGAGAAGGTCCACCAGCTCCTGAACGCCCTCGGAAACTATCTGGCGAACGGTCTTCCCGGGCTCCAGCACCGGCTCCTGCTCAAGCAGACCCGTGGTGAAACCCGCGGCCTTGCTGATCTCCCCTATTATCTCCGTATCTACACCTGCGATGATGCGGAGCAGTGTGGATTTCCCTGAGCCGTTCAGGCCAATGACGCCTATCTTGGCACCGTAGAAGTAGGACAGCGAGATGTCCTTCAGAACGAACTTCGTTCCGTGCTTCTTCGATACCATGTGCATGGTATGGATAATCCGTTTTTCGTCTACAGTTGCCATAGCCGCTATGATACTTCTGCGGATCGCGATTGAACAGTACCGCAGTTCCACAGCAGAGTATCGGGATTTGCACTGAACGACCCTCGACTACAAGTCGAGGGGTTCATGAACCGTCGATTTGAAAT
>DAINQE010000076.1:6501-7937 GCA_036743055.1 Candidatus Sabulitectum sp. | reverse complement strand
GTACTGCTTTAAGCCTCTGCGAATGGATTCTCCGGAAGGCCCTTGTCCTTCCGCCAGGATTCAACCACGGGCCTTACATCGGTTACGAAGGCGTCGCGGAGGATGCGGTTGGCCTCCACCGGGTCGGGCTTCATCTGGGCGGCGCGAAGCTCCTTGATGTCCACGGTGGCCGCTCTGGCAAGGGCGTGCTGGGTGTTCTCCACTGCGGTAAGCAGGTTCTGAAGGGGCGGACCCACCCTGGATTCCACGCGAAGCTGAATGCCCATTTCCTCAAGGGAGCAAAGGCCTGCCTCTTCGGCCATGAGTAGGTTCAGGAAAAGCCTGAAGAGGGCCCCGGCGTCCAGGGACCCTGCTGGAAGAGCCCCCATTCCCAGCCTGTTGTCGGAGATAGCCAGCCTGCCAAGCATCTTCTGATGAAGCAGAGAAATGGCAACCGATTCGAGGCTCTCCCCGGGAAGGAGTGAACCGGTGTCCAGAATGAGCTTGCAGGAGTGTACGGTTTCCCTGCACAGCCAGGCCGCAGTGCCCCAGTCGGGAACGGCGGTGCTGCAGTAGGAAGGGCCGTATGGTCTGAAGCTCAGGAGCATGTCCTCGCTCTTTCGGATCTTCATCCCTATCTGGCGGAGGCCCTTCAGGATGCCGTCAAGCATGTCGACCGTGCTCTTCTCTCCCGGGGAATCCATTCCGTCGGGGATCCAGAGGCCCAGCTGCCTGCACTTGATGTCACGCATGATCTGAAGTGTTGCGATCACCTGATTGATCGATGCGACCCTTACCTCAGGGTATGGAGATGTGAGGGTTCCGTACATCAGCCTGTGGTTAAGGACCCCCCTCTTCCAGGGAATGTGAAGGTCGGCCACCACGGTGGCCGCGGAGAGCTTGTTCTTCTCGAGGGACGCCAGCACCGCATCGGTGTCTTCCTTGCCCTTTATGTCCCCCGGGCTGGAAAGCACTACTTCGTTCCCCTTGCCGGTGAGTTCAGCGGCCTTTCCCAGCAGATCCAGCTTGTCCGTAACGGTGGACGGATCAGAATCGGTCTTGTAAACGGCCCAGTTGCTTGAGGCCCTGGAAACCGACCTTGTGGAAACCAGAAGCTTCAGCTGTTCAAGTCGCTCCTTGACAGTTTTCAATTTATCACCATTCCCCTCCATCTAATTTCATAGCAAAAGGATAAGACGGTCAGCCTCTAATCTTCTCAATTATTCCTTCCGAGTCCAGTAGGGTTTTCCCGCAAGAAGCTCATCATCTTCGCCGGACTCGATCATCATCAGCGTTTTTCCGATGATCCCTGCCACATCACCGGGAAGGATGGAGCGGGGAGAGGATGAAACCGCAAGAAGGTCCGCCGCCAGGCCGTGAACATAGGAAGCCAGCCTGATCGAGTCGTACCCCGGACATCCCTGGGCCATAAAACCAGCCACCATTCCCGCAAGGAC
>DAINQE010000076.1:0-6401 GCA_036743055.1 Candidatus Sabulitectum sp. | reverse complement strand
AGTGCCCCCATGGCGGCCATCATCGCCGCTCCGGGCATCATCTCGCTGCCGGCAAGCACCAGCACTTTGCCGTAGGTTCCCTTGTGGCTGTCAACGGGTCTCCCGGGAAGCAGGGTCCTGGCGAAGGGCATGTTCATCACCCTTCTCAGCTCGTTCTCCGGTATGTGTATCCCTATGTCCTTCAGGAGGAGGGTATCAGTCTTCCCGCAGCCAGGGGGTATGAGCTGCCCAAGTTTGGGGGCGGCGAAGGTAATGGTAACATCGGCGTGGACCGCTGATCCGTCGCATTTCCCGGTGAGGCCGTCCACCCCCGTGGGAATGTCCACTGAAAGCACAGGGGCTCCAAGCCCGGAGCATTCAACGGCCAGGTCAAGGGTTCCTCCCCTGAGATTTCCCGTGAAGCCCACCCCGAGCAGCGCGTCTATGGCAAGGGCCGCTGAGATCTGGGGCTCGTGGGATATCCGCCCTCCGCTGAAAATGTAACGCTCCATGTTAACCCTGCAGTCGTCGGTTATGTTGCTGGAGGGGCCGAAGGAAGGGCGAACGAGCACGGAGAAGCCGCGCTCCATAAGGAGCCTTGCCGCAACGAAGCCGTCACCTCCGTTGTTGCCCGGCCCGGTATAGACCACGACGGTTCCACAGGAAGGGCTGACCATCCGGGTTGCGGCATCGGCTATGGCTCCTCCGGCCCTCTCCATGAGAACGAGCCCTGGAGTTCCCGATTCAATGGTGTTTCGATCGAGTTCCGATATCTCAGGCGGAGTAAGCCAGAATGCCATATCAGCCCCCTTCCACGAGCAAGGCGTACGTTATCGTTCTGTTGTCGTCCCCCGCTGCGGTAACATGAAGACGCCTCCCCCGGGCAAGCTCACTTGCCCTGCCGGAGAGCTGGACCTCTATGCGGCTTCCGTGAACGGTTATGTGGATGTGCTGCCAGGAGAGGCCGTCCCGGAAACCCGTTCCCAGGGCCTTGGCAACCGATTCCTTGGCGGAGAACACCACCGCAAGGTCAAGAAGCGATGATGCGGAGGCTATCTCCCCGGGGGTGAAAACCCTGTTCTGAAGACTTCCGCCGTTCCTGGTTATCGACCGGATGAACCTCCGGTGTTCCAGTGCGTCGGTGCCTGTGTTCACTGTCACATTGCCTCCAGCTTCGGGAACCACAGGAATTAAGATAGTTGAAAGGGGTGCTGCTGTCAGCGGGAAAGGGGGGAGAGGGAAGTTCCCTCCCACCTGGCGAAGGCGTTGCAGGAAAGGGGCGATTGGGCCCCGGCATCCTCCCTCAGTGCGGAGAGGGCGGCGCGCCCTATCATCACCGCATTGTCCATGGTGTGTTTCATGGTGGGCAGGAAGACCCTTAACCCCCTCTTGTCGCATTCCTCCTGGAAGAGTCTTCGCAGAAGGCTGTTCGCGGAGACACCCCCCGCCACCAGAACCGATCGCGCCTGGTACTCCTTTGCCTGGTAGAGCGTTTTTGAAACGAGTAGACGGCATACGGTCCTCTGGAATGAGGCCGCCAGGTCAGCCGGTTCCACGGTTCCTGATTCCCATGCCAGCCGCACTGCGGTCTTCAGGCCGCTGAAGCTGAACTCGGGGTTCTTCCTGCTTCCCAGGGGGGAGGGCAGTTCAACGGCGTCGGGGTCTCCATTTCTTGCCAGCAGGTCGATCTCCTTGCCTCCGGGATAGCCGAGTTTCATGAGCTTTGCGGTCTTGTCGAAGGCCTCTCCGGCGGCATCATCCCTGGTGGAACCAACGAGGAGGCATGAGTTCCATGATGTCATGCGGAAGATCATGGTGTGCCCTCCGCTTACCAGCAGGGCAACCGCCGGGAATTCCACCGGGGAATCGAGATGTATGTGCAGATGACCTGCAAGGTGGTTGATCCCCAGGAATGGTTTCCCGCACGCGTAGGCCAGCGCTTTGGTGTATGAGAGCCCCACAAGGAGCGATCCGGTAAGGCCGGGACCCGCCGTGGCGGCGAAATGATCAATATCTGCGGGGGAGGTTCCTGCCTCGGCAAGGACCTCCCCCACAAGACCTGGAAGAACGGACATGTGAAGCCTGGATGCTATCTCCGGGACCACCCCGCCATGGGAGCCGTGCTCCCTCTGGGAATGTATCCTTTCGGAAAGCACCCCTCCGCTGCCGTCGAGGACCGCTGCGGCGGAGTCGTCGCAGGAGGTCTCAACGGCAAGGAGCAGCATCAGCCCTGTGCCTCCACCTTGACGGTGACCTTCTCGTGAATGTCGCCGTGGACCTTGATCTCCACCTGGTGCTCGCCCACATTCTTGATGTGGGAAGTAAGCAGCACCTGGTTGCGGTCGATGTCGAACTCCTTTTCCACAAGGGCTGAGGATATCTCCCTCTCGCCTATGCCGCCGTAGAGCTGACCGTTCTCGTCGGCTGTGGCGGTGAAGGAGAGCACCGTGTCCCTGAGCCTGGCGGCTATGGCCTCGGCGGCCTTGTTCTCTTCGGCGGCCTTCTTCTGGGCAGCGGCCTGGAGGGTGGCGGCCATCTTCATAGAACCGGGTGTCGCGATGACCCCGAGTTTTCTGGGAAGCAGGTAGTTCCTGGCGTAGCCCGGGGCCACGTTGACCACCTCTCCGGCGGTGCCCAGGGCATCAACCGTCTTTATCAGCAGAATCTTCATCGCTGTTCCTTTCATTGTCTATTCTTTTTCTGTAATCGAACCAGGTATCCAGGATCCCCACCAGGAGTATCGCAGCTGCGACCACTGGAGTTGCGAACAGCCCTGCGATCACCAGCAGCATGATCATTCCCGGAATTCGCCGGGCCCAGTGAACCGCCGTCTGAAGACCCTCCACGGAATACGGCACGGCCATGAAGAGCAGCAGGTTCCCCGCGGCCCGCAGGATCCATTCCGGCAGTGGCGAGGATCTGTCAAGCACTATTGCCAGCAGGCAGAGAATGGGGATCCACGCAACGCCCCAGTGCATGCGGAACCTCACCGGAACGGAAAGCTCCGGGAAGGTCCTCGCCGTGCGCGGGAGGGAGCGGAACAGCAGCACCGAGGCAGCTGCGCCCCCTGCAAGCTGTACGGCTCCTAATCCTGGGGCGAAGTGTACGATGAGGGCGAACACCCGGTCGACCATTCCTTCGTCCATTCCCGATGAAAGGTAGATATCCCGCAGCGGAGCCAGGTCGGCTTCAGTCACGTTCATGAACCCGGGGAATCCCAGGGAGAGAAGCCAACCGGCGGCAAGGGTGAGCCCCGCAGTCCACAGGATGGTCTTCATGGCGGAGAAGCCCCTTGAAGCGCATAGAACCGCTGTTCCGGCGCATACCGCCGCCACTCCCGCCCCGTGGAAACCGGAGAGGTACCACACTGCGAAGAGAATCACCGCGGTAAGGGGAAGCCCCCTCTCCAGCCTGCCTGTTAGCAGCGAGGCCGAGAAACCCGCGGCCAGGAACGGAAGCCCCGTGAGGAGGGCAAGCCCACCCCAGAGAAAGACCCCGGCCCTGTTCCTTCCATCGGTCATCTGATCTACCTGTAGTGTTCCCTGATGTAGGGAGCAAGGGCGAGGAACCTGGCGATCTTCAGCTCCCTGGCAACCATTCTCTGATGCTTGGCGCAGTTGCCGCTTACCCTCTTGGCAACGATCTTGCCCCTGTCACTTATGTAGCGCTGAACCATCTTTTCGTTCTTGTAGGATATCTCCATCGTGGGGTTCATGCAGAAGCGGCACTTCTTCTTCCTGGCAAGCTTCTTCATCCCCTTGCGTTTTGCACGGACAGGCATCTAGGCCTTCCTTTCTTTCTCGGTATAGAGTATTTCGATCCGGCGGGCCCTGAGAACGTTCTGATAGCGTTTCCCGCCGTCGTAGTCTTCAACTTCCCTGTGCGAGAGTATCCCTTCGGCTAGGATCCCGTCTCCCACCCCGAGCCTCTCATCCAGTGCCCTGGCGGCGTTTCCCCAGATGTCCACCCGGATCTCCCAGGTATCCTTTCCGGACTCCCTGTGGCTGTTGTCCAGGGTGTTCTCCACCATGAGGTGAATGACGGAAACTCCCTTCAGGGTGCTGAAAAGCCCCGAGCGCTTCTTCACCACCCCGGTGACTGCGGCGTAGTTGAGCTGCGGCATCCTCTCCTGAAGGCTCATTCCGCTCTCCTAGAACGGGATGTCGTCGGAGTAGTCCGGCTCGTCGGACGGATCCGGGGAGGGAGGGTCGTCGGAACCGCCGTCGTAGGACGAACGGGAGCCGCCCTCTCCGGTCTTCTCCAGCATCTGAACGCTTCTGGCCAGTATCTCCACGCGGCTGCGCTTTGAGCCGTCCTGGGCGTTCCACTGTGTGTACTGAAGCTCTCCTTCGATCATTACCGGGCTGCCCTTATGGAGCCTGCTGGCAACCCTTTCAGCCAGCTGCCTCCAGGTGACCACGTCAACGAAGCAGGTCTTGTCCCGCCATTCGCCGTCACGGCCCCTGTAGCGCTGATTGCTGGCTATCCTGAAGTTGGCCACATGGGTGCCGTTCTCAAGGATGTTGGTCCTGGGGTCGTCGGTGAGGTTTCCCGAGATGAGTACCTTGTTGATGCTGGGCAGCCTGATGTCCACGGCTACTCACCGTCCTGGAGGGCCTGTGGCTGACCGGAGGAACCCATTCTGGTGTTTCTGTCCTGTCTGAGGGTAAGGTGACGCAGGCAGTTGTCGTTGATCCTGAGCATCTTGTCGATGGCTTCCTTCACCGTGGGCTCGCCCTTCCAGTGAACAAGGTGATAAACACCCTCGGCAGCCTTCTTGATGGGGTACGCGAGCTGGCGGCGGCCCCAGTCGTCGAGACCAAGGAGTTCGCCCTCGCCTGAGGTGACGATCTCCTGAACCTTGCCGGTCTCCTTCTTAAGCTCCGCTTCGGAGAGACTGGCGCTCCAGATAAGCACGGTTTCGTAGGTAGTCAATTAACAAAGCCTCCTTTCGGCCCTGTTGGTGTGTAACGAACACCGGCCCGAAAAGGAGACAGACTGATCGGTCATGTCCGGGAACCCTGGGTTCCAGCGCAAACGCGCTCTGCTCTCGGGCCGGCGACAGATTCAATGTCGCTTCGTCCCCGGGTCATTGCCCGGGGAAAGCAGCCCGATATTATGAAGGTTCGCCCCCCCGGGGGTCAAGGGCTCAGAAGCGCGGAAACGGTTTTCGGAACGTCACATATGGGAAGCGCGGATATATCGCTGTTCAATCTGTACGATCTCTGCCCGGGGTACACTATGTACAGATGATCCAGGAAGAGGTCATTCAAGGCTGAATGCATGGATTTAGTGGTGCGAGGGCTCTCGGAAAGCTTGAACTCGAATCCGATATTAATGCCCTCCGGGTCCAGGAGCAGGTCAAGTTCAGCTCCGGAGTGAGTTCCCCAGAACCAGGCCTTCCTTTCCCCGGCCACGGAAAGAACCTGCTCCATTGCAAATCCCTCCCAGGAGGCTCCGGCCTTTATGTGGCTGAGAAGCTGTCTTTTGTCATCGATTGACAGCAGAGAGTGGAGCATCCCTGAATCCCGGATATAGACCTTGGGCGTCCTGACCTGTCTTTTCCTGATGTTCACATGCCAGGGCTGAAGGGTTCGCACCATATAAGTACCCCGGAGGATCTCAAGGTAGCGGCAGGCTGTTTTCTCCCCGGTTCCAAGGGACCTTGCGAACTCCGCAGAGTTCCATTTCTGGCCGTGGTAATGGGCAAGCATCGTCCAGAACTTCCTTATGGCATCCGAGGGAATGCCGAACCCCAGTTGCGGGATGTCCCTCTCCAGGAATGTTCTGGTGAAGTTCTGCCTCCATCTCACACTTGCGCTTTCACTGCTTGCGAGGAAGCTCCTGGGGAACCCTCCTCTGAGCCAGAGCGAATCCCACGCGGACCGGCCAACTTCGGACAGGCTGAAGCCTGACATGTCAACGAACCCTATGCGGCCAGCCAGACTCTCGGAAACCTGCCTGACCACTGAAGGGGATGAGCTTCCCAGGACCAGGAACCTGCAGGAAAGGCCCGGGTCGTCAACAAGCACCCTCAGTATCTCATATAGCTCAGGCATGCGATGTATCTCATCAAGTACGACGAGTCCCGACAGGTTCTGAAGAGCCAGCATCGGATTTTCAAGCATCGCTCTGTCCCCGGGGTTCTCCAGGTCGAAGCGGTGAACTGCGCCGGTAAACTCCAGGCAGCGGGACAAAGTGGTCTTGCCGCACTGCCTCGGCCCCAGAAGGGCGGTTACAGGATTTTCAGCAATACCGGCCTCAAGCTGTCGCAGCAGTTCTTTTCTCTCTATCATGACACAAAAATAACATTGAAAATCGGAAAGTCAAGGCAAGATTTTCAATGTTATTCCAGTACGCTCAGAAGAAGGGGGCGGCCGCAGCCGCCCCCTGGTGTGCGATGTAACCGCGCCTAGCGGAGG
>DAINQE010000075.1:0-8215 GCA_036743055.1 Candidatus Sabulitectum sp. | reverse complement strand
TGCTCGCCGGGCTTGTTTTCGCCGTTACCGCCTGGTCGATCATGGAGATAATCTGGGAGAGGGGCATGGCCAACGGCCCCTGGAAGCACCGTCAGTAGATCATGTAGGTGAGCCCCGCGCTGAAGCTCACCGGCGCTGCCTTGATCTCGCTGTAGTACAGTTCCCCGGGAAGGGCTTCCCTGTTGTAGCCGTTCCATGTGGTGACGGACCAGCTGTCCGCGGATGTTCCGATCCTTCCGGTACACCCTGCCTGAAGACCGAAACGACCTGTGAAGCACCATTCCAGTCCCACGCTGCCGGTTCCTGCGAAGGTGGCGGTATTGGCCGATGAGGAAACGCTGTCCGACCTGGTGTTCTGGGTAAGGAATGCCGCTTCGAATCCCACACCCACCCTCAGGGCCAGGGAAGGGGAAGAAAGCGGTATGCGGCTTCCGAACTCGCCCCTGATCCCGATGCTGGACATCCTTGGAATAACCCCCGAGAAGAGGGCTCCCCCCAGGGAAAGGCCCCACTTGGCGGTGGAACCGGTGAACTCCGCCTGGCTGACCAGCTTCTCGGTCTCGGCCTCGTCCCCGGTGAGCCCTTCGCCGGGTACCACCTCGGTGGGAAGCACCGAGTAATTAATGCCTATTACGGCAGGCGCAGAGTTCTCCACCGCGGTGAGGGTTGCTCCCGGCACTATTCGCCCTGCTATGAGCCTCCCTGTGCTTCCTGAAGGGCTGGCCTGGGTGATCTGCATCAAGCCGTGGCTTCCCAGGGCCTGGTACTCCATGGAGGACCGCGGAAGGCCGGATGACCTGGCAACCACCGAGAAGATCATGCCCTTCCTGACACCGCCCAGCTCCCCCACCGGAATGGAATAGAGAGGCCCGGCGCTGGCCTGGAAGGTGAACTCATATGGGAATATCTCCTCCATACTCCTCAGGGCGACCTCCTGAACTCCCCTGACCGCGATGGCCTCCAGATCGATGGAGGTTGAGCCTGAGAGCCCCCCGGAAAAGCCCTTCTCCCTCACCGAGCCCAGCAGGGCCCCTTCCGAGGTGTAGAATCTTCCGGTGACGTCGAGTTCGGTCTCTCTGGTCACGAAAAGGCTGTCGGAGGACCCGTGGGAGACCCTGGTCTGGGGCTGGGAAACGTCAAGGAGCATGAAAAGGTCTATGGTGAGGTCGGCGGCCATGGACCTTAGCCTGGCTGCCTGTTCGGAGGGCTCCCCCCGGTAATCCGGGTGGCCGGACGCGTCCACCACCACGAACCTGCCGCTCTGGGAGAAAACGACTTCAGCGGCATCCAGAAGGGCAGCCTCATCGTAATTCCCGGTCTGGTCGTGAAATACGGGGATAACGGCGATCCTCGGAAGGTTCTCATCCCCGGCGGCGGCTGCGGCGGAAATGCTGAGTAGAAGAGCAAGGGCAAAGACACGGGCGGCCATGGGAGTCTCCTTTCGGTAATCGAATCCCCCTCGATACCAGAATTTACCAGGGAAACGGGTAAATGAAAAGGGCTGGGTCAGTATCCGGTGACCTCTATCAGGCAGCGGAGGTAGAGGGTGTCTTCCGTAAGGGAGGCATCCAGCTCCAGGGTGATATCCTCACCGGTCCAGATGGAATCAAGCATTGCGAAAAGGTCAATCCACTCTTCCCGAAGGAGGGTATCGGAGGTTCCGTCGGGGAAAACCGCCGTGACCAGGTAAGACGGGCCGGCGGGAGGGGAAGCGGCGCAGTCCATCACAACGGATCTGATCTCATCGGATTCCGACTGGTTGAGACAGTCCTGACTCTCTTCCAGAGCCCTTGAGACCTGGACGGACCCGCCTCCGCCGTACCCGATGGAGGCGTCTGCGGCACCAACCCCCGCCGACGAAGAAACCGATTCCGTTGAGAAGTACCCCTGCTCTTCGGTTTCATCGTCTGGAGATGAAGCGGCTCCGCCGGTGAGACCCGCCAGTCCGGAGACTTCCAGCAGCTCATCGCCGGTGCCCTCCGCCTCAGCGGCACTGAAGGTCACGGTGGCGGGTGACAGGATCTCTTCCTCGAACACTGCTTCCTCCACAGGTTCAGGGGAGGGTGAATCCTCATCCATAGCGGCCTGCTCGACAACGGTCTCCTCCTCCAGGAGCATTTCGGGTTCCTCGGCCTCCTCCACCGAGGAGTCTTCCGCGGGCGGCCTTCCCCCGGTTACCGTCACCGTGGGCGTTGCTTCCTCGGCGTAACGGGCCATGGGGGTACCGGAACCGTCAAGGAAGAATACCCTCACTCCGAAGTAAACGGAGAACACCGCGGCAACGGCGAACCATGTTCTCTGGCGCTTCCACCAGGGGGGCCTGGAGAGAATTCCTCTTCTCATCATCTCGAAGGCTGTATCGTCAGGGTCCTGCCAGCTGTCCCTCCAGACCTTTTCGATGAGCTTCTGCGACTCAATCAGGGATCTGCACTTCGCGCAGGAACCCAGATGGGCCTCGAGTTCCGTCCTTCTGCCTTCGGGAAGCTCGCCGTCGAGCCATCTCATCAGTTCGTCCCTGTCAGGGCAGCTCACGGTTCACCTCCCAGCTCCGCTGCAACGGCGGTTCTCACGGAAGCCCTTGCGCGGTTCAACCTGGACATCACCGTTCCAACGGCGATCCCCAGTATCTCCGATATCTCCTCGTAGCTCAGCTCCTGGTCCACCCTCAGCACGAAAACGGATCGGAGCGCGGGTGAGAGCTTCTCCACCGCCTTCTTCACGGCCTCCACGAGGAGACCGCTTTCCATCTCCTGAACGGTGGTGTCCGCCAGGGCCGTCTGCCCTTCGGAGCCCCAGCTCTCCTGGAACTCCACCTCCCCCCTCCTGGCACTGGAACGGGAGTGGTTTATCGCGGTGTTGGTGACGATGCGATACATCCAGGTGAAGAACCTGTAGTCGGTGTTGAAGGACGGCATGGCGTTCATTGCCTTCATGAACGCATCCTGGGTAATGTCCCAGGCGTCGTCGTCGCATCTGCACATCCTTCTTGCCACTCTGAACACCCTCTTCTCGTAGAGCCTCACTATTTCCCCGAAGGCCTCTCTGTCACCCTGAACGGCCCTCCGCAGCAGCTCCGGCTCCTCCAGGGCCACCGCCGTCATCAGGTATACAAGGTGAAAGAGCATTTCATTCCCTCGCTAGAAATGGAAGACGACCCCGGCGCTGAAGCCGGCGTCACCCTCGAACTTCCTGTTCTCGGCCTCGAAACTGAAGAGGTATGCGTCTACATATGCGTCGAGCATCCCCAGGAGCCACGCCCCTGCGGTATACCATATGAAATCCCTGCGCAGCGAAGAATGGGTCTCATACCTTGACTCCCACACCGGCAGGCCGGTTTCGGCATGGTTCTCCCTGGCCTCCTCGGCCAGGTGATGCTCGTAGATGATCATTCCCAGAAGCCCCAGTTCGGCTGATCCGTAGATCAAGCCCTTCAGGGGACGGTCGTTGTAGAACTGACCCCAGCCGGGGACCGCCATGCTCCGCAGAAGCGCTCCGGTGGGGTCCCTGTACTCTATCGGCCCGCTCTCTTCCCCGGCTTCGGCCAGGGTCAGGGCGCAGACCGCGAGGAGCCAGGCAGTCAGATGGTGACCCCTCTGGAAGATGCCCTTATGAACTCGGCCATCCTTACGAGAAAGCTGCTGGAGCCATGGGAAGAGAGAGCTGACTCCACCCTCTCCGCCATGGTTCCGCCTTCTCTGAAAAGGGCGTGGAAGCCGTCGACGGCCTCCTGTATCTCATCGTTGCTGAACCCGTTCCTGCGAAGCCCGAGCTTGTTGATGCCCACCGCGCGCAGGGGTTCGCCCCCTGCCAGGGTAAAGGGAGTAACGTCCCTGGATACCCGGTAGCCCCCGCCTATCATGGAGAATTCGCCTATCCTTGTGAACTGGTGCACCGGGACGACTCCGCCTATTATCGCCCTGTTCCCAACTTCCACATGACCGGCAAGGTTGACCGAATTGGCAAGTATGACGCCGTTGCCTATCACGCAGTCGTGGGCCACATGGCTGTAGGCCATCAGGAAGCAGTCTTCCCCTATCACCGTTCTGCCGGAAGCGCCCGTACCGCAGTTGATGTTGGCCATTTCCCTTATAACGGTTCCCCGGCCCACCTCGAGAATGGTCCTCTCTCCCTGGTATTTCAGGTCCTGGGGCGGAGTGCCTATCACAGCTCCGGGACCCACCTTCACCCCATCGCCCAGTGTGGTGATCCCTTCAACCACCGCATGGGCGCCTATAACGACGCCTTCTCCCAGGGTCACCGACTCGCCAACCACTGCAAAGGGGCCTATTACGGCGGAATCGGGAACACCGCACCTTACCACAGCGGTTTCGTGTATCATTTTTTCTCCACCAGCATGGCGGTGAGTTCTGCCTCGGCGGATACCCTGTCATCCACCTTCGCCACGCCTCGCATCTTGCACATCCTGCCCCTTCTGCTCACCAGCTCCAGCTCGAACCTGATCTGGTCGCCGGGAAGAATGGGCTTCCTGAACCTTACTTTGTCGATGCCCCCGAAGAGGACAAGCCATCTGTGGGGATCGTCCACCGAATCGAAGAGCATCAGCCCGCCTGCCTGGGCCATGGCCTCTATCACCAGCACCCCGGGCATGATGGGACTGCCTGGGAAATGACCCTGGAAGAACGGTTCGTTTATGGTGACGTTCTTAAGGGCGACAATGCTCTTCTCCGGCTCGATCTCAAGGACCCTGTCCACCAGCAGGAACGGGTATCTGTGGGGCAGCAGGTCCATCACGTCGGCGATGTCCCACTTCCTGTCGGCAAGATGGGTCCTGGATGAGTTCATCCTGGAGGAATAGACCTTCTTTATCTTCTTCACGAACTGAACATTGGAAGCATGGCCGCTCCTGGCGGCTATCACATGACCCTGAAGCCTCAGCCCGAGAAGCGAGAGGTCTCCGATGAGGTCGAGCACCTTGTGCCTCACAAGCTCGTCGGGGAACCTGAGGGGGCTCTCGTTCATAACCCCTTCGTCGCCTATGACGATGGCGTTCTCCAGTGTCCCGCCCTTGATGAGACCCTTCTCCTGGAGAACCTTCACGTCCTTGTAGAGGCAGAATGTCCTGGAAGGGGCGATCTCGTCGATGAAGGTCTGCTTGGTGATGTCCAGGCTTATGTACTGGGTGCCTATGTGGGGGTGGTCGTAGTCCAGTGTGAAGCTGATCTTCAGGCCGTGATACGGCACAACGGTAAGGCTTGCCCCGTAGTACTCCATGCTCACCGGCTCGGTTATTACGAATACCTTGCTGGGGTGACCGTGGAGGGTTTCCACCCCCGCTTCCTTGAGCACCTCGATGTAAGACCTCACCGAACCGTCGGCGGGTTCAGGGGGCTCGTCGGAACTGATCTCTATGATGGCGTTGTCGATCTCCAGGCCGTACAGTGCGCTGAGAACGTGCTCCACCGTGTGGACCTCATAGTAGTTCTCGCCCAGGGTGGTCCTCCTGGCCTGCTCCTCCACCATTCGCACGTTGTCGGAGGAAACGGTGATGACCGGCCTCTGGGGAACATCGGTGCGCACGAACACGTAACCGGTGTCCGGAGGCGCCGGTTTGAAGGTAATCGTGGATTCCTTACCTAGATGGAGACCACGCCCGGTGTAGGATACCTGTTTCTTCACTGTGGTTTGAAAACGATTCATCAGTCCTCGGTTTCTTCTTCGCTTCCCTTTGCAGCGTTCCTGATGGACTCCAGGATCCCGGGAAGCCTTGCTGCCGCAGCACTGATCCTCAGGTTCTCGCCGTGGGGTCTGCAGGGGTTGCCGGATACGGTCACGCCCGGAGGAAGGCTCTTCGTTACTCCGGATTTGGCCGCTATCACGGCTCCGTCCCCTATTTCAATATGCCCCGCAATACCGACCTGCCCGCCAATGACAACGCCTGAACCAATGGTGGCGCTTCCGGCGATCCCAGTTTGAGCGGCAATTAAGCAACTGCTACCTATCCTGACATTATGGGCCACCTGGATCAGATTGTCCAGCTTTGTGTGATCACCTATCATGGTGCTGCCGGTAACGGCCCTGTCGATGGAGCAGTTGGATCCTATCTCCACATTGTTCCCTATGACCACGTTGCCGTTCTGGGGGATCTTCCTGTGCTGTCCGGAACCGCATGGAACGAAACCGAAGCCGTCGCTTCCAACCACCGTTCCCGAATGAATGATGCACCCATTACCCACAACGGTTCCCGCAAGCAGCGTCACCCCTGGATGGAGCACCGTGGACTCCCCCACAACGGTTCCAGCCCCCAGCACGCATCCCGAACCAATCTGGCAGTTCCTGCCTATCACGCAGTCCCTGTGGATAACCGCCAGGGGGCCTGCTTCCACCCCCTCCTTGAGCACCGCGGTATCGTGGATCACCGCTGAAGGATGCACACCGGGGAAACCGCTGCTCCTGTCTGGCTGAAAGAGAAGAAGCACCTTTCTGAAACAGTCGTATGGATCATCGACGATGATCTGGCACCGGGCGGAGGTCTGGCATTCCGACTGGACCAGGACCGCAAGGGCGCCTGTGGTGGGCAGGTATCTGGCGTACTTCGTGTTACCGTAGTAGCAGATGTCCCCGGGTCCGGCTTCCATCAGGGTTGAGACCCCGGTTACAAGGGCGTTTCCCGGGCTGCCGACCAGCCGTCCTCCCAGAAGTTCAGCGATACTGCCGGGGGCGATGGGATCAGTCATCGCCTGAAACGACCCGTTCGATGACCCTGTCGGTTATGTCCACCGAGGCCTCGGCATAGACCACCTGCCCGGAGGAAGCATCTATGACTATCTGTATGCCGTCTTCGCTGGCTATCTCCATCACCGCTTCGTTGATGGATGAGATAATCGGGGAGACCAGTTCCTCGTTCCTCCGCTCCATCAGACCTCCGGGGCCGAACACCGTTGTGAGGTACTCCTCCAGTTCCGCGGTTTTCTGCTCAAGGAGGGTCTCCTTCTCCTGTCGCCGCTCAGGGCTCATCATCAGGGTTCTGGAAAGGTCCTCCTCTATCTCGTCGATCTCCTCCTGGAGGGAGTCCACATGGAGCTCCCATTCCTCCACCTCGGTCTCCAGCAGCTCCCGGGCATCGGTCACTTCGCCCAGGGACTCGAACACCCTGTCGGCGTCCACCACGGCAACGGTCTGGGCCAGCAGGGCGCCGGGCAAAACAAGAAACAAGAACAGTTTCATAATTACATTCACTCCAATCAGATCAGAACGACGTGCCCATCTGGAAATGGGGTTCCCATCCCGGATCGGGGCCGTCGAAACCATAGGCGTAGTCCAGCCCCATGACCCCCAGCATGGGTATCTCAACCCTTATTCCAAGGCCGGCGCCGCGGTTAAGCGAGGTCATGTCAAGGTCGGCCCAGCTCTCCCAGGTGTTCCCTGCGTCGATGAAGGTTGCAAGCTGAAGCTGGTCTATGATCCTGAACCGGTACTCGGCGCTGAGAATCATCATTGCCCTGCCGCCCACGGTCTCGAAGCCGTCAACGGCGTTAATCTCGTCGCTGCCGTAGCCCCTCACGCCGTAGAAGCCCGTGCCCCCCAGGCGGAAAAGCTCGTAGGCCGGCGGCTCGTGCCCGCCGAAACCCGCTATGGTTCCCATCCTGCCCCTGAGGGTGAGGAAGAACTTCCACCACAGCGGAGTGTGCCATGACGAATCGAAGAGGTACTTCTGGAAACCCAGGTCGCCGCCGAGGAAACCCCCGGTAAGGTCCAGGCTGAAGGTGTTCTTCGAGCCCTCCCCAGGGAAGACCTGCCTGTCCTGGCTGTCCCTGGTTATTCCGAACCTTATGGAGCTGTCCCATCTGGGCCAGTCGGTCTCCCGCAGACTGTAGTAGTAGTTGTCTGGGTCGCTGGTGATGTTGAAGACATCCACCTTCTCAAGGGTGTAGCGTATGCTTGCGGAGGTGTAGTCCACCCACGGTAAGGGCCTGCCGATGACTATGGAGCCTCCGGTGCGTTTTCTGTCGTACTCGGAGTAGTCGCTGGTGGTGTGGTAAAGCTCCCCTCCCAGCGTCAGCGGCGTGTCCCTGAACCAGGGCTCGGTGAAGCTGAGCTTTATGTTCTGTATCCTGCTGGAGAACTCGTAGGTGGCTCCCAGGTTCTGGCCCCGGCCGAGGAAGTTGGTCTCGGCCACCTCCAGGTACCCGCTGAAGCCGTCGGAACCGCTGTAGTTGGTGCCTATTCCGAACTTCCCGGTGGTCTTCTCCTGAAC
>DAINQE010000074.1:0-8680 GCA_036743055.1 Candidatus Sabulitectum sp. | reverse complement strand
CTTTTCCTCCGCCGTCTTCAGCTTCGTGGAGATAAACAATCCCGACGGGCATGTGGTCATTCCAGTCTTCGGAGGCGTCTACTATTCCAGCGGCTCCCTTGAACCCCTGGGAACCGTTGGCGACTGGCCGGACCTTATCTCCAGCGGAGAGGTTCCCCAGGGTGGAGAGATACTCGCCGCGGCTGCCAGGGGCCTTCTCATCCAGTCCCTGAAACTGGATCCCGTCCTCTCCGAGATGCTCACGGCGTGGTTCCCCCTGGTGTACCACAGGTCGGTCACAGGTGACTCCCAGGGTACCGCTGTTCTCAGGGAGGCCTACCTGAAGTACTATCTCTACAATACGGAACTGATCTCCCTGGGATCGGAAGACCCGCCGTTCACTGAATACTCCCTTGCCGACCCGGAGCTTCAGGGGTCGCCTCTGCTGCATTTCGTTGCCGGGGGAAAGGGAGTAGTCGTTCTTGAGTACATGAACTCCCTGGGGCTGCTCAGCAACCTCAGCGACCTGCTTCAGGACTTCACCCACCGTTCCAGCGCAAACTACTGGGCCAGGATCTACTCCAGCCTCCGGTTCAGCCAGAGATACCAGGAGCTGCTCCGGAACCTGTTCTACAAGCCCGGCATCCCGCAGATTGAGGTTCTCTGGCGCGAGGAAGACGGCGCTGTGAACATGGCAGCAAGGGAGATACAGCCCGGTGAACCATTCGGGCTTCCCCTGGAGGGCATCCAGTGCAGGATCCACCTGCAGGACACTTCCCTGGTAAGGACCACCTTCTATCACGACGGAGCCCTTATGGTTCAGATCAATCCTCCACCGGGAGCGAACGGTCCGGTTACCGCCATAGACCTCAACCCCCACTGGCTCATACCGGCGGACTTCATGTACCGCAGGGACAGCAGCTCGCAATGACCCTTTTTTCAAATGCAGTGAAGGAAGCCGCAGGGCTCAGGGATCTCATAGAGGAGTACAGCAGGCAGTACTACTCCGCAGACGGTTCCGGGATATCCGACAGGGAGTACGATGCCCTGATGAACAGGCTTCGCGCCCTGGAAGAGGAGCATCCCGCCCTCAGGACACCGGATTCCCCCACGCAGAGGGTAGGCTCGCCGCCTCTGTCGGTGTTCGAGACCGTTATACACGACCCGCCGATGCTCAGCCTCTCCAACGTTTTCACAGAGGAAGACTTCATGGCTTTCCACGGCAGGATCGCAGGGGAGCTGGGCAACAGCCGCATAGAGTATTCCGTGGAGCCAAAGCTTGACGGTGTGTCGCTCTCCCTGGTTTATGAGAACTCGGTCCTCGTCCGGGCCGGCACAAGGGGTGACGGAACCTCCGGGGAGAACGTAACCGCCAATGCCAGGACCATCAGGTCCGTGCCCCTCAGGCTGAATTCCGCCGAACTTGTGAACGTGGAGATCAGGGGGGAGGTTTTTTTCAATCTGAAGGACTTCCATGAAATGAACGCCCTCCGTCAGGAGCCCTTCAAGAACCCCAGGAACGCAGCAAGCGGCTCACTGAGGCAGCTGGACAGCTCCATCACCGCGGAAAGGCCGCTGAGCTTCATGGCCTATGCCGCAGGAAAGGATCCCGAGGGTGTGGCCAGCCAGAAGCAGCTTTTTGAGAAACTTGCCCTCTGGGGTTTCCAGGTAAGCCCTGAGAACCGTTTCGTCGATTCCCCCGGAGGAGTGGTGGAGGCCTACCGCCGGCTGGAGGAGATCAGGCACGAACTTCCCATGGAGACCGACGGCGTGGTGGTGAAGGTAAGCGACTTCACAGCCAGGGAGAGGCTGGGTTTCGTCTCCAGGGCTCCCAGGTGGGCAACAGCTTGGAAGTTCCACGCAGAGGAAGTAGCCACCACCCTGGTGAGCATAGATGTGGGAGTGGGCAGGACCGGCCGGCTCACCCCCACGGCCAGGCTGGAGCCGGTCAGGGTGGGTGGAGTAACCGTTACCAACGCCACCCTTCATAATCAGGACGAGGTCAGGCGCAAGGACGTGCGCCCCGGCGACACCGTTGTGGTGAGACGGGCAGGGGACGTGATCCCGGAGGTGGTGGGCAGCCTTCCCGCCACCGGGGAAAGGGGAGAGCCCTTCGCAATGCCAGTGGAGTGCCCGGTCTGCGGAGGTCCCGTAACCGCCACCGAGGGGGAGGTTAACCTTTACTGCATGAACCCCTCGTGCCCGGCAAGGCTGAAGCGGAGCCTGGAACACTGGGCCTCGAGAAGGGCCATGGACATAGAGGGGCTGGGGGAGAAGCTCTGCGCCCAGCTCGTGGACGAAGGTCTCGTAAAATCGATAGCCGATCTCTATGACCTGGAAAAAGATACCCTGGCGGGTCTTGAGAGAATGGGTGATCTCAGTGCGGCGAACCTGCTCAGGCAGCTGGAGGAAAGCAGGAACAAGCCCCTCTCCAGGTTCCTCACAGGCCTGGGCATACCCGGCGTGGGGGAGGTTGCCGCCAGGGACATCGCAGCTGCGTTCCCGGACCTTGAACGGCTCAGGAGCGCCGGGGAGGAAGACCTCGCCGGCATAAAGGGCATAGGCCCGGTAACCGCCTCCTCCGTGGTGAGCTTCTTTGCCAGCGAAGTAACCGGCAGGGTGGTCAGGGACCTTCAGACCAGGGGTTTCAACCCTTTTGAAACGGTGGAGGAAAAGGGTTCTTCCCTGGCAGGGGAGACCATCGTCTTCACCGGAGCCATCTCCATGCCCAGGCCAGAGGCGAAGCGTCTTGCGGAGGCCGCCGGGGCCAAGGTCACCGGTACGGTCACAGGTAAGACAACCATCGTCGTTGCCGGTGAGAACGCAGGCTCGAAGCTGGACAGGGCCAGGGAGCTGGGGATAAGGATCCTTACCGAAGCCGATTTCCTGGCTCTGACCAAATGAAAAAGGGCGCCGCGGCCGCGGCGCCCATTGAGTATCTGAGGGCTAGTTCTTTGCCCTGAAATCGTTCATGAAGTCAACCAGGGCTTCCACCGATTCATAGGAAACGGCATTGTAGGTTGACGCGCGGCATCCCCCCACATCGCGGTGGCCCTTCAGACCCATGAGACCCTTCGAAGCGCCCTCGGAGACGAACTTCGCTTCCAGTTCCTCTGAGGGAAGGCGGAAGGTAACGTTCATGAAGCTCCTGCTTTCCTTGTCGGTGACATGGGGCTTGTAGAAGCCGCTGCTGTTATCCATGGCTCCGTAGAGGAGATCGGCCTTTTTCCTGTTGACCGCGGCGATGCCCTCGAGGCCGCCGTTGTCCATGATCCACTCCATCACAAGGCCGATAACGTACACCGGAACGCTGGGCGGTGTGTTGAAGAGGCTTTCCTTGTCGATGTGGGTCCTGTAGTTCACCATGGAGGGGAGGTCCTCCCTGGCGGTCTGGGCGAAGGCCTTTTTGATGATCACCGCGGTTACGCCGGAGGGGCCGATGTTCTTCTGGGCGCCGGCGTAGATCAGGCTGAACTTGCTGAAGTCCATCGGGTGGCTGAGGAAGTCGCTGGACATGTCGCATATCAGTGGAACGCTGCCTGTCTCGGGGAAGCTCCACATCTCGGTGCCGTAGATGGTGTTGTTGCTGGTGGTGTGAACGTAGGCGGCGCCGGGGGTGAGGTTGAATTCCTTCGGGATGTAGCTGAACTGCTTGTCTTCGCTGGAGGCGGCGACGTTCACCTTGCCGAAGTACTTGGCCTCCTTGATGGCCTTCTTGGACCATACGCCTGTGTTCACGTAGTCGGCGGTCATCCCCTCCTTCAGGAAGTTGAAGGGAATGTGGAAGAACTGGGTGCTTGCGCCTCCGCCAACGAAGAGCACTGCGTATTCATCGGCGCTGAGGCCCATGATCTTCAGCATGTCGTTCTGGGTCTTCTTGAACATGGCGTCGAAGGGCTTGGAACGGTGGGATATCTCCATCACCGACATGCCCTGTCCGGCGAACTCCATCACTCCTTCTTCCGCGGTCTTCTTAACCACTTCCCAGGGAAGGGCCGCCGGACCTGCGTAGAAGTTATGCACTCTGTGAGCCATCGCTGCCTCCGTTTTCAAAGAAAAGGTTTCGGGATAACCTGTTTCGCGACAGGTTTACAGGTGAACCATATCTAAAACCCTCCGGTGTTCGCAATAGCTCCCGGGGTCAGCTCTGCCCGGCCCTGCGGAAAAGCCAGATGCCCAGCAGGACGAAAGCGATCTCCGGCAGCGAGGCCGCCAGTATCGGTGGAAGGGCCCCCTTGTGCCCCAGGGTCTGGCCGAAACGGGCCAGTGAGAAGAAAATGAAGCCCAGGAGCAGCGCGAGGCCTATGCTGGTGGACCTGCCGCTTCGGGGATTGCTGGTGGCCAGCGGGGCACCCACCAGGACCATGATCAGTGTGCTGAAGGGGAAGAAGAGCGTAAGCCAGAACTCCACCAGATCACCTGTGGGATTCCCCCCGGCGATCTGCACCCGGCGGATATGCTCGTGCAGTTCGAAGATGTTCATCTCCGCTGCGCTCTTGGCCCTGCTGCCGAAGTCCTCCGGGGTGTCCTCTATCTCGGCCACGGGAAGGGTGTCATGGTGAAGGAAGGCCATTTCTCCAGTTGGGGAGAACCGCCTTTCCTCGGCGTTCACCGCGGTCCACACCGAGTCGATGTACACCAGCCTCAGGGCGTCTATCCGCCTGGTTACTCGAAGGCTGTCGTCGAACCACTCAATGGTGGCCCTGGATACTGCTTCGTTCCTGCCGTCGAAGAGCCCTATGGTCACTATGGCTCCGTCCAGTGTCCTGTGGGCGAAGTCATTTCTCATCAGGTAGTCGATGGGATCCCTGCCGTCTATTTCCACTCTCTTGACCTGGGACTGTAGGTAGTTGGCGTCGGCCATCACGAAGTCGCCTATGCCCAGGGTGAGAACGCTTATGACGAAACCCACCGCGATGAGGGGCATGAATATCCTGGGTATGGAGACCCCGGAGGCCCGCATTGCGGTGAGTTCGTTGTTCCGGGCCATGGAACTCACCAGGAACAGCGAACAGATAAGCACGGCTATGGGCATCACCAGCACCACTATGTAGGGCAGGCCGTAGTAGTAGTAGCGAAGGAAGGTCATCACCGTAACGTTCTTGTCCACCCATCTGCTGAAGTGGTCGAAGGCGTTCACGGTTACGAAGATCACCGTAAAGGAAAGCACCGCCATGAAGATCATCTTCACGAATCGCACGGCGAGGTAGACGTCAAGCTTCTTCATTTCCGCCGCCGCTCCCTGAACCGCGCAAGCATCTCCCTGAAGTCCGGCAGGGGCATGGGATGGCCTTCACGGAGGCTTCGCCAGGTTAAATAGACCCCCAGGGCTCCCAGGAGGATGTTCGGGAACCACATGGCCGCCCAGGCGGGAACCCTGCCACGGTCTGCCAGCTGCTCGCCGCCGATGAGGAAGAAGTAGTAGACCAGTATGAACACCAGACTCAGGGGAATGGAGATGCCCTTGCTGGCGTGCCTGCTGGAAAGGCCCAGGGGAACCCCCAGGAAGACGAACACGATGCACGCGAAGGGTATGGAGAACTTCTTGTGTATCTCCACGCCGTACTTGGAGATGTTGTTGCCCAGGTTGTCCACCTGATCGTCAAGCAGGATAAGGTCGGTGGAGACCGAGGTCATCCACGACATGGCGTTCCTCACCCTCCTTGTGGAGTCGCCCTGGTCCACCGGGTTCTCCCCGGTCTGCACCGAGGCGAGGAACTCCCTGGCAACTATGGATATGCTGTCGATGAGCAGTGCCCTCCGCGTGGCCAGACTGTCCACATAAAGCTCCATCTGGTCTGCGGACATCTCCCTGTCGCCCCTGCTCTGACGGTCGTGGCGAACCAGTTCCTCGGACCTTGCTATGTCAAGCACGTAGGTGGAGAAGGAGGCGTACCTGTAACCACCCTCCCGGTCCTTTTCGTGCATCTGGCCGTCTTCCAGGACCAGTCTCAGGTGGTTCGCTCCCACGGGTTCCATGGTTCCCTCAAGGGCGGTTATGGTCCTGTCCGGAGCTCCGGGGGCGCTGGAGTGTATCACCACGCCCAGGAGCTTGCCGGTGAGGTCGTCCTTCTCCTCCACCAGTATCCTGTAGTTCTCCATCTCCTCCACGAACATCCCTGGCACTATCCTTGCGGTGGGTCTCATGGTGCCCACGTCCAGCAGGAGGTTCCTGGCGATGTGGTTCGCCTCGGGAAGAACGCTGTTGTTGAACGCCACCAGCATCCCGGCAATGACCAGGGCGGTAATGCCCAGGGGGAACATTATGTTGAAGATGCTTGCGCCGCCTGCCTTCATGGCGGTTATCTCAAGGTCGGACGACATGCGCCCCACGGCGATGAGAATCCCAGCCAGAACGCCCATGGGGATCACCACGGCAATCATGGAGGGGAGGAGCAGAAGGAATATCTCGCCCACCACCGGAATGGGAACGCCCTTGCTCACTATCATGTCCAGAAGGTCCAGGAGCTTGTCAAGGAGCATTACGAAGGTGAAAAGACCCAGGGAAAGGAGGAATGGGGGGAAGAACTCCTTGAGCACATATACTTGCAGTTTTTTCATTCAGTTCCCATGATAGATGCTTGCTTCAGGCGTACCGCCGGTGAATTATAGCGAGGTATCGCCCTGCTGTCATGGAAACTGGAACCGAAGAGCCTGTGGGGGATAATACCTGTCGAGGTCTGATGAAGAAAATCCTTGCGCTTCTCCTGCCTTTTTTTGCCGCTCTGTCCCATGCCGACGGTGGGGCTTCCCTGCGCTCATTTTCGCTGCTGGAGGAAAACCCCAGCTACTGGTACCAGGACTCAATTCCCTGGCTGGTGAGCCTTCCCTCAACCCAGGTGCGGGTATGGTCGTCCATTTCCGGCGACGCCCTTAACTACAGGCTTCTCTATAACGGATATCCCATCTCTCCCACCAGGACATGGACGCTGGAGGGGGTCCGCAGCCGGCTCATAGGCTGGGGCACCTGGAAGACATGGACCCGGACCAACGCAAGGAACGGAATTAGGAACTCCGGCACCACCGGACAGCTGGTTCCCACCATCTATCTGCCCCTGAGCATGCCCGGGGCCCTGGGGGACGCCATAGGTTCCGGAGGCCAGCTGGACATATCCGGCCACCAGACCATCTCCCTTTCCGGGGTCAGCCATATCTACCCCAACAGGGTGAACGTTGAGGGGGAGAGTTCGTCCCTGTTCCCGGACCTGAAGATGGAGCAGGAGCTCAGGGTAAGGCTCGACGGCACCATAGGAGAAAAGATCCACGTCTCGGTGGACCACGACAGCGAGAGGCAGATAGGGTCCGACTACAGCGTGAGCCTGAGCTACGACGGCGACGACGAGGAGATAATACAGTCAATAGAACTGGGGGACGTGAACCTCTCCATAACAGGGCCCGAGTTCATAAGCTATTCCATTCCCCACGAGGGGCTTTTCGGAGCCAAGCTCCTGGCCCAGGCCGGCCCCTTCGACTTCACCGCCATTGCCAGCAAGGAGGGCAGCTCCACGGAAAGTTCCGATTTCGTGGGCCAGGCCTCCCTGGTAACCGACTCCATTCTGGACATCAGGCCGGCGGACAACTACTTCTTCAGGGCCTGGCCTGACACAGTGGATGCCCAGATCATCGACGGCAGCACGATAAGGGTCTTCATAGACGACGGCGACGCCACGAACAATGTGGAGACCGGCGCAGTGGAGGGTTCCTGGTACGTGCCCACAGGCTCCGGGGGCACTCTCACACAGGCAGACAGGTGGTGGGACGAGCTGCAGCCGGGCATCGAGGGCGACTTCGTGCTGGTGGACTCAAACAGGACCATAAGGTTCCTCAGCCCGGTGAACTCCAACTACGAGGTGGGTGTCACCTTCGTTACAATTTACGGGGATACGGTGGGCTCCGCGCCGGAAAGCGGACCATACGACCTGCTCTGCATCAAGCAGTCGAACCCTCTTCCCGAGTCGCCGGAGGACTACCCCACCTGGGCATATGAGATGAGGAACTACTACTTCCTGGGGGCTAACAACATCGTAAGGGAGAGCTTCACCTGCGACATCTTCCTGCAGCGCCCCGGCGAGGATCCGGTATCCACCCAGGACGGCGTTCCATTCACCCAGATCCTGGGGCTGGACACCAACGGCGACGGGCTGATGTACGACGAGGAAGCCACCATGGACTGGGACAACGGCTTCATCATCTTCCCTGAGAACCGCCCCTTCATGAGCGACGCCCTGGAGTACACCAACACCAGCGTTTACACCGAGAAGAACCCCCCTGTGAACAAGTCCCTCTACTACATGCGGGTAAGCTACAGGGCCGCTTCGACCACCTACTCACTGGGGCACATGGGCATAGTGGAGGGAAGCGAGAGGGTCACCCTCACCGTGGCGGGCCAGTCCCGGACCCTCACAAGGGACGCCGACTACACCATTATCTATGAAGTAGGCCTGCTCACCCTCATGGGTGAGGCCGCCGACCTTGCCCAGGACCCGGCGAACACACTCAGGGTAACATTCGAGTACGTTCCCTTCTTCAGCTCAGTTTCCAAGACCCTTCTGGGAACCAGGCTGGTATACAACATCGGCAGGCACTCCTGGGTGGGCGGGACCATGATGTACGAATCCGCCAGTTCCCCTGAAGACAGGCCCAGGGTTGAGGAGGGCTCCTTCGGCACCACCGTTTTCGATGTGGACATGCACCTGGAGGC
>DAINQE010000073.1:0-8752 GCA_036743055.1 Candidatus Sabulitectum sp. | reverse complement strand
TGTAGCTCCTGCTGTCCGGAGTGGAGCACCAGCTGAACTCCGTGTTGGATGTGGAGCCCGGGAACGGGTCTCCCGCATCTCCTCCATTGGTGTTCTGTTCCAGGTGCCACTGGCCGTCGGCCTGTTCCAGGGCCACCAGGTAGTGGCCGTATGAGGTGTAGCCGGGGTACCACTGGTTGTCATTGCCGCTCTGTGTCTCGTCCACATGCCAGATAAGGACTCCCTGCGAGGGCAGGTGCTCGTCCCAGCGGATCTGCCTTCTGTTCTCAAGGAGGAAGTACTGGTAGTTGGGGGCCCCGCCGGTCCACAGCCTGTAGGCTACGTTGGAAAGCTCGTACGCAGGAACCTGATAGGTACCCGGAGTGGTTATGTCGATGTACTCGGTGGTGCCCAGTTCATGGCGGCAGTAGGGGCTGAACTCAGCTGGGCTCCAGCCTCCTCCGTTGTAGACACCTCCGGCCATAATGCCCCAGTTGCCTATGCCCTTGGAGTCGTAGTCGTAATCGTAGAGGTCGGGAAGGCCCATCACGTGGCCGAACTCGTGGCAGAACACCGCTGCGGACTTGTCTCCCGGGGAGTTGTTGTACTCGTTCTGCACGCTGAAGGCGTACACCGTTACCCCGTCGAACTCCACACCGCCCCCTGGAAGGCACCACATGTGGGGCCAGATGGTGTCGGGATTCCCGGTGAACTGCCCGGCGTACATCAGGTTCACGCCGTCTACATAGCCGTCCTGGTCGTTGTCGTACTGGGTAAAATCGATGTAGGGGTCAACCAGTTCGCAGACCTCCTCCACGAGGCCCTGACTGTTCTGGGGGTAGGAGCCCCAGCCGTAGTTGTTGTTCACGTAGTATCCGTACTCCTGTGATACCCTGTTCCAGCCGGTGCTGCTTGGCCAGTCGACGGTCACCACGTCTATCTGCCCGAAGGATACGTCGAAGTAGTACCGTTTCAGGGAGAAAGTGTCCTGGGCGAAGCCCATGGAATCGAAGTATACAGAAGGGGTCTGGGCCTGGTTGTCCGAGAAATCCACCAGAAGTATGAGTACGTTCATCTGGTCGTCTCCCATGGCCCGAACCACAGGATTGTGCCTTCCGTAGAAGCCGTTGGGGGCGTCCACACCCCGCTCCATTGCGTCCGCATAGGAAAACACCCAGTCAAGGTGCCTTTCCGAAGGAGCATCGAACATTCCCGGCGGCGGGGGGACTGCAAGGGCCTGGAAAGCCGACAGCAGAAGGGCTGCAGTTAACAGGGTAGCTGATCTCATGGGGCCTCCTTTTTTCGCGGGGTGCTTCAGGAAATATAATAGCAGCTGTGATATCGGTTCCCCCGCCGGACAGGAGAGTTCCATGAAAGAGCTGATGAGAATGGTAGATGATAACCTTGCCCATGTGAGGGAGGAGATAGAGAAGGCCTGCCTCCGGTCGGGCAGGAATGCGGGGGAAGTTGAGATAATGGCGGTCACCAAGACCCACCCCGCTGAGTACGTGGAAGCGGCCATCAGCTGCGGCGTTAAGCACATAGGCGAGAACAGGGTCTCCGAGGGCGGGCGGAAGGTGAGTGCCGTAGGACGGGATCGGGCGATCTTCCACCTGATCGGTGTCATCCACAGGAGCGAGGTCAGGCAGGCGGTAAGGGACTTCCACTGCATCGATGCCGTGGACAGGCTGAGGATACTGGAGGAGATCGTCAGAAGGGAAGCCTCGCCCAGGATCCTTCTGGAGGTAAACACCTCCGGAGAGAAGGCCAAGAAGGGTTTCCCACCTGACGGAACACTTCTGGAAAACGCCATGGGCTTCGCCCTTGAGAACGGCCTTTCGGTGGAGGGCCTGCTCACGGTTGGTCCCCTGGGAGCAGGCGAAACAGGTATGAGGGAAGCATTCGCCTCACTGAGGGAACTCCGGGACCGCCTTTCATCTTCGCTGGGGGTGCCCCTTCCAGCCCTTTCCATGGGAATGAGCGACGACTTCAGCATCGCCGTGGAGGAGGGTTCCACCATGGTTCGCCTGGGGAGGGTTCTGTTCGGACCAAGGGGGTGAGTGAAACCTTGTCCATTCCCCGGGGTAGATACTGCGGGGAGTTTTCCCGGGGCTCACATTGTACGATATTCAGCCCGTTGGCGATTAACACACTGACGATCTAACGGAGGGGGCTTTGTGCGGGTAACTCCACTTGACATAAGAAGGCAGAGGTTCCGCAAGGGAATGCGGGGCTACGATCCCGGAGAGGTTGACGCCTTTCTGGAGATGCTGGCGGACGCCTGGGAGGAAACCGCCGAAAAGGCCGAGAACGAGGCCAAGGAGCTGGAAGTGCTCAGGGCCAGGGCCAGCGACTTCGACAGGATGGAGGGCGCGGTCAGGGAAGTGCTGGTTGCCCAGCAGAAAAGCGCCGATGTAGCCCGTGAGGAGGCTAACAGGGAGGCCGACCTCATCATAAGGGACGCAGAGCTTAAGGCCCAGAAAATGCTGGACGAGGCGAAGAAGCGTGTCCAGATACTGACGGAGGCCATTCGGGAACTTCAGGACCGCCGAATGGAAATACTTATGAAGATGAACTCCTTCATCGAGAACCAGAAGAACATGGTTAAAATGGAGGAATCCAGGATCAGAAGCGAGATCATACCCGCTGAAGAAAGGCTTCCAGGAGAGGAAGAAGGGGATATGCCCCTTCTGGAGCTTTCGGAACTTTAACGGAGGAAAAATGCCCCACCTTGCCCTGCTTGCGCTGACCGCGGCCCTTTCCTCAGGTCTCGGAACCGATGCGTCCGCACCTGTGATCCAGGAGTTCTACTCCGGTCTTTATTCCGTGGAACTGGAGGGCTACGGATCATCACGCACATCGGGAGTCCTGCTCCCGGAAAGGGTGGAGATGATCCCCGTTCCCCTCACCGGTGAAGTCTCGGTGAGGGTGGTTCCCCAGGGGGTCAGGTCGCTGGGGGAGGCTCCCCCCATCGCCATGTCGGTTTTCCGTAACGGGGTGGAAACATTCGAAGAGGCTACCGCTGCCGCCATTCCCAGGGAATGGGGCGAGGTCCTGGAGAGGGGAACCTTCAGGAGGGCCGGTTATGTCATGGTGAGACTGAACCCCGTGATCCTCCGCGACGGAGAGCTTCTCACCGCCGACCTAAGATTAGAGACAGATTTCGAGAACACAGCCAGGGGCGAAACCGTCAGGGGCCTGGAGGGGAACATCTTCAGAACAGTTTTCGGCACTTCCACCGTCTGGAGGGAGCCGGTCCTCAGGGCGGGTGAAAGCCCCTTCTGGGGGAAGCCCTGGGCCAGGATACAGGTGGACACCGCAGGTGTCTTCCGGATTACCGGGGAGATGCTGCCCGAAGCAGTGGGCATGCCGTCGGCGAGTTTCTCCATGTGCACCGGCCGGGGAATGATGATGAGCTACGAAGAACCCGCCCAGAACGCCTATTCTCCCAGATCGGTACCCATCATGGTCGATGACGGAGGCGACGGCACCTTCGATGCAAACGACGGCATCATCTTCTACGGCAGGGGCCTGTCCTGGTGGGGCGATTTCATGGGAGGGCACTTCAACCACCAGTACGCCGAAGAGAACACCTACTGGCTGACCTGGGGCGGCCAGGGCGGTCCTTTCATGGAGGTCCTGGACGCATCTGTTACAGGAGCCCCTTCCGCGGGAAGCAGCTATATCAACCGTCTGCATTTCGAGAACAACGAAACCCTCGCGCCTGTATTCCAGTCCTTCCAGGACCAGTACGGCTGGCACAGGATAGCTTCGTCGATACCTGCCAACTACAGTTTTTCCACCCCCGGAGTCACAGGCGGGGGGACCATGAGACTGAGGTTCTATGTCGAGGACGACGGGTCAGGGATAGACGTTTCCGTTACGGTGAACGGAGTTCAAGTCGCCGATTCCCTCATCAAGCGGAACGGCGAAGTGATAATGGAGTTCCCGGTGGGTTCCTTCCAGACCAGCGGGAACACCATGGCCATTCAGTTCAGCGGTTCAGGCCACGTTGTCTACACCGACTGGTTCGAGGTGTTCCCCCAGACTGGATACAGGAGCTGGTCCACAATGTGCCAGGTGCCCCTGGACCGGATATTCGAGCCTGGGGCGAGAACTGAGATCACCTGGGCGCAGAACCTGGGCAGCAGTGCTTTCGCCTGTGTGGCCCTTTCCGACACCGCCGTAGTCGCCCTGAACCTTCCCGGAGGGAAGGATTTCGAAGTGCCCATGCCAACGCACTGGGAAGAAGCCGTGCTGTGGGTAGTTCCCGGCGGATCATTCCTGGAGCCGGTTTCTGTGGCCCAGGCATCCCCGGGAAGGATAATGGAAACACTGTCCTCCGCAAGGACCGTCTATGTGTACCCAGACCAGTTCGCCTCGGACATGCCCCTGTTCCAGAGGGGACGGAATGACATAGCCATGGTGAGTCTCCAGGAGGTCTTCGACGAGTTCAACGGTGGGGTAAGGGACCCTAATGCGGTTCGGGCTTTCTTTGCCCATACGATGGATACCTGGAACCAGCCCCCGGCCCAGCTGGTGCTGGTGGGCGACGGCCACTGGGACGCCAGGGGCTTCACCACCGCCAAGCCCTGTCTGATGGATGTTATCACATATCTGTTCAGTGACGGAACTCCCATCTGCTCCGATCACATTTTTTCCTCCCTGACCTCCTACGGGCTGCCCGAGGCTGCAGTGAGCCGGATCCCCGTTTCCAGCAGGACGGAACTGCAGCTGGTGGCCCAGAGAAGCGCTCAGTACTCGGACCCCTCCCAGGAATGCGGCACATGGCAGTCGGTGATCATCGGAGCCGCCGACGACGAAAGGTACCCCCCAACCCCTAACTCTGATCAGCCTGGTCATACCAGGGATGCAGAGGAGGTGTTCACAGAGCACATTCCCGATGGTATGGTTCCCATCAGGAATTATGAGATATTCTGGGACTGGAACAGCAGCTGGAAGAAGCCCGAGTGCAGGGCGGCGTTCATAGAGAACTGGAGCGAAGGTGCCCTGGCGGTGTTCTTCCTGGGCCACGGAAGCTTCGACCAGTTAACCGACGAGGGGCTGATGTACATTGAGGACACCCAGTCCATGGCCTGCGGCCCCAGGATGCCCTACGCATTCTTTGGATCTTGCGATGTTGGCCTGTTCCAGAACCCATCCCACGATTGCATTGCCGGAGCTCTGATTACTTCCACTGCCGGAGGGGCGATTGTCTCAAGTGCCGCGGCATCCAAGAGCGGGGCCACTTCAAATGCAGGCTTTCTGATGAACATTTTCGACATACTTCTCTTCGACGATTCCTATACCATCGGGGAAGCCCAGTGGCTTGGCATGCTGAACCACGGAGCGTACAGCAATGACAAAAGGTACATCATATTCGGCGACGGTTCCCTTTTCCTGGCCCTGCCGGATTCCAGGATCTCGGTTGAGGATTTCCAGCTGAGGACCTCCCAGCTGTCATCGATAGCCGGTTCTCTCGATCAGCCGGGTCTGGCCATGATCACCGCCTGGGAATCAGCCAGGCCGGATTCCTACTTCACGCTCAATCAGAATTACCTTATCGAGTACTTAACCACTCCGGGGGTTTTCTACAGGGGGCTGGCTTCTGCGGAACCGGGATTCACCGCCTCGATGTTCGTCCCTGAGGTGGCAGTTACCGGCGACATGGCACGGGTACGGTTCTTTGCCCCTGGAGAGGGCGGTGGTGACCTTGTGTGTGACTATCCCGTGGACCTGCTTTACGGGACAGGATCTCCCGACGACACACTTGGTCCTGATATAGACCTGTGGATAAACGGCTTCAGGGGGATCGAGAGCCCCCAGGTATCCGGAGAGGTGGTACTGGAAGCCCTTCTAGAGGACGAGTCGGGGATCAACCTGCTTCCCTACCCCGGGAATCAGCTTGCCCTGTACATCGACGAGAGCCCTGTGGACATAGCGGACTGGTTTACATACCAGCCAGGCTCATCCACCACCGGCGGAATCGTTTTTCCCCTTCCGGAGCTTCAGCCGGGTGAGCATACCCTGAGACTCCGGGCAGCCGACAACCTGAGCAACCTCAGCTGGAGCGAGATGACATTCACCCTTCTCGAAGACGAATCCACAGGGATATCCGACCTTTTCGTGTACCCGACCCCGGCAGTGGCGGTGATGTCGTTCAACTGGACGCAAAGCAGTCCCGGTCCGGTCACCATATCCATCTACTCGGTGAACGGGCGGAGGATAAGGGAAATGGGGAACCTCCCCGGCGATTCCGGGTACAATCAGCATACCTGGGACCTCACCGACGAAGACGGCGACAGGGTTGCCTCCGGAGTCTATGTGTATGTAGTTTCGGCGGGAAATTCAAGCTTGACAGGTGTGGCCACGGTTGCCAGATGATAATACTGCCTATAATATAAAGATACCGCACATAACAGGAGGAAAGATGCGAAACCTTACTATAATCAGCATTCTTACGGCGATATTCGCCGGTGTCGCCCTGGGGGCAACCGCCAGCGTTATCTGGCTCGATATAACCCCGGGCACCAGGGCCAACGGAATGGGCGAGTCTTTCACCGCCGTTGCCAACGACGCCACCGCATCCTACTGGAACCCAGCCGGTCTGGCCTTCGCGGCGCAGGAAAAGCGTGAGATAACGCTGCAGCACTCCAAGTGGCTCCCCCAGCTGGCCGACGACCTCTATTACGAGTTCCTGGGCTACGCGCAGCAGATCGAGGGCTGGGGAGGCGTAGGCGGAAACATCACCTTCATGTCCATGGGCGAACAGCAGGAAATAGAGCAGGGAAGCGTTGATCCCATAGGCACCTTCTACTCCTACGGAGTGGCCGCCGATGCAGCCTTCGGAACCGAGGTGGCCCCCGGTCTCGCTGTGGGTCTCGGGTTGAAGTTCGTCTACGACCATCTCTACTACGAGGACAACGGCAAGGGAACATCCTTCGCGGCTGACCTGGGCGTGCTTTACAACGCTCCGTCACAGTCCTGGGGCGACATGTCCGTGGGTGCAACCCTCACCAACCTGGGCCCCAACGTGAGCTACGGCGGATCCAGCGAGAACAACCCCCTTCCCAGGAAGTTCAAGTTCGGTGTGGCTTATGTGCCCTTCGACGGCGAGCTTACATCGCTTCTGGTGGCGGCAGACTTCACCAAGCTCCTGGTCAATGTGGAAGACGGCATCTCCGAAGAGATAAAGGAGAACAAGTGGGGGGCAGGCGCTGAGTTCTGGTACTACGACCTGCTTGCCCTCAGGGCCGGATACTCACACGATACCGAAGGAGAGAGCACCATTTCCGGCGTTACCTTCGGCGCGGGTATCCAGTGGAACGACTTCCAGCTGGACATGGCCTTCATTCCTGTGGACGAATCCCTCCAGGGCTCCGGCAAGTACAACCAGAAGTACAGCCTGACCCTCAGGTTCTAGTTCATGGGCAGAACCTCCGCCATCCTTCTGTTCCTCGCCGGTTCGGCGATGGCAGCTCCGCCAATACCGGGAAGCCCTGTGGCCGATGTTCCAGAGGGTGTTTCCGACGGCGCTCCCATTGTAACCGAAGCCGGTGTTTCGCTGGTCCTCGACGCGGACACCACAATAGACGTGTGCGTTGTGAAGGTGGAGTTCCTGCCCGACTACACTGAGACCACTTCCGGCAACGGGGAGTTCGAGAGCAGCGCATTCGAGGTATCGGTGCTGATGCAGCAGGTGGAGGACTACTTCACCGATGTGAGCGGAGGCGCTCTGGAGCTGAACCTCGTCCAGTACCCCGAAGACGACGGCGCTTTTCTTCTGGATCACCAGATGGCCTGGTACGGGGCGGACGATAAGAACGGTCTGGGCCAATGCCAGCTGATGAGGGATGCCATAGAGGCCGCCGATCCCGATGTTGATTTCTCCCGCTATGGAGCTGTGATAATCCTCCACGCAGGCGCCGGCAACGAATCGGACATACTGGGAAACAGCCCGGATGACATACATTCAATGTTCATCGATGCAGCGTATCTCGATTTCTACCTGGGGATAACCGGTGTATCCACCGATGACGGTGTCATCGTCAGGGAAGCCTGCATCGACCCGGAAAGGGAAGCCCAGGACAACTACGGCCTTAGCCCCCTGGGAACAATAGTGCACGAGTTCGGCCACCAGCTGGGGCTGCCCGACCTCTACAACACACTCGACGGCACCGTGGGTGTAGGGGGATGGGACCTCATGGGCTACGGGCAGTGGCTGATGAACGGTTACTGGCCCTCGGCCCCGAGCGCCTGGTGCCGCATGGCCCTTGGCTGGGAAACCCCCCAGATCATCACACCGGGCCAGTACACAGCCCAGCAGGGGGGAGCCGTATACAGGATACCCCTTACCGCAACTGAATACCTGCTGGTGGAGAACCGCCAGCGGGACCCCGACGGCAACGGGCAGTGCGGCCCCCACGAGCGGGACTTCGGTCTGCCGGGGTCGGGAATACTCATATGGCATGTTGACCAGACCAGGCTGGGAGATTACAGGAACGCCAACCTCGTTAACGTGGATCCCCTCCACAAGGGGGTCGACGTTGAGGAGGCCGATGGCATACAGGACCTTGACTACGGGTTCCCCACCTGGTACAGCATCGAGGGAAGCCAATACGATCCCTGGAAGCGCGACGGCTACGGCTGGGAGTTCACCCCTGAATCCACCCCGTCCACCGATGCTTCATGGGGAGGGTACACCGGTGTATCCATCGAGGTGCTGAGCAACTCTGGGAATGCCATGGATTTCGTTTATTCACATGAGGGAACC
>DAINQE010000072.1:5708-9404 GCA_036743055.1 Candidatus Sabulitectum sp. | reverse complement strand
CACGCCAAGTGCAGGAGACTATTATGAAAAGAACATATCAGCCCAGCAATATCTCCAAGAAAAGAAGGCACGGCTTCAGAGCCAGAATGGCCACCAGGGGAGGCAAGAAGGTACTGAACGCCAGGAGACGCAAAGGACGCAAGCGTCTGGTGCCGTAGATTTGGTTAGACGCCGTCTGAAGAGGGTCAGAGAAAGCTGGCATTTCAGGAAAATACTGAGGAACGGCAGACAGATCAGAGGAAGCGTCTTGAGAGTCAGATACACTATGAATTCCCTGGGCAGGATACGCCTGGGGTTTTCTGTGTCTGCTAAAAAAGGAAATTCTGTGGAGAGAAACTTGTTTAAAAGGCGACTAAGGCAGTATTCTGTAGAAAAAGAAGTAGAACAAGGATTTGATGCGGTGGTCTTCCCGGAGAAGAAGCTGGTGAGTATAAGCTGGAAAGATATGAAGGAAGACATGGACATGTTCGTGGAGAGGGTCAGGGATAATTAGGAAGATCCTTGTGTTCCTGATCGGCCTCTACAGGAGAGCCATATCACCCCATCTGCCGCCCAGCTGCATCTACACACCCACATGCAGCGAGTATGCGATGGAGGCAATAGACAGGCACGGAGCTGCCAGGGGTACCCTTCTGGCGATAAAGAGGGTTTGCAGATGTCATCCCTGGCACAGGGGAGGATACGACCCGGTACCTGAGGTCGGAGGTAAGGACGATGAGTGATCAGTCGCGGCTGTTCGTAGCAGCAGTTCTGATGATGGGCGTACTTTTGATTAGCTGGTTCATTACTGGAAGGAACACCCAGGCTCCAGCTGGCGAAACGGTTGCGGAACCGGTGGAGAGCGTTGAACCCGACCTCGGGGGTGAGGCGGAGGCGATAACCGCTCCAGAAGATCAACAGTCAGAGGATTCGAACCTGGAATACACCTATGAGGCGAGGGAAGTAACCGTTCTCATTCCAGGAGAGAATGGAAGCCCCATGGTCACAGCAGTTCTGTCAACCACCGGCGGGTCCGTAGTGCGCTGGCGCCTCGAGGAATACGAGGACTACCCCGATCAGGACACAGGGCAGAGAGTGGAGCTTTCCGAAGAGCCATGGCTGGTTACTTCTGATGCCCAGGGCGACCCGATACTTTTCACATATCAGGGCCCGGATACGGTGGTTGCAGGAGAGTCACCTGTAACGGTTTTGTTTAACGCCCCCGGAGGAGCTGAGAAGGTTTTCGAGTTCACCGAGGGCTACTACGGGTTCACGGTGAGGAAAACGGGTCTCGACGAGAACACATCGGTCACGGCCGGCGCCATTCCAGTAACGGAAACAGAGGCTCAGGACAGGGGATACTTCAAGGCATCATGGTATACCAACGGCCACAAGAGCGAGGATTCCGAGAAGATAGAGGCACTCCAGCCATCAGGCAATGTTTCATGGGTCGCCACTTCCAGCAAGTATTTCACCATCATTCTGATGCCGTTGTCCATGGAAAGGGCCGACGGATACACGGCTCCGGGCCTGGGGGGATCGGCGGAAGTATCGCTGGACGATTCCCAGGTAAGGGTGTATGCCGGGCCAAAGGCCTACGGCCTGCTTTCAGAACTGGGCGGATCGCAGACCGACATGATAGATTTCGGCTGGCCGATAATACGATGGATAGGTAAACTCATTTTCCTGTTCCTCACATCCGCTCTAAGCTTCATAGGGAACTGGGGCATAAGGATCATCCTTCTAGCCCTTGCTCTTAAGGTGCTACTCTCACCGCTCACCACGAAGAGCTATGTCTCCATGCAGAAGATGCAGAAGATCCAGCCGGCAATGCAGGAGATTCAGAAGAAATACGCCAAGGACCCCAAGCAGCAGCAGATCGAAATGCAGAAGCTTTACAAGGAGAGCGGAGTTAATCCCCTGGGAGGGTGCCTTCCGATAATACTGCAGATGCCGGTATTCTTCGCCATGTACCGGGTACTCGCCAACATGGTAGAGCTCAGGGGAGCGGAGTTCTTCATGTGGATCAACGATCTTTCCAGGCCGGAGATCCTCCTCCCGTTCGGAACGAAGGTTCTTGGTCTTGAAGGCATAGGTCTCATGGCTGTGCTGATAGGAGTCATCATGTTCATGCAGCAGAAGCTCACAGGCACCAGCACAGCTGGAGCCGCTGCCCAGCAGCAGAAGATGATGATGTACATGATGCCCTTCTTCATGACCTTCCTATTCATGCGGTTCGCCGCGGGTCTTGCCCTCTACTGGCTTGTATTCAACATCCTCACGTTCGTACACCAGGAATACATCAAGAAAAGCCTCGATACGGAGTAACACGGCTGATGACCCATACGGGATCGGATCTCATAGCAGCGGTGGCAACACCACCGGGTTCATCTGCGGTTGCTGTTGTAAGGCTTTCCGGCCCTGGAGCGGTGGATCTTGTGGAAAAACTCATGGGTCTCCACCGAGGACGGCTTGCGGGTATGCGCCGAAAGGTCGGGGATTTCGCCTGGGTAGACAGGCTTGTAGCCCTTTCATGGCCGCAGGGAGCCAGCTATACCGGCGAGGAGATGGTGGACCTGATGTGTCATGGAACACCGGGGACGACCGAGGCGGTAATGGACCTGCTCATGGAAGGGGGGGCCAGACTTGCTCTTCCGGGGGAGTTCACCCGCAGGGCATGGCAGTCGGGGAAGATCACAGCGATGGATGTTCTGAATCTGTCGGCTAAGTACCACGGAAAAAGGCCGGAGGGAAGAAAAGAGCTGGAGGAAAGGCTTCAGGCCCTTCTTGTGCAGGCGGAGGCGGCCATCGAGTTCGAAGAGGAGCACGATGCAGGCAGCGCCGATAACTTCGCGACACTTGTCAGGGCTTCCCGTGATGCCGCCCTGGAGCTTGCCTGTTCTGCAGCGAGCATGGAGCTTCTTCCCAGGGTTTTCATAATGGGGCCGGTGAACTCAGGCAAATCAACCCTTTTCAATGTCCTGGTCAAAGAGAAGGCGGCGGTGGTTTCCAGCGAGCCTGGAACCACAAGGGATGGAGCGGAAAGAACGATCGGGATTCAGGGCAGAATGGTGAGGCTTTGCGATACGGCGGGTACCGGCGGAGACATGCTTGACACTGAAGCGCTCGAGATAGCGGTAGGTGTAATGAAACCGGATGACGGTGTCATCTGGATGGACAGGAAGCAGCAAAAACCGCCTGTACACATCGCGAACAGGAGGAGAATACTGCTTGTTGCCTCCCAGAGAGACAGGGAGCGGGAGGAGATCAGGGAGGGCTGGCTGCCGGTTACGGCGGTTACGGGAGAAGGAATGAGGGAAGTAATGGAATTCCTGGTTCGCCCGGAGGATGACACGCCTTCGTCTTCATACCGTAAAGCAGCGACGCAGCTTGAAGATGCCCGGATCGCAGCGGAGGGCGGGGACCTTGCCCTGGCTTCAGAAATGGCCACGGCCGCACTGGAAGAACTCAACTTGCGCCTGCGTTCAGGTGAAGCCGTGGAGAGAGCCCTGGAAACCTTCTGCGTGGGGAAATAAACACATGGCTTCCAGGAAACCCATCATTGTTGTCATAGGTGGCGGCCACGCGGGAGTGGAAGCCGCTCTGGCAGCTTCCGCCAAGGGGGCCCGTTCGATCCTGGTAACCCCCGATCCCGGGAAGATCGCCATGATGTCATGCAATCCATCCATCGGCGGAATAGCAAAAGGAACCCTGGTG
>DAINQE010000072.1:0-5608 GCA_036743055.1 Candidatus Sabulitectum sp. | reverse complement strand
TGATGTACCTTAACGGGCTCTCGACAAGCCTGCCAGAGGAGATTCAGGAAATAACGGTGAGATCCCTTGAAGGGTTTGAGAACGCTGTGATAGCCGCCTATGGCTACTCGGTTGAATACTCATTCCTGGCGAAGGGAGAGTTCTCAAGAACACTGAGGATCAGGGGGACCGGGAATCTGTATGCCGCCGGGCAGATACTGGGGACATCCGGATATGAGGAGGCCGCAGCTGCTGGCCTGCTGGCAGGGGCAAACGCTGCCGCGGCGGCCATGGGCGAGGAAGAAGCCGTTCCAGACAGAATGAAAAGCTATCTTGGGGTCATGATCGATGACCTGGTTACAAGGGGAGCAGAGGAACCATACAGGCTTTTCAGCAGCCGGGCCGAGAACCGGCTGTATCTCAGACAGGACAACGCGGAAGAGAGACTGGAGACCCTGGCTGAAGCCACGGGTACAAGGAGCCCCGGAAGAACGAGGGCTTATGAAGAGAAGAAAAGGGTAAGAGAGACCATAAGGGACGCGATGCTTTCCATAAGAGTGGACGGGCAGACACTGGAGGAGCTTTCAAGGAGGCCCGAGATCCAGGCGGAGGACATAGCCGCGCATATGCCGCAGGTGGGCGATGAGCAAAAGGAAATCCTGGCAACGGAAGTTCTCGACGCTAAGTACTCAGGCTACATCAGGAGGGCAGAGCGCAGGCACTTTTCCAGGGAACGCTACAGAGAGGTATCGCTTCTTGGAATAGAGGACTATTCCAGGGTTAGCTCCCTGAGCATTGAGGCGGTACAGGCGCTTAACGGAGCAAAGCCGGTTACCATTAGAGAAGCCGAAGGCATGGCGGCGGTGAGGGAGGCCGACCTGGAGGCTCTCATCCTGCACTTGATGAAGGCGGATGTTTCACGTGAAACATCATGATCTTCCTGAACCGGAAGCCCTGGCAAGGGCCTGTTCTTCGCTGGGTGTATCTCCTCCCGCGGATTTCCATGGCAGACTTGCCATATATCTTGATCTGCTGGCGGAGTGCGCCGGGAGGATGAACCTCATAGGACCCGCTGAGACCGGAAGGCTATGGGGCAGGCATGTTAAGGAGTCCGTCTCCTATGCGGCATTCATCAGGCCCGGATCAGAAGTAACGGACATCGGGAGCGGCGCGGGATTCCCTGGGTTCGTTCTTTCGCTTCTTGGATTCAGCACCACATTGATAGAGCCAAGGAGGAAAAGGGCCGCCTTTCTGGAAACGGCGGCAAGGGAGTGTTCAATAGACAGCTGCACGGTCCTCTGCTCCAGAGTGGAGGATGCGGGGCCATTTCCATCGGAAACGGTATTCACATCCAGGGCAGTGAAAGGAGCGGGAACCATCATATCGCTCTTAAGGGATTTGGCCACGGGGCCCTTTACCCTTCTGACAAGGGTGGAAAACAGGGAGTTAGTGGCTGAAGAGGGCTGCGTTCTCCACCGTCTTCCCTCTCCTCCGCTTGACCGCGACGGGTTTTTACTGCAGTATTCGCACTCCGGTAAAACGAATACAGATACAGAGAGGTGTGCCGAATGACCAGAATCCTCGCGGTGGCCAACCAGAAGGGCGGGGTTGGAAAGACCACCACCGTAATCAATCTTGGCGCCAGCATGGCGGTTCACGACAAGGACGTTCTGCTGATAGATATGGACCCACAGGCGAACGCAACCAGCGGGGCGGGTTGCAGGGAAGCCGAGGAGAAGGGGATCCACGATTTCATATCTGGAGAAGCCCGGCTCGAGGAATGCATATGGAAAACCGATGTGGAAGGCCTGCATGTCCTGAGGGGCTCGCGACACCTTGCCGGAACCGAGATAGAGCTGGCGGAAGCGGAGGACAGGGAGCATTTCCTTGCAAGGGCGCTTGCCTCTTCCGATCTGAGCAGGTACGACTACGTTCTTATAGACTGCCCTCCCTCACTGGGTCTTCTCACGGTGAACGCTCTGGTTGCGGCCCACGGGGTACTTCTCACTGTGCAGAGCGAGTACTACGCCCTGGAGGGTCTCAGTCATCTTCTTGATACGATCAAGAGAATAAAGGGAAACTGGAACAGTGGTCTGAAGGTCTTCGGTGTGGTTCTAACGATGTACGACAAAAGGCTGAAGCTGAGCCGTGAGGTGGAGGATGAAGCCAACTCCCATCTTGGCGGACTTCTGTTCAGGACCAGGATACCAAGGAATGTAAGACTGAGTGAAGCTCCAAGTTACGGTATGCCGGTGATCATATACGACGCCTACTCCTCCGGCGCCAAAAGCTACATGAGCCTGGCAAGGGAGGTTATGTCCAGATGAAAAGGAAGAAAGCACTGGGCCGGGGTCTCGAGGCCCTTCTGCCTGATGTTGCCGAAGAAAGTGGAAAATCGGGAACCCCGGCAATGATCGACACGAACCTGATAGATCCCAACCCGTTTCAGCCAAGGATCGACTGGGACGACACCGAGCTGGAATCCCTGAGCCTGTCAATAAGGGAACAGGGCATACTGCAGCCTCTGGTGCTCAGGGCCGCAGGTGACAGGTACCAGCTGATCGCCGGAGAGAGGAGACTCAGGGCTTCCAGGCTTGCCGGTCTCGACCAGGTTCCCGCATTCATAAGGGAAGCCGACGACAGGCAGATGATGGCCCTGGCCCTGGTGGAGAACATACAGAGGCAGGACCTGAATCCCATGGAAAAAGCGGAGGCCTTCACCCGATTCTGCACCGAATTCAGCATGACGCAGGATGAACTGGGCAGGCAGGTGGGCCTCAGCAGGTCCGCAGTGGCCAATTTTCAGAGGCTCATGGAGCTGCCCGAGCAGGTTAAGAACATGGTAAGGAACGGAAGCCTCTCCATGGGGCATGGCAGGGCTCTGCTCTCACTTGAGAGCAAGGAGGCCATGATCAGGATGGCAAAGCTCTCCCAAACAAGAGGTTACAGCGTAAGAGCCCTTGAGGAGGCGGTGCGAAAGAGCGCCACAGGCTCCGGAAGCAGAAAGGCAGGGAAGAAGAAGGTCCTTCCCGAGGTAGCCCAGCTGGAAAGGGAGCTGGAGCGGTGCCTCGGAACGAAGGTTGCCCTGAGGGACACCGGAGGAAAGGGCCGCCTGGTGATCGATTATCAGTCGCTGGACGAGCTGGACAGGATTCTTAATATAATCAGGGGTCGGTGAAAGCCGGTTGTTTTGAATACCACCAAACCATTACGGAGGTTATAATGGCCTACAAGATCAACGATACCTGCATCGGCTGCGGTGCGTGCGTGGGTGAATGCCCTGTGGACGCCATCAGCGAAGGCACTCCCTACGAAATAGATCCGGCTACATGCATCGACTGCGGAGCTTGCGCCGCAGTCTGCCCTGTGAGCGCCATAGAGGCTCCCTAGCCGCAGATCTCCCTTTGGCCGCGTCATTCCTGAAATTGGCAGGAGGGCGCGGCCTTCTTACATATCCCTCATAAGGAAGGTGTAGAGCTGGAACAGCTCCTCCACCATTATCTCGGCGCTGAAGGGCTTCAGGTCCTGATCAACGGTGCTGAGAAGATCTTCCCTGAGTTCCGGGGACTCGAGAAGCCTTATTACTCCGCTTGAAAGGCACTCCAGATCTCCGTGGGAGCAGAGGTAGCCGTTCCGGAGGCCGTTCACCAGCTCGGCTATGCCCCCCACGTCGGTGGCCACAACCGGTATCTTTACGGCAAGCGCTTCCAGCATGGCCCTTGGAAGACCTTCACTCCGTGATGTAAGAAGGAACACGTCGAAGGAGGGCAGTATCTCGGCCACATCCTTCCTGCTTCCCAGAAGGAGGAAGTTGGTGCCCAGATCCAGTTCTTCGATATAGCTCTTCATGTAGTCTGACAGGGGGCCGTCGCCCACCACCACGAACCTTGTGTCAGGAAGCCTTTTAACAACCATTCTGGCAACGTCAACTATTGCCTCTGGATGCTTCTGGGGGGCAAGCCTTATCACGGTTCCCACCACAGGTGCATCCTGCGGTATTCCCAGCATCTCCCGGGACTCCCTCTTTCTTCCCCTCATGGCGATGAACTTGTCAAACTCGACGCCGCTCCTGATCAGCTGATAATCCTCTGGATTTCCGATACCCCAGTTCACTCCCTTTCTGATGTCGTGGGGACTGACGACTATGTTGGAGTGGGCATAGCGGTACCCTACCCTCTCCAGTACGGCATAGAAAGCTTTCTGAAGGGGGGGCATGGTATCGAAGAAGGACCAGCCGTGAACTGTCTGCACTATCTTTACGGGTACCCTGGCCATGTGGGCGGCGAGTCTCCCGAGGAACTTGGCCTTGGAACCGTGCGTGTGCACGATGGAGAAGTTGTGCTCCTCTATGATCCTCTTAATCTCAAAGAATGCCCTTATGTCATGGTAGAGGGAAAGCTTCCTTATTAGGTGCGGAGCTTCAAAAACCGGAATACCGTATTTGTCGGAAAGATCGCTGAAGGTTCCCTCCGGCGAAATCTCCGGACCGGTGAGAACAGCCGATGGGTATCCCATGGCGGTTATGTCACGGCAGCTTATAAGGGTGTTCATCTGGGCACCGCCCACCGCCATTTTGGTGATTATGTGAAGAACGGTGGTATTGCCGCTGTTCATTGTCTGGCGGACTGCCGTTCAGCCCTGCGGAAGAACAGGCAGAGTCGATAGAACACAGCGGCGAGGAGGGTAAGACCCGAATAGAAGAGGGGGCTGAGGAAGACGCTTCCTATTACCCAGAAGCCAAGAAGGAGGGGCATCACCCTCTTCCAGTGCCATGAGACTGGCCTGAGCTGAGGTCCGCCGTATGAGTTGTAATCCCGAAAGAGGTCCTCGGCGAAACTGAACAAAACCACGGAGACAGCCGTAAGGACCAGATGAAGCACTATTCCTCCGGTGAGGTGGCGGTTGTCGACGAATGCCAGGATGGATGTAACGAAAGGCAGGAGAAGAAGCCCGGTCAGAAGGAATCTCATGCCCCACACAAGGGCGTCGTCAAGGGAGAAGGCGCCGTTCTTTTTCTCCGCGGTGAGGGTAAACCTGTGGAGTAGGTTCCTGGACAGCCTGAAGAGAAGTACCAGTACAAGAACAACTCCAAGAACGATGCCGTAGTCCGCAAGCCTCTGTGTCAAACCCTCTTCCTTTCCGTCCTGAGCTGATTCGCTAGCCCGAAGGAAGCGGCAAACAGGGCGATTCCCCAGTAAGCCGCCGTTCCGGCCGCGATACCCGCCCAGGCAAGCAGGTTCACCGTGCCCGAAGCGGCCAGCGATGCACCCAGGAGGGCAGTAAGTACCGAGAATACAAAATTACGGAAGAAGTAAACAAGAGCGCCTGTAAACACCGTAACGGCAATCAGGATCAGGACCGGGCAGAAAGGAAAGAATATCTTCGCGGCGAAGAAACCCAGCAGGGCTCCTGCCAGGAAGAAAGCGACCCTGTAGAGGAACATTGCCACCACCAGGAAGAACACAGCGATAACCGGCGGGCCCCACTTAAGGACATCGGGGCTCACCCCCAGTGCCGCCAGGGCCGATGACCCGTAAAGGTAGCCGATAACCAGTGCCGCCAGCCCGAGAGCCAGGGGAACCAGCTTCCGTCCGCGGAAGGCAAGGGCGAACCCGGCAACCGTGAAGAA
>DAINQE010000071.1:6214-9610 GCA_036743055.1 Candidatus Sabulitectum sp. | reverse complement strand
GCCAGCCACAAGTCTTTTCGGGGAGCGAAAGCTCCCCTTTTTCATGTCTATTCATAGAGATTGATCTGCAGCTTCAATTGCGGATAGATCCCGAGCAATAGGCCATATTTGCAGTAAACGCGCAATAAATATGTCAGCCTACAATACCTGTACCACACCATTTACTCGAAACAGAACCATGAATATTAGAGTTGACATTTCTAAATTTCATGGTATCTTATGTCCATGGTAAAGAGAGCAAGATATGAAGAGATGATTCTCGAATCCCTGAGGTGTATGCCGGTGACTACACTGCTGGGTCCCAGGCAGTGCGGCAAGACCACACTTGCCAGGTCGATCTGGGAGAAGCTGGGTGGAACCTATCTTGATCTGGAAAAGAGAAGAGACAGAATACGGCTCTCGAATCCTGAAACTTTCCTGGATTCGTTGTCTGGTCTTGTTGTAATAGACGAGGTTCAGCGCGAACCTTATCTGATGGAGGTACTGAGGCCCCTGGCCGATCGAACCGCTAATCCTGCTGCCTTCCTTATCCTTGGAAGCGCATCTCCAGCTCTTATCAGAGGTGCATCTGAAAGTCTTGCCGGTAGAACTGGTTTTGTGGACCTTCATGGCTTTGATATCAAGGAAGTAAGAACCAGCTGCATTGAAAAGCTGTGGTTTCGCGGAGGATTCCCGAGGTCTTTTCTTGCCGAATCCGACAGTAAGGCGAATGACTGGCTGGAAGCTTTTACTAGGACACTCGTTGAAAGAGACCTTCCAATGCTGGGCAGCTTTGAGACATCCGTTTCGATGAGACGCCTGTGGACAATGCTTGCCTCGATCCATGGTCAGATACTGAACTGTTCCCATCTTGGAAGATCCCTGTCTCTTTCTTACAAGACCGTACAAAAGTATCTCGACCTGCTGGAAGGTGCCTTCATGATAAGAAGGATTCCCCCCTGGTTCGAGAATGCAGGGAAAAGGCTAGTGAGATCGCCCAAGGTGTATATCAGAGACAGCGGTATTCTGCATACATTTCTGCAGATAGATTCTCTGTTTCAATTGAAGGGACACATAGTATCAGGAGCATCCTGGGAAGGATTTGTCCTCGAGCAGTTCTTCAGCTTCCATGGAGACAGGAACTGTTTCTTCTGGGGAACCCATCAGGGTGGAGAAATGGACCTGGTTGCTATAAGAAAAGGCAATCGATACGGAATAGAAGTAAAACTTTCTGAATCTCCCGGGATTACGAGATCAATGCAAATAGCTTTGTCGGATCTGGGTCTCAGGCACATCTATGTGATCTATCCAGGGAGGGAAAAATACCCACTGAGCGATTCGATAACTGTGTGGCCAGTTCGTAAAATCAGCAGTCTCCCTGTCTGAACAGCGCGAGGGTCCTGGAAGCCTTCGAGTTGTTCTTATAACCGGCAGGAGTATCTCAACACCTCAATGGATCCAGACCTGAGCACGTGCTCAGGGACTTGTGGCAAGGCTTTTTATGGCGGACCAGGTTATGGTTTCAAGTCCGAGGGCATCTCCCCAGGCGGTGACCGTCATGCTGTGCACAGTCCATGACATGCCGCCTTAGCCCATATAACCGGCTGACAGGTAAGCCCTGAACTTGAAACCTACCCATGTGCCGGGAACTGGATCGGTGGGAACGAAATGAACGGGGTCGGTGATCTCAGTGTAGCCGCCGCTTCCGCTCTGATCGAAGATGTAATCTCCCCATCCTGAATGGTTAGTCCAGAGCTGTATCCTGCTGGAATAGTAGTCTCCCTCCAGAATTACAGAGTGTTCTATATGGACCACCACCGAATCAGTTCCGTCGGGTATAAAAAAGACTCCCGCAGAAAAGGGAACGGAGTTGAAAACTCCGCTCCATGTATCCCACTGTACACCATTGCTCACATGGGCTCCGGGATGGTTGAACTCCCATTCATCATTGACCCAGCCATCGGGAAGAACGGAGAAATCCGTTTCGAACAGAATGGTGGTATCCGCCAAAGAGATCGTACACGAAACAAGTAGAACAATTATCGACCAGTACATAAAACCCTTTCTAGCCTCGTGCTTTCCGTAGACTTCACATGTCAGTCTGTCAGTAACACCGCCCCGGGAAGACAAGAACGAGGATGCTAGTAAAACCTTCCTATATTAAAGAATAAAGCGAAAATATTGTAAGTACTGCAATTTATACAAGTAAGTGAATGGCTGAGTAGGATAAGAAAAGGATGCTTCCCGTGATTCCCATCCAGGCTGGAAGCGGATGGGAAACACCGCTTTTCCCCCTTTACCGAATGGGGACAAGGGTTTCCTCTATGTCTTCATCCTGATGCTGGTTTTGTCATCTGCCGACATTGACCGGGGGTGTTCCTGTCCAATAGTATTGACAGAGGTGATAGATATGAAGTTACTGTTTCTTCCGCTTCTTGTCTCATCGATCGCATTTGCTGATGTTGACACTCTCTACTCGGTGAGTTTCTCGGATCCTGGCGGTGAATGGTCATGGGGTTCAAGCTGGGAAGTCTGTCCAGACTTCATCCAGCTGTACCTGAGCCATTACAATTATTCAGGCTACGCTGAAGAATCCGACAGCCTGTCAAGGCAGTCAGGGTATGTGGTTCCACTAAACCCGGACTCGCTGGTGCTCGAGTTCGATCACTTCTGGCACGCCTGGGGGTTCAGTGACTACTACCTGAACTCTGCCTCAGGGCTGTCCAGCTTCTGCATGAGATCAGGAAGTGCCGATCCATGGTCCGGTTTGTGGACAATTGAAGCCGGATGCGGCGGTTCTTACTACGACAGCTTTGATGCGACTGACAGCGGAACCGTGATCTGCTCCTGTCCGGAGGTGAGTCTCGGTGATACTCTTTTCTTCAGATTCAGCGGAGAGGTATCGACGTTTTCTTACTGCACAGCTGGATTGCCGTCCTAGTCAAGCTTGACTGGAGACTATCCGCCTTCAGGATACATCACTTCCATGACCTGACCTTTGAACGGAACACATGGGGCGGGATCAAGATGGCTTTCGGACCCTAGGGGAAGAAGACCAGTCTGCCCGTTTCCGTGTCAGAATCCGTGCAGAGAAGCACTATATAGGTTCCGCTGGCAAGATCTGCGTCGCACTGATCGATCCCCAGGGTATGGATGCCGGCTGCCGCCTCACCGTCCATGAGCACCGCGACTATCCTTCCGCTCAGGTCATGGAGCGTTACCCGAACGTATCCCTTCGCCTGTATGGAGAACTGGATCTCTCCATCTGCGCCCATGGGGTTAGTGGAGAACTGAAGGTGGTGACCTCCGTCGGGAGAATCGGCGATGCCCGTTCCCTGGCTGGCAACTGAATAACTGAAGGTGTGTGCCGGATCTCCCGTTTCAAAGCACACCGGGAAGAAAACCGCCTGCTCCCAG
>DAINQE010000071.1:1807-6114 GCA_036743055.1 Candidatus Sabulitectum sp. | reverse complement strand
TCCCCGGTGAACCATCTCCATGCTCCGTAGTCCATCTGGAACTCCTGGATCGTGGTGCCGTTCTCCAGCATCATGCCCTGTATGGCTTCGGAAGTGTTCGGCCCGGACTGGGCGGCACAGAGCTCCCAGATCCTTCTCACAGACTGGTATCCCCACCTCTGGTCCGCCATGAATACCCACGGAAGATCGGAAGCTCCCAGGGTCCCGAATTCCCGCCAGGGGTTTTCCAGGGGGTTCTCCTGTTCGAGGAACTCCAGGTAATGGTCTGCGTCGGGGTAGACCTGCTCCTCCATCCATGCGGCATAGGCTGCTGTGAAGCCTGCCGATTCCTGGCAGTCGTAAGCGGCGCCCACCGCCTGGGCGAAAAGGCCGGCGACTGCGCAGTTCCTCTCACTGGCCTCGGAAATGGAGCTGCTCAGGCAGATGTGGCTCGCTGAGCAGTCGTGGGAGGAGTCCGGCGGCTGGTACTCGCCGGTGGTGGACATGTAGCCCGGGACGCCCTGGGATAATCCCAGAACATAGATGTCGTACCTGTCATCGCCCCCGGCGCTCTGATCCGGCGGGGGGCAGAAGAAGCCCATCTGGCCGCATTGCACGTTAAGGGAGGAGTCCGCTGCCAGAGCGATATTGTGTGCATAGGCCCAGGTGGTGGAGTCCTGCCCCGAATCCGTCCAGTGAATACTGAACATGTTCGACGGGGAGTTCAGAACATATTCAGGGCCGCTGAGGGATGGCCTGCTCTGACCAATGGCCTCGGATACAAGGTATAGCAGTGCCGCGAGCATAACCATCTTGGCCATATTCATTTACATCCTGAGGCAAGTATAGGCCATACCCTCCGCAGGCTCAAGCTCCGTTATCTTCAGAACAGCCTTCTTATGGAGAGGGCGAAGGAGAGGTCCTGGGTATTGGACCCCGCGAGCTGCTCGTAAATGCCTATTCCGTAGCTGTTGGTGAGTCCGAATAAAAACTGGTGCCCCCATGTGTTGTACCTCGCTCCGAAGCCGAAGCAGTCTTCATCGGCACCATCGTCGGAAGCCGGGTAGTACTCGCCGAATAGAGCGAGCCTGTCTGCGGCCTGGAACTCTATTCCCAGCCCGGGACCGTTCTCTTCGTGAACACCGTCGAAGGCGTAGTTGAACACCGGCTTCAGCCTGCCCTGAAGGGTCGAGAGGGAGAAACTGCCGGTGAACATTATTCCGCCCTCCCGGTCCTCGGAACCCGATGGCTTTATGCTCGTATAGCCGCATTCCACCCCGAACTGCATGGTTTGAACCGGCGACATGCTCCACCCGGCATTGACGGAGTTGTTGTTGCCGAGCCTGGCATGGGAAGCGGAAAGATAGAAATCATCCCTGGCGTAGTATCTCATTCCGAATCTTACGTTTGCCCCGTTGTCCAGGCCGAAGAATGTGTCCAGAGGCTCGTCCTTCAGCGCTGCACCGAAGAAACGGTGGTTCATGGAGAACTCGAAGTCGCCCTGCTCGGTGCCGGAGATTGGGCTGTAGAGATTGAGGAAGCTCCCGTTGTAGGTCTGGGCGAAAACTGGGAGGGTCAGGGCGAGTATCAGTATGGTCGCTTTCATCTTTTCCTCCTGTAGCTATAGCTCGAAAGAGGCGGTTTCAGCCCATGCGTGGGCAGAGGTGAAATCATCCGCTCCATCTGTGCCGTATGCGAATATGAAGGTGTAGGTCTCCCCCTCCACCAGGACCCTGTCGTACTGGTCGCCTGAATCGTAGGGGATCCTGAAACTCACGGTGGTAACTCCCCCGGACTCGCCGCCGCCCATAAGCTCCACGTCGGATGTGCCACCCAGGCTCAGGTCCGCGGCGTGTGTGAACTGCCCTGTGCCGAAGTCATCCCTGATGAAGCCTGCCGTCTGGTCGATGTAACCGAGTATGAGGTTGGCATCTGCCATGAAGGCGGTGGGGGCGAATCCAACGGCAACCCAGCCGGTGGTGGGAGCCTCAACGGTGAAGAGGAGATGCTGATCGGACTCAGGGTCCTGCTGCCATGTGAACTTGTATCCGTCCACCGAGTAGGTGGACTCCCCGCCGGGGCCTTCCTCCGGGCCGGTGGAGTCACCGCATGAGAAGATAAGGAGAAAGGCCGCGGCGGGGAGTATTGTCCTTATCTTCATAGTTCCACCTCTATTGTCTCGGCCCAGGCGTGGTATCCGTCGAAGTCGTCGGCCCCGTCGGGTCCGTAGGCCATTATCACCTTCACGGTGGATCCCGGGGTCAGCTGCTTGTCATAACTGTCTCCGGAAGCAAGAGGTATGGAGAAGGAAATGGAAGTGAGCTGACCTTCCTCGGTACCTGATATCCCGGTTACATCGTCGGTGCCACCCAGTTCTGTATCTGGCGAGTGGGAGATGTGACCGTCGCCGAAGTCATCCCTCAGGAAGAGGGTTCCGTCCTCCACGTAGCCTATGATGATGTCGGCGTCCTTCATGGCGGCGGTTGGTTCGAAGCCCACGGCTACCCATCCGGTGGTCGGAGCCTGGGCTGTCATGGTCATTGATCCATCCTCGATGGTCCATGCAAGGACGAAGTCATCGACGACGATTTCTTTCCCTGTTTCGGTGGCAACCGGTGTTGCTTCCCCCGAAGCCTCGGATCCGCATCCGATCACAGCAGCGGCAACCAGAATCGCCAGGGGAAGATTCCCTGATCTTTCTGTCATTTTCATCCTCCTTTGCTAGTGGAACCATTACCTAGTATTATGGTTTGTAATGAAATGCGGGAAAAGGCCGCAGTATCTGTCCCATGAAGGAGGGAAGACGATAATGAAGATTGCCATGCTGGTTCTCGCTGCCATAACCGCCGTTTCAGCCGGTCAGGCCTGGCAGGAGATCACGGTAGACGGTTTTACCCTGAGGTGGGCAACTGTTGAAGGGAACAATCTGGCCGTACAGCTTAACGGACCCACCACTGGATGGGTGGCCGTGGGCTTCGACCCTACGCAGATGATGCTCAACGCGAACATCATCATCGGTTATGTCGCCTCTGGAACCCCTGAGCTAAGGGATGACTGGGGATGGCAGACCACCTCCCACAGGGATGACACCCTGCTGGGTGGCACATCCGATCTCACAGTTGACGGAGGTTTCGAATCCGGTGGTTCCACTGAGATACACTTCACCATTCCCCTGGATTCAGGGGATGCCTATGACAAGGCCCTGTCTCCCGGGGCCACCTACCCGATAATTCTCGCAAGAAGCGCCGATGGTCAGGACAACTTCACAGCACCGCACTCTCTGGTGACATCAGCCTCCATAACCATTGAAGCACTCTCCCTTGAACCGGGGACCTGGGGTTCGATAAAGGCCTTTTAGCAGATCTGGATGGTCAGGGGGACTCCTCCTGAAGGAGTTCCCCTTCGTCTATCACGTCGAATGTGCCGATGGTGCCAATGAATGTGTCGCCGTCTTCGAACCTCGGTATTCCCTTTACGGACACCTGCACTTCCTCTCCGTCGGGCCTTATGAGAGAGATGTGATAGGAGCTGCATTCCCCCAGGGTCCTGGCCTCCCTGACCCTCTCCGTTTTCTCGGTGTGCCCGTCGGGGATGAACTCGGAGAAGAGCCTGCCTTCCAGTTCCTCCGCGGGGACTCCTATGATTCGTGAGAAAGCGGTGTTCGCGAACAGGATGCGGTCTGATGGATCGCACATGATAACGCCCTGGAGCAGGCTGTCCACAACGGTGTTGTAAAGGGATTCGATGCGTTTTCTGTTCTGTTCCGCGCGGTAGCGGCTGATCGCCATTGACACACTGTCTGCCAGGCCGGAGAAAAGGACCAGGTCGGTCTGCGAGAACACGTTCTTCATGTCGTAGCTCTGGACCACAAGAACTCCCCATATGCCCTGGGAGTCCCTGAGGGGAACACCCATCCACTGCTCGCTGGGGCTTCCGACGGCCCTGATCTTGCCCTCTTCGATCATCTTCAGGTACTGCTTGTGGTCAACCAGAATGGGTTTGCCGGTGAGTCGTACGTACTCGGTGAGGCTCCCCTTCATGGACTCCCCCCCAACGAATTCCTCTACCCCGTCTTCACCGTCTATCGAGTACGGGAATGAGTAGGTATTGGTATGCCTCTGGTAGAAAGCGAAATACAGGTTGGGGGTATGGATGATCTTCGAGAGCTGGGTGTGTATGAACTCAAGGAGGGCATGGAGTGAATCGGTTCTCACCGTTTCTTCGGCAATTGCGTGGAGTACCGCGTAGATGGATTCGGCTCTCTGCCTTTCCGCCACCTCCTTGAGCAGGAGGTCGTTGGCCCTTTTCAGCTCGGCGGTCTTCGAGTC
>DAINQE010000071.1:0-1707 GCA_036743055.1 Candidatus Sabulitectum sp. | reverse complement strand
TGTAGGCCATGGTGCAGGAACCGTGTCCGTGCTCGATCTCTATCACCATCATCATCTGGGAGAGGAAGTCCTCCCCGCTCACCATGTGGGATACCAGTTCATTCAGCGGGGAAAGATGCCTGTCGGGGAATGTTTTCTCGAAGGTGAGATTGTGGTCCACATGGTTAAGCCTGTGGTCGTATATGGCCACGGCTGTGTCTGTGTGCTCCCTGACGAACAGTTCCATGGGATTCATGCGGGTTCCTCCCTGCAGTAATGTATCACCGGGGGAGGGCGGCAACCAGTCCCCTCAGAAAGAAGGGGACCGGCTGCCTTCGATCATCGGACTACTGGTGACATACCTTCCGCGCGATCCTCTTGCCCATTGTAACATAGATACATGGTTCCACGATGAGTGTGAGGACCGTTGCCGCAGCCAGGCCGAATATCACCGTAACCGCCATGGGAGCCCAGGATTCAGCTCCCTCTCCGATGCCCAGGGCCAGCGGCAGCATGGCCAGCATGGTGGTCAGCGCGGTCATGAGTATGGGGCGCAGCCTTGTTGTGGCAGCTTCCTTAACGGCATCTTCAAGTGTGGACTTCTTCCTGCAGAGGGTCTGGTTGGCATAGTCCACCATAACGATGCCGTTGTTAACAACTATTCCCGCCAGCATCAGCACCCCGATCAGGGACATCACCGACAGGGGAGTGCCCGTTATCAGAAGACCAAGAACCACGCCTATCACCGCCATGGGAACCGTGAAGATGATGATGAATGGCTCCAGGAGGGATTCGAACTGGCTTGCCATGACCATGTAGACAAGCAGTGCGGCCACCACGATGGCGATGCCAAGGTAGAAGAAAGTCTCCTTCTGATCCTTCATCTCGCCGCCGTACTCCACCCTGAGGCCGTATTCGTTGTTCTCCTCGACCACCCTCTCCACATCAGCCGCCACCTGGTCCAGGCTCCGTCCTGCTACATCGCAGCTTATCACAACCGACCTCTGCTGGTCGGTCCTCATTATGCTTGTGGAGATCAGCCTTTCGTCGTAGTGGCCGATGTTGGCAACGGGTACTCCGCCCACGGAAAGGTAATCCAGCTCCTCCCGGGAATCCCTGTAGAATTCGGGAACCCGTACCACTACATTGTATTCATCTCCGCCTTCCCTGTACACCGTGGCCACAGAATTGCCGAAGGCGTTGCTGAGTTCTCCGGCCACCGTGGCGGGATGCATGCCCTGTACCGCCAGGAGTGTGTAGTCCTGCTTGAAGGTGAGTTCAGGGATCATGTCCTCCATGGATGTCTTCGGCTCCCGTACGCCTTCGACCTCACCCAGGGCTTCGACGATGTTCTCGGATTCCATGGCGAGGATGTCCAGGTCGTCGCCGAAGAGGGTTATCTCAATTGCTCCACCGCCCATGAAGTTGCCCCCTGAAATGTCGTATTCGAAGCTTGGCCAGTCGTCGAGGAGTTCCCTTATACGTTCCTCGTAGTCCTGCTGGCTCAGGGAGCGCTGGGTCCTGGGAACAAGTCGGAACATCATTTCCACTGAATAGGATCCCTTGCCCCCGCCGAAGATAGCGTCGAAGCCCCCGGATGTGCCCACCTGGGTGTACATGGTTATCAGGTCATCATCCTCGAAGAGCTTTACGATCGAGTCCTCCAGAGCAACGGCCATTTCTGTGGTGGTCTCCAGGTCGGTGCCTATTGCCGCCTCCAGCTCGATC
>DAINQE010000070.1:5414-10127 GCA_036743055.1 Candidatus Sabulitectum sp. | reverse complement strand
ACCGAGTCCGCCCCCAGGAAGGATGAGGTGAGTTTTCCGTGGGATTCAACCACCGAACACTCTCCCACCATGGACCTGTCCACAAATGACATGGAGTCGGCAACGGCATTCCACTGAAGAACGCCGCTTCTCACCACGGCGCCGTCGCGGACACCCGCCCCGGGAAGAAGGATGCTTCCCCTTACCGACGAAGCAGCGTCTATGAATGCGTCCTGGAGAAGGATAGTATCCTCCACCACAGGGCAGCTCATTAATCTCGTTCCCTGTCCAGCAAAGCCCCTGATACCCGCAGCGGACTCTTCCATCAGCAGACGGAGGCCATGCGCACCCACGCGTCCTCCTCCGGCGGCCAGTTCCGCCGCATGAAGGTGATTCAGAAGGGGCATCAGAGGCACTGAGCGCTCACCGGTTTCCAGCCCGGCCTGGAAAGAGCTCATAAGGAATCCGGGGCAACCTCTGGAGACGACCCTTCCGCAGAAAGCAACTGTGCAGCCGGGATGGACGGTGATCCCACTGACCAGACCCGTGGAGACTATGGAAGCCGGGCCGAAGATCACAGCGTTATCTATGGCAGTATCCCTGATCTCCCCGGATGGAAGGTGAATAGTAACTTCACCTGAAAAACGGCAGTTCTCAATAAGCTCAAGACCCGTCTCCGGTGTAGTTTTCACCAGACTCCAGTCAGCTGAGGAGCAGCCTCTGGAACGGAGGATCTCGATGGATCGGGGGGAAACGGGTTCAGCGGCGCGAACGGCTTCCGGCAGGGGTGGAGAAATCATGGCCATGAACTCGTTCATAAGGTGTTTCCAGTCAGTCAACCCTGTTCCGCCTTTCCCCGCGCTCCCAGGCGGCAATGTTCCTCATGGCCTCTTCGGTCCTTCGGCCCAGTGCCTCTCTGGTCCGGTATCCCACATGTGGAGTAACAACAACTCCCGGTATCCCGTAAAGCGGACTGTCCTGGGGCAGGGGTTCCGGAACTGTAACGTCCAGGGCGGCTCCGCCGAGACGACCTGAAAGAAGGAGCTCCTCAAGGGCTTTCTGATCCACCAGCCCTCCTCTGGCCGTGTTGACCAGAATGGCCCCGGGCTTCATCAGAAGAAGCCTCTTCCTGTGGAGGAACACACCGGCTGCCCTGTCGAGGGGTATGTGCAGGGAGACTATGTCGGATTCCCTGAGCAGCTTCTCCAGGGAAACATATGTGCCGGGGAACGTATCCCTCCTGGTTCTGCTCCATCCCAGTATCCTGCAGCCGGCGGCCTTGAAAAGACCTGCGGTTCCGGTCCCTATGTTGCCGGTGCCGATTATCCCAACGGTCTTCCCCGCAAGCTCTATCCCGTGCTCCCTTCTGGTGTCACGGAGTGACTTAACTGTAAGGGCGAAGGCCAGTTCGGAAACGCTTCCGGTGGAGTACCCTGGAACGTTGGTAACGGCAACGCCGAACTCCCGGGCGGAATGTATGTCGATGTGGTCGGTGCCGGTGAAGGCCACGGATACTATTCCCCCGAGGAGCCGCTTGATCATCTCCCGGTCTACGGGCCTCCTGACGGTGATTATGGCGGAATGATCCGTGGGCTGGTTGCCCGACTCCACCACCCAGTCAGGGAGATGCTCTCCGGCGGCCCTGAGGGTCTCAGCGGTGGATATCCCCGGTTCCTGAAGTATGAGGAGCTTTTTCATTCACAGGCTCTTAAGCAGGTGCACCAGCAGTTCGAAGAATGCGTCGACGGATCTCACGCTGACCGATTCACCCGGCACATGTACGTCGGAGATGTCTGGTCCCAGGCTGATCATGTCCATCTCACCGGCCCTCCTGCCTATGATCCCGCATTCCAGACCGGCGTGAATTGCCTCCACCGAGGGCTCTTCTCCGAGCACTTCCCTGCATGAGACCATTGCGGCTTCCAGCAGCTCCGAGTTCATGTCCGGCGTCCAGCCGGGATAACCTTCGCTGGAGGATACCCTGGCACCTGCCAGCCTTCCCACAGCCTCTATGCTGCCCACATGGGCATTCTTGGCTGATTCTACGGCGCTCCTTACACTGAGAAGTATCTCAAGCCCCTTCTCCCCCCAGGACGCCACCGCAAGATTTGCGGAGGTCTCCACCAGGTCGTCCACAACGCCGCTCATCTTTTCCACGCCGTGGGGAAGGGCCAGAAGGGTGTCTATCATCCTCGATGACACATTATGAGTCAGTCTTCTGTCAGTTTGATGCTCAAGACAACTGACCCCTATGGAATCCTCAATGCCGGCGAACTCCTCGGCAAAGTCCCTCTTCATGATGGAACAGAGGGTGGCAGCCCGTGCGGGGTCCTGAACGGACATCACCGCCGAAGCGCTCCGTGGTATTGCGTTGTGCTTCGAGCCGCCCTGAAAGGAAACGAGCCTTCCTCCAAGCAGATCCTCCAGCTGTCGGCAGACTCTGGCAGCAAGCTTTATCGCGTTTGCGTTGTCGGAGTTGATCTCCATTCCGGAGTGTCCCCCGTTCAGACCGTCTATCTCCACCAGCACCGACGGATCGCCGCAGTCTTCATACTCGGCTTCAAGTAGAATGCTCACATCCCGTCCCCCGGCGCAGCCGATGATGATGACTCCCAGCTCCTCCGAGTCAAGGTTGATGAGCCTTCCCGCGGTGATCCATTCAGGCGGAAAAGCCAGAGCTCCCACCAGACCCCTTTCCTCGTCAACGGTGAACAGGCACTCAAGAGGAGGAAGCCCCGGGTGATCGCCATGCAGGAGTTCCAGCATCAGGGCGGCTCCTATGCCGTTGTCGGCGCCCAGGGTGGTCTCCCTGGAGATGAGGAGATCACCCTCCAGATCCGGTTCGATGGGATCGTTCAGGAAATCGTGGGTGCTGCCGGTGACCTTCTCCCCTACGATGTCAAGGTGCGCCTGGAGGACCACCGGCTCCCCGGTTCCCGGTTTCTTGACCATCATGTTGCCCAGGGGATCCGAATAGTGCTCGAGCCCCCTCTCACCGGCGAAGTCCGCGATGTACCGGGACACGGCGGCTTCATTGCCGCTGGTTCTGGGAATGGCGCAGAGATCCGCGAAGAACCTCCACACAGGCTTCTCTCTCAGTTCCTCTGGAAACATCACGACTCCTGTTCGAAAGCTTGAAGGAAATGCTGGAACACTGTTCTTCCGGTATCGAGATCAGGCCCGTCCTGAAGGGTTTCCTGAAGGCTCACGCCATTGCGCAGGAAGATGTCGGGATCAGCGGCGAAACAGCTGTTCCCGCTTTCACGGTCGAACTCAGGGTGGAACTGGGTCCCGAAAAGGGCCGGTTCATGGCATATGAAAGCCTGAATGGCGGTATGGCTGCTGGAAGCGGTTATTTTCGACCCCCGGGGGAGCTTTACCACGCGGTCGTAATGGGACTGCCACACACGAAGGGGTCCGGCAGGACCTGGAACTGGCCATGAGGGAAAGAAATCCACCGGCAGCCAGCCGAGTTCAACGGTTTCGCACCTTTCCACCGCATCCCTGCCGCACAGCACCCTGGCCAGAAGCTGATGACCGTAGCAGATGCCCATCTGTGGGACTCCCGCCGAGGCGCAGGCCCTGATGAAGGAGGCGGCTCCTTCGATGAAGGGATGGTCATCGAGAATGGAAAGGGCCGACCCGGAATGGATCACCGCCCTGCATGAACCTGGATCTATAAAGGGAAAAGGTTCAAGTGCTTCGACCCTTGCAACGGAGACAGGATCATCGAACCACCTTGATATGTTCGCACCGGACAAAGCGTCCACGGAATAATCCAGAACGACAACGGGTTTTCTCATACTGGCGCTCCCGGCTGGAATGTGTGTTCACAACAATAACCAACATGGTCGGAGAATTGCAAGGAAGGCTGAGGTATGCTATCATACACCGTCGAAAGGGGGCAGGAATGCCGGGTCTGTTGGCAAGAAGGAACGGATTCCCATGGTTCAGACCGGTTCATCCCAAACGAAGGCTCCTGGTTCGGATGGACACAACGAATCACTGCAATCTGAGATGCTCCATGTGTCCGATGAGGCTCTCCGAAGGCGACGCAACCAGGAACTGGCGGCACATGGATCGGGATACCTTCCGAAGAATTGAGGAAGAGGTGTTTCCCCTGGCCAGGACGGTGGGCATTTCCTGCGGTGCGGAACCCCTCGTCAATCCTTCTTTTCCAGAACATCTCAAAGCGCTCTACCATAGCGGGGTGCCATACAGGGAGATGGTAACCAACGGCACCCTTCTCACCCCGGAAACCATCAGGACCATACTCAAGTATCCACCCACCAGCCTTTTCATATCCATAGACGGAGCATCTGAAGCAACACATGGAGCCATCAGGGACGGAGCCAGCCTGGACGGGATCATCCGGTCGCTGAAAGTACTGGTCGATCAGCGGGGAAAGAGGCGATTCCCCATGCTAGGGTTCAGCACTACGCTGCAGCGGGATAATCTTCACGAGCTCACAGGGATCGTCGAACTGGCCCGTTCAGTCGGCGCAAGGTCGGTGGGAGTGGTTCCCCTGGTGCCCTACGCGGGACTGGGAACCCTGAACAGGGTCGTGGATCCCGACTCCCCGGAAGCCAGTGCAGAGATACTTAAAGCCAGGGAGAGGGCAGAAGAACTGGGCATCACCTTCCATCTTTCCAGGAACGTTTCCAGGGGAGATACCCCTCACCCGTGTCCATATCTCCATGGCACTGTCTACATCGATCCCCACGGATCGATATT
>DAINQE010000070.1:0-5314 GCA_036743055.1 Candidatus Sabulitectum sp. | reverse complement strand
GCTGATGCCCCAGCGGCGGTCAACAGCAGCATTATCGGTACAGCGAGTTTCCCCATAAATCCCCTCTCGACCACTAACGGCTGTCCGAAGACATAATAGGAAAAGAAACTGCCACAAGCAAGGGGCCGGTATCTACAGGTTCTCTCCCCAGATGATCAGCGTTCGCCTGAGTCCTTCCAGGGCAATCTCCATTCCCTCGGCGGCGATCCATTCCCGCCGGGAATGAAAGAGTTCTCCGCCTGTGGGAAGATTGGCCGTTGGAATCCCCATGAAACTCAGCCTTGATCCGTCGGTGCCGCCTCGAATGGCGCCCTCCGACACATCAAGGCCGCAGCCCCTGAATCCCTCGAGGGCGAAATCGATGAGCCTGCGATCCTTTCTGAGTATCTCGCCTGGATTCCTGTACTGCTCCTTCATCTCCAGGTCGATCACCGCACCGGGGAAAGCGCTCTCCAGATACAGCTTCACCGCTTCCATCCTCTTCTTTCTGAGCTCCATGCCATCGGAGGTGAAATCCCTGAGTATGCAGCTGACCCGGGCGAAGCCTGTGCTTCCCTTTACCGAAAGGGGGTAGTCATAGCCCTGCACCCCCGAGCTGTTCTCCGGCATCTCCTCCCCGGGAAGGAGCGAAATCAGTTCACCGGCAATACGCGCGGCGTTGACCATTATGCCCCTGGCACTGCCGGGATGAACCTCCTTGCCGGTTATACTCCAGTTTGCGGACCACGCGTTAAAGGTTTCCGACGATATCTCCGTTACCTTGCCCCCGTCCACGGTGTAGGCGAGATCCGCATTGAACCTTCCCAAGTCGAAGTTGTCAACGCCCCTGCCCACCTCTTCGTCGGGGGTGAAAGCCACTGCTATCCCTGGCCTGGGAACCTCAGGGTTTTCCAGGAACCATCTGCAGGCTTCCATAATGATGGCTACACCGGCCTTGTCGTCGGCGCCAAGCAGGGTGGTTCCGTCGGATGTGATGATGGTTCCCCCCTTGTATCTCTCAATGTCCTCGCAGTCAGCAGGGTGGATCACCTGGCCTTCGGCAAGCTCTATCGGCCTTCCGTCCCAGTTCCGGTGGAACACCGGCTGAACCCCGCTGCCCGGAGCTTCGGGAGAGGTGTCTACGTGGGCGATAAGACCGATGGTCACACCCTTCTTCCCTCCTGGCAGGCTGGCGTACAGAACACCTTCCCGGGACAGATGAACTTTATCCATTCCCATTTCAGTAAGTTCTCCCTCCAGCAGCCTGAGCAGATCCATCTGACAGGGAGTGGAAGGGTATTCCCCGCTGTCCGCGGAGGAAGCCGTATCGATCGCGGCATACCGCGCGAACCTTGCAGCAACTGGATTCATGGCAGTCCTTTCTCGGTATTCCCCGGTAATAGTATAATTGCCGGAGTCCATCTCCACCACTAAGAAAAGAGCAGCAGATTTGAACCGTTTTCTAACGGAAACAGAGATCGCGAGATTTCTCGGGGAGGGTCTTTCCGAGATCAGAAAGGCCCTCCACGGCAGCAGGCTGAAAACCGTCCAGAGGCAGGGTCAGCAGGTGTACCCCAGGGAAGATGTGCTGAACTGGATCTCCGAGAACTTCAGTTCCCTCACCACCGAGAGACTCATGAAGGCCGACCACTCCTCCGCTGACCAGGGAGGGCTTGATCCGGCATCCTGCGGGATCACCCGGCTGCTGCAGGGTGGAAGGATATTCTTCCCGGAAAGGGTATCCACCAGATCATCCGTTTTTCGGGCGCTGTCTGCAAGGGCGGTGGAACTGGGGGCCGTCTACCGGGAGGAGGAACTGAGGGAACAGCTTCAGAGCAGGGAGGAAGTGCTCTCAACCGCGCTGAAATGCGGAGCCGCGCTGATCCACCCCCTGGACATAGGGAAACTGTACGTCGAGCATGAGCTCCTCCTGCTTATGATCCCCCCCCATCCGGTTCCTTTCGGTGAACCTTCCGGAAGGCTTACCTCCCTTTTCTTCCTCCTTCTCTTCCCGGACCCTCACAGGCACGTGCATGCCCTTGCCAGACTGAACAGAATGCTCAGAGACGATGATTTCATAGAGACCCTTCTCGGATGCGTAACGGAGGAAGAGGCGGCGGAAGCAGTCTACTACCGCGAGCTTCAGATCACGAACAACGGATCCAGGGGCTGATTGGAGGAACAGTGAGTTCATTCAGGAATAGAGACATGATCTCCCTCAGGGACATGACCACGGAAGACCTGTGGAAGATCGTGAACACCGCCGGGGAAGTGAAGCGGGGCGGTCATGAAGGCTGTCTGAGGGGAAAGACAATAGCATCGCTGTTCTTCGAACCCTCAACGAGAACCAGGCTTTCCTTCGAATCGGCGGTGCTCAAGAGCGGCGGCAGTGTATTTGGTTTTGCCGATCCAGGAGCATCCTCCCAGAAGAAGGGTGAGTCCTTCTCTGACTCGGTGAGAACAGTCACAGGCTACTGCGACGCAATGGTGATCAGGCACCCCGTGGAGGGAGCTGCAAGGCTTGCAACGGAGGTTGCCACGGTTCCCGTGATCAACGCCGGTGACGGGGCCAACCAGCACCCCACTCAGACATTCCTCGACCTGTTCACCATACACGAGGAGTTCGGCACGCTCGAAGGGCTTAAAATAGGCATAATGGGCGACCTGAAGTACGGGAGAACCGTTCACTCGCTTACCCATGCCATGTCCCTTTTCGGCGCGGAAATGGTCTTCATCTCCCCTCCCTCCCTGAAGATGCCCCAGTCGGTGCTTGAGGAACTCTCGGCACAGGGCATCTCATTCCAGACCGCTGAAAGACCCGAGGACGCCTCCGGAATGAAGCTCGATGTGCTCTATGTGACCAGGATACAGAAGGAGCGCTTCGGGGATCCCCAGGAGTACAAGAACGTGGCCCACAGCTACAGGATAGACAGAAGCACAGTAAAGGCCCTTGGTGAGCAGGTACGGGTCATGCACCCCCTTCCCAGGGTGGACGAGATACACGAGGAAGTTGACTCAACCCCGAATGCAATCTACTTCAGGCAGGCACACAACGGCGTTCCAACGAGACAGGCCCTTCTGGGTCTGGTCACGGGAGGCATCCAATGACGGACAGGGCATACAAGGTCTACGCCATCGAGAACGGAACCGTCATCGACCACATACCCACCCCAATGGCGCTGAAGGTTGTGGAGATACTGGGAATAGGCAACGAGGGAATATTCACCATCGGTGTTGGTTTCCTCTCCAAGAAGCACCCCTGCGGCAAGGACATAGTAAAGATCGAGAACAGGATCCTCCTGGAGAGCGAAACTGACACAATCGCCCTGATAGCGCCGGAAGCAACCATAAACATCATCAGGGACGGCAGGGTGAGTGAGAAGAGGAAGATATCCATTCCCCGGACGATCCACGGAGTGATGGAATGCCCTAACCCCAACTGCGCCACCAATAAACTTGGTGCTTCAAGGCATTTCTCGCTGGAGAGCAAAGCCGATATGACCTACAGGTGCAGCTACTGCGAAAGGGTTACCCAGGTCAGGCCGGAAAACCTCACCGCGCCGTTGTAGGAACGATCAGAAAGAACTGGAAGGGCTCCGGCAAAACGCCGGAGCCCTTCCAAGTCTAGCAGTAGATGTCAGGGAGTAACGGTGACCCGCTGGGCCGCCATACCCTCATCGCTCTGCATCACCACGGAGTAGATGCCCGCGGGAAGATCGGAGATTATTGCGGAGTACTCACCCGCAGCCCTCTCCTCATCGCAGACGACGGAAACCGTCCTGCCGGCTGAATCATATACGCCAACGCTTACCCTGCCGGGGCTCTCCACCCTGAAGGAAACGGAGAACGCTCCTGAGACCGGGTTCCCCGAAGGCAGCCAGATCCTTCTTCCATGGATCGCAGCGGAGCCTGACTCCTCGATGCTCACCGGATCCCAGAGAACGGTAACGTCCTTCAGGGAAGGTGTCGTATTGGGGTTGGAAGTGGCAAGACGAACCTGATACTGCAGGTAGCTTCCGCCCTGGGAAACAACCGAAGCCAGGTCCCCGGGCTGTGTGATCCATGCGCTCCATGAACCCATGCTGCCCGAGTTATAAGATGTCTTCAGCCTGAACATTACACTGGTTCCGGCGGGAGTGGTCTGTGACCAGTGTATGTAGTCCCACTCCACGGCGTTAGGATCCGGGGGCTCGATGCTGAGGATTGAACTGGTGAGAAGGCTCGGGGAAGTGAACCCGCTTATCCGCCACCAGCTTATCTTGTCCCCGATGAAAGCGCATCCCAGAACGTCGGGTACCGTGTCGTCGTCCATGTCGCCCACGGAAACACCCACTGCTCCGGCGAAGTATGTCGATACTGGATATGTGTTCCATGCCAGACCGAGGTATTCCCCGTTCTTGAACCAGACCAGCTTATCCTCGTTGTAGGCGGCGGCCATCACGTCATCGTGGCCGTCGCCGTCCATGTCCCGGGCAGCGATGTCGTAGATGCCCAGTGCTTGAGCACCGCCCATGCTATGCTCTACCCATGAACTCTGGGTATCCAGGAAATCGTACCAGGTGAGGTTGCCTGTTCCCGCGGAGGAGGCCACGACGAAATCGTGTCCTCCGTCGTTGTTCATATCAGCAACGGCGATGGACACGGGATCGTTGTAGTTAGTCTCGAGGGTGTACTTGCTCCAGGAGTAACCATAGGGAGACTGGGATATGTAGGCGCAGATGTCGTTGGCCGAGTTGCTTGCAGCGGCTATGTCAGGGTGGCCGTCGCCGTTGAAGTCACCCACGTCGCAGGTGTAGGCGCCTACCAGGGCTCCGTCGATGTAGTTGATGTTCCAGGATGTGCTGGTTCCGTCGTTCTTCCACCAGCAGACATCGCCTGAGTAGCTGGATACTCCAACAACATCGAAGAAGCCGTCGCCGTCGATGTCATCAGTCCTTATCTGCCGGGCATCGAAATTGGTTGCAATTGTGGTGCTGGTGCTCCACCCACCGGGGCCGTACCTGAAGAGTACTATACGGTCCTCCGAGCCGCTGGAAGCCACTATGTCCCTGTATCCGTTGTTGTCGAAATCGGCAACCGTTATGAATCTGGGCTCGGTGATGCTTCCCACCACGCGCTTCGTCCAGGCGGTGCCCTGGCCGTTGGTGTTCTCCACCCAGAAAACCTCATCGCCTTCGTAGGAACACCCGGCGGCGTCCATATCCCCGTCCTGGTCCATGTCTACGGCTATCACATATGTAGGACCATTTGCAGAAGTTATGTTGTTCTCGCTTCTGTCCACTATCAGCTTCAGCTGACCGGGCTCCGTATCCCAGTCCATGGCTCCAGCAACGTC
>DAINQE010000069.1:0-10393 GCA_036743055.1 Candidatus Sabulitectum sp. | reverse complement strand
TCAACCACAGGCACATAGGCGGGATTCACGGCGAACAGCACCGGTCCCCGTTGGGCCAGGGCTGCCGCCGCTCCAGAGGCAAGTACGATGTCGCCCAGGGAATGGAGTCGCACCAGAAGTGTGGGGTCAGCCATGGGCGAACTGCATCTCCCAGAGTGTCCTGTACTTTCCCCCAAGGGCCATCAGAGACTGGTGGGTGCCCTCCTCGAGTATTCTGCCGTCCTCTATGTACAGAACCCTGGTGGCCTTCATGATGGTGCTGAGCCTGTGGGCTATCACCAGGGACGTCCTGCCCTCCACCAGTTTGTCTATTGCGGTCTGAACCAGCTTCTCGCTCTTCGTGTCCAGGGCGCTGGTGGCTTCGTCGAATATCAGCAGAGGGGGATTTTTCAGCACGGCCCTGGCGATGGCCAGCCTCTGCCTCTGTCCCCCGGAGAGGGTCACTCCCCTTTCGCCTATCACTGTGTCGAATCCACGGGGAAGCTCCTCTATGAACTCCAGGGCGTTGGCCACAAGGGCGGCCCTCCTTACCTCTTCCAGGGGAATACCCGAAGCCCCGTAGGCGATGTTGTTGAATACGGAGTCGTTGAAAAGCACCGTCTCCTGGGTTACGACACCGAGAAGCCCCCTGAGACCGGCTATGCTCAGTTTCCTGAGATCGATGTCGTCAAAGAGTATCCTTCCGCGATCCGGGTCGTAGAACCTTGGTATCATGTCCGCCAGTGTGCTCTTTCCACCGCCGCTGGGCCCTACCAGCGCAATTATCTCCCCTGCCTTTATCTCCATGGATACACCTTTGAGGACAGGGGTGGCAGGATCGTATCCGAAGGTCACGTCCTCGAATACTATGCCCCTTGAGAGCCCCCGTGGAACAACGGGGTCGCTGACCTCGGTGATGGCGGGTTCCGTATCCAGTATTCCGAACACCCTTTCCCCCGCCGCGAGACCTGACATCACCGAAGCGTAGGCCTTGCTGAGCCCCTTCGCGGGGTCCATCATGCTCAGGGCGGCGGCAAGGAAGACCATGAACTTCCCGGCGCTCATCCCCGTTCCCTCGATGACCGAATTTCCTCCGAACCAGAGTATGACTCCGGCGGCAACGGCCCCCAGGAACTCGGTGACAGGCCCAGAGAGGGCCTTCATGCGCCTGAGGCGGACCTCGTGCCTCATGTGGGAGTCAACGCTCCTCAGAAATCTTTTTTCCTCGAACTTCTCCATTGCGAAGGCTTTGACCACCCTTACCCCGGTTATGGATTCCGAGAGGAAACTGGCGAAGTCCGCCATCTTCTCCTGGGCACGGTGACTCTTTCTCCTGAGGCTCTTTCCCAGAAGGATGATAAGCGTCATGCTGGGTGGAAGGACCAGCAGGGTTATCATGGTGAGCTTCCAGGAGACCCACAGGGTAAGGGAGAAGTAGACCGCCAGCAGGAGGAACTGCCGCACCGCGCTTATGAGTGACTGGGTCACGGTTCCCTTTATCCTCACCACATCCGCGGTGAGCCTGCTGGTCAGCTCCCCTGAACGGCTCCGGGCGAAGTACCCCAGGTCCAGCTTCAGCAGGTGGTTGTACACTCTTAGCCTCAGGTCCCTGAGCATCCCCTCCTCGACTGTGGAAACGAAGTAGGTCTCCAGGAAACAGGCGGCGTTCTTGATGAGTATCATGGCGATCATGGTTATTATCACAGCAAGGAGGGCCTGGGAGGGCGAAGCCAGGTGCAGGGCATCCATGAATGCTCCGGGAAGCCGCGCCGCCGCTTCGCCCGCATCTCCCGGCCTGCCATCGGCGAGCGCTTCCCATGCTTCCCCCGCGGCGGGTTCAACCGTAATGGAGAAGGCCTCCCCCAGAGAAAGCCTGGAATCCCCTGCCCCATGCCCGAGAACATCGTCGAAGATGGGAAGGATCATGGCCAGGGTGGCTCCGCTGGAGGCGGCGAACACCATGGCGAAGAATATGGAGAGTATCACGCTCCATTTATAGGGCAGCGCGAAGGATACGGTCCTGAGGAATACACCCGGTTTTGCTTTTCCCATAGTGCCTATTCCTGCAAAAATAAAGGTCCGGGGTCAACCTTGGAACATATCCTCCCCCGGAGGGTAATGGTGTTAGATTACAGTAACGCGGAGGTAGCATTCATGCCGGGGATGAGCGTTTTGAGGAAGAACGGGGAAAAGGATCCAAGGTCTGACTCACAGCTGATGATAGATCTGTGCAATGGTGACCAGGACGCATTCTCCGAGATCGTAGACAGGTTCAAGCGACCACTCTATTCCCACCTTATCAGGATGCTCGGGAACGAGGAAGATGCCGAGGAGCAGCTTCAGATGACCTTCTGCAGGGTCTTCCGCTACAGGAACAACTACGACCCCGACAGGCCGCTGGTCACCTGGATATTCACCATAGCCAGCAACCTGGCCAAGAAGGAATGGCGCCGACGTTCCAGGTGGACCATGGTTCCCCTGGATAAGGTTGTCCTCAAGGGAAGCGGCACCATGACACCCCACTTCCGCGAGGGCCGGAGAGAACTCGCCGCAAGCATCGAGGAGGCGGTGAACTCCCTTCCGGAGCACTACAGGGAACCCTTCCTCCTCAGGGAGAAGCAGGGGCTTACCTACGAGGAGATATCAGATATCCTCGGGATCAGGATAGGTACGGTCAAGTCAAGGATCAACAGAGCCAGGGCTTCCCTCAGGGAAGCTCTGGAAGATGTCTGGGAGCTGTGGAAATGAAGTGTGAAGATGCCCTTTTTCTGATGGATCTGGTCATCGACGGAGAGGCCGGACCCGAAGACGAACAGCTTCTTCGGTTCCACATCAACGGCTGCCCATCCTGCAGAAAAGCCATGCTCATCAGCCAGTCCATTTCCCAGGCTGTGGACGGTCTCGAGGAACCCCAGCCCCCGGACGACCTTCTGCAGGCCGTTACCGCCAGGCTTGCGTCGGGGAATTACGACCGTTCCCCCATCAGACCAAAGCGGTTTCTCCCCGGCCCCTGGAAGGCCGCCGCTGTGCTTCCCTTTGCCGCTGCCGCCATACTTCTCTTCCATGGCGGTTCCAGTGAAGACCCGGGCGTACTGGCGGATGGCCAGCCTGCGCTGGAGGAAACCGTGAACTACACCCCGGCACCGGTTATGGCTTACTCCAGACCCTCGTCGGTAACTTCCTTCTGAAACTTCGATGACCTGGATACTTTCCGCCCTCATGGCCTCCATGGGCCTCTTCACCAGCGTACTGGAATCCCCGGCGGTCTCCGTGGGAAGGGAATCCGACAACGGCGGTTCCGTGGAGATATGCAGCGGCATTGCCGTTTCGCCGGGTCATGCGGTTACCCTGTACGCGTTCACCAGGAACGCCGATGTATTCGTGATAGGCAAGGGCGACAGGTTATATCCCGACTCCGTTATCACTTTCAGGGACATGGGGCTGGCAATGCTGGTCTTCTCAGATTCCGTGTTCTCCACCTGGGAACAGCCCAGGAACACGTCTCCCCCAATCGGAGCAGCCCTTCTTGTGGCAGCAAGCCATCCCACCGGTTTCTCCGCAGTGAGGACCTTCCCCCTCGAGGAGCTCGATGACGGAGCCCTTCTGCTCGCCTCCGCACCCTCCCCGGAGCTGATGGGGGCGCCGGCCTTCGATTCATACAACATGCTCTCCGGAATCGTTGCAGGCTCTTTCGATCCCGGGGACGGCAGGGGTGAGATGCTCGCCCTGGTTCCCAGCAGCCTCTGGTACTTCTGGGTGGAAACGCTCCTTACCGACGCCGGAATGGGAAGCCCTCCCTTCGGTGTGACCGCAATGCCCGCCACCTCTGGGCTCTCATCGGTGCGGGGAGTACTGATACTCGACGTGCAGAACGGTTCACTGGCTGAAAGCTGCGGTCTCCGGGAAGGGGACATCGTGACCAGCATCAACGGCGAACGGGTCTTTCATCCGGAGGCCCTGAAGATGATGGTCATGGAGGGGGCGCGCCTGGAGCTTGAGATTTCACGGGAAGAGGCGGATACGGTCCTTATCCTTCCAGCCAGGTAATTTACTTCACAAGTATGTGGATCCTGTCTCCCCGGGAGATCATTGCGGTTTCACAGTCTTCAGAGAGAACCACCATCGCCCCGTCGGCGTAGCCGGACCTCCATGCAACCTCGCCGCTTGCCCTGCATACCTGAACCCCCGAACCCGGCACGGAAGCAAACACATAGGCTAGATCCGACTGTGCCGCTGCGTCGGTGGGAGCGGATGGGAAGGTGAACATGATGTCAACCGCCAGGTCCCAGGGAGAACATGCGGCGAGTTCGTTCCATGAAGAGCATGAAAAAAGAAGCAGCGAATCCCCGGATGCGTTAAGGCTGAGGATCTCTCCCCCGGGAGAGTCGCTGGCGGCAAGGCTCATGTCATCCAGGACCACCGCCGAGAGCAGACCTTCGCTGGAAGCTGTGACCACTATCCCTGGAAAGCCGGCGGCCATTACCACATTCCCGCCTGGAACGGTACCCTGACGGATCACAGTGAGATCGTTGGGATCGATGAGTTCCATCAATCCGTTCCCGTACACCACAAGGGGCGAGCCGCCGCAAACTGCGAAAGCCGCTGGTTCTTCTCTCAGCTCTGCAGTGGCTGTCAACTGGAATCCGTCCACCCTGCATATGCTCCCGCCGGCCACTGCGAACAGCGGACCGTCACCGACGCCCAGGAAGGCGACTTCCCCCGGGAGGCCCGTTCGACCATGGACCCTGCCATGCCGGAGCTCCATGTGGTACAGCGTGTCACCCACAGCTGCAACACCGTAGTTCTGAAGGGTGTTGAAAACCGGCTTGATCACTGCGTTCCCCGGCAGTGCAGCCTCCGCCTGAACGTAATTAGGGAACTCCAGCGCTTCCTCCGCCTCGAAGAGGCATGCCGCCGCAAGAAGCGGAAGAAGCGCTGCAAGAAGCCTAGCGGACAACCGTCATCCTCTCCGTAAGGGTGGTTCCCCCTGACTGAAGAACCGCGAAGTAGATGCCGGGACTGAAGTCCCTGATATCCATTTCATGTGTACTGATGCCCCCCGGTGCCGATCCCTGGAGCAGCGTAGCCACCGTTCTGCCTGTCAGATCCAGCACCCTGAGGGTCGTCTGAGCTCCCGGGGGAGCCTGGAATGACACCGTAGCGGCGCTCCTTGCCGGAGATGGAGATACAGGCATGAGGCGGATAGAAGCGGGAGTGCCCCCTTCAATGCCCTCGGTGGTCACATCGATGGTCCCGTGGAGGGAGCCGTGGTTGTGGAGCCTCACCCCATAATAGAGGTCGTGTCCCTCCAGCACGGTGAATGAAAGCGTGGTCTGGCCGGAAGCGTCGGTAATCCCCTGGGCATAGAAGGATTCGGTATGGTCCGGGTGGTTGCCGATGCCGTCGGTGACCGTTACCAGAGCCCCCTGAACTGGAACCCCTGAGGATGTAACCGTGACGGTGAGATTGTTCTCTCCGGTGTTGAGCACACCGGGGAAGTCGGCGGACATGGCGAAGGGAGCACCGGGTTCGTCGCTGTTGCAGATGTCCATGGAGGGATCCCCGAACCAGTGGTACATCCTGGCGTTGTTGAGGCCGCCAGCCCCCTGGGTCTGTATGATGTCGGTCTGGGCAGCGCTGAAAACCTCTCCGGCGCAGGTGTTGCCCTCGTCGAACATCTCCCAGAAAAGCACCCTCTGCATCCTGTTGTTAACGATTGTAAGCGAAGGGGCACTGGCTCCCACATTGCCGCTGGCTCCCACCCCCGGGGCGTCCATCCAGCTCTCCGAGAGGCAGTTGTACATCTCGGCGTGGTTGCCGTTGCTGCAGGCCACATTGAAGACCGGTGGGAAGTATGTGTTCTCCAGGGCGTAGATGCTGCCGGCGTTCCAGCCCGGCGCCCACTGCCAGGTGGTGTTGGAGCCGTGGCCACGGTAGTTCACTATTCCAACCGCGTTGTCCATTGCATCCTGAACCTGTTCGGCGGTGCCGCCTTCAGGGGGATAGCATGTCTCGAAAACCGGATCCGCCAGAGCGTAGTTCCAGTCCCTTACCGCGTTGCTGTTAGCGGTGTACTTGCCTGGATACTCCTCTTCGTGGGCCGCCAGGATGATCGAGGCTGGAACTGATGGCTCTCCTGGAGTGCCGGTCCACTGCACGTAGGACATGGCCTTGGATATCTGGTTCTCCAGCTGGGTGTAGTTGCCCGGGTACCTTCCCACGGCAATGTCCGGCAGGTTGTCGGTGTCCAGGCACTCGTAGTAGTAGTCGCCCACGAAACTTCCGAAGGACTTAGACTCCAGTTGCTGATGCCTGGCGGGAATGAGGGCGAACCTGGTTATTCCAGGCTGATAGACGGCGTTGATGGCATACTTGATCTGCAGGCTGGTGGAACCGGCCTCCAGCTCAACCACATGCACCCTGTGACCCAGCGAGTTCACCAGGGCCAGGAGCGGAGTCACCGCCTCGAGGTTCTCCGGTGGCACTACGCAGACGTAGACCACATCTTCGCTGGTAACAGGTGAATCGTTCACGGGAACCTGTAGCGCGTCGTAATTGATTATCCGGGAGCGGTGCATGGCAGCCACCTCCGGACGGACCGGGGTCTGGAACTCCCTGTTACCGGTGAATCTGATGTTCAATGTGATGGAAGAGGCGGCCTGAAGCTCTCTGCTTTCAGAATTCCACCTGAATGGATGCACCCTGAGAACAGCGGTATCCACACAATTCCAGGATCCGCTCTCTCCGTATGATACGATTCCCGCCGGGTATGTTCCCGACAGATCACGGGACAGTTCGGCAAAGGGCATGGGTCCCTGGTCCGAATCGTACATGGGAGGCTGAACGGGATAGATGCGGCCGGTGCCAGCGATGGCCCAGTCGGCCTCCTCCACGGTGACGGTATAGTCCATTCCCGCGGGAATGCCTATCACCACCGGCACCGCCGGCAGTTCGGGGGTTCCAACCGCTGCGTCAGGATCATGGCCGTATCCGCTGAGGTCCAGTCTCAGGTAACCCGAGTCGTTCCAGCTGCCGTAGCCGGGGATCACTATCCTTATTCGGGCTCCGTACTCACTGGATTCAAGGAGTTCCACGGATGTCTTACCGTGGAAGTCTCCTCCGAGGCTCACCCAGTTCCCCTGGACTATATCCGTCCCCCAGGAAGAGAGTAAAGCCAGAACAAGCAGCATGCTCATTTATGCCTCCTTTTTGCCTGTGTGTTTTTCTTTTGCTAACATAACATCATGCGAGGAATATCGTTCCGGTCTATCTCTCCAGCGCCCTTTCCACCCTTGCCAGGAACATCCTGCGCCTTATGGGCTTTCTGATGTAGTCCATGGCGCCCAGCTCGTAGCCCCTTTCCTCCTTGTCCATGCTGTCGTTGGCTGTGAGGAATATCAGCGGGGTGCTCAGGTTCTTGCTCTGAAGGGCCTGAAGCATGGTGAAGCCGTCCAGCCCGGGCATCTCTATGTCGGAGAGTATCAGATCGTAGCTCTTCTCCCTCAGGGTCACTATGGCCTCCACCCCGTCGGTGGCCTGCTCCACCTGGTAGCCTGCGGTCTCCAGAAGAAGGGCGGCCAGGTTCCTGAAGTCGTCGTCGTCGTCGACGAGGAGTATCCTCTTCCTGCTTTCACCGCCCTGGGCAGACTTGGCTTCGGTTTCTTTACCGGGGGTCAGGGACCTCCCGGTAAGGCGAAGCTCCTCAAGGAGTATTATCCTGTACACGTCTTCCCAGCCCAGCAGACCCTCACGCATCTTGAGAATGGCGTGGTCGCTTAGAAGGAACAGACCCGCGGCCCTCAGCCTGGTCCGCATCTCGGGGATGGAGCCGGCCTCCTTGATAATGGCGGTGTACTCGGGATTGAAACGCATTAGTTCGTACACCCCCTGCCGCCCGGCGTATCCCGTGAAACCGCACTTGGGACAACCTTCAGGGTGGGGAAGCGTTTCCGGGATATCGTCGGTGAAGGGAAGCAGTTTCCGTCTCTGCTCATCGGTGACCGGTTTCATCCTTCTGCAGCTCTGGCAGAGGCTCTTCAGCAGCCTCTGGGAGAGAAGACCTAGAAGATTGTCCGCAGAATCGTCCCTGCCTATGCCAAGCCTCTCGAGCCTGAAAATGGCGGTGGTGGTGTTGGAACTGTGGAGGGTTGAGAGGGTCATGTGCCCCGTGCTGGCAAGGTCGAGGCATGTCCTGGCGCTGAACGTATCCCTCACCTCTCCCAGGTAAACTATGTCAGGGTCCTGGCGGACGGCGGACCTGAGAAGCGCTTCGAAGGTGACCCCGGCCTTCTCGTTGACCTGCTGCTGGTTGGCGTAGGGTATCCTGTATTCCACGGGGTCCTCTATGGTCATCAGGCTTCTGTTCTTGATGTCTATGTGGGATATGAGGCTGTAGAGCGTTGTGGTCTTTCCGCTTCCGGTGGGGCCGCATACGATGATGGCCCCGCTGTTCTGCCCGGCTATCTCGTACATGGCCTCGGACTGGGCTTCGGTCATCCCCAGTTCGGTGAGCTTCCTGGGTTTCGCGTAGAGGTCCAGAAGCCTTACTATGAGGCTCTCACCCTGGGGAGTGGATGTGGTGGCGAATCTAAGCTTGAATGACTTGCCCGCGATCTTCGCTTCCGCAATGCCGTCCTGGGGCTTTCTGCGTTCGGCTATATCCATATCCCCCAGCACTTTGAACCTGCTTATGAGAATGGATCCCGTCTTCTTCTTCAGCGTGTACATGTCACGCATGTCGCCGTCTATCCTGAACCTCACAAGGACCTTCTCCGGCTTGGGCTCCACGTGTATGTCGCTTGCCCCCTCGGAAGCGGCGGAAAAGAGAATGCTGTCGGCGATATAACGTATAGGGAACTTCCGTATGTCCTCTTCGGTGGGCTTTTCTGAGATCTCTATGGCTCCGCTGAACTCTGTCACCTCAGGTGTGATGTCGCCGGCCTCCTCCCCTGCGTCGATATCGGACATGACACCCTCGGATTCCTGTTCGTCACGGCGGAGAAGGGCGTCTATGCAGTCGGGACATGTTACACCAAGAAGGGGCTTCTTCCCCATCAGCGACTCCAGCATGTCCACCAGCTGGGGCTCGAAGGGGTTCGCCGCAACGAAACGCACACCAGCATCCCCCTCCCTCACCGCAAGGACCCTGTGCGCCCTGGAGAAGGCCGAGGGAAGCATGTCCGTCAGCACCGTTTCCGGATCGAGGTAAGGATATGCCGGCAGCCGCAGGAACATGGCTATCTGTCTGGCGGTTTCCACTGGATCCACTCCGGCGGCGGCGGCGGCGTCGTATATCTCCCTGGGAGAAGCGGCGTGGAGGGGGGCGGATGCCTCTGGAGAGATATCCGCCGCTTCTGTGAGGAAATCGGCGAAACCGGAGATGTCCTGAAGCCCTGGACCTTCCGACGGTCGATCGAGCTTGTTCCATCTGCTTGCGCTTTCCAGAACTCCGGACACCTTCTCGAGAAGGCTCTTCCTGTTGAGCTCTCCTTTGTGGATGAAGTCTGCTACCCCTGCGTTCAGGGCGTCCCGCCTGGTATCATCTCCCGATCTGCTGGTTATCATCAGTACGGGGATCCGGGAGAATTCCCTGTTCGCCTGGAGTGTTCTGCAGAACTCCAGACCGTTCATACCGGGCATGAGAAGGTCGAGAAGTATGGCTGAGGGGGTGGTTGCCTCCAGTATCTTCATGGCTTCGGCGGCGTTACCGGCGGTATCGGTCTGGTATCCTCCACGGCGGAGGATGTGGGACAGCAGTGCCCGCGTATCCCCGTCGTCATCTATTATCAGAAGGGTTTCACTCTTCGTCGACATATTTTACCCTGACAGAATTCAGGTATGAATCGAGCTGCTGCAGCCCGGAGAGAACCGTTTCCTTGTCGCCTTCTTTCGCAGCCTTCTCCATCTCAGCGCCAAGGGCTGAGATGCGGTCGAACCCATACCCGCCACCGGAACCCTTCATACTGTGGGCAAGCCTGGCAACCTCGGCATGATCCCCTGCCTCCAGCAGCTCCTTCATGGAAACGATGTCCTTTCGCCTGTTGCTCAGGTATCCGGGTATCAGGGGTTCGAGGTCCGCAGGCACCTCGGCGATGGTTTCCTCCATACCGGATGGAACGGCGACAAGGTCTTCAGGAAGCCCCTCCCTGGAACCGGTGGCCTCCAGGAGATCGTTCAGCTCCCTTACGAGGTTCTTCTTCCGCACCGGTTTGGCTATGTGAAGGTCGCATCCGGCTTCGATGCACTTCTGTATCTCCTCCTTCATGGCATGGGCGGTGAGGGCAACCACCGGGACATGGGCGTCCTGCTTCCTGGCTTCCAGGGCCCTTATCGCCCTCGTCGCCTCGTAGCCGTCCATGACAGGCATCTGCATGTCCATGAGGACCAGATCGAAGTTCCGCTTGCCCGAGGAGTA
>DAINQE010000068.1:0-10922 GCA_036743055.1 Candidatus Sabulitectum sp. | reverse complement strand
CCGCACTGGTGGCGGCGGCCACCCTGAGCGACAGGTACATCTCCGACAGGTTCCTCCCCGACAAGGCCATCGACCTGGTGGACGAAGCTGCCAGCAGGCTGAGGATAGAGATAGACAGCATGCCCGGCGAGGTGGATGCCCTGAAGAGGAAACTCACCAGGCTGGAGATAGCCAGGGAAGGGCTGAAGAGGGAGAGGGATACCGGCTCGAAGGAGAAGCTGAAGGAGGTGAAGAGGCAGATCGCCGACCTGAAGGAGGAGTACTCCGCCCTGGAAGCCCGGTGGAAGAGCGAGAGGGAAGCTATCAACAGGACCAGGGAGCTTTCCCGCAGGCTCGAGGAGCTCAAGCTCATGGAGAAGAAGGCGGAGAGGGAGGGCAACCTCTCCGAGGTGGCCAGAATACGCTACGGCGATCTGCGCTCCGCCCAGGATGAACTGGACAAAGCAAGGGTGGATCTCGCAGAGCTCCAGAAGAACGGAGCGATGCTCAACGAGGAGATAACACCCGAGCAGATCGCCGAGGTGCTCTCCAGGTGGACGGGCATTCCGGTTTCAAGGATGCTCGAGGGCGAGCGGGAGAAGCTCCTCCACATGGAGGACTCCCTGAGGAAGCGGGTCGTGGGACAGGACACGGCGGTGGAAGCTGTATCCAGGGCCATAAGGAGGGCCCGTGCCGGTGTGCAGGACCCCGACAGACCGCTTGGAACCTTCATTTTCATGGGCCCCACCGGTGTGGGGAAGACCGAGCTTGCAAGGTCACTGGCCGAGTTCCTCTTCGATACCCCTGAAGCCATGATACGGGTGGACATGAGCGAGTTCATGGAGAAGCATTCGGTCTCCAGGCTCATCGGAGCCCCTCCGGGGTACGTGGGTTACGACGAGGGGGGCTATCTTACCGAGGCTGTGAGAAGAAAACCATATTCGGTGATACTCTTCGACGAGATAGAGAAGGCCCATCAGGACGTCTTCAATGTGTTCCTTCAGATACTCGACGACGGAAGGCTCACCGACGGACAGGGCAGAACGGTGGACTTCACCAGCTCCGTGGTGATAATGACCTCAAACCTGGGCAGCGACTGGATCGGAACCGTGGGCAGGGACCTTTCCCTGGAAGAGAGGAACAGAAGGGCCCAGGGCGAACTCCAGGCAAGGTTCCGGCCTGAGTTCCTGAACAGGATCGACGAGGTTATCGTCTTCGATTCCCTCACAAGGGAACAGCTGCGGGACATCGTTTCCATTCAGCTTCAGAGGCTGGGAAAGCTGCTTGAGGGACAGGGCATTACCCTGCGGGCAACCGATCAGGCCCTGGACAGTCTCGCCGAGCTGGGCTACGATCCCGCCTACGGAGCCAGACCGCTTAAGAGGGTCATTCAGAGAGAGGTGCAGAACCGCCTGGCCGAGGCGATCCTCAAGGGAGAGATCATTCCGGGAACCGAGGTAACCCTGGAAGCCAGGGAGAACGAGTTCGTTCTCGTACCCTCTCCCTGAAGATCGTAATGCAGTTGCAGGCACCTGACCGGTGCCTGCATATTTCTCTCTTCACCGAAGGAAGGGGTCGTTCTTGAGGGTTGCGCTGGTTGTTCCCCCATGGGGACCAGATGATATCCGAGCCAGGGATACCCGTGGCATCAGCGGGTGCTGGCCCACGCCGGGCCTTCAGTACATCGCAGCGGTGCTCAGGGACAGGGGTCACCAGGTAAAGTTCCTGGAGGGCTACTTCTATACCAGCGAGACCATGCGGAGGATGATCGCCGATTTCAGGGCCGAAGCGGTGGGTGTCTATGTGATCAGTCTTCTGTGGGATCACGCCTCGAAACTGATCACCGAGGTGAAGGGGGATGACCCTGACATATTCACCTTCATTGGAGGTCACGGAGCCACTGCGATGCCCGAGCGTCTGCTCTCCGAATGCCCGGAACTGGACGCCATAGTGGTGGGCGAAGGCGAGATCACCGCAGGGGAAATGATCGACGCGGTTCAGAATGGGGAAGACCTCTCCGATGTCAGGGGTCTCATTTTCCGCGGAGAGGACGGGGAACCGGTTTCCACAGGAACACGCCCCTTGCTCACCGAGCTTGACGAACTGCCCTTCCCCGCGGTGGAACTGTGCGAGATGGAAAGGTACTGGCCCAGCTTCGAGCAGGTTTCAACCGTTCCAGCTATCCAGATGCTCTCCAGCAGGGGCTGCAACGGCTCCTGTATTTACTGCTACAAGATGTACGGCAAGCACATAAGGCTGCGGAAACCGGAGAGGATAGTCGACGAGATCGAGAGCTACGTGAGGAACTACGGAGCCAGGGAGATAAAGTTCTGGGACGAGCATTTCACCTACGACCATGCCCATGTGTACGCCTTCTGCGAAGAGCTTATCAGAAGGGAGATCAAGGTCAGATGGTGGGTCTCCTGCAGGGCGGATTCGGTGGACAAGCCCCTTCTTCGCGCCATGAAGGCCGCCGGCTGCTGGTGCATCAACTTTGGTGTTGAAAGCGGCTGCCAGAAGAACCTTGACACACTTCTGAAGTTCGAGACCCTGGAGAGGATACGAACAGCTGTGAAGCTAGCCCACAGCGTCGGGATAAAGACCCATACCACATACATTTTCGGCATACCCGGCGAGACCTTTTCAGAGGGGCTGGAGACCATCGAGTTCGCGAAGGAGCTGGGCAGCTTCACCGTGGAGTTCTTTCCCATAACCCCCTTCCCGGGAACTCCTCTCTACAAAGGAGTGATGCAGGGAAGGTTCGGGAAGATGTCCGAGAAGCTGGACGACCAGGGCATGCTCCTGGACCGCCCCTGCTTCGTTCCGTTCTCTATGACCGCCGATCAGGTGATGGAGCTGAGGCGTCTCGCCTATCTGAGGTACTTCATCAGGCCATCCTTCCTTTTCTACAGGGTCCGCAACCTGATGTCGCCTTTCCAGCTCAGGGCAATGTTCCATGGAGCCTGGAGCCTCATTCAGATGCTGGGAGAGCAGCTCCAGTCGATCTTCAAAAAGAGGAAATGAACGCCCAGGCAGTTACCGTGGTGATCCCTGTGCATAATGGAGCCTCCACCCTTGCCAGGGTAATTGAGCCGTTGAAGTCGGAACTTCTCCAGGGCGATGCCATACTGGCAGTGGACGATCGTTCGACCGACGGCTCCACTGACCTTCTGCGAGATTTGGGAGTTGAGGTACTCACCGCCGACGGCAGGCCTGGAGCCGCGGGAACCCGCAACAAGGGAGGTTTCGCCGCTGCGACTCCCTGGATACTCTTCGTGGATTCCGATGCGGTTGCCCCCAGGGGATGGAGGCGGAAACTGGCTGAGAGGATGTCGGATGCCAGCGCCGTGCAGGGAGTTTACCACAGTAAGGCTCCAGGGAACGGCGCTGCGACCTTCTACAAGAACTACTATTACTTCCATACCTTCACCAGACGGATAAGAAGCACCTTCATAAAGGGTTGCGGAACATTCTTCTTCGCCGTCCGTACCCACGACTTCCGTCGCCTGGGGGGATTCGATGAGAACATTTCCGGAGCCACCATCGAGGATGCCGACTTTTCCGAAAGGCTTTGGGCCTCAGGAGGCAGGACCATCCTCGCTCCCGAGATCCAGGTCTACCATCTCAGGGAATACACCGCCGGTGACTTCTTCCGCTACGAATGGAACATGATGAGGGCAAAGGCCCTTTACCTGTTAAGAAGGGACAGGGACAGGGGCGCTCCTTCCGTCAGCGTAGCTGGAGTGGGGGAGATGCTTCCGGTTCTGGCCGGAGCTTTGTTCGCATGGGTCCTCATCACTGGAGCTGCCCTGTCCCTTGCCGGGATATTTCCAGGGATTCCCCTGCTCCTGGGAGGTCTTGCCGGCCTTGCGGTCTGCCAGATCCCCTTCATCTATCACTGCATAAGGGACGGGGGTTTCCGGGGAGTGAGGGCCTGCCTCTACCTGTTGCCCGACCTTGCGCTGGTTGTGCCGTCGGTCCTATTCTCGATGGGAAGCTATGCCGCCGGAAGGAAGTACCTGTGAAGCGGGGTCTTTTCACGGCGGGGGCGATCATCCTGGCGGTGGCTTTCACTGTCTATGCCCATTCTCCCCTCCGGTTCGCCGGCCCCATGGACAAGCTCGTACAGCTGTTCACCCTTGTTCCCGCCGCCATTCTCCTCACAACTGCGGGTTGGAGACCTTTCAGAGGAGTGGTGGCTTTCCTTGGCGGATTGCCAACCGGGATATTCCTTGGGGTCCTTCTGGTGCCGGTGCTGGGCTTCACCATCTACACCGCCCTGTATCCACTCGAGGGAATCCCGAAGGGCGGTGATGAGGCAGCCTACTTCGTTCAGAGCAGGATCTACTCCGGAGGAAGGGCTGCAGCGCCGCTTCCTCCTGTTGATGATCCCAGGGACGTCTTCCCATTCAGGCACTTCATCTTCACCGATTCAGAATGGTTCGTGATGTACACCCCTCTCCACGGAATGCTCATGGTCCCATTCACTTCAGCGGGGATCTCATGGCTTCTCGGCCCCCTTGAATCGGCACTTTCACTTCTCGGGGCCTTTCTACTCATGAGAAGGCTCGCCGGTGAAAGAGCAGCAAGGCTGGGAACCGGCGTAATGGCCGTTTCACCGTTCTTCCTGTTCATGGGGGCAAGCCACATGGCCCACAACACCAATCTGATGTTCGTCACCTGGGCCCTGTACCTTCTTGTGTCAGGGGTAAAGGATTCCAGGGGGATGCTTCAGGCCGGTTCAGGCTTCCTTCTGGGGCTGGCCCTGGCCACCAAACCCTACCCCATCGTACCGTGGACCCTTACCATCACCATTTCGCTTATCTGCTTCATCGGATGGAGGGCACTGCCGGTGCTTCTCAGGATGGCCGCCGGAGCGGCGCTTCCCACCGGATTCCTCATGCTCTCCAACTGGAGGTATACAGGGGATCCCTTTTCTCCTGCCTACAACCTTGCCAGGGGAGGAGCACTGATGGGTTTCGGAGAGAACGCGGCCTGGTTCCCGGAGTACGGCGATAACGCTCACACTCCGCTCAGGGGACTCATCAACCTTCTGAAACAGGCGGGAACCGGAAGCACCATCCTGCTGGGCTGGCCTTTTCTTTCCCTTCTCCCTCCCGCCGCGGTGATACTCGACCGTGATCTCCTCAGAAGGACATGGCCGCTGTACCTTTCCATACTGATGGTGGCCCCTTTCATGTTCGTACACTACGCCGCTTCGGTGGACTATGGTCCCAGGCACTATTACACCACCCTGCCCGCCTTCGCCCTTCTCTCCGCCGCCGGGCTTGAAGCCGCCCGCAAGCGGTTCGGGGAGGCAGCCGTTACCTTTACGGGTACGATGCTGGTTATCTGCACCTTCATGGTGTACCTGCCCGACGGTACCGCCTTGAGAAGCGGTCCCTGGCAGGGAATAGACAACGCGCCGGCCAGGGCAGCCTCTTCGGCGGAGATCCCCGCCGTTGTTTTCATGGAAGCAAGCGAACACGGCTACCCGAACATCATGAGCGGCCTTCTGGCGAATGATCCGTTCCTGGAGGGGGATGTGATCTTCCTGGCCCATCAGACTGCCCGGGAGGACGCTGCTCTGATCCAGGGAGCTTTCAGCGGCAGGAACGCCTACCTTTTCTATGTGAGGGGCAGGGATGCGTTCCTTGAACCCTGGACGGAAGACCTGGCCGACGAACTTGTCCCTGAAAGAGCGCTCAGACCGGACTGGGCTCCGGAAAACCAGTCAGACTAGGGTTTCCCTGCGCAGGCCACCAGGGCCCTGGCACCGGAAAAGCCGTGGCTGAGGAAGTGTCGATGAACTTCCCTGCCGCGCTCCATGAGTTCTTCATTACCCGCGGCCCTCTCCATGTAGGTATTCCAGGCCGACTCTATCCTGTCGATCACATCTGGGTGGAACGGGTCTCCGATTACTTCGAACTCCCTGAACTCCCAGTCCTGGAAGACCGTTGACCGCAGAAGCGTTCTCAGTTCCTCCAGTGTGTATACCGGGTGGTGAACGACTCCCATCGACCTGTCCACCGCCCCCCACCAGTCGTGCATCAGGTTGTGGGTTTCCTGGGAAGGCAGCTGATCTCCGCCACGGAACATTTCCCGGACGACTATCTTTCCCCCTGAACGCAGCACCCTGGCCATCTCCCCAAGCACCTCCAGCGGGTACGGCAGGTGGTGAAGCGAGTTGGATATTCCGGCAACTGAGAAGGTGCCGTCCCTGAACGCCAGCATCCGGGCGTCCATCGCCGCAGGGACCGTTCCCGTAAGGAATCCGGGCTTCAAGTCCGCCGCCACTACAATGTCGGCATCCTCCGAACGGCCGGCCATTGCCCCGGCGAACCCTCCCTGGCCAGAGGCTACGTCAATTGCCCTGCCCGGGGGCAGACCCCGGAGAACCTCCTGGAGGATTTCCATTCCGCCTGCCAATGTCTTTCTCCCTTCCAGGTGTTGTGACTGGATTATAACCGTCGGGTCAAACTTGTTTTTTTCACCGGGAATGATTATCTGTTCACTCCCGTACCCTGCAACTCAACAATGGAATCCGGAGTAGTAGCTTGCGCCATATCTGCTTTATGCCAGCCTACAATGCCTGCCGTTTCATGGAAGGTGTTGTGAGGAACATACCCGGTGAAGCCTGGGATAAGCTGGAGACGCTTCTGGTTGTCAACGACGGGTCATCAGACGGCACCGGTGATCTGGTTCGGAGGCTGGCCGTGGAGTTCCCCAAGATGAGACTCATCGAGCACGAAGTTAACAGGGGATATGGCGAGGCCCAGAAAACAGCCTTCGACTGGGCTGTGGAGAACGGGGCCGATACGGTTGTCATGCTCCACTCCGACGGGCAGTACCCTCCGGACTTCCTGCTCAAGATGATGGAGCCCCTTGAGAACGGAGCGGATGTGGTGGGAGGAAGCAGAACGAAGCACGGCGACATGCGGGAGGGGGGCATGAGTCAGGCCAGGTACTGGGGCACGGTAATCCTCAACTGGGTCGAGAACACCGTTTTCAGAGCGCACCTCACCAGCTACCACAGCGGCTACAAGGCATACGGAAGAAGGGCCCTGGAAAGTATTCCATACCGCAAGTACTCCAGCACCTTCAACTTCGATTCGGAGATGCTGGTGGGGGCCATCAGGGCAAAGCTGGTGATAGAGGAGATCCCCATCCCCACCATACACGGTGAGGGTTATTCCAGCCTGAAACCCATACCGTACGGTCTGAGTGTTCTTCACACACTTTGGAGATTCATCACAAAGCAAATCTGATTTACATATTGACAAAATTTTGTTCAAAAATATAATACCAGCGAACCTTTTAAGAAAGGAGCTGGTATGAAATCTTCTATTCTCACAACAATGGCCATCCTGGCTGTCATCGCCTGCGGCACCGGCGAACCCGCCGAAACTACCCTGGAGTCCAGTTACCCTGATACAGTTGTAGTAACCGTTTTGGACACGGTAGGTGTTCTCATGGGGGATTCGCTCCGGGAGTTCGGCAACATAACCGATGCCTCTCTGGTCCCCGACGGACGTCTTCTGATCCTCGACGGGCTGAAGGCACGAATCGGAGTATTCTCTCCGGAACGGGAGTTCCTGGAGTTCGTGGGAAGGCCCGGTTCCGGGCCAGGGGAGTTCCAGTACCCCAGGAGCTTTGCGCTGATGGACGACGGAAGCCTGGTGGTTTCCGACTGGGGGGCTATCGCGGTCACCTTCCTCCACGGGGACATGTCCTTCGATACCCTTCTTACCTCTTATTCAGCCATCCCTCCGGACAGGATCACCCCATGCCCCGACGGTTCCTATGTTGGCATGAGCCTTGAGCACAGGGTCGAGAACGGAGAACCGGTGGGCGACACCTTTCTCGCCAGGTTCGGAAGGTCAGAAGAGCCCGGGGTCGTTTACTGCTCCTATCCGATGAGGTTCTCCCTGGATGAGGACGGGGACCTGAACGTGCATACCGTGGGGATCACATGGGATACCTCCGATGACGGCTCTGTGGCAGTTGCCCAGACATGCGACAGTATCTGGGCTTTCACCGCTTTCGGCCCATCCGGGGAAGAACTCTTTTCAGTGGAGAAGGACTGGGAGAGGGTTCCCAAGTCCGAAGAGGAGCTTGCTGAAGGACTCTATCACGAGTCCCTCTCAACCAGTGAGGAATCCGGCAACTCCATGAACCGGGACAGACTTCATGATGGTCAGCCCCTTTACAGGAACGCTATAGGTTCCGTGGATATCGACGATATGAACAGGATATGGGTGGGCCAGGACTGGACGGATCACCCGACCTTTGAGGTCTACGATTTCCATGGAGAGCTGCTGTTCGTGGCGGTGATACCCGAACTTGAGGGAACCGATGGTATAAGCTACTGCTTCGACAACGGCTTCATTGCCTTCGATACGGCCCCTGTGGATTATCCCAAGGTATACATCCTGGAAGTGGAGAACTAGTACTTCCGGCCCATGGCGAACTGAATGGTTCCCTGTACTATTCCCCAGCCCAGCACCGCCATGTCGTACAGGCACATCAGGGTGAAGGGCAGAAGAACTCCCTTCCCGGCTTTCCCGGCGGCGCTGGCAAGGAAGCCCCAATGGCAGACCAGGGCGAGCAGTAACCCGGCCAGGGCGGCTAGAAGGAGGGCGGGATCCCATGCGGCCAGCCCGGCGGCGATGCAGACCTGGGCAAACAGCACGAGAAGGATGGAAAGCACCACCCACCTGCTGTGATGCGTGCCGGATTCCCTTACATTCATGTATCTGGCCAGGAGCCTGCCCTTGACCTGCCGCCAGCCGCTCTTGGCCTGGGCCCTGGCCATTCTCAGCCTGCGGCTTGTGAACTGGGAAAGGTCGTAGGAAGTCAGGTGGGTTACTTTCAGCGACTTGTCCATGATGATCCTGCCGCCCAGGTCGGCGATGGTGTAGCCCAGTTCCTCATCCTCCACCGTGGGTTCCGGTATCCTCACATTGAAGCCGCCAACCTCCAGGAACCTGTTCCTCCTGACCGCGGCGCACCAGGTGGCGAAGGTGGCTGAGTTCTCTCCGGGCATCCTGTTCAGGCTGTACCAGTAGTAGTAGTTCTGGTATCTTGAGATGATGTCCGTAGCGGGGCACAGGGGTGTGTAGAGAGTCTGGACCGCCCACACGGCATCATCGCTGAAGTGTCCCGCCACCCTCTCCAGAAGATCTCCTGGAACCGTGACGTCTGAATCGAGGAACAGGAGTACCTCACCTGCAGCCGCTTCAGCTCCCATGTTCCTGGCGGTGGCAGGACCCATTCTGCCCCCAGTGGACAGGACCTTAACCTGATAGTCTTCCGCCAGTCTGCGGGTGTCGTCGGTGGAGCCGTCGTCCACCAGTAGTATCTCGAAGGGTTTCCTGGACTGTTCCTTCAGTGAATCCAGGCAGTGCCCAAGGGTTGCCCCTGCGTTCCAGGCGGGTATTATCACGGATATCTTAACGGGAAGTGCCAACTCAACCAACCTCCGGTGCTTACCCGGGCGACAACGGGTGAAAGGCTGAATATATTCCACGGACAATGAAAGACGTACCGCTGACCATGGTCTCATACAGGACGGCTATCAGTTGACGTACCTTATGCGGTACTCTTTGAGTCATCTCCCCGTCGATGTTCCCTTGGCTGTGTTCTGCGAAGGGGAAGATCCGGTGAAGACCCAGGGCAGGAAGAAGTTGGAGTACATCGCCTTCCGGGAAACACATTCACCCTTTCCCAGGAAAGGGCCCTTCAGTTCTGAGACGAGATCAGCAGCAGGAAACTCCACGTGAACAGGGCAGTGAAAACAGGGGTGGACATGGTCGGTTCCGCGACATACGGAGATGTGGAGTGATCTCCGCCATCTGGCCGGAACTGCTTGTAGCGGTACTTTTCCTCGCCGGTGACCTTATCTGGGACGGTACCGCAGCAGGTATAGCCGGTGCGGCAGCCGGAGTGATCTCCTTTCTGGCCCTGCTTCCCTTTCGCAGAAGGAAGCCCGGACTCATCGCCGAAGGGGCCTTGTTCGGAATAATGGCTTTTCTGGGGGCGGGGCTGATACACGCCGAGGCTCTTTTGGGAGCGCTTCTTCTGCTCTCCGCGGCTTTCAGATGGAACCTTCCAGGCAGGATTGCCGGGGGAATGCTCAAGGGCATCCTGGGGGAGGATGGAACCAGGCTATTCTCCCTCTTCATGGGCGCTGTGTTCATGCTGCATGCCGGGGCTTATGTCCTTCTGGAAAGGGCGGGTCTCGGAGGAACCCTGAATGGAGCGATCCTTTTCGCAGCGCTCTATCTTCCAGCTCTGGCGGTAACATCACGAAGGGTCAGGAAGATAACGCAGTACAGCCGCCCGGTCGTTTCGGTCATGGAGGACGGCACCGCGGTGCTGCTTTCGGATGGATCCGAGTTACTCTCCCTCAGACTGCGCAGACAGGGGGAGAGGATCGCAGCCGTCGAGTTCCTCTCCCCGAAGGTTCCAGGTTCCCGGATCATCGTTGAGCTTTCAAAGGCGCTGAGCCTTGACGGCTATGAAATAATGACGATCACCCAGTGGGAGGGTGATCCCCTCGATCTGGAAATGGACGGTTTCAGTGAAACGCCCCAGGGCTGGATAAAACGACTCCCCCCGGTTTCATGAAAAACAAGCCGAATAACTTGCTCCATGGGCATCCCCGAGGTTGACGCCAATGGTATCCCATGCCATTGTAGAAACCCGAGGCTCAACAGGCACAAATCAACTTTGTTGTTGTGTATCAATCATAAACATAGCAAGGAGGTCCCTCAATTGACCGACGCGAAGTATCCTCGCTCAGAGGTGAACCCGGACAAGTGCAAGGGGTGCGGTCTCTGTATCGCTCACTGCCCTAAACAGGTCCTGGTATTCTCGCCGAAGCTGAATTCCAAGGGCTATCACTACGCCGAGTACAAGGGCGAAGGGTGTGTGGGCTGCGG
>DAINQE010000067.1:9542-10923 GCA_036743055.1 Candidatus Sabulitectum sp. | reverse complement strand
ACGCAGTCCCAGTGGGAAGAGGAAAACCGCTGGCAGAACATGCTGCGGGTGGATGCCAGCGAGCTGCCCGGTGCATCCGGGAAGCTTGCCGAGAGGCTGGGCAGGGCCGGATACGACTCGGCCCAGAGGATACTGGACGCAGGAGAGGAAGAGCTTCTTCAGGTTCAGGGCGTTGGCCCGGTAAAGGCTGCCCAGCTCCTTGCGGAGGCGGCGGAACTCGTTGAGAAACGGGCTCACCAGATAGAGACCGCACGGCTGCAGGAGGAAGAGGAAAAGGCTGATCCCGCCGTTGAGAACAAAGAAACAGAAGAAGAATAAAGAGGCCTGGAAGAAGGTGATTCCCGTTGACGGAAAGCATTAAGAAACAGAGGGTATACGAGCTTGCCAGGGAGCTGAACATATCCAGCGAAGCACTGCTCAAGGTCCTGGGCGAGCTTGAGATAGAGGCTAAGAGTCATATGAGCACCCTGACGCCGGAGGATACGGCCAGGGTGATAAGCCAGTTCGAGAAGCAAAAGAACGAGGCCAAGACCCGGGCAACGAAGAAGAGAAAGCGCAGGAGACGCAAGAAAAAGACCGTGGTCTCCGCCGAAACCGTGAAGAACGTCAAGAAGACCCTTGCCAAGATGGACGCGGGGAAAACGAAGACCCGCAAGAGCAAGAAGACCAGGTACAAGAAGGAGAAGCAGGAAAGGCACGAGCAGCGCGCCGTTGCCGAAGGCGACGACTCCGTAATCAACGTGGCGGAGTTCACCAGCCCTTCCGAGCTGTCTGCCCAGACCGGCATCCCTGTGAATACCATAATAGCCACCTGCCTTGGCCTGGGGGTCATGGCCACGGCCAACCAGAGGCTCGACACCGACACGATAGCCCTGGTTGCCGAGGAGCACGGCTTCAAGATCAAGGAAGTAGCCGAGTTCGGTGCCGAAAGGCTGGAGGAGGCAAGGGTCTCAGCCGGAGAGGGGGAGGCCGAGGAGAGGCCTCCTGTGGTCACCATCATGGGCCATGTGGACCATGGCAAGACCGCCCTGCTGGACCGCATAAGATCCAGCAATGTGATCTCCACCGAGTCCGGCGGTATAACCCAGCACATAGGCGCCTATGTGGCAAATGTGGATGAAGACAGGCAGATAACCTTCATCGACACCCCGGGTCACGCGGCCTTCACTGCAATGAGGGCCAGGGGTGCCATGGTCACCGACATCGTTGTCCTGGTGGTCGCCGCTGACAGCAGGGTGATGCCCCAGACGAAGGAATCCATCGAGCACGCCAGGGCGGCTGAGATTCCCATCATCGTTGCGATAACCAAGATGGACCTCTCCACAGCCAATCCCGACTTCGTGAAGCAGGACCTCTCCAAGAACGGCGTTCTGGTGGAGGA
>DAINQE010000067.1:7590-9442 GCA_036743055.1 Candidatus Sabulitectum sp. | reverse complement strand
CGGCCGGACCTGAGGGCCAGGGAAAAGGCAGCGGAGGAGGGCGTTGAGATAAGCACCTTCAACGTTATCTACGACCTGGAGGATACCGTTAAGAAAGCCCTGGGCGGTCTGCTCAAGCCGGAGGAGAAGGAAGAGTTCCTTGGTTCCGCCGAGGTGAGGGACACGTTCAAGGTCCCGAAGATTGGCGTTATAGCCGGCAGCTACATCATAGCGGGTAAGATCAAGCGGAACGCCCGGGCAAGGCTGGTTCGCAATGGAGTGGTCATGTGGGAGGGCGAGATATCCTCACTCAAGCACTTCAAGGAAGACCGCAGGGAAATGGCGGCCGGCTTCGAGTGCGGCATAGGGCTCGAGAGGTTCAACGACATCAAGGTGGGCGATACCATCGAGAGCTTCGAGATCGTCAAGATAGCGAGAGAGCTGGAGTGAAGCAGAGGAAGAACGAACAGCTCAGCGGCCTGATACGGATGCACCTGGCTGAGATAATTTCCAGGGAGATGTCCGACCCCAGGACCGACAGCGTTGTGATAACCAGAGTGGAACTCTCCTCCGACGGTTCCTTCGCCAGGGTGTTCGTTTCATCCCTGGAGGATGGAGGAGGGGAAACCTCGGATGCCATGAAGTCCCTCATCAGGGCCTCGGGTTTCATCAGGAAGAACCTCTCCGGAAGGATGGGCACCAGAACGGTGCCCACCCTCCGGTTCGTATGGGACGATTCGGTAAGGAGGGGTGAGGAGGTTCTCTCACTGCTCCGTTCACTGGACACGGGTGTTAACGGGTCTTGACCGGCGGCGTTTTCCTGCTGGACAAGGCCGCCGGAGTTACCTCCAGGAAGGCCGCAGGCTCGGTGGCCAGGGCCCTGGGTTTCAGGAAGTACGGCCACTGCGGAACCCTTGACCCCGACGCAACCGGACTCCTGGTGGTTCTTCTGGGGAGGGCCACCCGGCTTGCGCCGTACCTGTCCGGGGGCACCAAGGACTACTGCTTCACCGCGGTTTTCGGCATCTCCACCGATACCCTGGACACATCCGGGCAGGTAACCGGCACCTGTGACTGCTCCCGTCTCACCGTAAAAATGGTGGATGAAGCCCTTGAGGGCCTTACAGGAACCTTCCAGCAGAGGGCCCCTCTCTTCAGCGCGGTGAGGGTGGACGGGAAACGGGGCTATGCCCTGGCCAGGAGCGGCGAAAGGCCCGAGATGCCATCCAGGACCGTAACCGTGGAGAACTGGGTGAGGGGAGACATGCTGGAAGGCAGAATGGATCTTTCCGCCACCGTTTCCCCCGGAACCTATGTGCGCGCCCTGGTCAGGGACCTTGGCGAAGCCCTGGGAGCATGCGCCGCCGCGGAGCATATCAGAAGGACCGCATCCGGCCCGTTCTCACTGAATGAAGCCCAGGGGGAGCATGAAGGGTCCGGAGGGTTCCTTACAATGGCCGAAGCCGCCGGAAGAGTGATGAGTTCCCTGGAACTGTCCATGGACGAGGCCAGGTCCGTAGCCCACGGCGGCGACATATCCCGGGACTTCACCGGAACGGCGGCCCTTCTGGGGCCTTCGGGAGATCTGGTAGCGATCGGGAACGGTTCGGAAGGCGTTGTGCATCCGTCCACCGTTCTGTCCCTTCCGGAGGAGATAGCATGAGATTCGCCGCTGTGGGCGCCTTCGACGGCATGCACCTGGGACACATGAGGGTGCTTCAGGAAGCGGGGAAGGACCCGGGAATGGTGTTCTTCGAACCAGTACCGAGACAGGTTACCGGCAGGGGTATCTGGAGGGGAAGGCTGACAACCGCTGGAGAACGTTATGAAATGTTGCGGTGCAACGGTATATCTAGTATTATTACCCTTCCGT
>DAINQE010000067.1:0-7490 GCA_036743055.1 Candidatus Sabulitectum sp. | reverse complement strand
GAACGTTATGAAATGTTGCGGTGCAACGGTATATCTAGTATTATTACCCTTCCGTTCGATAAGGTTACCGCTGGAATGCCCCACGGAGAGTTTCCCGGCTTTCTGGCGGAGATTGGCCCCTTCGACGGTTTTGTAGTAGGGTACGACTTCCGCTACGGCCACCGGGCCCTTGGAACCACTGAAACCCTTAAGGAAGGCCTCGGCCGTCGCGGTCTCGGTCTGAGGGTGGTGGAACCGTTCACCGTGGGTTCCATTCCGGTGAAGAGCGGAAGGATAAGGGAACTTCTGGAGCAGGGTGACCTCCAGGGTTCTTCGGAACTGCTGGGTCGCCTCTATGGAGCAACAGGCGTGGTCTCCAGAGGCCGTGGACTGGGCAGGAAACTCGGATTTCCAACCCTCAACCTGAGGGTGCCGGGTTCGAAACTGCTGCCACCGGCCGGAAGCTACGCAGTCTTCGCCGACATGGGCTCCGGTCCCCTTGGGGCCGTGGCTTTCGTTGTTCCCGAGAAGCACCTGGTTGAGGTGCATGTGCCCGGTTTTTCCGGAGACATGTACGGAACCGCCGCCAAGGTCGAGTTCGTTTCCTTCCTGAGGAAACCCACTAGCTTTGGCACGGCGGAGGAACTGGCAAAGCAGATAAAGAACGATATGGAAATCTCAATGGAGGTACTGAAAGAATGGCACTGAGCAGCGAACGAAAGAAGGAGCTTGCGATCAAGTTCGGGGGCAGCGAGGAGAACACCGGCAAGACCGAGGTCCAGATCGCTATCCATACTGAGAGGATCAAGGAGCTCACCGAGCACGCAAAGGCGAACCCCAAGGACAACAACTTCCGCAGGGGTCTGCTGAAGCTGGTGGGTCAGAGGCGCAGGCTTCTGAACTACCTTGAGTCAAGGGACGTGGAGAGATACAGAACTGTGGTGAAGGAACTGGGTCTGAGAAGGTAGTGAACCTCGAGAAACGGGTCCGTGGTGAAAGCCGGGCGACGGCCCGGGCAAGAAGTGAACGAAGAAGGAAAGCATGAAAACAATCGTTGAAGAGATGATAGCAGGACGCAAACTCACCATCGAAACGGGCAGGATGGCCAAACAGGCCCACGGAGCCGTTTACGTGCAGTACGGGGAATCAGCCGTTCTAGTGGCTGCCTGCAGCGAACCCGCTGCCAGGGACATGGGTTTCTTCCCCCTTACCATAGAGTACAGGGAGAGGACCTACGCCGCCGGCAAGATCCCCGGAGGGTTCTTCAAGAGAGAGGGAAGGCCCAGCGAGAAGGAAGTCCTTACCGCCAGGCTCATCGACCGGCCCCTCAGGCCCCTTTTCCCCGACGGGTTCAACGACGAGACACAGGTCTACTGCCTGGTGCTCAGCTCCGACGGAGAGAACGACCCCAACCTCCTTGGCCTCATCGGCGGTTCCGCCGCACTGATGATCTCCGACATACCCTGGGAGGGTCCTGTAAGCGCCATTCGGGCAGGCAGGGTCAACGGAGAGATCGTTCTCAACCCCACCGTTGCCCAGATGGAAGAGAGCGATCTCGAACTGGTGGTGGCGGTTAAGGGCAAGGAAGTCGTTATGCTTGAAGGCCATTCCAGGGAACTTCCCGAGGATGTGATAGCCGAGGCTATCTCCATGGCCGCCGCTGAGGCTTCAAAGATCAACGATCTGCAGATCAGGCTGAGGCAGACCGTTGGAAAAGAGAAGAAGCCTGTGGAGCCGAAGATCCTTCCCGAAGGCCTCTATGAAACCGTTTACGATATAGTGGCTGACGAGCTTTCCAAGGTTTACGGCCAGGGTAACAAAGAGAACATGGCCCGCGCCATGGCCAATTCGAAGGAGAGGGCCCAGGATGCGGTGGCTGCCAGGTTCCCGGTGGAGGAGAGCGACGAGGATTACGGCAAGTACACCTCCGAGGCCCTTCACAAGGCCGAGAAGGAGTATGTCCGCATGCGTCTTCTCACCGACGGCATAAGGTACGACGGCAGGGAGAGAACCGAGGTCAGGGACATATCCTGCGAGGTGGGAGTGCTTCCCAGGACACACGGCTCCGCACTGTTCACCAGAGGGGAGACCCAGGCCCTCTGCGCCGCCACCCTCGGCGGCGACCGCGACGAACAGCGCATAGACGCGCTCCTGGGAGAATACAAGAAGAACTTCATGCTCCACTACAACTTCCCCAGCTTCAGCGTTGGTGAGGTAAGGCCGGTCAGGGGACCGGGCAGGAGGGAGATAGGTCACGGTCACCTTGCGGAAACCGCTGTGGCAGATTCCGTTCCCAGCGATTTCCCCTATACCGTCCGGGTGGTCTCGGACATCCTGGAGTCCAACGGTTCATCCTCCCAGGCAACCATCTGCGGAGCATCCCTCTGCCTTATGGACGCCGGAGTTCCCATCGGGGAGCATGTGGCGGGGATAGCCCTGGGTCTGGTCACCGACGGCAAAAGGTCCATAGTTCTCTCGGACATCGCCGGTGTGGAGGACCATCTGGGTGACATGGACCTCAAGATCGCAGGCACCTCCAAGGGAGTGAACTCGATACAGATGGACCTGAAGGTGGAGGGTGTTTCCCAGGAACTCCTCACAGGAGCTTTCCTCCAGGCCAGGGAGAACAGGCTTCACATCCTGGAGAGGATGAACGCCTGCATCTCGAAGCCCAGGGAAGAGCTCAGCCAGTACGCACCCAGGATCATCACCATACAGATCGACCGAGATAAGATAGGCAAGCTCATAGGCCCCGGCGGCAAGAACATCAGGTACATAACCGAGGAATCCGGCGCCGAGATCAACATCGACGACGACGGTACCGTTACCATCCTCACCAACGACGGCGAGAAGGCCGACCACGCCCTGGAGCTCATAGAGGGCTTCGTGGGTACCCCCAAGATAGGCAAGGTCTACGAGGGAACCGTGGTGAGCATTCAGACCTTCGGCGCCTTCGTGGAGATAATGCCCGGTACCGACGGTCTGGTGCACATCAGCAACATCAGCAAAGACCGAATCAACGATGTATCAACTGTCCTGAAGAGGGGTCAGCGGGTTCGCGTGAAGGTTAACAAGATCCGCGACGACGGCAAGATCGACCTTCTGATGAAGGACGTTGACCAGAGCGGTCTGGAAAGCTAGTTCAGGAGACAGGGGCGGCCCCGCCGGGCCGCCCCTTTTTTGGAGGTGTAATGATCCGGGTGCAGGTGGAGCTTCTCGAGGAGTACAGTGGTCTGCCACTTCCCCGGCCGGCCACCGAGCATTCCGCCGGGGTGGATCTCAGGGCGGCCATCAGTGAACCCGTTACCATACCCCCCGGTGGAAGGGCCCTTGTCTCCTCCGGTATGAAGGTTGCGGTACCCGTGGGCTACGAATGGCAGATACGGCCCAGGAGCGGTCTGGCGCTGAAGCACGGAATCACCCTCCTCAATTCCCCGGGCACGGTGGATTCGGACTACAGGGGAACGGTGGGGGTGATAATGGTGAACCTGGGCGGCGAACCCTTCACAGTGAACCGCGGCGACAGGATCGCACAGGCGGTACTCTCCAGGGTCGAACCGGTAACCCTCGTGGAGACCGACTCCCTGCAGGAAACCGAAAGGGGCGAAGGCGGCTTTGGTCACACGGGCATATAGCCTGGCCGCGCTGCTCATGGCCCTTGCCGTTGGCTGCGCCTACAGCTTCCGGGGCTCCCTTCCCGATAGCATACAGTCCGTAAGGGTGCGGCAGTTCCGAAGCACCGTGACGGAGTACGGTCTCGAACAGGAGATAACCGCCCTCGTCACCGACGCGATCGTCCGCGACGGCAGGCTTTCCATTGACAACGAGTCCCCCGACGCCACCATCGAAGGAACTGTGAACTACTTCGGAAGGACGGCGGTGAGCTATACCGGTTCGGAGGAGGTCGAGGAGTATCGTCTGGAGATCCGGGTAACCGTGAGCATGGATTCAGCCGGCGACAATGAGTACATTATCAGTGACGAGACCCTGTCGGAATGGATACTCTACGATCCGGCAGCGGAAACTTATGAAGCCGCCAGGGACAGGGTCGTGGAAAAGATATCCGCACAGATAGCACGAAGATGCCTTTCAGGCTGGTGAGAAGGAAGGGAAAATGGTTGACAACAAGGCCGGATGCCTGCTCTGGATGGTTCTTTTCGTATTCGTGGCCCTCTGGGGATGGAAGCTGATAGATTTCTATATCCTCCAACCCGCGTCCCTCCGCAAGGACCTCAACGAAGTGGTGGACGGCGTGAACCGCATACAGAACACCCAGGCGAAGCGGCTGGAGTTCCTGGCCAGGTGGAGGGAGTACGAGGAGTCCACGGGAAGGGTCTTTACCACAAGGGCTTTCAGCGGGGATTCCTTCGTGGTGGAGTGGAACGACACCCTTCATGTACCGGTTTTCCCATCCATACCCCACAGCTTCAGACAGACCCGCCTGATACGCTGATGTCCTACCACGAAGACTGGCGGAACAGGCACGGGCCCAGGAGCTCGGGAAGCAGGGTGATCATCTACCTCATCCTTCTGGCTGTGATACTCCTCCTCATGTCCAGGGCCGGGGAATTCTCAAGGGTCTTCACCGGGATATTCCTGTCGCCCCAGGGCGAAACGGTGGAGACAGAGTGAGTTCCCCGATTAATGTGGGCATTTTCGACGCCCACTGCGACACCCTTGTAAAAGAAGGAACGGGGGATCTCTTCCAGGAAGGGAACCCCTCGGCTCATGTGGACGGGCCCAGGCTCGCCGAAGGCGGTGTTACGCATCAGGTAATGGCTGTGTGTACCGAGCCTTACAAGGGGCGGGAAAAGGAGATCTGGGACATTGGAGTGGAAACCTTCCTGAAAATAAGGGAGTACCATCCCACAAGGCTCTTCTTCGCCATCGAGGGGTGTCTGCCCCTCTGGGAAGGCTGGAGGGTTCCGGAAAGACCACTGGTGGCAAGCCTTACCTGGAACGGAGACAACCCGTACGCAGGGGGAATAGGTTCTGAAATGGGCCTTACCGGCCCGGGCAGGGAGCTCGCCATGAAGTTCGCCGAAGACGGAACCGCCATCGACGTATCCCATCTCAACGACCGGTCCAGGGCCAGTCTGATAAGGACCGGCCTGCCCCTATGCGCAACCCACTGCAATGCAAGAAAGCTCTGCGAGGGTAAAGGCCGGAACCTGCCCGACCAGGATATTAAGGCCATCGCCGATTCAGGCGGCGTGACAGGTGTTACATTCGTTCCCGATTTCCTGGAGGAAAAGGGTGAGGAAGCCACCATCGAATCGGTGGTCAACCACATCGAGTACATTGCTGAACTCACCTCCACGGATTCGGTGGGATTCGGGAGCGACTTCGACGGAATAACAGCCCTGCCCGGGGGCATCACCGGAGCCGACAGCTGGCCGGCGGTGATCGAGGCCCTGAGAGGCAGGGGCTGGAGCACTGAGGATGTGAACAAGGTTGCCGGATCCAACTGGCGCAGGTTCTTTGGCATCGGGGTGGAAAACACACGGAGGAGCAATTGAAGTACGGAGCCATTCTCATAGTCATCCTGGCGGCTTCCGCCATGGCGCAGACCCCCCTTGAGTTCGGTATAGTGCAGGACCTTGTGGGCGGCGAGCCCAGAATAAGCGTATACAGCATAAAAACGGTATCCTCCGAGGGGGAGACCACCATGCAGCTGGCGGCAAGGGCCGGCATCAGCTTCCAGTGCACCAGGCATTCCATGCTGGCGGATACGGTAACCCCTGAAGCAGTGATGATCCAGGGCCAGGTAAGCTACTCGGCCTCCATATACAGCGATGCGGTCCAACGGCTCTTCTCGGTGATAAGGAGCCGGATGCGCACCCATGGCTCAGGTGGAATATCCCGTTTCCAGATCGACCTCATAACCCCGGACGAGATGGGCTGGATATCCGTTACGGTGCCCCTGAGCAGGGTTGACAGCCTACTTGACGGCAGCATGGATCCCATGGCCTTCTGGGCCGTTACTCCGGTGCGGGAGGTGGAGGTGGGCACCCTGGGCTTCCCTGTGGTGAACCAGAGCCCCCTTCCCGAGATACACGGCGCTCCCCTTCCTCCCCAGACCGTTCAGACAGTGATCCAGGAGAGCGGCTGCGCCTGGAAGTCCCTGGTCTTCCCGGGCTGGGGTCAGGCCTGCGCCGGGGAAGGGCTTCCCATCGTGAACATCCTCATCGAGGCCGGCGGCGTTGCACTGCTCTTCACCGAAGACTACATGGAAGCGGGAATTGGCGTTCTCGCGGCAAACCATCTCATAAGCTTTACCGATCTTCTCTAGGAAGGGAGGGTAATGAGAGCATTCGAGAGATTCCTTGTGATCGCAGGCGGGCTGATGTGGTGCGCCGCTTTCTTCCTTGGCCCTGAAACCGGATTCTGGCAGCTCGGTAAATGGGGCATCTTCGCCATTGCCCTTGCAGGGCTTCTAAGGGTAACCGAGTTCCTCATACCCAACAGGAAGCCGCAGCCAAAGAAGAAGAAGGGTCCCGCCAGGAAGTGCCCGGTATGCGGAAAACCCTCCACCTCAGGCTCGCAGTACTGCAGCTACCACACACGCTACGGCCCCGAGGACGGCGGACGCTGAGAAGGAACAGGGCTCCGGGCATCCTTGCCGGAGTTCTCGCCCTTTCACTTGCAGCCGCTTTTGCTGTAAGGTTCCTGCACGGCGAGAACCCGGAGGCCAGGCGCACATTCCCAGCTCTGGGCACATTCGCCACGGTGGTGGTGAGGGCTCCGGAGGAAGACATACCCGGAATGATGTCGGCGGCTGACTCGCTGCTGAACCACATCGACTGTGAGCTGGGCCGCTTCTCCGATACGGGTCAGCTTCGCCATCTTAACACAGCTGGCAGCATATCCTCAGAGAGCGAGCTGGGCAGGCTTGCCAGGTTCAGTAATACCATGGTGGCGGCCACAGGCGGCTCATTCGATCCATCACTGGGGGCCCTGGTGGAGGTATGGGGTTTCCCCGGGGCAGATTCCGTTCCCGACCCAGCCAGGATCAATGAGGTCCTCGCCGTCACTGGCTGGGAGGATATGGTCACCATCACTGAAGATTCGATCCTCCTGCATTCAGGGGGTCTTCTGGACTTCGGGGCGGTTGCCAAGGGCTGGGCAGTGGACAGGACCTGGACCCTCCTCATGGAAATGGGAGCCGAGGAATGCCTGGTGGAAGTAGGGGGAGAGGTAAGGTGCGGAAGCTCCACGGGAAGGGTCTGGAACATAGGCGTCCGGCACCCGCGGAACGACTCCCTGGCCGGCGTGGTATCCATCACAGAAGGAGCCGTTGCCACCAGCGGCGACTACGAATGCTTCTTCATTGAGAACGGAGTAAGGTACAGCCATCTTCTTGACAGGAATACAGGCTATCCCTCGGGAGCCGCCGCAGGCGCCACGGTCGTGGCGCCAGACTGCGCCACCGCCGATGCAATGGCAACGGCTGCGGCTGTGGGCGGGCCCGATGCAGCCGGGTTTTTTCCCGAAGAACTGTACACGGGTAT
>DAINQE010000066.1:0-11214 GCA_036743055.1 Candidatus Sabulitectum sp. | reverse complement strand
CTCTGAATAACCAGGTTATCGTCGCATAACGCCAGAATGTCTGCCTGATCCGTTCTGTCTGGAGTAGCCGTTAGCCCCAGCAGGAACTTCGGGGAGAAATGTGCCAATAGCTTCTGATAGGTTCTGGCAGCCGCGTGGTGAAACTCATCCACAACGATGTAATCAAAGTGGTCCTCACTGAACTTACGCAGATGCCCCAGTTTCCCCAGGGTTTGTACCGATGCGAAAACCAAGTCGGTATCCATTGTTTTCTCGCCGCCGGTGAAATGCCCAATGCTGGCCTCGGGTCGTATTCTGATGAAAGTCTCTTCGGCCTGCTTGAGAATCTCTTCCCTGTGGGCAACGAACAGAACCTTCTTCGCCCTTACAGCAAATGAATCGAAGGCAGCCAGCCAGGTTTTTCCGGTACCGGTGGCCATTACCACCAGACCCCGTGAGTTGCCGCAATGCCTTGTCTCTTCAAGCAGACGAAGAGCTTCCGACTGAATGTGGTTAGGAACTGGAGGCAGGGCTTTCTGATCAGTGCCGGGCTGAACTTCGACACTCTTGAAAGACGGTCTACGGGCAACATAGGCATCAATCCATGAGTTGGTGATCTCCTGGGTCTTAGGAGATGAGTACAGTTGCTCGAACTTCTCACGGAGTTCAGTAAACCTCGAAGGATTCTCATCCATATCCACCCTGAGGTTCCATTCAAGCCCATGGGTAAGCGCTGAACAGCTGATGTTGCTCGAGCCCACGAAAGCACGACCGGCAACCGGGGAGCCACCAGCACTCTTCACGAACAGATAGGCCTTCATGTGAAAGCTTTTCCCGGCGCTCTCGAAGATCCGAGTGTCCGCACCCAGTTCATTGAGCAGCAGCAAGGTGCGAAGAGCTTCAGGATCCGTTACATAGAGGTAGTCTCCTGTAAGGAACCTTACTCTGGCCCCCGCACCAAGAGCATCAACCAGAGCATCATACAGCAACCTAAGGCCTGTGGATTGCACGAAGGCAACAGCAATATCAATCTCAGTCGCAGTGTTTATCGCAGAGAGCAGCTTAGGCAGGAAAGGGTCAGATTCCCCACCTGCAACCAGATGGTCAGTCACCTCGAAGGGGTCGTGCTTATCCACAAGATTCCCCGTGCAACTCCATAAGTGAACGAGCCAAGGGAACATCCGCCGGGGCGAGTTTCCAGCCCAGCAACTCCCCCACAGGCACCCATTCATACCTGTCATGAACAGACAGCGTTATCTCACCACCGACAATCGTAGTTTCCAGCAGAACCAGTTTGATCGAAAAAGAGTCATAGGCATGCGTGCTCTCCGCGATAACTGAACCAACAACCGTTTCAAGCCCCAGTTCTTCGAACAGCTCCCGGGCAAGGCACTCAGAGTAACTCTCCCCCTCCTCGACCTTTCCCCCGGGAAACTCCCAGAATCCGGCAAGCTTCTGGTTCATAGCCCGGCGACAGAGAAGTACTGAGTCGTTCTCAGGGATGTATGCTGCGGTGACGATAACTATGACTTTCACTACCTTCCCATATTACTTGTTTCAGACTCTTGCTTAGGAGAAATATGCCACTTGCAGAATCACGATAATCACATAGAACAAGCCTTTCTGTGATTTCTGTGATTACCGCCCATTCATCTGATTCAAATACTCACAGAAGAGAAGATCATCAACAATGTACTCACCACGCGCAACTCTTTGAATCAAACCTTTGGCCTGCAGTCGTCTCAGAATTTCGCCAGTACTCTTAAGATCAGGGGATGCTTCTTGAAGGGAGAGAGGCGTTACTGGTTTATCAAAATGGGCAATGGCTTGCAGAGCAATGAGTTCCTTCTCACTCGCACGTCCAATCATGCTCGCAAACTGAGCATCGGCCAGCGCAAGCAGTGTGTGTTGAATCGCAGGCAACCAACTACTCAACGACACTTTGCCCTTGAACTGCTGATCGAATAATGCTTCACAGAGAGCCTGTATCTCAAATACATGTCCCCTGGTAACCGGATGCACACGATCACGAATAGTGCTGTCGAATGTTACCATCGATCCTTCAAGGGTTGTATCAATAAGTCGCCTGGTTTCTCTCGAGCTAAGAAAACCAAGAGGCCTTCTGGGCATGAACAAACGTCCTAATGGATGATCTCGTCGAAGGTATGGAGACCATCCTTCATCTATTGATGCGAGTACAAACAATATTCTGGTATCTCGTATCAGTCGTTCATCGGTAAGAGCGTTTCTGAGTATGGTGAGATGCTCTCCTCTTGGAGAGATATTATGTACATCATCCATAAAAACAACGAGTGCCTTTGCCTTATTACGCTGAGCGTATTTATACATCTCTAATAGACCGTCGCGAAGGATGATTTGAGCATCCTTGTCCTTCATACCCTTGTCCCACTGTAGCTGGAAACTAAAGCCAAGAGCGCCCAAACCTACTCCCGTGATTTGCTTTTTCTTCAGATCTCCTTTGCTTTGATCTGGGAGTTCCGCAGCAACATTATCGAGAATGTGACGAGCAAAACTGGAAGGCGCTTCAGAAGGAGAGAAAGATCGTGTATAGAATAGAGCGGCCCAGGCTCCCTGCTTACGTGCTTTCTGTTTCATCTGTCTTAGGAGAACTGTCTTGCCAATCCCCCAGCTACCAGTAATAACGTAGTGCTTGCATCTCCCTTGCATCGCATCTAAAAGTCGGGTTTCAAAAAAATCAATCTCCTCATCACGACCGACAACAACCCTGGGATCTAGTCCAGATCGTGCGATAAATGGATTAACCAGTTTCTCGGATACCATGTTTCGCATAAATGTTCTCCTTGATCAACGCCAGTGTAACCAGCGCCTTTTCTTCTTACCCCTGCAAGCGCAAGGCGACTGGTTAAAACTGTGATTCGAAAAAGATACACTATTATATTTGCATGAACCAGTTGCATAAATGATAATGAGACGTTGGATGGTCGGCAATCTTTCCATATGTCGCTTGTCATGAGCTGCTATTCAGGGTTCTTTCTTTGGTTCAACTCTGAATGACTCATTACCATGTCACGAAGCCGGCCTTCACTGTCGCGCTTCTTCTATTCTGAGGGGATGAGCACCGCCGTTCTGTCCAGGAAGAGCTTCGGCCCCTCCTCCACCCTGAAACCCGCCTTCCTTGCCGCCTGCTTGGTTTCCTCGAAATCTTTCTTCGTTACATGAACCGGCGGTTCTATCACGAGGACCTTGCCAGTTGGCTTCATCGTGGTTCTCACCTGATGGAAGAGCTCTTCCCTGTTGGGAACTTCGTGCACCATGTAGAAGAGCAGGGCGAAGTCGGCTTTTAGAGCCAGGTTGAGGCTTGTTTCGGTGGTTCTGTGGAGGATGATGCTCTTCTGGATTGGTTTGTTCTGTATCTTCTTCCCGATGATGTCCAGCATGCCCTGCTGGAGATCGGCGGCTATGGTCTTCCCCGTTCTTCCGGTCAGTTCCGCCATGGGGATGGTGAAGAAGCCCGGGCCGCAGCCTATGTCAATGGCGATGTCGCCTTCCCTTATGTATTTACCCAGGATCTTCTTCGGGTTGTGGATGAGCTTTCTTACCGGGTTGTTCAGGCTTCTGTGAAGCGCTACGGGACAGACTCTGTCTTTTCTTTCTGGCATTTGCTCCTCTTCTTTTTTCTCCCGGGCGCCGGGATTCCGGCGCCCGGGACATGATCTTCCCTATTCAGTGTCTTCCGGGTGTTCCCTGCCGTGGAGCCAGTTGGTGAAGGCTTCCCGGCCATGGTCCTTCCAGAACTCCCTGAATGAGTCCCAGTCCTTGATGAAGGTTTCGTCGCCTTCCTTAATGGTTTCTTTCGTTCCACCGCAGACAGATGCCCTTCGACTCTTCTTCGAGCTGTCGTGGGAGTGGTTGTGGTGGCCGAAGAGTATGTGCGCCAGAACCACCAGACCCACCGCCTGCCAGTAGCTTACCTCGGGCAGACCGAAGATAGGCGGCATGAGCTGGTTCCAGAGCCACTGAATGGCGAGGCCGAAGACTATGGCCAGGGCAGCCGCTGCTATGATGCCCAGTATTACAAGGCCTGCAACCTTGGCGACCTTTACCGCGGGGCATCCCTCTATTTTCGTGTTGCCCACTCTAACCGTTCCCATGGTAATCCTCCCTTATGTGTGAGTACTTCTTCCTGATTGCCTTTATGCCCCGGTGCTTCCGTGCAAGAAGGGTGCCCTGGGGGGTTTTCGTTCTCTTCGCCAGGGTCTTTATGGGAATGTCGTTGAACTCCGTGGCGATGATCACCTCCCTCTGCTTCTTCGGCAGGGAGTCTATGGCCTCCATGATCTCCTCGGCGGCGGTGGTTCTCCTGAGGTCGTTCTCAGGCTGGTACCTGCCGTCGGTGATGGTCTCCGCCAGGGTGAGTTCCCCTTCCCTTTCCTCGTCCATGGAGAGCACCGCCTTCCGCGGTTTGCGGTACTCGTCGATGATCCGGTTCCTCAGTGCACGGAACACATAGGCCGAGAGGTTCACGATGGGCTCGGCGATGCCAGGGCCGTCAAGTATGCTCAGGAGCACGTCCTGAACTATGTCCTCGCTGTCGCGGTGGGCCGTTTCCGAGAGCTTCCTTCTCACGAAGGCCACAAGGCTGTGGTGGTTGGTCTCCACATAGCTGTTCAGCTCGTCCTTTCCCATCGTTCACCTCCTTTCGGTTGTACTGACGGGTTTTCCCGGGTGATATTGCATCATTGCCGCAAAGCGTTGAACCTGTTTACTATACTTCATTTTCCAGTTCGCTCTGCCTTTTGTTCCTTCTTTACGCCTGCTCCCCCTGCGCTCATTCAGTTGTTACTGATTGCACGGCTGTTTGGTCTGTTGTATATCACCTTTATGGAGGTGGCATGAACAGGAAGCTCGCTTCTTCTCTGATGGTGGCCGGAACGGTGTTTGCGGTGCTGTTTTGCGCTGTTTACATGACCCGGGACTTCACCAAGGTGATTAACTTCTCCAACATGAGCGACATGTGGAGCCTGTTCGTTTTCAACGATTCCACCGGCCATGCGCAGTTCAACGAAGTTAACATGGACGACTTCGTGACCCCGCCCTACCCCGTTCGCGGGGACTCCCTGCTTACGGTGGGCGGCCTCATGGCCAGTCAGGACAACTACTTCAGCCTGTTCGGCACCGATACCCCCCACGGGAAGATGTTCGATATAGAGTTCCTTCACGACGATTCCGTGTATGTGACCACCATTGCCACCCACACCATTCCTCCTGCTCTGCAGGTGCAGGTGTGGACTGTTGTGATCCTTCGAACCCTGATTGTCATAGGGCTGATAACGGTGGGCATCTGGGCATATCTGCGCAGGCCGCATTCGTCCGCAGTACTCACTCTGTCCCTGTTCTGCTACACGCTGGCTGGGGAGATGACGGTTTCCTTCGGCACGATCTCCGATGTTTACGCCGGGTTCAACCTGCCCATCTGGCTGATAATAGGAACTGCTTCACTCGCTGCCTTCAGCTCTCCTCTGTGGCTGAAGCTGCAGCTGCTCTTCCCCCGCCGCAACCCCACCTACGCCAGACACAGGCTTCTGTTCAACCTGCTTATCTTCCTTCCCACGGCGCTGATCATCTTCTCAACGGTATCAGGCAGGATATCCAACATCCTTCCCGGGCTCCTCGTGCGCACGCTGATAATAGGGCTGGGATACTTCCTGCTGATACGGAACCACAGGATGACCACCGTGAAGCTGGAGAAGAGGCAGACCAGACTTGTGATACTGGGGTCTGCCCCGGGGCTGGTGATCTATACTCTGTTCTTCTGGACCGTGGTGCTCTTCGGCGAATGGTACCTGGGGCTTGCGGTGGTGAGCCGTATACTCATTACCAACTTCATCTTCTTGCTCATGCTGGGGGTACCCATCACCCTGGGCTTTGCCATCGGTAAGTACAGACTGCTGCACCTCGAGGGGCGCATCAAGCGGGGAACAAGGTTCCTGGCGGTTAACTTCACCATGCTTGCGCTGTTCGCCGGGGTCCTCTGGGCGCTGGTGCGTTTCGTTCTCTCGGGGGTGGGTCTCGATTCCCAGAACGCCATACTGGTTACCGGGATCGTGCTGGCAATGCTGTTCATGTGGGCCCAGAGGAAGATACGCCACCGGATAGAGGGTTACTTCTACCCGGAAAGAGTGAAGCTGCGGCGGCTCATGAAGGACTTCCTGGCCTCCAGCATGGTGAGGGCCGAGGGAGAGAAGTTCTGGAAGGAGCTTGAGGAGAAGCTTGCCGACGGATTGTCCGCCGAGAGGATCTACCCGGTGATACGCGTTGACGGCAAGGGCTTCTTCAGCGGAGACCTTACGGAGCCCACCCCGTTCATCCCCGGCGACGAGTTCCTCCGCAGGCTGGAGTCCAAGGACAATCCCCTGCTCTTCGACGAGATGATAGCCAGCGGGAAGATCATTCTCTCCCCTGAGCAGAGGGACTGGTTCATCCGCAGGAAGAGCGCTATTCTGCTGCCCCTGGTAACCACATCGGGGCTCATGGGCTTCCTGGTGATAAGCACAAAGACCAACGGCGAGGACTTCACCGCCGAGGAGCTGGAGCTGCTTCAGAGTTTCAGCGCCCAGACCGCCCTGGTAGCGGAGAACCTGGAGCTGCTGGGAGAGAAGCTTCAGAAGGAAAAGCTGGAGGAGCAGCTTCGGGTGGCCAGGTCCATCCAGGAGGGCCTGCTTCCCCAGAGGATACCCAGGGTGCCCGGGCTTGAGATAGCCCCTCTGATAAAGTTCTGCCTCGACGTAGCAGGCGACTACTACGACGTGATAAGGCTGGAGGACGGCAGGGTGGTGCTTTCCATTGGGGATGTTTCAGGCAAGGGAGTCGGTGCGGCACTGATAATGGCCAACCTCCAGGCTTCCCTGCGCACTACCCAGGCAATGGGAGCCAGGCTTTACGAGTCGGCAACGAAGATCAACAGGATAGTGTACGAGAACACCCCTCCTGAGATGTTCATAACCTTCTTCATGCTCTGCATGGATCCAGTGAAGAAATGCGTGCGCTATGTGAACGCCGGGCACAATCCCCCGTTCCTGATTAAGCATGACGGCACCGTGAAAACCCTCTCCACCGGCGGGCTGCTGTTCGGAGTGACCGAGAACGCAATCTATGAAGAGGGCGAACTGCAGCTGGAGAACGGGGATATAGTGCTGATGTACACCGACGGGGTATCCGAAGCCATGGACTCATCCGAGGAGGAGTTCGGCGAGAAGAGGATCGCAACCCTTGCCGCAAAGAACAGGGCGCTCTCCCTGCCCGATCTGCTGGCCCTGATAGAGCGAAGCGTGAAGAACTTCCACGGCGAAGACCACTACGCCGACGACTTCACGCTGCTTGCCGCTCGTATTCTCGGGGACTAGGGGCTTCCCTACCTGCAGACCACTATTCTCTCACCATTGTCGGTATGCTCGAAGCTGGTGATGTTCTCCAGGCCTATCAGGTTCCTTATCTCGTCATCGGTATACCTGCGGAAGAGCATCCCCTTCTGAGGGCCTGCTGTGAAGTAGAGGCTGCCGTCCTCCTGTGTCTGGGCCTCCCCCTCTATCTCGCTGTCGCGGTTCGGCGGATCGAAGGTGATGAACGCACTCGCCTGGGGGGATTTCACCCTTCGGATCTCCCTGATGGCCTGCTTCGCCCCCTGGAGGGTCACATGGTCCAGGGCTGCCACGCATACTATTCCGTCGAAGAAGCCATCCTCGTAGGGTATGGAAGTCATATCGCCCATTGTGAAAGTGCCGGGCAGACCGAACCTTTTCATCCGTTTCCGGCAGAACTCAACCGCCGCAGGGGCAATGTCCAGCCCGTGGACCTCGCAGCCCTCCTGGGCAAGGTACTGGGAGTTCCTGCCGCCTCCGCAGCCTATGTCCAGCACCCTGGCCTTCCTCTTCAGGTAGATGTCGCAGAAGGTCCGGAGGTTCTCGTCGGGCCTGCTCTGTGAAAGGTCGGCGGTTTCGGGGTCCTTTTCCTGCAGGACCCTGTCCCAGAATTCACCAGAGGCGTGTATCGTCATCCGGCGTTCCTTTCTTCAAAGAGTTATGGACCGGAAACTGACCCGGTAAAATACACTTCCCCGGGAAAATGTCTAGTTCTCTCCACGCAGGCTTGAGTAGAGGGCTCCCTCGTCCACAAGGGGTTCGGTTTCAATGGGATCCCCGAACGCTTCATGGAACTCCCCGGCGGTCTTGATGCCCATCTCCCTCACCACCGTATCGAACCAGTCAGTGTAGCTTTCCCCACCGGCACTGGCATCCACTATCACAGGCACTATCTGACAGCCTGCCTCGTACAGGTCGAACTGCCTGTTCTCCGCGAGCACAGTGACTTCTTCCCACCTGTGCATGAAGAGGAAAACGTCCAGACCAGGTGTGGATACTCCGGGAACGAATGTGGTTTCCATCATGCCGTCTTCGCTGATGAACACGGCATGGTAGTAGTCTCCCATGCTGTACCCTGCGAATACCCCCGTGATCTCCAGGGTGTCCGGATAGCTTGAGCCTGTCTGCCCCGCAAGTATCAGTGTGAAGATCAGCGCTGTCACATTCAGTCCTCCCCGGGGATCTGGCGGCAAAGCGGCACTTCAGGGGCTGATTCCCTCTTTTCGATCTTATCGGCAAGCTTCCTGAGAGCGCCCCTTATGCCCTCCTCCAGCACCGGGTGATAGTAAGGCAGCTCAAGCATCTGGAACACAGTGAGGCCCCGCTGGATGGCCCATGATAGGGTATGGGCCATATGCTCTCCTCCGGGAACCGCCATCTCTGCCCCCAGCAGCTTAGAGGTTACCTTCGAGGCGTAGAGCTTAATCATGCCCCTGTTCTCTCCGGCGGTGATGGCCCTGGACTGGGTGGAATAGTCCTCCTCAGCCGTTACAGCTTCGTCCATCTCCAGGTCGGCAAACCGGGAGCCGGCGAATGCTATGTTGGGGTCGGAGAATACGATGCCGATGGGAGTGCGCCTGCAGAAGCAGTGTTCGTCGCTGTTGCTCAATGTTGCGTTGTAGCCTGCTATATGACCGTCGTCGGCTGCCTCGTGGAGTATGGGTGCCCTTCCGTTTACGTCGCCTGGGAGGAACACGGGGAGGTCGCCCACCTGGAGGGTATGCTGGTTGAATCCCGGCAGACCGTTCCCGTTCAGCTCAATGCCCAGATTCTCCAGGCCAAGGCCCTCTATGTTGGGCTTCCTTCCCACCGCCACGAGCACCTTGTCTGCGGTGGCGGTGCTGCCGCTCCAGGAGGCCCTTACCTTGCCCCCTGGAACTCTTTCAAGGCTTACCTTCGCCCCCAGGTGAATGGGGAACTCCTCCCCAATGATCTTAACCGCCGATCTGGCAACATCGGGGTCGGTTATTCCACCTATGGTGTGCAGGGCGTCAAATCCAGTTACCTTAACCCCCAGGCGGCTCATTGCCTGGGCCAGTTCCAGCCCTATGGCCCCCAGCCCCACCACAAGAAGGCTCTCCGGAAGGTCCTCCATCTCGAAGATGGTGTCGCTGGTGAGCATGGAGCTTCCCAGTTCCTTCCAGGGGCCGGGCACCACCGCCATGGAGCCAGTGGCGATTATCAGCTTCTTCGTTCTTATCCTGCCGCCGTTCACCTCCAGCAGGTCAGGGGCCAGTATCTTCGCCCTGCCGGCGATGTTCTGGTGCTCCTCCAGCCTGTCGGTGGCCCTGTTCACCCCGGCAACGAACTTGTCGCGAAGCCTTCTCACCCTCTTCATAACGGCCTTCCCGTCAACGGCCACGCTGCCGTTGAGGTAGAAGCCCATCTCGTTGTAGAGGTGCCTTTTATGGTATATGTCCGCCGCCTCGATCAGGGCCTTCGAGGGCATGCATCCCACCCTTGCGCAGGTGGTGCCGTAGGGTCCGTCGTTGATGATCACGAAGTTCCCGGTTCTTTTCCTCACCTGGCCCAGTGCGGAGAGCCCCGCGGTCCCGGAACCTATTATCGCAACATCCACTTCCCTGGTGCTTCCATTCGCCATTGTCTTCCTCCGATCTTTCTCTTCCGTATTATAGCAAAACGGGAATGCCCCTTCTTCTCCCGAAGTAAAAGACATATACTTGCAATGGATGCATCATCTTACTCCGGGGCATCGCATTATCAGGCCAAACGATGGGATTGAAATGAAACCATCAGTCATTGCTCTGGCTCTGCTGAGCACACTGCTCCACGGAGCGTCGAACCTTTCCATTACACCGGCAGAGGACGGCTCTGACTACCTGTGGGTCTCCTGCCTCGACGACAGCGACACAGGATTCATCTGGCGGTTCAACGGCACCGTTAATGAAACATGGAGGGCATTCGCCGAGTCTTATCACGGGGTTTCCACCACCATCACCCTTGACCCTTCCTCGGGCATGCACCTCATCGCAGCGGTTGACAACGTGCTTTATTCACTTGATCCATGGGATGGAATGGCAACGGAGGACTCCCTGGTGTTCCTGCAGGACTTCGAATGGAGCGTTCCCGGGCTGCTGCGGAGGACCGCCGTTCCCGGCTATGGCCTGTTGAGCAGTTACATGGCCACCTACTTCAGCAGCGGAAGCGAATTCATGTGGTTAAGCAGGGAATACACCGTCTCCACCTCGGGTGAGTTATCCACGGGTGACTCCCTCACCCTGTTCGACCCCTATCCCCTTTCCCCCTCCAGATACCCGGAGGACCTTGTTCACAACGTTACATTTCCGGTGATGAACGCCAATGGCAGCCCGGTTATGGCCCAGAGACAGGCTCTTTCAGGGTCTCCCATGCCCCCTGAACCCGGCAGCTGGCAGATCGCAGCCCAGTGCCACAACACCACCGCCTCTTCGGTGTACCTCACCGCCGACACCCTCACCTGGTCCACCACCGAGTCCACGGAACCTGAGCTGCTTGCGTCAGGGTCCGACTACTACCAGGCCGTCTTCCTGTGGAGCGATTCCACCGGAACTGTGTTCTATTCGATCCATGACTGCATGGAGGGCTTCACCTCCACCCTTCCCTTCCCCGGCCAGGGCCCTGCCAGGCTCCAGGCGGCGGCCATGTCCGCCAACCCCGCGGACCCAGGGCTGCTGCTGGTGTGGCAGAGCGGAGGCGACCTTTACTGCCGCCACTACTCCGACGGCTGGAACGACTATGCCTACCTGCTGAGATCGGGTCTCTATCCCCTCTCTCCCGGGCATATCGCCGTATGCGGCGTTGAAGACGGTTACTGGGTGGCATATCTGGAAGGGGG
>DAINQE010000065.1:0-11258 GCA_036743055.1 Candidatus Sabulitectum sp. | reverse complement strand
TGATCTTGGTCTACCGAAACTGAAGCAGCATCCGCGGTGCAGTTGGCGCCGCATCACTGGTTCCGTGAGGTAGGCGCAGACAGCGGCCTTCTCCGGAGCCGTTCCGGAGGGGTTTACCGTGAAAACAGCCGTTCTTGTTATCTGTCTGCTGAGTTGGATCTCAGTTGCCGCACCGATCTGGGTAAGCGGGGATGTTACCTTTCAGTCAAAATACATCTGGCGCGGAGCCGTTTTCAACGACAGAGGGGTTCTGCAGCCCTGGGTGGCCGCCGGTACCGACGATGCCGCGATAACCCTCTGGGGGAACATGGACCTCACCGACCAGAACTCCTGGCTGGAGGACGGAGAGGTTCAGGACCCAACCGGTAAGTTCACCGAGATCGATCTGATCCTGAACTACACCCATGTGCTGGGCCCTGTTTCCCTCACAGCGGGTTTTAACAAGTACTGGTATCCCAATACTGCATTCTCTGAAACCGCAGCTTCCGAGTTAACCCTTGCCGCAGCCTATGACGCCATCCTGGCACCGACGGTGACCTTCGCCTACTCCCTGGAGGACGCGGAAGGTCTTTACACAGGCCTTTGCATCTCCCACTACACCGGTCTTTCAGACATCGTGTCAGCAGGAGCATGGGTGAACCTGGGATACGGGGACGAGAAGCACAACGGCTACTACTACGGGGTTCCTGAAGCCGGTCTTGCTGACCTCACCGTTGGCGTCTCGGCTCCAGTGGCCTTCCCCTGCGGCATCACCGCGACACCCATGGTGGAATACGCTTCGCTTCTCAAGTCGGAGATAGCCGATGTCTTCGCGGAACCTTCCAATCTCCGCGGCGGACTCTCCCTTACCTACAGTTTCCTTTAGGAGGGGAGGTTCTCCATGACTCCCGTTTACTGGGCCGCTGTGATCCTCTACTGCCTTGCAGTGATGTTCGTCGGGTGGAAGTTCCGCAGGAGCGGCTCCCACACACAGCTTGACTTCTGGATGGCCGACAGGCAGATCTCAGGCTTTCGCCTCGGGATATCACTGGCGTCGGGCTGGCTCATGCTGGGGTGGATCGGCTTCGGAATGTCTCAGATCTACATGTTCGGGGCTTCCGGGCTCTGGATACTTCCCATTCCCTGGGTACTGCTCACGCTGATAATAGTGGCGGCGGCGCCTCTGTTCAGAAGGATCCCGTCCATAAGCCTTCCCCAGGCCATAGAGAAGAGGTTCGGTTCCCAGGCCAGGGCCTTCCTGGCGGTGCTGTCGTTCGGGGTGTTCCTCTCCTGGACGCAGGCGGAACTCTTCATGGCCGGCACCCTGGCATCGCCTTTCCTCGGAATACCGCCCTGGCTCGTTATGGTGCTCCTGGTGGTTCCCATACTGTTCTACACCTGGCACGGCGGATTCAGAGCGATAGTGACCACCGACCTTCTCCAGTTCGTTATCATGGCCGCCTTCATGGTAATACTTGCATTCGCCGGGTACAAGGCCGCAGGGGCCGCAGCCGGCGGAAACCTGGGAGAGGCGCTTGCACAGGCTTCACCCCCATGGTCCGGGCAGGGTGAGGCCGGTAACCTGTGGTTCCTGGGCATTCTCTTCCCGGTGGTGCTCCTCATAGGTTATCTCCCGGGATGGCTGCTGGAGCAGGACCTTGTGGTGAGGATGCAGGCCGCTCCTTCCACCAGAGAGGCCCGGAAGGGAGCCTGGCTGGGAGTTGTGCTCATCGGGGTGTTCATCTGCCTGCTCCCCGCCATTGCCGCATTTTACGCCCTTATAGCGTATCCGCCGGTGGACGGTGTGCCGGCGGAGGCTGTGGGGCCGGGGGCGCTTTCGATCATTTCAACCCTGATCTCCACACTCCCGAACTGGGTATCCGTGTTCATGGTACTGGGGCTGGTTGCGTGCCAGATGTCCACCATAGACACCTTCAGCAACGTGACCGCCATGCCCATAGCCCATGACATCATCGAACCCCGGCTGAAGAAGAAAGGCGTCTCCCCTGAGAGAAGGCACCTCTCCTCGAGGCTGGTCTCCATGGGCGCCATCTTTCTGGCCCTTCTCTGCGCCCTGGCAAGCGAGACCCTGGGAGACGTCTACTACATCTCCAGCGGCGTTCTCTCAGCCTGCATCGCCGTTCCCTTCCTCTTCGCGTTCTGGAAGCGAACCACGCTGCCAGGTGTCATGGCGGCGGCGGTCACAGGGCTTATTGGCACCATAGGAGGCTACTTCTGGGAGTACTACAGCATTGCGGAAAACTACACCGAAGTCCTTCCGGGATGGCTGCAGAACTCATACGGCTACAACTACCTGGCCTTCGGAGTTATTCTCTCCGTTGTTTCCATCGTGGTGGTAAGCCTTGTGACAAAGCCTTCCACTGCGGAAAAGCTGGCTTCAGTTCACGCCGCGCCGGTTGACGACTTCGGAACCTTCTCCGCCCACGCGGAAAGCTGGTAAACCTTCAAGGCCCCGGGTCTCCCCCGGGGCCTTTCTGTCCTTCCCGTAGGGAGCCCTGTCCCTTGAGATCATGGGTTAGGAGAGTACTTCAGAGCCTGCTACCAGCCTGAAATCACTCACTTTCCGGCAGCATTCTTTTCATACAGGATGGCGCATCACTTCTCAGAGCGTATTTCCTTCCTGGAGAACAGGCTCTATATTGACAAGAATAATTGAAAGAGAGCTGTTGAGCTGTGATAGAAAAAGCACTTGGCTATCTCAGAACCTCACTTGACCAGACAGACGCTCAGTTCCGACCGGGGCAGTGGGAGAGCATCTACAGTCTCCTCCAAGGAGGACAAGTGCTTGTGGTTCAAAGAACCGGCTGGGGCAAAAGCGTCGTTTACTTCATTGCTACAAAACTGTTGCGTGAGGCAGGAAGAGGGCCCACGCTGCTAATCTCTCCACTGCTGTCTCTTATGAGGAATCAGCTGGAAGCCGCTGAAAGAATAGGAGTCAAAGCCCGGGCAATAAACCACACGAACCATGATGAATGGGATTCAATCCAGACCGAACTCCTGAGCGATGAAATAGACGTACTCCTTATTTCACCCGAGCGTCTCGCAAACGCTGATTTCAAAGAGAATATGCTGGCAGGCATTATCGAGAGGATCGGGTTGTTCGTGGTGGATGAAGCTCATTGTATCTCTGACTGGGGACATGACTTCAGGCCAGATTACAGAAGGATAATCAGAGTGCTTCAATCCATACCGAAGGGTGTGCCCGTTCTGGCTACAACGGCCACAGCCAACGACAGAGTGGTTACGGATATCAAAGCTCAGATGCCGGTTTGCCTGGAGGTTCAAAGAGGACCGCTCGTCCGAAGTAGCCTCATGCTCCAGAACATACTTCTTCCAAGCCCTGCATCGCGGATGGCCTGGTTACTGAAGGCAATACCTTCAATACAAGGTAGTGGTATAGTCTATGCTCTGACCCAGCGGGATGCCGAGCGTGTTGCCGACTGGCTTTTGAATCATGGAATAAGCGCGGAAGCCTATCATGCCGGTTCCCAGGACAGAGCTGAACTTGAAAGAAAGCTGATTGACAACGAGCTGAAGGTTCTTGTTGCCACTGTCGCTCTTGGAATGGGCTTTGACAAACCAGATCTCAGTTTTGTAATTCATTTCCAGAGACCATCTTCAGTTGTTCATTACTATCAGCAGGTCGGACGTGCCGGAAGGGCCATTGATAAGGCATATGGTATTCTGCTCTGTGGCGAAGAGGACGACAGGATCGCGGATTTTTTCATTAACAGTGCTTTTCCACCCCAGCAGCACATAACGGAGGTAATGGAAGTTCTGAGAAAAGCGACTGATGGCATGACAACCAACCATTTGATGCATTCACTCAATTTGAGAAGCACCCATATCGACAAAGCTCTCAAGTTTCTTAGTGTTGAATCGCCTTCTCCTGTGGTTAAACAGAAAAGTAAATGGTACTTAACTCCGGCGGCAGAGAAATACGAGATGGACAGAGCTTACATCGAGTCCATTCTCAGGATTCGCAGAGATGAGCAGACCCAGATGAAGGAATACATGACGCACAAGGGATGCCTTATGGTATTTCTTCAGAACGCTCTTGATGATCCGAATGCAGTCTCCTGCGGTAAGTGCTTCAACTGCGATTCCAGCCTGCTTTTCAGTGACCACTATGAAGATTCTGATGCCAGGGATGCTGCCCTCTTCCTCAGGAGGAGTTACATAACCGTTCGGCCCAAGAGGGTCTGGCCTGGATCAGGCGTCTTCCAGCACTACCCATTTGAAGGTTACCGCATACCTCAGGAACTGATGGCAGCTGAGGGTAGAGCTCTTAGCCTTTGGGGAGACGCGGGTTGGGGTCAGATGGTCGTTGATGGAAAGTATGAAAACGGAGAGTTTCCTGACGCTCTGGTTCAGGCATGCTTTGATATGATACGATTTTGGAATCCCGATCCTTTCCCTGAATGGGTAACCTGCATCCCTTCGAAGAACCATCCTGAACTGGTGCCAGGCTTTGCACTGAGGCTTGCAGAAAAACTGGGAGTTCCATTCACAACCTGCATTCAGTTAGCAAGAAGCCACGACAACCAGAAGTTCATGGAAAACAAGTTTCATCAGGTAACCAATCTGGACGGTGCCTTCAAAGTTATTGAGCCTCTTGCTGGCAACTGTTTGCTCATTGATGATATGATTGACTCCGGATGGACATTCACCATCGCGTCTGCTCTGTTAAGGCATGCGGGTTGTGAAACAGTGTATCCCTTAGCTCTTGCAAAGAACTCACCTAGATTGGGCTAGAATGACCAGAAACACCAGCATCAGTGCCGATACTAAATCCATTCTTCTTCTCTGTGGAGTTCTGGGAAAGTCTGCCCGGGCGAGGATATTGACCCAATCCGAGTATACCGTTCTGGTCAGACATCTTATCAAAACAGGACTAAGACCAGGAGATCTTCTCGAAGCATCAGACCTGACTCAGATCGCCCTGGGCGCACGTATTGACCCTGATAGATTTTCCAATCTTCTTTCAAGGGGTGTACAGCTGGGCTTTGCTCTGGAAGAATGGGAAAGAAACGGAATCTGGGTAGTCAGCAGGGGTGAGCAGGAATATCCTGAAAGGATGAAAAAGCATCTTGGTGAGAAAGCTCCTCCTCTTCTGTTCTGCATTGGAAATCCTGATCTTCTGGCTGGAGGTGGAGTTGCCGTTGTCGGATCGAGAAACGTTGATGAAAAGGGAAAGCTGTTTGCCCGTCGAGTTGCAAAGCAATGTGCGCTGGAGAATCTCCCGGTTGTATCCGGAGGAGCGCGTGGCGTGGATCAGACGGCCATGCTTGCATGCATCGAGTCAGGTGGAGACTGCATCGGTATCGTTTCAGACAGCCTGCTCAGACACAGCCTGGAGCATAACGCCAGAAAGGCCATCTCCGATGGCAGGCTTCTTCTTCTTTCACCCTACCATCCGGAAGCCGGTTTCAGCGTGGGAAACGCAATGGCAAGGAACAAATTGATATATGCCATGGCCCAATACGCAGTAGTTGTCAGTGCTGAAACCGGCAAGGGAGGTACATGGACTGGGGCACGGGAAGAGCTGGCCAGGTCCATTCATCGCCAGGTTTTCGTCCGTATAGAGGAAGGGGTTCCCACGGGAAACAGGACACTCATTGAACTTGGAGCAGAGAAGTGGCCTGAAGCAGGGAGCAATCTCGCAGAAACGCTGGTCAGTCTTGGCAAAGCAGGCCGAGAGACTAATGCAGCCATTCAGAATGACCTCTTCGGTAACATGTCCTCTGCCGCTCAGGCAAGGGAAACGGCCAGGCCCTATGCCGCTGCTGGATCAGCTGGGGCGGATACGAAACTGAGTTCTTCGGTTTTCCAGGCAGTAATGCCCTTGATCCTCGAAAGACTTGATTCTCCAAAGAGCGGTAATCAGCTGGCTGACGAGCTTAAGGTTACCAGAAATCAGATGAGCATCTGGCTGAAGCTTGCCATTCAGCAGGGTGTAATAAGGAAGCTCCAGAAACCGGTAAGATATACACGGGCTTAGCCTGCCCCCTGACTTACGCCCTTCCCGTTCTTTTTTCGCAATGATTTTGTATGATCAGCAGACCATAATTCCTGACTAAGGAGCATAAGCGAAATCATGGAAACGCCTTTTTAAGAAGGGTTGATGAAAATGGGCAAGAACCCTGAAGAATTCATGTATGAATGCCCCAAATGCGGTGAGTGTTTTTTTCTTGGTTGCCAGGAAATATCCGGGAACACAACCTATACCTGTCAAAACTGCGGTGAAGAGATCAGATTCGCAGCCGCTTCTTGCGGGGCATTAACCGGAAACAGCCTTGACGAGCTGGCGATGGAATGTCCTCAGTGCGGTGGCAGTTTCATCCTGAACCTGATCCCCCGGATCGATGGCAACATCTCCTTTTGCGAAGAGTGCGGCGCGGAGATGGAGTTAACAGAGGAAATCCTCCGGCAGATTCGTGATGATCTCCATGGGATTGAGAGGCGTAATTGCGATTGAACCGCATGAACATTTTCAGGTTTTCTGAACGAGCAGCTTGAGCCGGTGTTCTCCCTGCGTTTCGCTCCCGAGCTGAGCCTTCAGCAGTAGGATCAGCAGAGAGCTGACTCCGCCTGAATCCCCCGAGGTCGATGTATGGTTTACCGTTCCTCACATCACCAACATCACTCCATGCCAAGCGGGCGAACGGATCAATCTTCTTCATCCATAATAAGCCTTCCAGTATTTCCATTTCAAGATCTCCCTGTTATCATATCGGTCGGTTCTGAGTGAATGCCCATCCCCAGCCTCGGGCGTGATAGCCGCTATATGGCATGATTGCAGCTGTTTGGTTCACTCACTGCAGGCTGTTCTTGTAAGAAGAACTGCACTGTTTTTCTTACAAACCGTTCCTGCTCACGAGAAACTCAGGAAGGAATACCTGATTGATCCCGTTCCTGGCTGGAATGCCCTTATCCATGGATAGCACAATCTTGGGATGATTGTCCGGAATGGATTCAAGGGCGGCAAACTCCCTGTTCATTGTTTTTTCCGACTCGAGGAGATAGGCAACCTGAACGTAAAGGGTTGAATCTCCCTTTTCCGCAACGAAATCGATCTCCCTGTCCGCCAGTGCTCCTATGTGAACGGAGTACCCTCTTCGTAGCAGTTCCATGAACACGATGTTCTCAAGAAAACCCGAGATCGCCCCCTGCCTGTATCCGAAGATAGCGTGCCGGAAGGAAAGGTCTGTCAGAAACGCCTTTCCCGTGTAGGAAAGCTGTTTCTTCCCTCGAAGGTCGAATCTGCTCACATCATGCAGAGCACAGGCATTCACCAGGTATTTCACATACTCTATTACCGTATTGGGTGTTGTGCTCCTTCCGCGGGAACACAGATAGTCGGATATCCGCTTCCCGGAGTACAAAGAGCCAACATTATCCGCGAGATACCTGAAAACGGACTCCAGCAGAGCCGCACTGCGAATATTGTTCCTGATGACAACATCATTAAGTATCACAGTGTCCAGTATCGAACCCAGGTATTGTCTGACCACTTCAGCGGAAAGATCCATTGAATGGATACCGGGCATTCCGCCAAGCCTGAGATACAACTGGAACTCCTCCTCAAGCGACCCCGCATCAGAGCCGCGAAACTCAATGAACTCCTCGAGCCCAAGGGGGTATACCCTGAACTCTACATATCTCCCCGCTATTTTCGATGCCAGGTCGGTTGAAAGCATGGATGCATTGGAACCGGACAGGTAAATATCAACGCCTCCCCCGGCCAGCAGACTTGCTGTAACTTCCTCCCAGCCTGATACATCCTGAACTTCATCAATGATAAGGACCGTAGGAGCCATTTCCCTGATGTATCTGTGAAGAACTGCCGAATCCCTGAGATGATGATTCTCCATCAGCTCCATATTGATGAAACAGGTCTTTTCCCCCCTTTCCCGCAACAGTTCATCGATCTGACGGAGAAGAACGCTCTTCCCTGTTCTTCTCATGCCGGTGATCACCTTTATCATGGGCGCCCCCATGAACGGCATTATCCTATCGAGATAGATTCTTCTTTTGTAATACAATATTTCTCCTGTTCTTTCTTTTCTTATTTTACAGAATAAGTTCCTTCCGGTCAAGACGCCCTTGAAACAGGAGAAAGAACGGCAGGTATCCTGTTCTTGGAGACTTCACATTCAGGAAAGGCTCCAGGCAGGCTTCGAACCAGGAAGGCCATCAAGCTCTCGCACGGTCTCGGCTTCACCGATAACTGATTCAAATGAAAGTGCCATGGGCCAGTGAAAGCTTCGCCTGAACCGAGTTAGTGAGCATGGAAAAGGATGTATGGTGCTTCTGCTCATGTCACCCTTCTGAATGTACCTGGTCCTTGCTGCAACTCGGCATTCATACTATCTTCAGTCCCATATATGAGTTATTAACATATTTCTTATCTGTATTATGGAATATTATTAAACTTTTATTAAATCACGGTAAGGAGCAATACTCCTTGCCTGAATCACAGAACACCCTGTAAATACTTACATATTAGATATTTACATCCTTACATTTCCATGTCGAAATTATCCTTGTCGCATTTGCTTACTGTTATATATTTCTATTCATATTATTATGATAATTCTTTTAATCTATTTATTTGTATTGACACACGGTATCATCCATGATACAATACAAACGCTGGCTGCTGCAGGCTCTGTGCCTGCACGATCGGGAAGTTCCGATCAACCCACAGACAGCCACCTTTCCGACCGGCAGACCGCAGGCCCTGCGAAAACCCGGAAACACCGGGACAAGCAGCCGTTCGGAGGGAGAACTCTGATGTACAGGTTAACGGCTGTCGCAATCCTCCTCCTGGTTATTCCACTTTCCGCTTTCGGTCAGGGGACCGTGGTGGAAACATCATTCTACAGTGAGGCTCTGGGGCAGGAAAAGAATGTGCGGGTATATCTGCCTGAAGGTTACGGGAACCATTGGTGGATGAGGTATCCGGTTATCTACTATCTGCATGGCGCGGGGCAGCTTCTGGGGCACGACGAATTCCCAACTCTTGTAAGCACACTGGATCAGATGATAGCGGATGGAAGCATATGGCCGGTGATTGTGGTGAGGCCCGATGGTTTTACCTCGCCATACCCAGCAGGCTTCTATACCAGTTCCGCTCTGTTCGGTGATGTGGAGGGCTGCATGATCAATGACCTTATCCAGTGGACCGACGAGAACTACAATACCATTCCCTGGAAAAGGAAACGGGCTGTCATGGGGCACTCGATGGGGGCCTACGGCGCCATCAAGTACTATGGCCAGCACCCGGACATCTACTGCGCAGCAGCAGGGGTGTGCATATCCGGTGCTGATCTCACCACCATGATGGGCATCAACATCTACGGCGTGCTCGCTGAACTGGAAGGCCCACCTTACGAATACAACCCGTCGGCAGGGTTCGCCAACGGAGTTCTATTCAGCATGTCCGGCGCCTTCTCGCCCAATCTGGCCAACCCGCCCTACTATGTGGACCTGCCGCTGGACGAATACGCCAACATCATCCCGGAGATCTGGGCGCTGTGGATGGAACACGACCTCATCGAGTACCTGGGGTGGATGGGCAGCGACTGCTGGTGGGGCCAGACCACCATCTATTTCGACGCGGGAACTGAGGATCAGTTCTACACCGTACCGGCATGCAATGCATTCGCCGCCAACCTGGACGCCATGGATATCGACTACGAGTACCAGGTCTTCGAAGGTGGTCACTTCGACAAGCTTCACGAACGGTTCCCCATCGCCCTGGAATTCCTCTGCACCGCAATGCATCACAGATGGGGCTGGTGGTGGGATTCCGAAGGGGATTACTGCGCCGCCCAGGCCGATCTCCTTGAACCTCAGACCACAACGGCCATCGCCGCCAGCTATGCCTCTGAAAGCGCCATTACCTTCGACCTTCTCGAACCCGCAGAGGTTACGGTGCTGATCTACGACGCAACGGGAAGAACGGTAGCTTCGCCGTTCAGCGGTTATCTTGACGCAGGCCGTCAGACGGTGGGCTTTAGAGGGGAAAGCTTCGCCGCAGGCATGTACTTCTACTCGGTTACCGCGAACGGGGAAACAGCAACGGGCAAACTGCTGCTGATACCGTAAACTGCCAGGCCGGGGAGGCTGTCGTCTCCCCGGCCGCCACTCAATCAGGGCCTGTCCCGAGGGGACGACTCTCAATAACAGATTACCCGGGTCAGATAAGGCAAAAAGGGCTTATGGCCGATATATGTTGTTGACTATCTCTCCGTGATTTCTCACGCAGTTCGAGTTCCAGCCTCTTACTCTGATAAGGTCGTAGTCATCGCCGTTTATTCTGAACCTGTATCTGCTTCCCTCGGTCGGGCATTCAAGATCAACGTGCACATAGCCGGAGACATAGCTCAGTTCTCTCCATATATGCCCCTGATAAGCGCCGGGATACTCGCCGTTCTCGGCCAGATACATGTTGAGACCTTCAACGATGTTCCTGAAATTGGAGATGCACGCAGCCTTCTCCGCGCCTGCGGTCACATCCTGGTACTTCGGGATGGCAATAGCTGCAAGTATGCCTAAGATCACAACTACCACCATCAGTTCAATAAGGGTGAAACCCCTGGATCTGCTGCTGCTCATAGCTCTCCCCTTGCGAAGGCATCCAGATCCATGTCAGAAGAGTAGTACAAACCTGCCTCAGTTTCAATGGACCATGTGAGTTCATCTTCCTTCTCGTAGGTAAACCCATCAGCAAGCGCAACATCGGATACGCCTGGCAGCGAGTCATGACCCGCACGGTACTGTTCTATCCTTTGGGCAAAGGCGTAAACAGAATCCCTCTCCGCCTGCTCTTCCGGAGGAGGTGAATCGATGTACCCGCCTTCCGAGGGGCCGGTGAACAGAAGAACAGCGATTAAGATCACCCCGACCATGGCAACAAGATAGGGCCAGCGCCGAAGAAGCGGCTTCCCTGTCTTCCTTACCGTCGCTTCTACGTCGTCGTACACTATGTCCCTGTCGATCTCCACAGGTTTCTTCTCAGCAGCCATCGAGATCCTTCCTTCCGAAATGGGCAGCAGGAACAGGCTCTTGTCCGCGGTCAGTTCCTGGAAGGCAACACGTTGCCTTAATTATATATGAGCTCCTTCATGAAAATGACAACCGGCCATAAAGCCCATTCATGAAGAAGTCCCCATCAGGGAAATCGGAGATCGCTGTGAACCTTGCGGAAACCTGAGCACGCCAATCTCCCCCCTCAAACACAAGAATACTCC
>DAINQE010000064.1:0-11733 GCA_036743055.1 Candidatus Sabulitectum sp. | reverse complement strand
AGCCTCAGCAGCTCATCCTTGTGTATTCCCGATCTGAGATTGGTGCCCAGGTCCAGAACCAGCCCCCGGATCAGACCCGGCGATCCGTCGGCCAGCCTCTTCACCACCACGCCCCTGTCCATGTACCAGTGGTAGCTCCCGTCGGCGGCCAGTATCCTGTAGTCGATGCGGTACAGTTCCGAAGCCCCGGAGAGCACCTTCCTCATGGCATCCATGGTCCGTTCATGATCCTCGGGGTGCAGAAGGTTCGTGAAGGCCTCGTACCCGCAGCCCAGGAAGTCCTGGTACCTGTAACCCAGGTTCTCCACCTTGTGCCTGCTGAAGGCAACCCGGTTCTGCTTCACATCCCATGACCACCAGGGGAAGGGAGAATCCTCCACAAGAGCCATCATCTCATGTTTCTCTGACATGTTCTCAGCCTCCCTTTCTCAATACGATTGCCCGACGGCGGTTGCCGGTCAATGGGAAAGAGCCGGTCTTCCCAGGCAGTGTCCGTTGTTCCGGGAAAACCATGTGGATATGTTCACGGGGAAGAACACTCTAGCATATTGGAGGCAACCATGCATTCCTGGAAGATCGCCGTTCTGGCGCTGACCCTTCTGACCGCCGCCGTGGCGGCCCCTCATGAAGGGGCTTCATTCACCAGGGAGTTCACGATCCCACCGGCGGAGGAACTCGGCCCGGATGTAACGATACAGGCCCCTGGTGTTCCCCTGGGCCCTCCGGACAACCCGCAGGTGGGCGACTCGTGGGTGTGGTGGCTGTGGACCTGGTATCCCATGCCCCCTCATTTCGAGCAGCATGTGTGCACCGTACGGGGAGTTGGGGAGAAGGGTTACGTGGTGGTGAAGGACACCGAATGGCAGGTGTCCATCCACCAGGCCGACGTGGACTCCATACTGGAGCACTGGGACAGCTCCAGCATAGGCCCCTACCCCGACCAGGGCATTTACGAGATAGACAGCCTCTCCTTCGGAACCCCACCCGACGAACTGGATGACGACCCAAGGATCTACCTGATGTGGTACGACTTCGAGGTGGCCGCCGACGGTTTCTTCTTCTACTTTGACCAGTACCCAGAGGGCACATTCCCCGGCTACCACAGCAACGAATGCGAGGTGCTCTACCTGAACACCATGAGCACCGGCGGCCCCTCGGGAGACTACATGCACGGAGTTATAGCCCATGAGTTCGAGCACATGATCCACTGGAAGTACGACGAGAACGAGGCTTCCTGGGTGGACGAGGGGATGGCGGAACTGGCCATGTACTTCTTCGGCCACCCTGACAACATCTCCTCCTTCAACTCCAATCCCGATAACGACCTCACGGTGTGGGACGGCGAATGGGCCGATTACATACAGACCTACCTGTGGTCGCTTTACTTCTTTGAACGCTACGGCGGCCACGAGGCGGTATACGCAGTTGTTCACGAACCGGCGAACTCCATGGCGGGGTACGACGCCGTGCTTGACTCCTTCGGGTACTCCGAGGATACGGAGGATGTTTTTGCCGACTGGGCCGTGGCCAATTTCCTTGACGACACAAGCATAGGCGACGGCAGGTACGGCTACGCCCTGGAGGACCTGCCGCAGTTCAACACCTCAGGCAGCTACTCCTCCTATCCCGTTGAGGCGGAGAAGTCTGTCAGCCACTGGGCGGCGGATTACTACCGTTTCCAGGACTTCCCCTTCCAGAGCCTGGAGATAGCCTTTGACGGATCCGACGACAACACCTACGCCGTGCGGATAATGGCTCTGAGGAACTCACAGTCCCCGGAGGTACTGGAGATGACCATCGAGGAAGCCGGCCAGAGCGGCGCCATTACGGTGGGCGGCCTCACGGACCCCGATGACCAGGTGATTCTGGCGGTGGCCTCCGTTTCGTTCACCGGCGGCACCCAGTACTCGTTCACCGCAGGGGATGCCATGGGAGTGTCCGGCGAGGAGGGCTCCGCCCTTTCCATAAGGCCGTTGGAGAGCCCCGCCAGGGGAACGGCTTCGTTCTCCCTGGGCTGGCCCGGTGGAGAACCCCCGGTGGTGGAGATATACGACCTTCAGGGGAGAGTGATGGGAACAGCAGCTGTGAGCCCATCCGGAACGGCCCAGTGGGATACCCGTGGAATCGCGCCGGGAGTCTACTTCGCAAGGGCCGTGCATGAGTCCGGTGTTTCCAGCGCAAGGATGGTTCTCCTGAGGTGATGAAGGTTCATATAGCCGGCGGTCCCGCCACAGGGACGCTTTCAAGGCTGAAAGAGCTTACAGGAGGCAAGTTCGCCTTTTCCGCAGGGGAGATCACCAGGGAAACGGAATGTCAGATACTGGTGGCCGGTGTGATATCGGAGGAACACCTGGACATGTGCCGTGGCCTGAGAGCGGTTGTGGTACCCTACGCTGGAGTTCCTGAGTCCACCGCCACGGCCCTCGCCCGCCGCCCGGAACTGATGCTCAGGAGCATACACCACAACGCCGTGGCCGCCGCGGAAATGGCCGTAACCCTGATGATGGCCGCGGCGAAGCTCATCATACCCGCGGACACCGCCCTGAGGAGGGGGGACTGGTCGCCCAGGTATACCCCAACAGGCCTGATCGTTGAAGACAGCAGGATCACCGTTCTGGGCAGGGGCTCCATAGGAAGCAGGGTGGAACGCATATGCTCCTCCATGGGAGCCAGAGTAAGAACGGTGGGCAGGACCGCCGCGGAAGGTTCCTTCACGGCGCATGACCTGCCTTCCATCCTTCCCGGCACGGACATTCTCGTTATCGCCGTTCCCCTCACTGAAGAGACCCGGGGAATGATAGGCGAAGGGGAGATCGCCATGCTGCCCCGGGGCTCTGTGCTGGTGAACGTTGCCAGGGGGCCGGTGGTTGACGAGGAGGCCCTCTTCCAGAACCTCCTTTCAGGCCATCTGGGAGCCGCGGGAATCGATGTGTGGTATTCCTATCCCGACACGGAGGAGTCCCGGAGGGCCACACATCCCTCAAGGTTCCCCTTCGGGGACCTGCCCAACGTGGTTATGAGCCCACACAGGGGAGGGGCCTTCGGACTCCCGGGCATTGAGGAAAGGCGCCTCCGTCACCTGGCGGAAGAGCTCCTGAACATCCGGGAAGAGATCGAAGGGGAGGGCCTTTGACGGCTTTGCTGACCGCCCTTCTGCTGACCATGGCGTTCATCTCCGGTCCGGCCCGGTGGAACGGCATCCCAAGGGTGGTGGCAGTAGCCGATGCGCACGGCGACTTTTACAGGTTCGCGGAGGTTCTTCGCCATGCGGGCCTTATCGACGGTAACAAGGACTGGTGCGGCGGAAAGACCCACCTTGTGCAGACCGGGGACCTCCTGGACAGGGGACCGGACTCCAGGCTGATAATGGACCTGATGATGAAGCTGGAAAGACAGGCCCCCCTACAGGGCGGAATGGTTCATCAGCTCATGGGCAACCACGAGATAATGAACCTCGCAGGCGACTTCAGGTACATCCATCAGGGAGAGATCGATTCCCACGGGGGAATGGAGAAGGCGGCAACGGCGCTCGGCCCCCGGGGCTTTTACGGAAGATGGATCTCCGGGCACCCGGCGGTGATAAGGATTAACGACACGGTATTCCTCCACGGGGGAGTGTCTCCTGAGTTCTCCGCTATGTCCCCTGAAGCTATCAATGAAGCGGTAAGGAAAGCGCTTGGGTCGGACAGCCTTCAGGCGAGTGTCTTCCAGGGTGAAGGCCCCTTCTGGTACAGGGGCTGGGGGCTTGATCCGTCCACTTCCGTTGAACGGGCCCTGGAGGAGTTCCTGGAGACCTCAGGAGCGGAATATGCCGTTGTGGGCCACACGGTGGTTGATGAAATAGAGACCAGGTTCGGGGGCAGGGTGATTATGATAGACACCGGCCTTTCCCGGGCCTACGGCGGACCCGGGCAGTACATAGAGAACCGTGGAAGGGGCTGGAAGACCATGGAGCCGAGCTTCTGATGGGTGAGATAAAGGGCGTGGGCATAGACCTGGTGGACATCGAAACATTCAGGGCGAAACTCACTCCCGAGCTTATAGACGAGGTGTTCCTTCCGGAGGAAAAGGCCTATTGCTCAAGCCAGACGAGGAGCTGGGAGAACTACGCCGCTAGGTTCGCCGCCAAGGAAGCGGTGTTCAAGGCCCTGGGACACGGGCTGGCCCAGGGGCTGAGGTTCCGCCAGGTGGAAGTGGTCAGGGACACAAGCACCGGAGCCGTATCCCTCAGACTCAGCGGAAGGGCCCTGGAGGTCATGAAGGAAGCCGGGGTGAAAGAGCTTCCCCTATCCCTTTCCCACACGAGGAAAGCCGCAATTGCCATTGTGATAGCCCAAGGCTGAAACAGCCTAGACATGGGGCGGCGGTTGGGTTATTTGTACCAACACATATTTTGATGCATAGCATTCAAAGGATCGGCAACATCGGAGCCTGCAGGCAGGCTGAACCCGGAAGTGAGGGTGCGTTTTGAGCAACATCGGTTCCTACGAAGAAAGACGGAAGGACTTCAGCTGGGACATCGCGAAGGAAGTGCTTGACTGGAAGGAAGGGGAGACCCTCAACATAGGCGCAATATGCTCCGACCGCGTATGCGAAAGGGGTAACGGCGACAAGAAGGCCCTTATCTGGCAGGGCTTCGGCGGCCAGAAGAAGACCTTCACCTTCAACGACATAATGGTTCTCTCCAACGGGTACGCCAAGTTCCTGCAGGATCAGGGCATCCAGCCCGGCGACAGGGTCTGCATCTTCATGGACAAGATCCCCGGCCTCTACATCTCATTCCTGGGAATACTGAAAGCCGGAGCCGTGGCCCAGCCGCTCTTCTCCGCATTCGGCGACGAATCCCTGGAGGTTCGCCTGGAGAGCGCCGGAACCAAGATGATCCTCACCACCCAGAAGCATGTGAAGAAGGTGCGGAAGATACAGGACAGGCTCCCCGCCCTGGAGAAGATCGTGGTGATAGAGGGCAACCCCGACAAGCTCAAGGAGGGCGAGATATTCTTCGATGTTGAGGAAGCTCCCCGTGTGGAAGAGTTCCAGGTATACAAGTCCGGTCCCGAGACCCCCTCGGTGCTCCACTACACCTCCGGCACCACCGGTCAGCCCAAGGGCGCCCAGCATGTGCACAGCTCCGTGTGGGGACAGGCCCTCACCACCTCCTGGGTGCTGGACCTGAAGGAAGACGACATCTACTGGTGCACCGCCGACCCGGGATGGGTTACAGGCACCAGCTACGGCATCATAGGCCCCTGGAGCCTTGGCGCCACCCAGTGCGTGCTTGACTCCGGGTTTACCAGTGCCGCCTGGTACCAGTTCATACAGGACAACAAGGTAACGGTCTGGTACTCCGCCCCCACCGCCATCCGCTCCCTGATGCGCGACGGTGACGAACTGGTGAAGAAATTCGATCTCTCCAGCCTCCGCCACCTCGCTTCGGTGGGAGAGCCCCTCAACGCCGAGGCGGTTATCTGGAGCGAGAAGGTCTTCGGCCTTCCCTTCCACGACACTTTCTGGCAGACCGAGACCGGCGCAATGATGATAACAAACTACCCTGGAATGAAGATCAAGCCCGGCTCCATGGGCAAGCCCTTCCCGGGGATCGAGGCTGGCATTCTTGACCTGAACACCCACCAGCCTGTGAAGGAACCTGGAACCGTGGGTCTCATCGCCTTCAGGCCGGGATGGCCCTCCATGTTCAGGACCTACCTCAACAAGCCCGAGATCTACAGGAGCAAGTTCGTGGGAGCGAAGCCCGACGCCCAACCCGAGGACCTGAGGAACGATGAAAACCTCTGGTACGTTTCCGGCGACAGGGCCAGCTTCGACAAGGACGGCTACTACTGGTTCGTGGGCCGCGACGACGACGTGATCAACACCGGCGGCCACCTTGTGGGCCCCTTCGAGATCGAGAGCGCACTGGTGGAGCACGAGGCCGTGGCGGAAGCCGCAGCCATCGGCAAGCCCGACGAGGTTAACATGGAGGTCGTTAAGGCCTTTGTTACCCTCAACCCCGGCTACGAGCCCTCCGACGACCTGGAACTGAGCATAATGAACTTCATCAGGAAGAGGCTTTCGCCGTTGGCGATGCCCCAGGAGATAGAATACACCAAGAAACTTCCCAAGACCCGCTCCGGCAAGATCCTCAGAAGGTATCTGAAGGCTCTCGAGTGGGGTCAGGAAGTTGGAGACCTCTCGACCCTTGAGGACGATTAGGAAAGGAACCGCCATGGCAGACGAAATGAAGGACATGGTCCTTGAGTACGTTATCGACGAGTACGTTGACGAGGACGACGACGAGGAGATCGGTTACGACACTCCCCTCATCTCCTCGGGAATAGTGGACAGCTTCTCCATGGTATCCCTGAAGGTCTTCCTGGAGAAGAAGTACAAGATCAGCCTTCCCGACAACGAAGCCACTCCCGAGGCCTTCGACACAGTGAACAGCATCTGCGAGCTCGTGAAGAAGTTCCAGGGCTGAGGGGGTAGGAATGGCATATACCGACAAAGCTAGGAAGCAGTATCAGGAGCAGATAGAGGAGATCAAATCCAAGGGCCTCTACAAGGAGAAGCGGTTCATCTGCTCTCCCCAGGACGCCGCCATCACCGTGGAGTACCCCGAGGGCGCTCCGAAGGCCGAGGTCCTGAACTTCTGCGCCAACAACTACCTGGGTCTCTCCAGCCACCCCGAGGTGGTGAAAGCCGCCCACGAGGGGCTCGACAAGCGCGGCTACGGAATGAGCTCCGTGAGGTTCATCTGCGGCACCCAGGACATACACAGGGAGCTTCAGGACAGGATGTCGAAGTTCCTGGGCATGGAGGACACCCTCCTCTTCCCCAGCTGCATGGACGCCAACTCAGGTGTCTTCGAGGCCATCCTCGAGGAGCAGGATGTCATAATCGCCGACAGGCTGATCCACGCCTCCCTGGTCGACGGCATCAGGCTCTGCAGCGCCCAGTACGACACATTCAAGCACATGGACATGAAGCACCTGAAGAAGAAGCTGGAGCTTCACAGCGACAAGCGCCATGTCCTGGTGGTAACCGACGGCGTGTTCTCCATGGACGGCGACCTTGCCCCGCTGGACGAGATGTGCGACCTCTGCGACCAGTACGGCGCCATGATACTGGTTGACGATTCCCACGCCTCGGGATTCATCGGCAAGACCGGCCGTGGTACCCACGAGCACTTCAACTGCATCGACAAGGTCGACCTTATCACCACCACCTTCGGCAAGGGCCTTGGAGGAGCCTCCGGCGGCTGCGTATCCGGCAGGAGGGAGCTCATCGAGCTCTGCCGCCAGAAGGCGCGCCCCTACCTCTTCTCCAACTCCATGGCGCCCCCGATCGTGAACGCCTCCATCAAGGTGATCGACCTCATCAGCAAGAGCACCGAGCTCAGGGACAAGCTGGAGTGGAACGCCGCATACTTCCGCAAGGGAGTGGAGGACGCAGGGCTCTGCGTCAGGCCGGGTAACACCCCCATAGTTCCCGTCATGCTCTACAACGCCAAGCTCGCCAACGACATGTCCCGCGACATGTACGCCGAGGGAATCTATGTGATAGGCTTCTTCTTCCCGGTGGTTCCCGCGGGAGCCGCCAGGATAAGGGTGCAGCTCTCAGCCGCCCACACCAAGGAGCACATCGACAAGGCAGTGGCCGCCTTCACCAAGGTCGGAGAGAAGTACGGAATTCTCGGCCTGGACAAGAAGGGCATCATAGACAAGTACGGAATGTAGACCGGAAATCGACGGCAGGGGGAGGGAAACCTCCCCCTTTCTGCAGGAGGGGATAATGAGCGAAGCCAAACTGGCCAATCCGGCCCCGCTGGGCCTCATGGGATTCGGCATGACCACCGTTCTTCTGAACATCCACAACGCCGGGTTCTTTCCCATGGACACCATGATCCTGGCCATGGGCATCTTCTACGGGGGGCTTGCCCAGATAATCGCCGGCATCATGGAGTTCAAGAAGGGCAACACATTCGGAACCACCGCATTCACCAGCTACGGATGCTTCTGGCTCACCCTTGTGTTCATAATAATGAGGGGCGGAGCCGACAGGGTCTTCATGGGCTGGTATCTCTTCATGTGGGGCCTCCTCACCTTCTGGCTCTGGTTCGGCACCTTCAACAAGAACAGGGCCCTCCAGACAGTGTTCTTCACCCTCACTGTGCTCTTCTGGCTCCTGGCCATTGGCCACTGGTTCGAAATGCCGAAAGCATTCAACACCATCACCGGAATAGAAGGCATCATCTGCGGCCTTTCCGCCATCTACCTGGCAGCCGCCGAAACCCTCAACGAGGTAAAGGGCAGAACGATCCTGCCCATGGGCTGACACCGAAGCGGAAACCGGAGAACAGCAGCCGGACACACGAAGAAGCAGCCATAGCATCGCACGAGAGCACTGCTGAACAAGCAGAAAAGAACAAGCACCACAGAACAAGTGCACAGAGCAACCAGCACAGAGCAACCAGCACAGAGCAACCAGCACAGAGCAACCAGCACAGAGCAACCAGCACAGAGCAGCCAGCACAGAGCAACCAGCACAGAGCAGCCAGCACAGAGCAGCCAGCACAGAGCAGCCAGCACAGAGCAAGCAGAACAGAACAGGCAGAACAGAGCGAGCACCACAGAGCAGCCGGCACAGAGCAGCCGACACAGTGCAGCCGGCACAGAGCAACCAGCGCAGAACAAGCAGCACAGAACAAGCAGCACAGAAGAACCAGCGCTGCAGAAGAACAGAAGAGGAACAGAGAAGAACAGAAGAGGAACTGAGAAGAACGGAACAGCAGAACATCTGTAACGGAACAAGATAGAATAAGCCGGGCCAACAAACGGCCCGGCTTCTCTTTGACAAAAGGTAAACCCCTCTGTAGAATCGCCCGTCCACAACGGAAACAGCATTACAGCTACAACAGAAAAACCAGCAACAACAAAGGGGTACCGATGAGCGAAAACAAGCTGGCCAACCCTGCTCCCCTGGGGCTCATGGGCTTCGGCATGACCACCGTTCTTCTGAACATCCACAACGCAGGTTTCTTCCCCATGGATGTGAACATCATGGCCATGGGTATCTTCTACGGCGGCCTCGCCCAGGTGATAGCCGGCATAATGGAGTTCCGCAAGGGCAACACCTTCGGAACCACCGCCTTCACAAGCTTCGGCTTCTTCTGGATCACACTGGTCTTCATCATCATGAAGGGCGGAGCAGACAGGGCCTTCATGGGCTGGTACCTCTTCATGTGGGGCCTTCTGGCGTTCTGGCTCTGGTTCGGCACCTTCAACAAGCACCGCGCCATCCAGGTTGTCTTCGCAACGGTGACCGCCCTCTTCTGGCTCCTTGCCGTTGAGCACTGGTTCACCGTTCCCGCAGCCTTCAGCACCTTCACAGGCATCGAGGGCATCATCACAGGCCTCTCCGCCATATATCTCGCAGCCGCGGAAGTACTTAACGAAGACAAGGGCAGAACCGTCCTTCCCATTGGGATCATAAAGAAGTAGATTTGCCCCATGGAACACAAAGCAGCATTCACCCAGCTCTGTTGTACGCCGACATCATTGATTCGGCGACGGGGCGCATGCTGCAGCCAGAACTCATAGAGAACCGCAGAACAGCACCAGATAAACAAGCGAAGCACATAAACAGCTGAGCGGACAGAACGAACAGAGCGGATAGAACAGGCAGAGCAAACAAGCAGCAGTAACAGCAAGCCCGTGGCCGGAAGGTCACGGGCTTTTTTTGACCCTCCGGCGCGGATTAACGAAGCAGCGCCGGCAAAGCAACGGCCGGAAGCCAGCGGCAGCAAGCCATCAGGCAAGCAGCAGAAAAGAGCATGCAAACCCGCTGTAAGCAAGTCAGGAGAATCTAGCGGGTAAGCAAACAGCACGAAGCACGCAAACCCGCGGTAAGCAAGCCAGGAGGAGCCATCAGTCAAACGGCAACAAGCAGCATGAAAGCCCGCGGTAAGCAAGTCAGGAGAAGCCAACGTGCAAACGGCAGCAAGCAGCAGCAAGGAAACAAGCAGCCTGCAGTTAAGCATCTGCAAGCAAGGAAGCAAGCAGCCAGAAGGCAGAAACAACCCACAACCACAGACAACGGAACAGCCAGCAACGACAGGAAAAGAAGGGAATCGGAAGGAATGACCGCAGCGGGAAACCTCTTAAGCTCCATAGGGAACACCCCCCTGGTGGAGCTGACCAACATGAGACCGAAGAACGGAGCCAGGATCCTTCTCAAGCTCGAGGGCAGCAACCCCGGGGGAAGCGTGAAGGACAGAACAGCGAAGTGGATGATAACCCACGCAATAGAGGACGGCCGCCTGAAGAGGGGAATGACCATTCTGGAAGCCACCTCGGGCAACACCGGAATAGGGCTGGCAATGGTTGGCGCCGCCCTGGGCTATCGCACCCTCCTGGCCATTCCGGAAGGCGCAAGCCAGGAGAGGAAGCACACCCTGATGGCCATGGGCGCTCAGCTGATAGAAACCCCGGCGGAAAAAGGCACCGACGGAGCCATAGAGGAAGTAGAGAAACTCAGGGAGGAGGAAACACGAAAAGGTACGAACCGTTTCTTCATACCCGACCAGTACGCCAACCATTCGAACTGGCTCAGCCACTACGAATCCACCGCCGTGGAAATACTCAGCCAGACGAAAGGGAACATACAGGCCTTCGTGGCTGGAATGGGCACCGGAGGCACACTCATGGGCCACGCCAGAAGGTTCAGGGACGAGGGGAAGAGCATCAATGTGATGGGAGTGCAGCCCGAACCCGGCCACTCCATCCAGGGCCTGAAGAACATGACCGAATCGAGGATGCCCGGAATCTTCAAGCAGGACGAACTCACAAGCATCATCACCAGATCGGATCAACAGGCATTCAGCACCACTCAGCTCCTTGCCAGGGAAGAAGGCCTCTTCACCGGCATGAGCACCGGAGCCGCCGTGAGCGCCGCCCTGGAACTGGCCAAAACGATGGAGAGCACAGACACCATTGTGGCCATATCGCCGGACAGGGGAGACCGCTACCTCTCAACCGGTGTTTTCAGGGGGGCATGATGGAGAACACAGCCATGCAAATTCGACAGAAAGAGCATATCGGGCCAGCAGCGGATGGAATCACCCCAGTAAGGCATAGAGGCTTCGGAACCATCCGAAGCTCCGAAGTCATATGTACGAAGACCAGCAGCAGGCAGGGAGAAGACGAATGAATGAACAGCGATCCATGCTCACAAACGGAAACGGTGAGCATTCTGAATCAGCAGACTGCGAGCATCTGGCATGAAGCTTCCCGCGCAGTTCTGCTGCATTCAGTGGTTGTCACCTAATTTTTGCAGGCGTCTTTACGCAAACCAATGGTTAGCAAACGCAAACGGTGAGCATTCTGAATCAGCAGACTGCGAGCATCTGGCATGAAGCTTCCCGCGCAGTTCTGCTGCATTCAGTGGTTGTCACCTAATTTTTGTAGGCGTCTTTACGCAAATCAATGGTTAGCAAGTAGATGATCTTCTCGCTGGGATCAACAGTGTAGAACAATCTGAATTTGCCTATTCTGTACCGCCAAGTATCCGGTGTGTAATTCCTTAGTTTCTTGATGCTTCTTCCATAGAAAGGTTCAGCCTTAAGTTGGGGGAAAACGAACTCTCTGAGTTTCTTATCAAGGACTTCAGCTTCATTAGAAGGAAGTTTACTCATCTTCTTCAGATACTCATCGGTTTGGAATATCCTGAACTCAG
>DAINQE010000063.1:0-11830 GCA_036743055.1 Candidatus Sabulitectum sp. | reverse complement strand
AATCGGGATGGGGTAACCCCGCACTTTTCGGAAGTGTGGTTACCCCTCCCGTATCATTCCCTTGGGTATAAGTATTCTCAGTTGCATCTCTTTTTTCCCTGGCAAAAGAACCCGCCTCTCTGGGCGGGTAACGGTTCTGCGTTTTCTGTCTCGGTTTTAGAACGCACCCCCGCCCCGCGTGTTTATGCACACAACATGATGGTGATGCATGGAAACCGGGGCGAGCTTGTTCATTCTTTCCACCTTTCAGGGGCGGACTATAGCCCTCTTTGGTTTTCCCCGTCAAGCTCCGGTGTGGTTTTCTTAGTGAATCGGCAGAAGATTCAATCACGTTGCGGGATTTTCAGCGTAGTATCCGGTCAGGATTGGATAATCCTCACCTTAACTGATGGCGCTTAACATTCAGGGCTTTCCATCGCAACAGCGGATGATCCTGGATGCGAGCAGCCATTTCAGCATCACTGGTCAGCAGCCCCGGGACGATCTCTCCATGATCCAGCAATCGAGTCAGGAACTCTTCTTCGCAGGGGGCGAAATCTACCATACTGATTAAGTGTTCCTGGCAGGTATGTACCATTTCCTTTGCCCAGTCAGGTGGAAACGATTCTCGAATCTTGCTGCTTAACACCGGCAGGAGCTGGTTTTCCAGTTCGCGAGGATCGCATCCCACATCGTCCAGTGAAATGGTCCTCCAGTCCCGGCGGTTCATTGCTCCATACAGGATAAAGGCAAGCCTCAAACGCTTCTGGTCAAGTTTTCCGGTGGTCAGCAGCTGATGAACATCGAAAAGATCACGGCTGGCCTGACGGGCGAAAAGCGCAGCCAGCTTTCCCGCTGCCAGTTCGTGAATGTCCATAACGGATATACCTTTTGCCGAATAAGTACCCACATCCACCGAATCCATCAGAGTCGCTGGCCATAACAGAATGCGGAACATAAAGTTAAGATCAATTTCCAGGTTTCCGCCACCACCAAGAGCACTGCCGTAGCGCAAGCGCCATTTGCCACCCGCGTGTTCACCGGGGACTCGTGTAACCGCCAGATCCTCCCGCTGGCAGACGGCCTGCACGGCATGTTCGACCTTCTCCCGGTCTGATAGCATCTCCGCCCGGCAAGCCTCTCCAATGTAGTTCAGATCAATATCCACGGACAGGCGCGGAAGGTTGAAGCAGAAGAGGTTGAGTGCGGTGCCTCCTTTCAGTACGAGGCTATTGCCAAGCACCGGATGCCGCTGGAATACTGTCAGGAGATTGAGCAGGTGAAAGACCTTCTCAAGAATCTCCGGCCTGAAGCCGGTTGTCTCTGATTCAGCCATTAGCCGTTCTCGCGAGATCATCATGCCTCAACCTCCCATGATCTGGCCAGGATCTGTTCGGGGACGATCAGGTTCCAGTTCTTCACCATCTTTCCCGAACTTCCTTTATCCATGTAATGGGGTTGACTGGAGCGGGTTTCCCTCAGTCTGTTCAGCTGCCTGTCATCCACCTGAAGCTTTTCTCCATGCTGTTCGAGGAAGAAGCCAACCTTCGCTGCGGTGGTGGCATTGTGCAGCAGCAGAGCATACTTCACCACCTGCTGAATGTCGTAGTATTCAACGGATTCTGCGGAACGCCAGATCTCTTCCCAGCCACCGCTGAGATCGGGCCGGTGAAGCATATCCACCAGCGAACGTTCCAGAGATGCGACAAGGATGTCCTGACTGAAGCGGTCAACCTTCTCTACCCCGAACAGCTCTTTCCCTTGCCCCACCAGGGCTTTCTGTGGAGAAACACTGCGGAAGCGGCAGCCTCGGAAAACGAAGGGCCGCATCCTTCGTTTGCTGACGAAGAGATACTCGTTCCAGACAGTGTATGCTCTTCCGTGAAACTGGAAAGCCGAGTGAAAAGCTATCACCGCATCTTCAGCCAGCTTCGAGGCTATCAGCCAGGGGTCGGGGGTGAAGGACTCCGGATCCGCCCCGACTGGTACTCCGGCGTATAGGCCACGCCGGATCTGGATGACATGCCCTGCGCGAACATGGTGTGCCAGCCGCGAGTTGGAGGTATTCCTGTTGCTGGAGTTGTTCGCCTGCAGCGATTCCTCCAGTTCTTTTCGAGTAAAGACCGGTGTGCTTGCCCAGAATGTTCTCATACTCATTCTCCGCCTCCACTTGATGCCGTGTGCATTAAGTATTAAAAATATTAGCACTTATAGCACGCAACGTCAAGTGAAGGATTATCAGTCAGCGTTAGCTAAATCGAAGGCAGTAATGCACTTTCCTGCTTAATATATTAACTATGATAATAACAATCTGCACGAGTAGTCGCCGAGACAGGGGAGAAGCTGTTATTAACAGCTGACGGATCTTCGGCTCTTACTGAGCCCTTTCCCAGAAGCTTTTACGGAAATGACATGCAAAGCAAAAAGCAGTATTATCATAAGATGAAACAGTCAAGGCATTTCAGGGATATGATTACAGAGCGGGGCATCAAGCAGGAGTGGATAAGCCAAACGATTGAGACTCATGATGTAAAAAAAGAGTTCGATGACGGAACATGCCACTATATCAGGCAAATCCCTGAGTTTGATAATCGCTGGCTTCGTGTAATCGTGAATGTTGCCGTGATGTCCGCTGTTCTGGTAACAGCCTTTTTCGATCTGAGATTGAGGTGACTCAATGAGGATAAAGATCGACAGGGAAAGTGACGCACTGTACTTCCGTCTGGATGACGGCAGGATCGTCGAGTCTGAGGAGGTTCGACCGGGGGTGATCCTGGATTTCGACGAAAACCGGAATGTCGTGGGTATTGAATTCCTCAGAATATCTGAACGGGCCACAGAGGAAGAGCTTTCCAGCCTGCAGTTTCAGACTTCCTGAGAAGTCTTTTCCTCCATTCGCTGAAGAGCCTTGAAGCTCTGATTTCCGTGCAAATCTCAAGTGCAACTTGAAAATTGCACGGATTTGTGTCGTAAGTTCCCACCGCCGTTCCCGGGTATATTCGATTCCAGAGGAGGTATCGGCATGACACTTCTCGCACTGATAGCGGCGCTGGTCGCCGCAATACCCGGCCAGGAGGCGAACATGGACTACGATGGTGTTACCCGGGTGGAATACATATTCACCGATTCTTCAGTGCCGCCGCAGTACCACCGCAGCTTCGTGATAGAGGTTACCCGGGACTCCGCGCTGGTGGTGGTGGACAGCTACGGAGAGGTGCTGGCCCGGGAGACAAGGGCCCTGGCCCCGGATGAGTTTCAGTCTCTGCTGGAGACCCTGGAGGAGGCGGGGCTCGCAATAGTGCTGGAGAAGGAGAACGAAGGCTGCACCGGAGGTACCACGGAGGCGGTGGTGTTGTACGAAGGGGAGAGCGAGGTCTTCCGGGGGTGGGTTTACCACTGCGCCGGGGAGGATTACGGTACACTGGAGGGCGATGTGGAGACTGTGGCACGGAGGATACGCGCCCTGATACCCGATCTGGCCCGTTTGCGGGAATAGAGAAGCCCGAAGAAATAACTTCCTGGACAAATTGCATCTCGGAAATGCAATTTGTCCAATACGGGAAAAGCGTTCTGTCTTCTGGTTTTCAGTGTGATGCCCGTTTCTTCCATTGGTGTTTATTGAGGTCAATTCCCCCGTGAGTTGCGGTCGTTGATTACAGTTACCTCTGTTTCTGATTGACGCCAGCTTTTAGAGCGGGTACAATCACTGTATGAACATGAATAGACCGAATCTGAGACGAACGCTGTTCTGGGATATCGATCCTGATAAGATCGATTACCAGAAACATGCCCGTTTTGTCATCGGAAGAGTGCTGACCAGGGGCAACCTCAGTGACTGGCTTGAAATGAGGGATTTCTACGGCCTGGACAGGATAAGGGACGAAGCCATTCAGATCCGCTACCTGGACAGGGTCACCCTGAGTTTTTGTGAAGTCGTTCTGAAAACACCGAGAGAGAAGTTCAGATGCTGGAGCGCCGAACCATCGATCCGAAAACTCTGGAACTACTGAGGTGGCCCTGCTGAAGTACTCATATCCTCTCCTCAAACCTGTTATTAAGGAGGGGAACATTAGAATGCTGGCCATGGAGGACATCGCCGCGATGAAGCTCTCCGCCATAGCTGGTAGAGGATCGAAGAAGGATTTCTACAATATCTTTTATCTGCTCCGGAAATTCGATCTGGAAGAGCTTTTCGGCTTTTTTACCGGTAAGTTCCCATACACGAATTCCTTTCAGATAATCAAAAGTCTCTCCTATTTCGATGACGCCGATGTAGAACCTGATCCCATAGCATTCGAGCCTGTTGAGTGGGAATTCGTTAAGAGAACCATCACTGAAAAGCTTGAGAAGTACATTCATTCCGCCGGTGAATGACTGCGGGAAGGGTGCGCTTGGGAAACTACTGACTTGGCGGAAGCATCTTGAGTTTGCCCGGGGAATGACTGGTTTTCGGGAGTTCAGCTTCTGACGAACTGACGCAGCTCATCAAAGAAGCCTTTGTCAGCCCGTCGCAGAGCGCTGATGTACCTTGACCTGACATCACCATTTCTCGCCAGATTATCACTTCCCCAGGTAAATGGCGGCTTCTCCAGGAGATTCACAAGGAGTGTATCCGTCATCAGCCTTGCATGACGGCCATTTCCATTGGGGAAGGGATGGATCCAGGACAAGCCGTGATGGAATTGAAGAGCGATTTCATCAGGGGGTTCCGAATGTTGAACGATCTTGTAATGAGTGTTGTCACAAAGCTTTCTGAGGGCAGTTCCTATCTCTACCCAGGGTCCGCCAACGGTTTTGTCACTCTGCCGGAACTGCCCTGCCCATCTCCATACATTCTCGAACATTTTGCGATGCAGTGTTTTCGCGAAGTACTCGTTCAGAATGTCCGTTGGCTTCGTTCTGTCCAGCCAGGAGAGTGCCTCGGCAATGTTTTCGTATTCCCAGCGATAAAGCTGAGATCTGGTGGAGAGATGAGTGGGTATCAAACCGGCCGTCTCGTTATCGTCCAGTGGCGTGGCACCTTCTGGATAAGCTGTCCGGCTCATTTCATATTCCATATACAGGAAGACGGCTTTTCCAGGTACTCCTCGACCAGTTGTCTCCGTACTTTTTCAAGTTCATTATCACTCAGGTCCTGATTTTCCAGCGACATTGTGTGTGATACTTCTTTGAGACGCTGGTTTACAAGCAGATCAACCTGCTTTTCCAAAGTATTCTTCAGGGTTGAGTTCGGCACAAGGGCATACACGAAAGTGCAATCGAGAACATCCGCGATACGCTTCATGGTTTTCATGGTTACAGCCCCTGCCAGTTCATCCCTCTCAATACGAGCCACATTCTGCTGAGTTGAGCCGAGTCTTTCAGCCAGCTGCTTTGCGGTCATGCCAAGGCCGTCCCTGATGGCACGGATCCAGCCTTTGACGGGAATGCTCGCATGACGTAAAGCAGCATAATTCTTAAGGAATGAATCCAGCTGTTCAAGTACCAGTTTCTGCCTGTTCATTTTTTCATCACCTCCAGCAGAGTATACGATATCCGGCGAGCATTCACAATACACATATTGTACATGAATCAGCTCTGTACAATACAAATAGTGTGAAGTCCAGAGGGTGCACAAAATATGTATTGTACTGCGACTCTGAAAAGTCCCTTCAATCAGTTTAGAGAACTCTCCTGGGTGCATTTTGCTCTCCATCTGTGGTTTTGGTTACTCGATGAACGGCTGCGGAGCAAGATCAGGTAAACTGGTTGCGTCAAGGGCGGTACAACCGGAAAACATGAGCCGGAGCCTATGTGGTTCAGGGCTTGATTGCTGTATTCATATGTGATCGGAAGTCATGGACATTTCTCAGTGTAGATACTATAGTACACAAAAGGATACACAAGTATCTTATTGAGAAGATCAGTATCACATATCATATGATTGGGCAGCTATGAGCGATCCAAGGGAAAAACGATGCAGTCTGAAGTACCCTCTTGATGACATTCTGGGGTCACCCGGTGTCATCAGGCTGCTCAGGGTGCTGTTTCATGAAGCTGTTGCTCCAGTTGGGGTGACAGATGCCGCAGAGAAGGCCGGGCTCTCATTAGCCGGGGCCAGAAGGGCTCTCGTCCGTCTTGAGGGGCTGGGTATCGCTGAGAGGATTGGAACCGGCAGAGCGCTTAAGATCGGCCCGATACTTGATCATCCTTTTTCCAGCCTGTTCGGCCTTCTCTTCGAGAAAGAGCAGGAGTACTATGAGGATCTTATCGAGGAACTTCGGCTGGCTTTCACAATTCCTGAGGTGCTCAGTGCCTGGATTGAGAATCCACCACATGAAGCGGGCCGATCCCTGGATGTTACGGTTGTTGTAGACCCTGTCTCCCTGGGCCGGATAAGGGAGGTGATTCGTGACCGCGTGATAGACACGGAGAAGAAGTACGATGTTATCATAGAACTGAAAGTGCTTATCCGGGCCGACAACCCTCTAGTTCCGGAAGACGCCATAGCGTTGAGTGTCAGTGGAAACGAGTACAGGAGGAGCAGGCTTTCCTGTGAAGCATCACAGTACGGCTCTGAGGATAGGTCATTGAAACTGGCCAAGGCGATCGCAGGGCTGATAAGGCAGTCCCCATCGCTTATCAGGAGAGCAATACAGTACGCCGGCAGACTGCTTGATGAAGAACAGGGCATGGCCAGCAGGGATATTGCTGAATGGAAGCAGATACTTGAGAACTACTCCAGTGAGAGGGTGCAGGACCTTCTGGTGTCCCACAGCTCCCGGGCAGTTCGGCTCAGACGGAGCATGCCCTTCCTCGCTGTATTAAGCCCAGGTGAACGGGAAAGAATGCTGGCTCAGATGAAGGATCCTGAATGAGGTACGACCAGCTGGAGCACGCGATTCGCGCCGCATGTGATGTTGCGGAAGACCGGGAGCTGCTGGTTTGGGCCAGAGTGGTTGCCGCGTCTTATAATCCCTGAGTACTGAACGCACTCTTAATGCTGTGATGGAGGTAGCATCGTGACCCTACTCCTCATTCTCGGTGTTCTTATTGGAAGCGGGGAGCCGTCTTCTTCAGGGTATATGGAGCCGGATAAGGTTCTGATCGACATAGTGGACGTTACCTGGGCGCCCTGGCCCAGCATATCCCCCGACGGCTCCACCTGGCTTCTACGTACATTTCAGAGAAACCCTTCCATTGCCGAGCTGGCAAGGGAGGAGCTGAAGCTGGCCGGTATGCGGTTCAGTCCCCTGACCCTGGCGCCCACACGCTCCGGCAGGATCGAGTCGCTTTCCCTTATGTACTACCCCTCCCTGGAGGAGGCGGAGATTCGCGGGATGCCTGAGTACGGCAGCGTCCTCGGCACCGCATGGTCGCCGGACGGCAGCATGATCGCGTTCACACTGGAGACGGATACAGGAGTCGAGTTGTGGCTGATACACGCTGCAGATGCCTCTGCTGAGAGGTTAACAGGCCCGATTGTTAGCCTTGCCGCCAACGAGTGGCCGCAGTGGCTCCCGGGAAGCGACGGCATTCTGTGCTGCACCAGGCCGGAGGGGATGGGTCCTCCTCCGGCGGAAGACCCTGTGCCCACGGGGCCGGTGACCATGGAGACCACCGGAGAGGCGGCGCCTGCAAGAACATACCAGGACCTGCTTGAGAACCCGTTCCAGGAGGACCTCTTCCAGTACTGCCTTACCTCTCAGCTTTCCCTGGTGAGGCTGGACGGTACTGTTAGGACTATTGGGGAACCGGGGATCATCTGGTACTTCTCGCCATCTCCGGACGGCGAATATCTGATTGTTTCCAGGCTGATGCGTCCCTTTTCATATGCGGTTACCGCAGGGCGGTTCGCCGAGGAAATACAGGTCTGGGATATGCGCGGGCTTCCGGTGTTTAGCGTGGCCAGCCATCCTGTGAGGGACGCAATTCCCATTGCCTACGGGAGTACTTTTGAGGGGCCCAGGAGCGTGTCATGGCGAAGCGACACCCCGTCGACGCTGTTCTGGGTGGAGGCTCTGGACGGAGGGGACGCGGCGGCGGAAGCGGAACTCAGGGACCGCATCTTTTTTCTGGATGCTCCATTTGATTCTTCTCCCCGTGTGTTGATGGAGCTTTCATACAGGTTCGGCGGTATTCAATGGGGCTGCGACACCCTTGCCGTGGTTTATGAGTGGTGGTGGCCCACCAGGAATGAGAGGCGCTGGCTTATCAACCCCTCTGATCCCGATGCCGAACCCCGGCTGGCCTTTGATCTGAACTGGGAGAACAGGTACGACTATCCCGGGGACTTCATGACGGAGGAGAACATCCAGGGAGCCGAGGTTCTGCTTATCTCACCGGATGGGGGAAGCCTCTACCTTGAGGGGGAGGGAGCAACGCCTGAGGGGGAGATGCCCTTCCTGGACAGGCTGGATCTTGTTTCTCTTGAGACTGAGCGGCTCTTTCATTCCTCGCCTCCGTGTTATGAGAGGCCGGTGCAGTTCCTTGACGACCGGTGTTCAATGCTTCTTTTCATGAGAGAATCCGCCACAGAGTATCCCAACAGCTTTATACTGGATTTGAGCAACGGGTTGGTGCGGCAGGTTACACACAACTTGAACCCCTTCCATATGCTTTCGGGAATGACCAAGGAGCTTATCACATACACCCGGGATGACGGCGTTGAACTCTCCGCCACGCTTTACCTTCCCCCGGGCTACAGCACCGATGAGGGGCCCCTGCCCATGGTGATGTGGGCCTATCCCCAGGAGTACATCTCCTCCGACGCCGCCGGGCAGGTCTCCGGGTCGCCGTACAGTTTCGACTACCTTGGATGGTGGTCTCCCGTGATCTGGCTTACTCTGGGATACGCCGTACTGGACGACCCGGCAATGCCCATTGTGGCCAGAGGGGAAGAACTTGCCAACGACACCTTTGTGGAGCAGCTTGTGATGAGTGCACAGGCGGCAGTTGACGAAGTGGTGCGCCGGGGCGTTGCCGACCCTGAGAGGATCGCCATTGGGGGCCACTCCTACGGAGCGTTCATGACAGCAAACCTGCTGGCCCATTCAGACCTTTTCGCAGTTGGTCTTGCCAGAACTGGAGCCTACAACAGGACACTGACCCCCTTCGGTTTCCAGTCGGAGGACAGGACCCTGTGGGAAGCGCTTGATGTTTACATTGAGATGTCACCCTTCATGAACGCCGATCAGATCAATGAGCCCATACTGCTGATACACGGCGACGCCGACAACAATTCGGGGACTTTCCCCATGCAGAGCGAAAGATTCTTTGCGGCGTTGAAGGGGCTGGGAGGCACCGCAAGGCTTGTAATGCTGCCGCTGGAGAGCCACAGTTACAGGGCCCGTGAGTCCATTCTGCACGTGCTCTGGGAAACCCAGGAGTGGCTCGATCGGTACATGGGCGGGGGAGAGTAACAGACCCCGGTTCCCCGGTGTTCGACTCGGTTTGCCCGGCAGTGTAGCATTTTGTTGCACACGCTTCTGTATTGCACGGCATGACCGATCCTCCTTCCTGGAATATGCGCCGCTGTTCCGGTTCAGAGATGAAGCGGTAGACATCGGACTATCCGATAAATATGATATTTGTTAAGATGGGCTAAGTATCTGCTAAAAATGGAGGCATATTATGAAGTTATTGTTTTTCTTTTCTTCAGTTTTGATGATCTCCCTCTCTGCTTATGCGGATGTTCTTCTGGAGGATGATTTTTCCGATGGCAACGCCGACGGATGGAGAGAGACTGAATACGGCCAGTGTAATTATGAGGTGAAGGAAGGCGAATACTGGATTAACGGAATGGATGATTCTTGGGGTTTGTCCACCACCGGCGACTCATCTGGAACCATGTCGGTGCCAGACTATTCGCTGGTGCTGCGGGTGGAGCCTGAATACTGCGGGTATGCAGGTCCTGTGGTGCGCTACGCAGGAGTTAACAACTACTTCGCCTGTCTTTTGATTATGCCGCAGAGCAACATGGTTTACCTGGCCGATCTGAACCTGAGCTCCGGCAGCCATGTTCTCGACTATTGTTCGTTCACCATTGATCCGGAGGAGTCCTACTGGATGCGCCTGGAGGTTGAAGGAACGCAATTCAGGGGAAGAGTATGGACAGGAACTCCGGGTGACGAGCCCACGGAATGGATGGTGTCGGGCACCGATAACTGGGTAAGTGACACCGGAGGAATTGGTATATACTGCTGGTCCGTTTCACCGGTAGACGAACCACTGAAATCGCTGTCTGTCTATTTTGATGATGTTCAGGTGACTGGAGATCTGGCCGGAGCCATGGAGCCCGTTACATGGGGAGGGCTGAAGGTAGTACTGTCTGACTGATCTTCTGTGTACTGTGTGATATACCCGAACTGAATCAAATGGTATCCTTCAGCCGCCTTCGCAGCTGAACAACCGGTGCCGCTGCACTGCCTCTGTTAACGGCACCGCATTTGCCGCCTGTCGTCACACTGTTATTGGTGTCGGAATCAATATGCACACAGACGCGCCCCTGATGTAAAGATATCTCTGCCCCGGGACCGCGGTTCCGGAACCCTGGCGCTTTTAAATTGTTCCAATTACCGGAGGGAGAGTTGTGGCCGGGGCAGCCTTTGATCTGTTTCCCAGGCGGACATTCCATAATATTGAGATCAGGATGAACGGAAGTTGTAAGGGAGGCTTCTCATGAAATGCGGTATCGGCTTTTCGGATTCTCTCAATTCCGCAGATGCGGCCACAGAGATGCTGGACAAAGCCCTTTCCCTGTCCGGCACGCCTGATCTTGTACTGCTGTTTACAACCGACAGCCATGATCAGGCGCAGGTGCTGAATAAGGTGAAAGACACGGTCGGAGACGCGGTAATCACCGGATCATGTGTTGCGGGAATAGTTACGGAGAAGGGCGTTCTTCAAAAAGGAACCGGCGTTCTCGCCGTTTCGGGCGAGGAACTGCAAGTGGTTTCACATCTTGAACCGAACCTGGGCAAAGATTCCGGGGTAGTCGGAGAGAAGACCGGTGACAGCTTGCTTTCTTCAGGAATACAGGATGGAATTGTATTTGCTTATCCAGACGGCTTTCAGAGCAATCTGGCTAAAGCCCTGCGGGGGATGTATAACAGAATGGGACCCGGTTACTCATATGCCGGCGGAGGTTCCGGAGACAACCTCAAGTTCTTCAGGTCTTACCAGTACACAGAGAACGGCCTTGCGAGCAACGCTCTGTCCGCGGCCCTTGTAAGCGGGATGGAAACCAGCATCGGGGTGAAGCATGGCTGGGAACCAACCGGCGAACCGATAGTGGTTACGAAGGCATCTGGGAAAACGGTGTATGAAATAAACGGCCTCCCTGCGCTGGATCTATACAAAGGCATTTTCGGCGATATCACCCCTGATGATTTTGCCAGGATCGGAATGTCCTATCCATAGGGTTTTCCCGACATCAGCGGCAACTATCTCATAAGGGATCCTCTCAAGGTTAATGAAGACGGCAGCATTGAGTTCGTAACTGAGATCGCGGCAAATGCCGTGGGCTGCATTATGGGAACCTCCCTTGATAATGTTCAGAAGTCCGCCCATGAATCGGCGAAACTGGCTGTGGAAGGGCTTAGTTCACCTGTGTTCCTTCTCTTCATGGACTGTATTTCCAGGTATCTGCTGATGGCAAAGGAGTATACCCGGGAGATCGAAGCGGTGTTCTCCGCCGCAGATGATATCCCAGCTCTGGGGGTGCTTACCTTCGGTGAGATAGGAAGCTATTCCGATGTGCCCCTGATGCATAACAAGACTGTTGTGGCCGTTGCAGGCGGAGAAAAGTAAAGATGAACAGCGGTTCCTTCTCAACATCCCTTGTTCTGGAATTGAGCGTACTGCAGGAGAT
>DAINQE010000062.1:0-11892 GCA_036743055.1 Candidatus Sabulitectum sp. | reverse complement strand
AGAGCCGAGAATGGTGTCGGAGCCCTCCCAGCCGCATGTGGCCGTGACATCGGCAGATGCCGCGGTGAATGCCGCCGCGGCGAGAACGAGTAGCAGTGATCTCATTTTTTCTCCCCCTTGGTGTTTCTGTTCAACGGTGATTCCACCCCTTGCCGGGTCTATCATAACCGCAAAGTGCTCTTTTCATCAAGAACGTATCCAAGGTACAGTTCGCCCAGATGCAATGCCGTTGACTTCAACAAGATGCCCGATTATTGAAATTGAAACCGAAGGGAGTTTCATGAAAAGAATTGCTGTAATGGCCCTGCTGGTTCTTGCCGGGGCGGCCTTCGCCGACTATCAGGTGGTCTCCACCATCGACGCCCCGGATACGAACATCTCCGGTCTCGGCTTCGGGAACGGATCGCTGTGGGCGGTGGACGGCACCACCGAGTACGCCTACGAGGTCGATCCACAGACCGGAGCGGTGATCAACAGCTGGTACATTGAGAACACCACAAGGGTGCCCACCGGCTGCACCTTCGCCAATAACACACTCTACATTGCCTGCGGCACCACTCCAGACATCACACTGGCCTACTGCTACAAGTACACCTCAGCCGGAGTCTATTCGGGGATGTTCTCCCTGGACTGTTGAGGAAGCGATCTCGACCGGGAGGTTACCGGTCTCGCAACTGGAAACAGCAAGATCTACGGCGCAGGTGTGGATGCTCAGACAATGAAGGAATGCCTTGAGATCTACAACTACTCGGGCTCCATTCAGACAGGCCCCGAGTTCATGGTGGAACTTGGCATCGACTTCTACGACATCGCCTACGGCGACGGCAAATGGTGGTACGCCTGCAACGATGCCCAGTATCCCGTAAGGGCCTACGACGGCAACGGCACACTTGTGGAATCCATCGATTCATCGGTTATACCAGCAGCCCATGGACTCACCATCGACGACGAGGGCTACCTGTGGGCCAGCAACATGGACACCGACGAGATCTACAGGATAAACCTCAACGTTTCTTCCCTCACCAGGAACACCTGGGGCGGGATCAAGGCTACATTCTAGGTATCATTTCAGGGGGTTCCGGCACCGCCGGGGCCCCCGATCCCCAGGAACTCTTCCAGCTCTCCCAGATACTCGTGCTCCGGAACGAAACCGCCGTCCTCCAGGAATGGCGGGAAGATGATGGTGTTTCCGTCACAGTCCCTGCCGCTGGCCAGGAAGACGAACTCCTCCCCGGCATAGTCCGGGTCTTCCATATCGTCCCTGATCCCCACCCTGAACACGGTGTACCCGACGCAGTCCATGGCGAGCCTGCCGGTGGCGTCTATAAGGTAGCCGGAAAGCGGAGCCTCGATACGCCTCACGCCCACGACGATCATGTCCTCCCCGCCCATTTCGTAGAGTCTTAGAAGGGCTGAGAACACCGCCTGGGAAGCCCCGTAAGCCCCGGGGCTCTCCACCGACTCCAGGTGAGCCTCCGGTGAAACGTGCCGGGCCAGCACAGCGTCAGCCATCCCCGGGAACATGGACGCGAAGACCATTATGAATGAGGGAACCACCCAGCTAATCTCGATCATCTTCATTCCTCCCAAGCTCGCTGTACTTCAGGCTGCTTCCCCTGGAGATATCCGCGGGGTACTTCCGCCGGTTGATCTCCAGCTTCCGGAATGCAGCTTTGAACGGATCTATTCCCAGCTTGTCAGAAAGATTGAGCAGATAGATCAGAACATCCGCTATCTCTTCTCCCGCATGCTCTATCTCCCCCTCCGAGGGACTCCAGCTCTCCTCCTCGGTGCACCACTGGAATATCTCGGCCAGCTCCGCCGACTCGATAAGCACCGACATTGCCAGATTCTTGGGGGAATGGTACTTCCCCCAGTCCCTCTCGCTGTTGAACTCCCGTATTCTCTCAAGCAGTTCATCGTGCATGGACCCTCCCATCGTTCACTCCATAATAACCGCCGTGAGCCTCCAGGGGAATAGACAGCTGGCCGGTTTGTACCATATCCGTTAGAATGAAACATCACCGGTAAAAGGAAGGAAGTACCGATATGAGAACGATGTGGATGCTTGTGCTGTCGCTCTTCACCCTGGGCGGCTGTTCCTCCGGGGGAACCGCCGAGGTCCTTAGCTGCCCGCTGGAGGGGACCATGGAGAACTCTTTCGCAAGGTTCTACGAGCCGGTGGAGTGGTCCTTTTCGCCGGACATGATGGAAATGGGTCTGCCCGTGGACCCTTCCAAGGTGATCAACATCCGTGAGGCCCTGTTCTACAACGGTCTCTCCGAGCTTCCGGAACCACTATCGAGGAACGGCTTCGTGGTGCTGCCCGCAGGCAGACCCACCGACAACCCCGTGACAGCGTTCCAGCGCCTGGAGGACACAGGTCTTCCTGTTTATGTCTCCAGCGGCATTCCCCTTCACCTTCTGCACGTCTTCTTCGACCAGATCCTGCAGCAGGTGGAGACCGACCACCTCTACGGCGACCTGGTCATTGTCTGCACGGCGCTCTACGAAAGCAGCCTGGCCAGGGATGACCTTACCGGAGCGGCGTTCTTCGCCGTTCCCCTCGCCTGGCTGGACGGGGGCTTCAGCCCTGATCAAAGGATAAGCGAAAACGTGGAAGCCGAGGTGGCGCTGATGGAGGCTCACCAGGGGTTCGCGGAAAGCCCTGTGTTCGGCTACGAGGAAGACTACTCCCAGTACGTTCCCCGTGGTCACTACACCGCCAGCGAGGAGCTGGAGAATTACTTCATGGCAATGATGTACCTGGGCAGGCTGACCTTCCCTCTGAAGGGAGGCTCGCCCTGGGGACCACAGGAGGAGTTCCTTGTCTCGGCGGAAGATGCTGAGCGGCTGACCACCACTGCCCTGCTCATGGTCAGCGACCTTAACACCCTCACCGATGAAGAGGGTGACCCTCTCATCGGTAAATGGAGAAGGATCTATGAGATAACCGCCTTCTTCGCCGGTTTCGCAGACGACCTTTCCGTGATGGAGTATCAGAGGGCCGCCGCGGAGACCGCCGGCGAGAGCTTCGACTCTTCCCTTCTCTCCACCGACGGCTTCAGGGGCTCATTCCTGGCATACATCGTGGAGAACTTCCGGGGACCGTCCATATACAGCGGCACAGGAGCCTCGGCTGTAATGCCCGACCAGGCAGGGGACTTCGATCCGGAGGACTTTGCAGGCCTCCTGGGAAAGACCACCGGTTTCCGTTTCCTGGGCCAGAGGTACACACCGGACAGCCACATGCTGGGAAACATGGTGTTCCCGTCGGTGGGCAGGAACGACCGGGGCGAGGAGAGGTTCATGCCATCGGGGCTGGACGTTGCCGCGGCCTTCAGGTGCCAGGCCGCCCTGGAGATAATCCAGGAGAACGGCACCACGACCCATCTCCACTACCCGGACACCCTGGTGTCCATGCAGGCCATGATAGACGGCTACTCCATGGATGACTGGCACGCAACCCTCTACATGTGCTGGCTCCATTCCCTGAGGCTGCTGGCGGCTCCCAGGGGCGCGGGATACCCGGACTTCATGCAGACCGACGGGTGGAACAGGTGCACCCTTTCCACCTTCCTGGCCTCCTGGGCCATGCTCAGGCACGACACCATACTCTACGCCAAGCAGAGCTACACCGCCCTTGCAGGGTGCGCTCCTCCCATGGAGGAGGAGCCTGTTCCCTCCGCGGGGTTCGTGGAGCCTGTGCCTGAGGTCTACGCGGAACTCAGGGCCACCCTGGGAATGGCCAGGAACGGCCTGGAACACTACGATCTCCTGGAGGGGGACATCGCCAGAAGGTTCGAAAGCGCCGAAAGCCTGCTGGAAAGGCTGCAGGACATCGCCGAGAGGGAACTCGAGGGAGGCCTCCTCACGGAAGACGACGCGGACTTCCTGAAGGGGTTTGCCTCATACCTGGAGAGCGCAATATCCTGGGGCGGCGACACCACCGAAGGCCTTGAGACCTCCCTGATAGCCGATGTTCACACCGACCAGAACACCGGCAGTGTTCTGGAGGTGGCAAGCGGCAATCTCGATAACTGCGTGGTGATCTACCGCAGGGCCGACGGCGTAGTTGAAGCCGCGGTGGGGCCTGTGCTGAGCTACTACGAATTCACCTGGCCCATGGGCGACAGGCTCACCGACGAAGCATGGAGGGAACTCCTGGAGGACGATCCTGAGAGACTAGAATGGACCGGGGACTACCTGGTTCTCCCCAGCGCCCCCTGAATCGCTCTGCCCAGCCTCTGGAGGTGCAGTGAGCCGAAAAGGGTGTTGGCCAGCAGTATGCCCAGCCGGTAGTAGAGCCACGACAGGATAACGGGAAGAAGGATCAGGTCGAAGGGCCATGAGGCGGAACCGAACCAGATGTAGTTGGAGAGGCCCTTCACCAGAAGGATGACATCCCTGCCTTCCCCGCCTGTCTCCTCAAGCTCCCTTCCGTCTTCTGCAAAGGATTCCATCCTGTGCTCCGCCGCCAGGCGGAGAGGGCCGGTGTAGATCCTTCCCAGACCATCTGCGGTGAGCACCGCCAGGGGGATGGCTGCCATGAACACCCATGCGGAAATGCCCAGGGCCATTGCACCGTTCCGAAGCTTCCTGTCCCTCTCCACATGCGGTATCACCGCCAGGAAGGCGAACATCACCCCAAGCAGGATGAAACCCAGCGGTCCTGCAAGTATGAGGAAGATACTGGTCACACCGGCGAAGACCCCCGCCGCATCCACAGCCGGAAAAGAAAACGACAGGGGATCGTCCAGCTGCCCCATCGGACCTGAATGGGATGATAACCCGGGGGAACCCTTCAGCAGAGCAAGGGCTTCGGACGCATTTCCCAGGGAAGAACGATAGCTCTCAAGGCCTGCCTTGTGACGGTGAATAACGCCCCTTGCCGGCGGTACCAGCGGTCCTCCTGCCGCTCCTGCAAGGAACCCGGCAAGAGAGAGCAGGGCGAGTAGCGAGAAAGCGGCGGTCTTCGTGAGCAGCCGTGAATCCATGGGGCATCTCCCTTTGCCTGGGGTTCAGGTTTGCTTATTATGGCTCAATGGAAGCCAAGCGGAAAGACCGGTTCTCCCCTCTCCCGGCGGTGATTCTTTTGCTTTGCGCCGCCGCGTGGGGACAGATCCGAACTGACATATCCATCGAACCGTCCAGCGTTTCGGTCTCAGCGGAGCTTAATGCCGTGGAACTGCCCGGCACCGTATCCCCGGAAGCCGTTTCCCCTGAGTTCGCCGGAGCCCCGCCGATCATGCTGCGGACGGTACTGCTTCCCCCGGGGACCCGGGCAGAGCAGGTTAAGCTGACGAACGCTCAGTGGGTCACCGTGGCAGAAGGGCTTCCCCAGGGAGCCTTCGCGGTTGCCGGTCCCGGAACCGCCGGGCTCCTGAGGCAGGGCTCCGCCATGGGTTACAGGGTCGCCACTGTTTTCCTTTCGCCTCTCAGGTACGACGAGGATGCCGGAACACTGGAGCTCCTTGCCTCAGGATCAGTGGATGTAACCACCGGCCCCCTGGAAGGCGAGACACTGGTTCCCCTCAGGGAATCGCCCCTGTCCGCAGCGGTGAGGAACCGGGGGATCCAGTCAATGATCTCCGGAACAGATTCGACTCCGCTCTACCCTCGAGTCCCCGTGGATGACCCCGGCGGCGCCCCGGGCCCCCTTCAGATAACCGAGTTCCCTTCGCTTCAGGGGGACTGTGCCGATATGGTGATAGTTACCACTGAAGCCCTCCAGGAGAGCTTCCAGCAGCTGGCGGACCACAGGACTTCAAGGGGGGTGCTCACCACCATCCGAACGGTTGAATGGATAGGGCAGCACTACTCCGGATGCGACATCCAGGACCGGATAAGGAACTTCCTCAGGGACGCCCACGAGCACTGGGGAATACAGGCCGTACTCCTCGGGGGCGACCACGAACAGGTCCCCGCCAGGGAGACAGGGGGCTGGAGCTACATCCCCGTTCCCTTTCCCTTCCTGGGCCTCCCCTCCGACGACTACTACGGAGATCTCGACGGCGACTGGAGCTACGACGGCTCCGTGTGGAGGGTGATGAACGAACTGGGATACCTGGACATCTGCACCGGCAGATGGCCGGTGAACACCCCCGGTGACGTTGAGACAATGATGGAGAAGCTGCTTCTTTATGAAGCCCCATCCTCACTCCCTGAGAACTTCGCAAGGAAGGTCCTCCTGCTGGGCTCCAACAACCCGGCGGGTTCAGGGGCTGACGACATGGCTCTCCTGGGTGAAATGCTCATGGGGAATTCGGCGTCCGGTTACCTTGACAGGCCTGTGGAGCTCTATTACCCCCACGAGCTCCCCCAGGGTGACCTGAACAGGAACAACGCCCTGAACCAGTTCGACCAGGGATACAATCTCATAGTCCACGCCGGCCACGGTGAGATACACAAGCTGGGAACGGCGGGTAACGGCACCCTGGGTCAGTACATGTGGGACTCGGACTTCGCCACCATGCTCAACTCCGGTGAACCATCCATACTCTGGACCCTGGGGTGCGACCCGGCCCACTTCGACGGAGCCTACAGCTTCGCCGAGGCCGGGCTGCTTACATCTGGGGAAACCGGGCTGGTGGCGGCCATTGCTAACCCCAGGATGGGCATGCACCAGCAGAAGACAACAGCCTACGTGTTCTGCGACGCCCTCTTCGGAACGGGCTACATCGCACAGATGTTTCAGCGCCAGGCCCTCCACTGGCCCCTGACATTCCTGGGCGAGGCCTACAGATCATCGAAGAACCTCTCCGACTACTCCTATCTCTACCTTAACCTCCTGGGCGACCCGATGATGACCGTATGGCGCGGTGATCCCGGACAGCTGCAGATAACCGCCTCTCCGCTGTTCCTCACCGAAGGCATCTCGAGCCAGGTGTCGGTGGAGGTCAGGGAGAACGGCATCCCTGTCCCGGGCGCCACCGTGGTTCTCTGGAAGCCGGGAGAAGTGTACGCGTCGGGAACCACCAACGGGAACGGAACGGCTGCATTCCAGGGGGTAGTCCCTCTGAATGGAGGACAAAGCGAATACCTGCAGATAACCGCCCTTAAACCCACCGACGACCTGGGCTCCGCACTGATCGCCCCGGCGCCAAGACTGGCGGGAACGCTCTCCATTGATGTTCTCGATGCGCAGGGGCCGGTCGTGGCACTCCAGGAACAGGCAGTAGACCCTCAGGGAGACGGAACCGCATCCCCCGGAGAAACGGTTGAGATATCCCTCACCGCCGTGAACAATGGGGGTTCCCTGGCCCAGGGCCCCCAGGCCGAGATAGCCATTCTCCAGGGAGGGGAGTTCATCTCCTCTATCCCCTGCGGCACCGCGGTCTTCCCCGACATCCCGCCGGGAGGATCCGCGGTATCGCTCCAGGACATTCAGCTGGAGATAGCCCCGAATGCCCCGGATGGAGCGGCCATCCTATTCCAGGCGGATATCTTCTGCCCTGGATTCCAGGGTTCATCCCAGCTGCTTGTAACCGTGAACTCCCCGGAGTATCGGCTCACCGTCTCCGACCCCTGGATAGAAGGCCATGCAGACTCCACGGTGATCACCATTTCGGGAATGCTCCTTGCCAACATGGGTCTCTCCCAGGATGAATGGGTGAACATCACGGCATCCGCCGTGGATCCGCCGGAACCATTTATCGTGAATACAATACAGACGGGAACCATTCCACGGAACTCCGCTGAAAACGTAACGGGCTCGATTCATCTGACCATCACCCCCCAGTCGCCGGACTCCCCATGGCTCGAGAAGGATTTCCCGGGCTGTTCCTTCCAGATAAGGGCTCTCTCACCGTCGGCGAACCAGACCGCCGCTGCCTTCTCGGCCCAGAATATCCACCAGCTTCAGGAACAGCAGGTTCCCCAGCCGGAGGCCCTTTCCGTGAAGGAAGCCGGGGACGACTTCATAAGCATCACCTGGGAACACACCGGCATCCCATCCCAGACAGGGTACTATGTGTACCTCAACGGAGAGCGGACCGCTCCTCTGCCCCTTCCGGTGAAGGAGATCACCGTCACCGGTCTGCAGGCTTCAACCGAGTACTCACTGGAGGTCACGGCGGTGGACCTTATCCTCAGGGAGAGCGAACCGTCGGCGATACAGGTGTCCACAGCCCGGGGGCAGGTGCCAGGCTGGCCGCTGAATCTTTCAGGCTCCCCCGGCGCGGGACCACTGGCCGTGGACCTGGACGGTGACGGAGCAGATGAACTTGCGGCGGGCATATCCTTTGGTGAGGTAATCATCATCGAAAGGAACGGAAGCTTCCAGAGGCTCTCGCCCCCTGCTGGCTTCCTGTACGACAGGCTCCTGGGCATCTCAGCGGGGGATGTCACCGGCGACGGGAAGCCGGACATAGTGGCGGCCTACCAGCAGCACATCGAGCTGCAGGGGCAGGAGAAGGTATCGATCGTTCTCTACTCCCGTCCGGGAACGGTATGGACATCCGCGGAGATCGCTTCGACGAACACCGACGAAGAACTCTCCTCCACCATAGTCGGAGGGTCTCCCCTGCTGATCCAGGCCAACGGGACACAAGAGCTTGAAATAGCCCTGAGGACAAGGGGCAACAATGGAGGCGCCCCCTATCTTTACGTCTGGAAGAGAACATCCCCCGGGACATGGGAGCCCTTTTCCGGTGACTTCCCCATTCCGCTCTCAGGCGGTTTCTTCGACACACCCTCCGCAGCGGACATAGACGGCGACGGCCTGGAGGAGCTCTTCACCACCACCTACACTGCCGGGGAGCCCGGCACCTCAATACTGGCGGTTGACTTCCATCAGAACGGCACGGTTACCACCTCCCTCCACGACCTGCCCGAACTGAACACCCAGGCGCAGCTTGCAAGGGCCTTCGGCACCCTGGCCATCACCGAGATCGAAGGAGCCTTCTACATCGCAGCCGCCGCCAAGCCCGAATCATTCTGCAGTTCAATGAAGAAGCTTTTCGTGCTCTCGGTGGGAAAAACCGAAACCATAGAGATGGATATCCTCTGGCAGACCGGCTGGCTCCAGGGGAAGGACTACTTCGGGAACATGCCCGGCCCCACCCTGGCCTCGGTAACGGGATCCCAATCGCCGGAAGTGATCTACCTCCTTAATGGAGGGCTCTACCAGTCCGAGGGCGTTGTTACCGGCTTCGACCTGCTAACGGGAGCAAGGGTCTTCCAGAGCGAGCCCACGCCATTCGACCCGGTGGCCGGAGCAGGCGGCGCGGACATAAGGTCCCAGGCCATAGCCGGAGCTGTCACGACACAGGGTTCCAGCGAATCAGCCGTTTTCACGGGATTCTCAACCACCTTTGCAGGGATAGATCCGAGCCTGTCGGGAATGTCAGTTCCCGGCTTCCCCGGCTACTCCAGGGACGGCGTCTGGGCTGCGCCGGTGATTGCAGACATGGATCAGGACGGGTCAGTGGAACTTCTGTTCATTGACAATTCCGGGCACGCGGCACTGTTCGACCTCCAGGAATACGGCACATCGCCGAACGCCTGGCCCATGTACCAGGCCAATCCCAGGAGGACAGGCTTCGTACAGTCGCCGGACACCGAACCCAGCCTTGACATATCCCTCGCCATGGAGCACAGCGCCCCCCTCACCCCGGCAGGGGGCACAACGGTGGTGGTGGAGGTAACCGGACTTGTGCACCCCTGCAATGCCTCCATCCCGGTTCAGGGTAGAACGGTCACGGTGGCCATGTTCGAAGCAGAACAGCTTGTGGCCAGTGCGGAAGTGCCCCTGGAGAATGGCCTGCACAGGACTTTCCTCCCGAGGGCAGCTGCGAACTCGAGGATATCCGTCGACCCCGGTAACGAATACAGCGAGGCCGACGAGACCAATAACGAACTGTTCTGCAGAGTGGTTGAGGATCTCTCCATATCCGTGCCGTCCCCATCAAGAGAGCTTGCGGTGGAATTCTTTCTGCCTGAAGGCTGCTCCGAAGGAATTGACTGGCGGGTGTACTCCATCGACGGACGGACGGTGGCAAGGGGACGGGTGGAATCCCTCCCGCCGGGGTCCGGCACCCTCCAGCTGGAGCCCTCCGCAGGGCTGCCGCCTGGGCTCTACATCGTAAGGTTCGCAGGACAGGTCGAAGGAACATTCGAGGCGGTGGTGCTGCCCTGACAAAAAAAGGGAGGAAGGAACTCCGGCTCCCCCCTCCCCTGAAGTAACAGGCGCTATTCCGTGGCTGGTTCCTCAGTGGCCGCCGGTTCCATCATCTCCGCGGCTGAACCCCTGGTGCAGTAGTATCCCCACTCCAGGCCCATCTCGGCAGTAACCGGACATTCAGCGCAGATGCAGCCCACCTCGTCGACGATGCACTCGCTCATTCCGGTGGCGCAGTAGCCACCTTCTCCCTTCTCAGAGGCTTCGGGGACCCAGCTGGGACACTGGGGGCAGATGCAGTTCTCCATGACGTAGGCCATCTTCTCCTCTTCGGTCATCTCCACTTCCACCTCTTCGATGAGCGCGTTGACGACCTCGGGGACCTCGTCGGCGGTTTCGGCCACAGGCGCCGGTTCCTCTTCACCGCAGGCCATGAACGCCGCGGCGGCGGCCACCGCGAGCCAGGGAAGCATTCTCTTAAGCATCATTCTCCCTCCTTCCATTTTGAGAGCGGAACTCTGATTTCATTGCCTTGCATGAAAATAAGGCAACTAGCCATCCAGGTCAACGGCAATGAAAGGTCAGTCCGAAGCGTAGTGCCGCAGCCATCCCCGCCAGAGCGAGGAGAAATGGTGAAGATCCACCGGAAGAAGGGAAAGCACATCTCCATCGGCGCACTCCCGTACCAGCCTGCTGACCGTGTCCATACCGAAGCTGTCCTCGATGCACCTCACCACGGTCCACCCCCAGTGATAGGCGCCATCCCTTCCCGAAAGAGCCGTTTCCAGTGGCGGTATGGTCCCATTGGAAAGGCTTCGCCGAACCTCTGCGAAGAAGGTCGGGTCCTCTTTCCACTGGCCGGAAAGGCTCACCGCGAGCCCCTCGCCCCACCACAGGGGCGAAGCCTCAATGTTAGTCGACAGGGCTTCCTCGACTATGTGAACAAGCTCGTGGAGGCACATCAGGGAGAACAGTCGTGGATCGTATGTGAAGGTGGACTGGGAGTGGTAGACCCGTGGAGAAAGGAGCACCATGCAGTTCCTCTGGGCCTGGGCGATCCTGGCGGGATGGGAAGGCGTCTCTATATCCACACGGAGAAGGTCCCTTACCAGCCTGTCGAACTCTCCCCTGTCAGAAGCAAGCACCGCAAGCACTGGAAGCGGTTCCTCAGCACCCAGGCTGTTCATGATTCCGTGAGTACCCTGCTCAAGGGAAGCAAGCGCTGTCTTCGCGTAGTCAATGTCCTTAGTGATGTATCTGATTGAAACGCTTGCGGAAGCGGAGCTCAGGCACTGAAGCGTGTCAGTCACCAGATCTTCAGCTTATCCGCTGGAAGAGCAGAATGGCCAGGAAAACGGCGCCGACGGTTGTGACAAGCTGCAGAAGCACTTTTGCCTTTACGGAGAAGGTCCTTGGATAGTCCCTGTTCTTCTCAGCCTCCCTGGCGTAGTGCCGAAGAATTACAGCCAGTGGTATCAGACCCATGGCCATGAAAAGAACCGCGCAGATGATCCAGCCTGTGCTCACCGCCCGGAAGCCGAACTCGGTGAAGTTCCACCCCAGGGAGATGAACAGCGCCGACCATGAAAGGCTCATCAGGTTCGGGCCGTTAACCTTCTTTCCCAGCGCAGGTGAAGCGATCATGGATATGACCATCACATTTATGAAAACAGGGAAGATCCAAACATAACCCGGTGCAGGATGGGCAATCTCGTAAGGGCCTCCGCTGGCCACGAATCCCCCCAGCTCCAGCACCCCGCGCATTCCGTTGT
>DAINQE010000061.1:0-12120 GCA_036743055.1 Candidatus Sabulitectum sp. | reverse complement strand
ATGCTGGGGCTGAAGGCCCCGGGCTACATGGACGGGAGGCCCCTGTGAAAAGACGGGAGTTCCTGAAGAAGGCAGCACTGGCCCCCGGGGCTCTGGCCGCCCTTTCTCTGGGTTGCGGGCGCGAACGGACAGCCTCAGGGAAAAGGGTCATCGTACTGGGGGTGGACGGCATGGATCCCGGGCTCCTGGAAAGCTTCACCTCCCGGGGGCTGATGCCCAACACCGCAAGGCTCATGGAGATGGGGGGATTCCGGCGGCTTGGCACCTCCAACCCGCCCCAGAGCCCGGTGGCCTGGTCGAACTTCATCACCGGAGCGCCTCCGCCGGTCCACGGCATCTTCGACTTCGTTCACAGGAACCCGGAGACAATGATCCCCTTCCTCTCCACATCGGAGGTCACCCCTCCGGATTCCACCCTTGACATAGGATCGCTCCGGCTGCCCATGTCCGGCGGCGGAGTGAAGCTGCTACGCCGTGGCACGCCCTTCTGGAACGGGCTGCTGGACAGGGGCATACCTGTCACCATGGTGAAGCTGCCGGTGGACTTTCCCCCGCCCCCGGAGAACACCAGAGGCCTCTTCCTCTCCGGTCTGGGCACCCCGGACGTCCGGGGCAGTCAGGGAAGCTTTACTTTCTTTACCGATGATCCCAGATCGATAACCGACGACACCGGCGGTGGTGTGGTCATACCCGTACGGGACTACGGAGACGGCTGCTACAAGTGCAGGGTGGACGGTCCGGCGAACTCCCTGCTGGCGGACAGCCCAACCATGAGCGTGGAGGTCAGGGCCTGGATAGACAGGGACAGCCGGGCTGTGCGTATAGACATGGACGGAGACTCGATAGTACTGGGTGAGGGGCAGTGGAGCCCCTGGATGCGGTTCAGCTTCTCGGCCCTGGCTGGTTTCTCCACCGTTCACGCGATAGGCCGTTTTTACCTCAAGGAGGCCTCCCCGAAGCTGAAGCTTTACCTCACGCCCCTGAACATAGACCCGGAGAACCCCGCCCTGCCCATATCGAGCCCGGACTGGTACGCCGGCGACCTTGCAAGGGAGGCCGGGCTCTACTACACCCAGGGCTTCCCCGAGGACACCAAGGCACTTTCCCGAGGGATATTCAACGACGACGACTACCTCTCACAGGCCGAAATAGTATTCGACGAGAGGATGAGCCTCTTCCACACCGCCCTTTCCAGGTACAGGGAAGGGTTGCTCTTCTTCTACTTCACGAGCCTCGACCTGAACGTGCACATGTTCTTCCGCTCCATGGATCCCGCCAGCCCCCTCTACGGCCAGGTGGAGCCCAGGTTCAGGGGGGTCATCGCCGACCTGTACTCAAGGATGGACATCGCCGTCGGGGAGGCCATGGAACTCCTGGACAGCCGCACCGAGCTTATCCTCCTCTCCGACCACGGCTTCGCCCCCTTCAGGCGCAGCTTCAACCTGAACTCCTTCCTTGCGGCGGAGGGTTTCGCCTCCATAGCCCACCCCTATGAGCGTAACAGCGACATGTTCGCCTGCCTGGACTGGGCCGGCACAGGAGCCTACGGCCTGGGCCTCAACGGCCTTTACGTTAACCTTGCCGGGCGTGAGAAGGACGGCGTGGTCTCGGCCTCGGACCGCAGCGGCCTCATGGTGCACCTGAAAAGGTCCCTGGAGAGCGCAGTGGATCCCCTCACCGGAGAACGGCCGGTGAAGAACCTCTACATTCTCGAGGACCTCTACCCCGGCGTGGAGATGCCCCCCTGGGCCCCGGACATGCTGGTTGGCTACTCCAGGGGCTACCGCGCCAGCTGGGAGACCACCCTGGGGGCTTTCCCGGAAGAGGTTATCACCGACAACATGGACCCCTGGAGCGGCACCCACTGCATATCCCCGGATGAATGCCCCGGTTCGCTGGTAACAACGGTGCAGGACGTGCCGGAAGGGATCACCCTCACCGACATGGGCGCCCTGATAACCAGGGAGCTTACCTCGTGAACGCCCTGTTCGATGTTCTTCTCTACCCCTTCCGTACCCTGGATCCGCTCTGGGGAATGATGTGGATAAGCGCCCTCACAGGTGTTATTATGATACTCATCTTCAAGCGCACCTCAAATCAGCACGCGATCTCGGAGCTCCGGCGGAAGATGGGCTCCAGGGCCCTGGGAATGCTCCTTTACCTGGAGAGTCCTGCAACTGTGCTGAAACTGGCAGGGGGACTCATCGCCGACAATTTCATATACCTCTGGCACCTGCTCAGGCCTATGCTGGTGATAGCGGTTCCCTTCGTTCTGGTGGCTGCGCAGCTGGACGCCAGGTACGGATACCTCCCTCCAGGGGAAGGCAGACCTCACACCGCGGTTATCCGATGGGAGTCATCACTGCCCTCCGCCCTGGGCGATCCGGTCTCCGGGGAGCTTGTCTCCCCTGTACTGACGGTTGCGGACTCCCTGGAAAAGAGCTTCTCCTTCACCGGGGAGAACGGGCTCTTCACAATGGATGACCCTGCCTTCAAGACCGGCTCTTCCGGAGGAGCGGGGTCTGTGGTCGTCCGTGGGGCCGAACCCGGAGGGATATTCGCTTCCATCCTCCGCCCATGGAACGCCGTGTCGCCCCCTGGGGTGAGGTCGGTAAAGGTGTATCTTACCCCTGCGGACTACGGGGTGCTTGGGGGCAGATGGAGCTGGTTCGCGGTGTTCCTGGTGTTCTCCAGCCTCTGGGCCATCGCCGGGGCCGTGGTATTCAAGGTAAAGGTATGAGCGAAACTGAACGGGAGTTCTCATGGCAAAGATAAAGATGAAGATCGACGACGCCCTCAAGGAGAAGCTTGTGAAGGTTGCCGACGCCGGCGGCTACTCCTCCCCGGAGGAGTTCATCCTGCACGTGCTCACAAGGGAGCTGAACAAGCTGGACCCTGCCTCCGGGGAGAGCGAGGAGAACATCCGTAAGAAGCTGGAGGGTCTGGGCTACCTTGGCTGACGGGCTTGCTGCCGTTGACTCCTTAAAATATCTTGCCCTCATGAAACGAACGGCGGGAGAGCCATGAACGAGAATCCTCCTCTCAAGGTTACCGATCTGCGGAAGGATTTTCCCGGACGGAAAGGCATAGGCACGGTCCACGCCGTGTCTCAGATCTCCTTCGAGGTGCGCCCCGGGGAGATAGTGGGCTTCATAGGCCACAACGGTGCCGGGAAGACAACAACGATCAAGTGTGCCCTGGGGCTGCTCAAACCCTCCGGGGGCAGGGTTTCCCTCTGGGGGCTCCCCCCCGCCTCTGCGGCTGCGCGGAAACGCATCGGCTACGTTCCTGAGAATCCAGACTACGAGCGTACCTTCACCCCTATGGAATACATGACCATGTTCGCTTCCATGAGGGGGCTTGATGGAGATGAGAAGGACTGGACGGCCCTTCTGGAAAGGGTGGGCCTGAAGGGCTGGGAGAGAACCGCCATCAGGCAGTTCTCCAAGGGAATGCAGCAGCGCATGAGCCTTGCCCTGGCCCTGCAGTCGAAGCCTGAACTCCTGGTGATGGACGAGCCCACCGGAGGCCTCGATCCCGTGGCCAGGAAGGAGTTCCGGGACATCATACTGGAGGAGAACAGGAGAGGGGCGGGGATATTCCTCTCCTCCCACATCCTCTCCGAGGTGGAAACCGTATGCCACAGGGCGGTGATGCTCTCCCGGGGAATGCTCATCGCACAGGGATCCATGGACGAACTGCTGGGCAGCGAGAGGACCTTCAGACTCACCGCCGAGAACGATTCCGGCGACTCGGTGGAGCTGGAGGTGCCGGAAAGCGCCCTCCAGGCGAAGATCGACAAGGCAAGGGAAAAGGGGCTGAAGATAACCAGGGTTGAGCAGAAGATGAAGACCCTGGAAGAGGTATACATTGCCGTGAGCGGAGGAGGAAAAGCATGAGAACGGTGTTCACCTTCTCACTGATGACCCTCCGGATGCTCTTCAGAAGGAGGACCCTCTGGGGGATACTCCTGGTGATCCTCCTGGGTCTGGGCGGTATAGCCTCGGTGCCCACCTTCGATGTATCCAACCAGGGGCGGTTCATACTGGATTTCGGCCTTTTCGGAATAGAGGTGGGGGCGCTTCTTCTGGCCCTGGGCCTCGCTGCCAGCCTCTACCCCAGGGACAGGGAGACGAAGACCATAATGCCCCTTCTGGCGGTGCCCCTCTCCAGGGGGCAGTACCTCATGGGGAGGTTCTTCGGTGCCGCCCTGGTTCAGGCGGCTGCTCTGCTGGTGAGCTGCCTGGGCCTGATGCTCATTCTGCTTTTCAACGGCCTGCCCATACCGGGCAACCTCCTTCCCGCCACGCTGCTGATACTGGTGGAGGGGTGGTTCCTGCTCTCCACGGTGTTCTTCTTCAGCTTCTTCGCCTCTCCCCCCCTGAACTGGCCGCTTACCACCATGCTCTTCATCGTGAGCCAGATGAGTGTGGCGGAGTTCATCGGCCTGATGCCGTCGTCCCCGGGGCTGATGCGAACGCTGAGGCTCCTGCTTCCCCACGCAGACGTCTTCCACATAAAGGACCCCATCGCCCACGGATTCGAGATAGAGCCTCTGTACTTCGTGGTGGCGGTCTTCTACGGCCTGTGCTACAGCGCCTTCATGCTCTCCCTTGCCCTGGCGGTTTTCAGGGGGCGTGACCTGAAATGAGGATTCGACTCCTTTTCGCCGCCGCGCTCCTTGCCCTCTCAGGCTGCGTGGAGGACTACGACGTGGCGGAGGTGGCCCCAGAGGAACACCTGGACGAGGAGCACCACCACGAAGAAGGCGATTACTGCGAGGAATGCCATGATGATCACGATCATGCCGATGAAGAAGGAGTTCACCATTCAGGTGACGCAACACCATCGGGACACAGCCACGGATCCGGTGTAAGGAACCACGGAACCCAGTGGTTCTTCAACCAGCCCTGGGCGGCCAGGTTCATATGGGGCAAGCTTGCCAGGGACGGCGCCATGTTCCTGCTCCTTGCAGGGATCATCTTCTTCCTGTCGGGAAGGAGGCGGCGAAGGTGAGGGAAAGGGTTCTGCCCCTGGTTCTCTCCCTGGCTTTCCTTGCCGGGGCGGTGTTCTCGGGAGCATCGGTCTCTTCCAGAATAAGGGTGGACACCTTCCGCCATGTGGAAACGGTGGGCTCAGGGTTCCAGAGACTGAAGCACTTTGCCGCAAGCGCTCTCTATCTGCAGCTCGACGACTACCACCACATAGAGATGTACCAGGGGATCCCCTGGAACCAGGTCACCGACTATCTGCCCCAGATGTGGCTCATTGCCAGGCTGGACCCCCACTTCACCGATGTGTACACCGACGCCGCATTTCACCTGGCGGTGAACCTGGGTCAGGTAACCGAGGGAATGGACTTCATAAGGGAGGGCGTTGCCAGTAACCCCGACAGCCTGGACGTGAGGTATGAGTACGCCTACCTTCTATGGCAGACCGGGACCGGCACCCCTCTGGAGATAATGAACGAGTGCCTCGACTACAGACGGCTGCTCAGGAACGCGGGAGGTGACCTGCAACAGCCCTACTGCGAGGCCTCGTCGGCCACCCTGATGGCCGAAGTAAGGGAGGCCCTTGCGGATTCCGCCGATCCGGCGGCGGCTTTCTACAGGGCAAGGGCCGCATTCCTGCGCAGAGCGCTCAGGGAAGGACTCTACTACCCTGGCTATCTCGGAACACCCCCTGAGTTCATCCAGCCGGAAACGATGATGGAGCACCAGTGAGCAACACGATTCCCAGGGAACTGGCTTCCAGGATAGTATGGTTCTGCACGAGACTTAACGTGCAGGCCGGTGAAACGGTCATAGAGAAAGGCAGCCCCGGAGACGAGCTTTTCATCATTACCAGGGGTCAGTTCAGGGTCCACGACGACTCAGCCGGTGAGGACTTCGTACTTGCAATGCTGAACCGTGGTGACATCTTCGGGGAAATGACCTTCATAGACCGGACCGAGCGTTCCGCTTCGGTTACCGCCGTGGGCGCCGGAAGCATCCTGAGGATGGGATCGGCGGAGTACGGCGCCATGCTGGACAAGGATCCCCGGACCGCGGTGGAGTTCATGCGGTTCCTCTCTTCCATCGTCTGCCGCAGGCTCAGAATGGCCAACGACGCCCTGCTCCAGGTGGCCTATGGGGACCAGGGGCTGGACACCAGCGAGGACAGCACCCTGAAAAGGGCCATCGCCAACATGCATGAAGCGGTGAGAATGGAGCTCGAGGGTACCTAATCGGTGTCCTCATGAACCGGAAGGACCTCCCAGACGAAGGATGATCCCCCGGCGATGGGAATATTGGAGAACGAGTAGGTTCTCCACTCGCAGTCCTCTATCCTGAAATCGTAGAAACCCTCCGTTACCTGGAAGATGGCGGAGCTGTCCGGGGGCAGTATGGAGAGCCCCAGCATGTCGATCCACTTCTCCCGGCCGGATTCGGTTACCCAGACGAAGTAGAAGTCGGTGGATGTGCAGTTCTTTATCTCAACGGTGGCGCTCCCCCCGGCAATGGCCAGTGCGGTGATCAGCAGCAGCGCCGCAGCAGCGGTTCTCATGTAATGCTCGTCCTCCTTCAGAACGGTCTACCCTGACCCGCCTTCGGTGTTCCAGGGGCTACACCATGGAGAGGCTTATCCTTTTCCTTTCGGAGTCTATCCCTGTTACGGTAACATCAACCCTCATCCCCACCCGGACAACCTCTGACGGGTGGCGTATCCAGGCTGTGCTCAGTCTGCTCACGTGAACCAGCCCGTCGGTGTGAACCCCGATGTCCACGAAAGCGCCGAAGTCGGTGACATTGGTGACTATCCCGGGCAGTTTCATTCCCTCCCGGAGATCTTCGAGACCGTGCACATCTGCGAAGGAGAAGGGCTCGAACCGCTCCCTGGGGTCCCGTCCGGGCTTCCTTATCTCCCCGGCTATGTCCAGAAGGGTGGGCATGCCCCTGCGATCGTCCACGAACCTTTTCAGATCGATTCCTTCGAGAAGACCGGGCTGGTTGAGAAGACCCTCCACGGTGGTTCCAGCCGCGGCGGCCATTTCCTCCACCACCCCGTAGCTCTCAGGGTGCACTGCGCTGCGGTCCAGGGGTTCTGTCCCGTCGGGGATCCTTAGGAAACCCGCAGCCTGCTGAAAGGCCACCGGACCGATCCCGGGAACCTTCATGAGCTGGCTTCTTCTGAGAAATGCCCCGTTCTTCTCCCTGAACTCCGCTATGGACGCGGCGGCGGACGGCCCAAGGCCCGATACATAGGAAAGCAGCCTTGCACTGGCGGTATTCAGGTTCACCCCCACTGCATTCACGCAGGAGACCACCGTGGCATCCAGGGTCTCCTTCAGGAGCTTCTGATCCACATCGTGCTGATACTGCCCCACCCCTACGCTGGCCGGGTCGATCTTCACCAGCTCCGCCAGGGGGTCCTGGAGCCTCCTGCCTATGGAGACCGCCCCCCGGACCGTCAGGTCAAGCTCCGGGAACTCCTCCCTTGCCGCATCTGAAGCGGAGTAGATGGAGGCGCCGCTCTCGTTCACCATCACCACGGGTATTCCCAGGGAGAGCCCTCGTATGAAGGCCTCCGTCTCCCTTCCCGCGGTTCCGTTCCCTATGGCAACGCACTGGATGCGGTGCTTCGCCGCAAGGGTCCTGATCACTTCCCCGGCGGCTTCGGCCCTGCCGGTGTGGGGATAGACCGCGGTGTGCTCCAGGAGCCTGCCCAGACCGTCCAGGCACACCGTCTTGCAGCCTGTGCGGAATCCCGGATCGATGGCAAGCACGGCCTTCTGACCCAGGGGCGGGGCCATGAGCAGGTCCCTGAGGTTCATGGCGAACACCCCCACGGCCTCCCTGTCGGCCCTCTCCTTGGTAGAGAGCCTGACCTCGGTCTCCATCTGCGGGCCGAGAAGCCTCTTCAGCCCGTCCTCCATTGCGGCGCGGACCTCTTCACCGCAGGGGCAGGGTCTCAGTGGAAAAACCCTCTGAATAAGACCCAGTGCCACGGACTCGTCCACCTGCACCGAAAGGTTCAGGAAGAGTTCCCTCTCCCCCCTCCTCATTGCAAGTATCCTGTGGGAAGGGGCATCGCAGACCTTCTCCGACCAGTCGAACCAGTCGCGGTACCTGCTTCCTTCCTTCTCCTTGCCCTTTATCACCCTGCTTCGGAAGACCCCCCGCTCCATGTACAGCTTCCTGATCAGGGCCCTGACTCCTGAATCCAGGGTGATCCTTTCGGCGATAATGTCCCTGGCCCCTGCAAGGGCCTCGACAGGGTTCCCGATGCCGGCCTCGGGGTTCACGAAGGGACCCGCCAGTTCCAAGGGATCCGAGGGACCCTGGACCATCAGAGCGTCGGCCAGGGGTTCAAGACCAGCCGCCACGGCCTTCGAAGCCCGTGTCTTCCTCCTGGGCTTGAAGGGAAGGTAGATGTCCTCCAGTTCGGTGAGTGTGGAGGCCCTCGCTATCTTCTTCTCCAGCTCCGGGTCCAGAAGGTCCCTCTCCTTCAGGGACGAAACTATGGCACGGCGTCTCTGGTCCAGGGCGGTGAGTTTCTCCCTGAGGGCCTTCAGTTCCGCAAGGACCACTTCGTCCATACCCCCGGAGGCTTCCTTCCGGTACCTTGCTATGAAGGGTATGGTGGCTCCCTGGTCCATCAGTGCCATCACAGCCGACACCCTGTCCCCGCCCAGGGAAAGCTCCCCAGCTATCACCGCGCAGTAATCTCGTTCCAAGAGGGTTCTCCTTTCGCTTTGAAGGCGGAATATACGGATTTTTGCCCGGTTCACCGGGAACGGTGTATATTCGGGCTCCACCCGAGCTTCCAATTACATGAAATGAACGGAGAAGTGCATAGATGTCACGGGAGTACGATCTCTCAAGGATCCGGAACATAGGGATAATGGCACACATCGACGCCGGGAAGACCACGGTGTCAGAGCGCATCCTTTTCTATACCGGCAAATCCCACCGCCTGGGTGAGGTACACGACGGCCAGGCCACAATGGACTGGATGGAGCAGGAGCAGGAGAGGGGTATAACCATCACCAGCGCCGCCACCACCACCTTCTGGAAGGATCATCAGATCAACCTCATCGACACCCCGGGGCACGTGGACTTCACCGTGGAGGTGGAACGGAGCCTCAGGGTTCTGGACGGCACCATAGCCCTTTTCTGCGCCGTGGGAGGAGTGGAGCCCCAGAGCGAAACGGTATGGCGCCAGGCGGACAAGTACAACGTTCCCAGGATCGCCTTCATAAACAAGATGGACCGTTCCGGCGCCGACTTCTACGGGGTACTCAGGGAGCTTCACAGCAGGCTGAACGCCAATGCCATACCCATAACCATTCCCATCCTGGGACCGGACCATGAGTTCATCGGAATCATAGACCTGGTGGACAACTGCGCAGTTTTCTACGACGAGTCCTCCGGGGGTATGAAGTTCGAGGAGAGGCCCATCCCCGCCGACATGGAGTCAATAGCCGCCAAACAGCGACTTATCCTCATCGAGAAGGTCAGCGAAGTGAACGAGAGCCTCCTGGAGAAGTTCTGCGCCGACGAACCTGTGGAGCGGGAGGAGCTGTCGCTGGCCATAAGGAAGGCCACCCACCAGGGTCTGGTCTGCCCGGTGCTCTGCGGCAGCGCCTACAGGAACAAGGGGGTCCAGAGGCTTCTTGACGCAGTGGTGGCGTACCTCCCCTCCCCTGTGGACCTTCCCCCGATCAGCGGAAAGAGCAAGACCGGAAAGCTCGAGGAGAGGGAACCGGGGAACGACGGCCCCCTGGCCGCCCTGGCCTTCAAGGTCGTTACCGACAGGCACACAGGCAAGCTCATCTACACAAGGGTGTATTCAGGGGTCCTGGAAGCCGGCACCCATGTACTGAACTCGGTTACCGGGAAGAAGGAGAGGGTGGGCCGCATACTTCGAATGCACGCCAATCGCAGGGAAGCCGTGGACAGGCTGAACACAGGCGAGATCGGAGCCCTGATAGGTCTCTCCGACACCATCACCGGCGACACCCTGTGCTCCCCGGACGAACCCATAGTGCTTGAGGCCATCGAGTTCCCCACCCCTGTACTGAGCATAGCCGTGAAGCCCCTGAAGCGCCAGGACAGGGACAGGCTCACCGAAGCGCTGGCAAAGCTGGCGGAGGAGGACCCCACCTTCACGGTGGAGACCAACGAGGAGACCGGCGACACGGTGATATCCGGTATGGGCGAACTCCACCTGGAGATAATCGTCGACAGGATCAAGCGCGAGTTCAGCGTCGAGGTGGAGGAGAAGGAGCCCCAGGTCGCCTACAGGGAGACCATCGAAGGCTCCATCGACTGGAATGAGAAGTACAAGAAGCAGACCGGAGGCAAGGGCCAGTACGCCCATGTGGTCTTCACCCTGGAACCCCTCCCGGCGGGAAGCGCCTTCGAGTTCAGGAACGAGGTAAAGGGTGGGAACATCCCCAGGGAGTACATACCAGCAGTGGAGAAGGGCATCATAGACGCCATGAAGGAAGGGGTCTACTGCGGCTTTCCCGTGGTGGATGTGAAGGTGACCCTCACCGACGGCTCAAGCCATGCGGTTGACTCATCGGAGATGGCCTTCAGGGCATGCGCGAAAATGGCCTTCAGAAAGGCTTTCATGAAGTGCGGCCCATCCCTTCTCGAGCCGGTGATGGCGGTCACGGTGGTCAGCCCTGAGGACTACTCCGGAGCTGTCTCAGGCAGCATCTACGAGAGACGCGGCACCATAATGGCCATGAACGACAGGTCCGGGGCCAAGGAGTTCAAGGCAAGGGTTCCCCTCTCCAGGATGTTCGGCTACGCCACCGACCTGAGGAACGCCACCCAGGGAAGGGCCTCATTCTCCATGCAGTTCGAGCACTATGAAGCGGTGCCCGATTCCATAGCCGAAGAGGTGGTCAAGGAACGCAAGAAGGGATGAAACCCCTTCTGAGTGAGGCGGCGGCGGTTGGCGCCGGTGGCTTCGCCGGTGCGGTTGTACGTCATCTTGTGGTGGGTCTCACCGGGTCTACGGTCGGGATCATTTCGGTAAATGTGGCCGGATGCCTTGTCCTGGGACTTCTTTCACAGGAATCGAAATTCGCCCTTTTCGTCGCCACCGGTTTCCTGGGTGCCCTGACCACTTTCAGCGCCCTCAGCGGTCATGCGGTCAAGCTCTGGACCTCCGGCGAAGCGGTCACCGCGTCCCTGTTCGTTCTGATCAACCTTTTCGCAGGGCTGGCGGCCTTCATAGCAGGTCTTTACATAAGGGGTCAGGTGGCGGCGTAAACCGTGTGCCTGCCCTTCCGGGACCTGGCCAGTTTTCCCGCGCTCTCCATCTGCCTGAGGGCGTTCTTTACCCGCAGATCGCCGTAGCGGCGGTACCTGCCCAATATCTTCCCTTCGGTCCTGGGTACCGCGCAGTACTCCAGTATCTCTCCGTAGAGGAATCCTGCCCCTTCGGGGAGCCTGCGTGACGGCAGGACCCAGGTCATACCCGGGTTCACAGGGTCAGTCTGGAGGGTAAGCTCCTCCTGAAAAAAGGAAAGCAGCTTTCGCAGGGCGGTCCGTATCTTCCCGCCGCTTCCCCCGGAGCCCCAGCCGTGTATCACCTGGAAACGGGAAAGGTCTCCCCTGGCCACCCTTGAGTTGTAGTGGGAAACGAAAAGGTCCAGCGCTTCCGGAACGGTGTATCCGTGCAGGTCCAGGCTCAATGCGTATCCTTCCGGGAGTTCAGCCGATGATGATCCTGTATGTCTTCACAACGGGCCAGAGTATCTTCATGAAGCTTTCAAGAGCTTCTCTGTCATGAATGGTCCACTGACAGCCCCACGAGCGGCGCATGAGGCTTTCAAGAGAGTCAAGCCAGGCCTCCTGCAGTTCACAGTGGGGAGTGTAGTTGTCCGGGCCCATGTTGTGCCCCGGCACATGAATGATCACCGCTCCCCCTGTGAGATCGATCATGAAGGAAAGGGTGCTTTCAGGATCCAGTCCCCCGGGGAGGCCCGTGGTCTCCAGGGAAACCCTCTGACCGGTCTCCGGTATCTCGATCCTGCCGTTAATAAATAGCTCCTTCGGAGGTTGCACGTCTCAATCGTTGGGTGAGTTATGCAAAAGGACCTTTATCCCGCCGAAAGTGGAA
>DAINQE010000060.1:0-12816 GCA_036743055.1 Candidatus Sabulitectum sp. | reverse complement strand
TATTCGGAAGCGATCGCTCTCCTCCATAGGATAGCCCTGGGCGCTGTAAACTGAGTCGCCCGAGAACGACAGGAAGTCCAGTATGATGTCCGCATGCACCTGAGGCATGTATTCACCACCCGCCGCCGCAAAGGATATCAGCAGAGAGACAGTAACCATTCTTGAAAACACAACCGCACCTTCTTTCTATGATTCTAATAAATTTAGATACGTCTAAATTGAAGGTCAAAAAAAAAGCCTTCTCCAAATTTAGACACGTCTAAATTAGCTGAGTTGGATCTCTTCGTCAAGTGTTCCAGGAAACAACAGTCCCAGGGCTTTTACCCGTCAGTCCAGAGCAGCCAGTGCTTCCTCGTAGTCTTCCATAGGCGGCAGCTTGATCTCTATGGTGGGTCGTCCATTGCTGCTGTACCTTCTTGCCCTTGGCTTGAGCACCTTCAGTGACCAGTGGCGGATGTCCTCCTTAGCCAGGTGCTTCGAAGCGAAGTGAAGGCTGGCCATCTGCCTGAGGTACCATAGAGATGACAGTCTCTGGAACTTCTCGTCGGCATCGTATATCCGCTGTTCGCCGCTGAACATGCCCCCCATACCGGCGTTGTACTCCGCCATGAGCTTCTTCAGTATCGCCGCGAAGGCTGTGTCCATACCCCTGAAGATCTCGAGGTAGTCGTCTGTGTTGTCGTCGTTCGCCATTGCCGTTCCGGCCAGGAACCTGGAGAAGGCTGCCTGGAAGGCGGTGAACTCAGGGTATGGATCACTGGCCTCCGGGGTGGAGTTCCCCTGAAGCAGGCTCATTGCATCCTCAATGTCACGCTTCACAGAGGAGGGCCTGAGCGAGGAGGTGAACCCGGTTTCCGGTACCACCGCCGAGAGCAGCTTGAAGAAAGCTCCCGACCTTGGGGGGAACTCCTTCATCTGATACCAGAAGATGTCCCTGGGGGCGATCCCCTTCACGCTGCCGTAGTAGACAAGCCCTATGGAGAAGGAGCTGTCTGCGCTCCTGAAGTGCCAGTCGAGGCCGGTGGAACCGTTGGAGGGTTCAAAGACGGTTACCTCGGAATATGGAATGGAAACCTGCTCCTTCAGCTTCGTGAAGCCCCCGTTGGACTTGAACGAGATGTACCTGTCCCGGGTAAAGACCTCACCGGAGCCACCGAAGAGCTTTTTGCTCACCAGTGCAAAGGGCTGGTCCCTAAGGTGGCTTCCCAGACACAGCAGAGCACTGACTTTTTCGCCGTAGCTGTCCACGGCTGCGGGCATTTTTTCCAGGGTATCAAGCCTGATCTTCATTCTCATTCCCTCCTGAAGCAAACTGATCATTCTCTATTGTGTAGTTCCTCGGTATACCAAACTCGGGAGGATCTGAAAAGCTGCAGAAGTTCAGGGCCAGGGGGCAGTAGTTCCCCGATGGCTCCCTGTGCTGGTGGTAGCTTTTCGGCGGGGAAGCTATCCTCTCAACCACGGAACGGTGAAGAACGCTTCCCCTGCGGACGGGGCGGTTCCTCTTCCTGAAGAAGCTGAAGATCAGGCCCCCCTCCCTGTTGTGCATCCTCCCGAGAGGGTCAGGACGCAGCGACTCAACGGCTCCTTCCCGGAACTCAAGCTCTTCGGCAACCTTCGATATCATCCATGAAAGGGTCACCTCTCCCAGTGACGGATCCTCATCCCTGTAGCAGCCCCCTATGTCTGAATGCACACCGGGGAACCATACCTCTTCCGCTATTGTGCAGGGGCTCTCCACCTGACCGAAGAGCAGGTGCGGAAAGAACTGGGTCCTCCTCTCGTCGATGGACACCGCGTGATAGATGCGTCTGATGTTCCGGTGAACGGTCATCCTGTGGTACCGGTGGGCAAGCTTCTTCCTTATGTCCTCGGTCCTGGTCTGCCTTCCGATGGAACCCACGGTGTCCCACACGCAAACCGCTTCCACGGGAGCTTCCCTTGCTTCAACCCCGGCCATCCTCTTCCTGAACTCCTCCGGTCTCCTGTTGGCGCAGTAGGCCTTCCAGAAGCTCCGGATGGTCGTTTCGTCGAAATCACCGTGAGCCAGGCCGCAGAGGCAGATCATGGAGGCAAGGCTCCGCACCGTGTAGGCCCCTCTGCTGTAGCCGAAAAGGTAGATCCGGTCCCCCTCCCGGTAGTTCTTCGAGAGGAAGCGGAAGCCGTCTAGTATGTTCAGGTGCAGGCCCACTCCGAAGGCGCATCCCCTGAGTACGTTGCCGAAACGGGTGCCCACCCCTCTGTCGTAGGCCTTTATCTGAGAAGGGGTCTCTTCAAGCATTGAGTACACCTGGTAAACGTTTGTCCTGTCCCTGGCCGTGTTGCTGGTTCCGTCGGAGCAGAACACCAGGTTCCTCACTGCAGGCTTCCTTTCAAGGAGTGGTTCACATCAATACTACGAAGTTGACATGACGGCCACAACTGTCAATATCTTGATTCATAAAGTAAGGATAAGGGGGGAATGAAATGAGAACTGCCATTGCCGGCCTGACCTTCCTGCTTGCCGTTACAGGCTGCGGCACCGTTGCGGCTGACGGTTCGGTGCTGAACCACCAGGTCTCCGTGGGAATAAATCGTTACCAGGAAGAGGTGGAAAAACTGATACACACCCTGGCGGAAGTGGAACGGGAGGAGCTCAGCGAAAGGTGGGATGAGATTCACGGTTATGCACTGGAGGAGATCAGGGCAGAGTACGGCCTCTCCCCTGGCGCGCAGCTCACCGACGAACAGATGCTTGAGACCGCAACACTCGCGTCCATGGTGCGGGATAGCATACAGGCGGAGATCGCCATGAAGGAGCAGACGCTGATCCTTCAGGCACGCACGAACGCGTTGCTCCTCACCGAGGTGAACGACATCGTAACCGCCTACCTCCAGTCCCAGGAAACCCTGGATGAGGCCAGGTCGAAAATAGAGCAGAGGATAGGGAGCCTAACGGGAATAGATTCACAGACCATTACAGGAACGGTATCCGCCTTCGTGGAGAAACTGCCGTAGCGAGGATGAACGATGCCCGGCTATAACGAGATACGCGATAAGTACAGGGATGCGGAATGCAGGATAGTAAACAGGTACAAGCAGGCCGCCGGCTGGCTTCGGTTCGAAGAGGCCGAGATCAAAGGCGTATTCAGCGAACAGGAACTCGACCTTATCGTGGAACTCGCCGAAGGCATGGAGAACGCCTCCGGCGAGAACCAAAGAAAAGCGCTTCTGATAAATAAGATCGACCGCTATGCAGGGGTTATCGAGAAGCTGCTCCGGCTTGCTGGAATGCCCTAGCCGAGAAGCGCCTTCTTCACCGCTTCCGGAGCCCTGAAGGCGCCATGGACCCTGACGGATTCTATGGCCCTCGAGGCGAGTTCAGGGGTTACGTCTTCCTTCAGCACAAGCATGCCTATGATGTTCAGGCTCAGCTTCTTTCCACTGGAGAGGGCTTTCTCCAGGTCGCTCTTTCCCAGCACCAGCACTCCAAGAACGGCTGAGGTCCTCTTTTTCACATCATCGATCACATCCTGGTGCTTCTCGAACAGATTCCTTACACCTGTCCTTATGGCGTCGCTCCTGCTGGAGTAGATGCCCTGGTCCACAAGCAGATCTAGCCTTCCCAGGTCTGCGGGGCCCAGGTTGATCGTTATCTTTTCGGTATCGCTGGTCTTCATCTCTGATTCCTTTCTCCATCCATATGGATGGTTTATGGATGGTATATAACTTCCACAAACCACCTCGTCAACATTCATTGTTTCACCGGTGCATGGGCGCGTGCGGATTGCGGTTCTTCAAAAAGTGGCCCATAATTGCACCTGAACTGTTTCCCTTATCATTGAAAGGCTTTACGCAGTGGGAAGGTTAATATCACTCTATCTCCTGACAGCACTTGTCATCCCCATGGTCTCCCTTTCTGCTCCTCCACCGGGTCATGTTCCTTCCGGTACTCTGTGGTTCCCCGTGGCAAGAACAGGTTATGCAGACCCGCTCAAACTGACGGGAACGCTAGGCGCAGCAAGGCAGACCCTTCTTTCCGGCGGAGCATACATTGGTCCCTTCGCTTCGGTGGAGGCTGGACCAGGCGGGGGAAGACTGGATCTGGGCATGACAGTGGGGAAGTACAGTTCTCTCCCGCTGTGGAGCATCGGCTCTGCGTTCTCCATTCTGAGAACATGGGGGGATCCACTGGGCGACAGGGAATCGGGTCTGACATGTCTTGGTACCAATGTCTCCGCCGGGTTGACGATGCTGCATCTTTCAGGCGGTGTATACAGGATCGTTTCAGGAGGGTCCGGGAAAGACAGCTGGCTCTGGTCCGCTGGTGCTTCCATGGGTATCTGATGCATGCTGCTCAAGGGAACGGATATCAGCTGCTTCGACATCAGACCTTGTCAGAACGGTTTCTCTGTGTCGTGCCTGTTTTGAGGCTAGCCGATCGAAAGGTCGAAATACGATGACTTCAGTTATACTGTTTCTTGTCACTACGGTGATAGCAGCCGACCCCGGGATCCAGACCGACTGGAGCGGAGGCTCCGGGCAGCCCGGCCCGGTTGAGCAGTGGACCGACTTCTACAACCAGAACAACAACGCATACCACGATACTCCAGGCCAGGTCTCCATACAGTCCAGCGGCGAAGCCGCCGGCTTTCTCCAGTATCAGACCGTTCTGGAGGGCCTTAATGAAGCCTACACCATCGACTCCTCCGATCTGAACGGCGACGGGCTGGCGGATGCGGCTGTGGCGGGGTACTCTGGGGATATTCGAGTATGCCTTCAGAACGGAGGGGCTTCCTGGAGTTCTTACGAGGTCTCCTGCACCGGTCTCTCCATTACCTCCCTCCGCCTGGCGGACTTCGACGGAGACGGAATGGATGACATCGCGATCTGCGACTACCTGCAGGGAGACATCCTCTGGTACGGGAATCCCCTTCCAGGCGGCTCCGCCTGGGAATCAACACTCGTGCATCAGTCAGCCTGCCCCAGGGAGATAGAAGTGGAAGACCTGGACGGCGACGGGGATGCGGACATCCTCTGCGCATCGGAGGAGGAGGGGGTCTTCATATGCTGGAACACTGACGGCACGGGAACATCATGGTCGGTGGAACAGGTGGATCCTCTGATACCCGCTGAAAACGCGGCGGTGGCTGACTTCGACGACAACGGCACACTGGACCTTGCGGTCTCCGGAGGCGACCAGGGAGGCATCTTCATTTACACCGCCCCCCAATGGGAGAAGTACTCAGTAGTTGACTCCGTAGGCGTCCTGGAGGACATAGCCGCCGGCGACCTGAACGAAGACGGCCTCTCCGATATAGCGGCGGTGAGTCTTTCGAACTTCAGAACGCGCACATTCGAGAACCCCGGTGATCCCTCGGATGAATGGACCAGCTCCACGGTGGGGAACTCACGGAGTATGTGCATCATCCTCTCGGACCTTGATCAGGACGGAGATAACGACCTCATCTCATCCAGCCCCCTTCTCGACTACGCAACGGTATGCCTGAAGAGCGAGACCGGTATCTGGCTCATATACCAGTCGGACCTGGGGACCTCAGGCTTCAGCGACATGGTCGTGGCGAATATCGACGGCCAGGCAACCCTCGACCTTGCGGGGGCCTGCTACTACCAGGACCGGGCGGTCTGGTGCGAAGGCGCGGTCCAGACCACGTACCATCCATCGGCGACCATCAGCTCCTCCATCCTCCACTGCGACTCCCTGGATCAGCTGTTCCCCCTCTTCATGGAGTCCGATGTGCAGGGTAATTCGATAATGAGGTTCAGGGCCTCGGACGACCCGAATGCCATGGGGCAGTGGTCGGAGGTGCTTATTGAACAGATAGAGGACATCACATCATTCGTGGAACCCGGCGACACCTACTGCCAGTATCTGATTACCCTTTACGCCCAGGGAGACTTCGTACCATCGACCCTCTATGAGATCAAGCTGACCACTTCCCCCACAGGGGTGGAAGCCCAGGGAGCAACGCCGTTCATCGGAGTCTCCCCCAACCCGGCCCCGGGGGCCGCCGAGTTGAGATTCCTCCTGGAAGAGCCGGCTGCGGTTTCCCTGGCAGTCTACGACATCTGCGGAAGGGCTGTCATGGATCTCAGCTCAGCCGACTATCCCACGGGAGAGCACGGTCTGCGGATAGCCGACCTTTCCCCGGGACTGTATCTGATCAGGGCATCAGTGAACGGTGAACCACATTCCCTGAAACTTGTAGTAACGGAAGGGAGGTAGTAATGCTCTGCTCAACATCAGCCATGGTACTAGCCGTTTTCCTGCAGGGAGCCCTTTTCTCCCTTCCCAACTCCCTGCCGCTTCCGGAGGGGCTCACGGCTGTACAGGTTTACAGGAACTCAGAGGAAACGGTCTTCGTGGGAACTCCAGGCGGTGACTGCCGAGTTCTGGACAACGAGAGCAACACCCCGGAGGCCTATTTCATGGTCTACCCCAGGGCCTTTCACCCCGGCGAATCACTGGAGAACTACGGAGAGGTGGTCTACAGGGATGCTGACATAGCAATAACCCTGCCCGATCCCGGAAGCGTTCCCACCCCCACTTCTGCGGCCAGACTGCTGCGGGAGATGCGGGCCCCTGCGAACTACGGCCTTATTCCTGACGCGGCGGGGTTCGACGATGATGTGGCGGAGATAGTGGCCTCCATAAGCCAGGACAGCATCATCTCCATCGTGGGAAGGCTTGAGCAGTTCGAGAACAGGTTCTGGAGTAACGACTCCTTCCCAGCGGCAAGGGACTGGGCGGTGAACTGGCTGGTCCGGGAGGGCTGCCCTGTGGAGATACAGAACTTTCCCATAAGCGGCGACTCATCCCAGAACATCATAGTGACCTATCCGGGAACGGCTAATCCTGAAAGGATCTACCTCTTCGGAGCGCACCTGGACTGCGGCCACAACGATTACGAGATATTCCCCGGAGCGGATGACAACGCCAGCGGCGCAGCCGCGGTGATGGAAGCCGCCAGGGCAATGGTGAAGTACAACTTCGACTCGACGGTGATCCTCTGCCTGTGGGGAGGAGAGGAGGCCGGGCTGGTGGGAAGCAACTACTACGCCGAGCAGGCATGGATGAACGGCGATTCCATCATAGCCGCTCTGAACCTGGACATGATACTCTACGGACCTGAGATAGGACCCAGCGACTACTCGATCCTCAATATCAACCATACGGATTTCGCCGAGGACCTTGCCGACTATTTCATTTCCTGCACCAACACCTATGTTCCTCAGCTTGATACCCATAAGAACTTTACTTATGGCGGCGGAAGCGACCATGTTTCCTTCTGGGTATATGGTTTCACAGCGATTGGCGGCGACGAGTACCTGTTCCCCCCCTGGTACCACACCTCGGAGGACCTGCTGGAGAACTACATGGAGTTCTTCCCCTTCGGAACGGAGATAGCCAAGGCAACATCCGCCACCCTTGCTTCCCTTGCGGTTCCCAACAGCCCCAGCGGAATTGAAGAAGGTCCTCTGAACCCCGGTCTTACACTGAAGGTGTCCCCCTCGCCGGCTTCCTCGGCAGCCTATGTGGAGACCGCAGCGAATGCTTCCATATCCGTTTTCGATTTCAGCGGCAGGGTGGTTCTGCGGGAACAGGCACAGCAAGGAACGACCCCCCTCGATGTAAGCGGATTACCGCCGGGCATCTATCTAGTCACAGTCGGACTTGACAACCGTTCATGTGCGGGAAGGCTTGTCATCTGCAGATAGCTTCCCGATAAAGGGTGCATCCAGACAAATTGGTATAAGCAAAGTAATATTATTATTATTGTATATATAATTTTTTTTGCTTATTTTATGTTTTTAGCATGCTTTTTATGACTTTTACCAGTGCATTGTATTATGCTTTACCTTTCCCGGGAACAACTCCAACGATCATGAAAGGATACCGATGAGATATACATTCGCTGCCGGATTTGTGGTTCTGCTTCTGCTTGTCGGCGCACCTCAGGCTGCTGCTCAAGAGCGCTGGAGCGCTGATCTCCAGGGAGGACCCGCCTTCACAACGAAGGATTTCGGTGACGCCGAGCTGAGTTCCGGACTCGGGCTGGATGCCACGATCTCCTACAGGCTGCAGAAGCACCTCTGGATCTACGGAGGCTGGGGCTACCATCATTTCAACACCGAGAACTCCTTTGCCGGCGCCGACATCGACGTTGAGGAAACCGGATATCTTCTGGGCCTAAGGTACCAGCACCCGATGTGTTTCAGCCCCGCGGCTCTCTACATCAGGGCTGGCGCAACCCTGAATCACGTGGAGCTGGAAGACAACGAGGGCGAACTGGTTTCCGATTCTGAACATGGTGTTGGATGGGAAGCCGGAGCAGGTGTTTCCATCCCTGTGGGAAGCCGCTGGAGCATCACCCCCGGTGTCCGTTTCAGAAGCCTTTCCAGGGATATCGAGATCGGAACGGCCACCACACCTGTGGATTTGAACTATGTGTCAGTGGAAGCTGGAGTATCCTACCTCTTCTGATACCCGATAGCGTAATACGGAAGACGGGGCAGTTCATTGCTGCCCCGTTGTCTTTTTCCCATATCTGAGTTCCATCCTGATGAGCTACTGATTCCGCACCCTTTCGATGAACTCCAGGACCCTCTGCTGTATGATGTCCCTGGTGTCCCGGAAGAACTGCAGCTTTTCCTCCCTGCCACCCTGGAACGCAGCGGGGTCTTCCAGGTCCCAGAACTCCCTTACACCGGCCCAGGGGTAAATGGGGCAGCTGGACTCGGCGCTGCGGCAAACGGTTATCAGGTAGCCCACGTGTACCTGCTTGTCGAAGATTCGTCCAGAAGGCTCTTGCTCCTGTGGTTCAGTTCCTCAAGATCGATACCGGCTTCCCTCATCACCTCTATGGTGAACGGGTTGATGGGAACCGGTTCAAGCCCGGCACTGAGCGCCTGGAAGTAATCGCCTCCGAGCAGCAGGAGAAAAGCCTCCGCCATCTGGCTCCTGGCTGAATTTCCGGTGCACAGGAAAAGCACCCTGGTCTTTCCCATTTGTAATCCCTTCTCTGGAGTATTGACACATAATAGGAAGGGACTGTTAATCCTTTGTTAACCTCAGAAAGAAGCCTTCACCGCAGCCCATGTGCTTGGTGTCAGGGCCTGGCTTATCTCAATGCTCAGCCGGGCTATCAGGAAGTCGTCCGAGGAGTCCTGGTAACTGAAGAACATGCTGTTGAGGTCCTCGCTGTAAGCCAGTCCGTAGGAGGTTTCCGGAGTAACGGGAAGCGCACCGAATCCAAGGTACTCAAGCGCGGTTCCGTTCCAGGTATAGACCCAGATACCGGAAGCACCGTAGGAGGTAACGGCAACCGCAAGGTCGCCTTCCCAGGGGAAAACGGTTATCCCCGATAGCTGACCGGAGGTCTCAGGCACGCTGAGAACATCAAAGGGAGTGTACTCGGGAATGAACCTTATGATGCTCCCTGTGCCGTTGGTGGTCCAGAAATGGGTTCCATCGAAATCCATGCCCCTGCCGGCGCTGAAGGACGGGTCGAACACCGTGTTCCAGGTAGTGCCCCAGTCCGGCGTGTAGAACAGGTCGTCCCCGCTCCAGTCATTGGTGTAGAAGGTGCCGGCGGAAGCAGGATCGAAAGCCGCTCCGAAGCAGCTGGTGTTGGAGGGATCCAGGCTGATCTCCATGTTCACAGTTCCGGTTGTGGGAGAATAGCCGTATACCTTCATCCCGGTGTTATTCACCCCGAGAAGGGCGGTTTCCTCGATCATGTAAAGCCCCAATGCCTTACCCTCAGCGGAGAAAGTGCTCACCAGAGAAAGTGAGATGTCGGCACAGGGCACGGGATCTGTCAAGGGATCAGTATTCGCAGCCTGTATTGCCCCGTTGTCTCCCAGACCATTGAAGACCAGGGCGGCAAGAACGATACAGTACATTATCCCCTCCTTCCAATAAACACAGGTAATGCCCCCATCTGAAGCACCATTATTAGAACAATACTCTATCCCATGAGCAGCAGCAATCACGCTGAATGGCGATCATCCATTCCTGTTCCCGTAGAACTTCATGATCTTCAGCAGTTCGTCCACCACCAGCACAGACGACGCCACCGCGGTTATCCAGAGCCAGTTCGATGCCGAAAGGGCCTGAACACCGAAGATGGCCTGGCCGATTCCGGTCTGGGTCACGAGTACCTGCAGGACCACGGAGGCAAGTATGCCTGCCCAGAGCCACTTGTTCCTGAAGAAACCCACCGAGAACACCGAAGAGGTGAGGGACCTGGAACTCACCGCCTGGAACCACTGGAAAGCCGCAAGTGCGTTGAAGGCCATGGTGCGGGCATGCACCTCTCCGCCAGCCAGTTCCCTGCTGAACAGGAACAGCGTCCCCGCTGCCATCATCGGGGCGAAGATGAATATCCTTTTCAGAAATCCCCCGCCCAGTATACCCTCCGAAGGAGGCCTGGGCTTCTGCCTCAGCACGCTGCCGTGACCGGGCTCTATTCCCAGGGGTATGGTGCAGGCGCCATCGGTGACCAGGTTTATCCAAAGTATCATCACCGCGGTGAGGGGCAGCGGCATTCCCAGGGCAAGCCCCGTCGCCAGTGTGAGTATCTCCCCCAGGTTGGTGGTGATCAGGAAGAAGACCACCCGCCTGAGGTTGGAGAAGATTGTCCTCCCCTCCTCCACCGCCTCCACTATGGTAGCGAAGTCGTCGTCGGTAAGGATCATGTCAGCGGCTTCCCTGGCCACCTCGGTGCCTGTCTTTCCCATGGCTATGCCTATGTCGGCGCCCTTCAGGGCCGGGGCGTCGTTTACGCCGTCCCCGGTCATGGCCACTATCTCCCCGCGGCTCTTCAGGGCCTGGAGTATCCTCAGCTTGTGCTGCGGGGTTACCCTGGCAAAGACGGACACCTCACCGGCGAGACCCTCCAGGGCGCTCTGATCCATACCGTCCAGTTCAGCCCCTGTGATCACCCTGGCGCCGGCTGCGGCTATTCCCGCAGAGGCGGCGATGGCCCTTGCGGTAACGGCGTGGTCGCCGGTTATCATCACAACCCGTATTCCAGCCCCCCCGGCGGCGGCAACGGCTTCCACCGCCTCTGGTCTGGGCGGGTCCACCATTCCCCAGAGACCTGCGAACACAAGCTCGTTCTCCGCGTCATCTTCGGTTATGGAGACCGGGTTTCCCCCGAGGTCCCTGAACGCACCGGCAAGGACCCTCAGGCCCTTTGAGGCCATGGCTTCGATCTGCTCCTCTATCATTTCCCGGCGCTCCGGAGTAATTTCCCCGGGAGACCCACCTTCGAGGATGCGGGAACTGAACCCCAGCACCCTGTCCGCGGCGCCCATCAGGTAGAGCCTGGAGTCCCCACACAGCACGGCCATGTACTTCCTGGAACTGGAGAATGGGATCTCATCCTTCCTGGGGAAGGCCTTTCTCGTCCCCGCGGGGTCAAGCCCTCCGTGGATGGAAGACGCGAGCACCGCGCTCTCGGTGGGTGACCCTTCATATGCTCCTGCGCTGGTGACCGTTGCGTTGTTGGCAAGCACCCCGCACCTGAGAAGTATCCCCAGTTCACCATCGTCGCTGGTTCCGTGGAAACCCTCCGCATCGACTGTCATCTCCCCTGCGGCTGTCCAGCCGTGGGTCACGGTCATCCTGTTCCTGGTTATTGTGCCGGTCTTGTCGCTGCATATCACCGTTGTTGATCCCAGGGTCTCCACCGCGGGGAGGGTCCTTACTACCGCATTCTTCCCGGCCATTCTCTGAACGCCCAGGGCCAGGGTAACGCTGATAACCGCGGGAAGACCCTCTGGTATCGCCGAGACTGCAACTGCTATGGCGAAGAGGGCCATTTCAGAAGGGGAATGCCCCTGAAGGAGCCCAAGGAGGAAGATCACCCCGGAGAGGCCCATTCCTGAAACGCCCAGCACAAGCCCAAGCCTGGAAAGCCTCTTCTGGAGCGGTGTCTTTCCCCGCTCGGTCTCCCTCACCGAACCGGCTATCCTTCCCAGCTGGGTGTTCATTCCCGTATCCACCACCACCGCCAGGCCGTTCCCCCGGGTAATGGCTGAGGACATCCAGAGCATGTTGACCCTGTCCGCGGGCTGGGTGCCCGGAGGAACCTCCCCGGGGGTCTTGTGTACCGGCTCGCTTTCCCCGGTGAGGGCAGATTCGTCGGCGTACAGATCCACCGAGGAGAACAGCCTGGCGTCTGCGGGAACCCTGTCCCCTGTACTGAGCTTAAGGACATCGCCGGGAACTATCTCCTCGGAAGAGACCGTTACCGCCTCTCCGTTCCTTATCACCCTGGCGTGGGGAACCGCCATCAGCCGCAGGGCTTCCAGGGCCCTGTCCGCCTTCAGCTCCTGAACCGCGCCCAGAATGGTGTTAAGCACGATCACGGCACCTATCACCGCCGCGTCTATGGAGTGGCCAGTGGCAAGGGAAAGGCCAGCCGCGCCTATGAGCAGGTATATGAGTGGATTGTGGACCTGGTCCCAGATTGTTTTGAACGCAGATGGCCCCTCGGCTGCCTCGAGTGCGTTCCTGCCGTGCTTCCCGAGTCTCCTTGAGACCTCCTCCGCCGTGAGGCCCTCTTCTCCGGAACCTGTGAGTTCCCAAAGGCTTTTCATATCCGCTGAATGCCAGGTGTTCTTCATGGCCCCCCCTCAATGACATTGCTGAAGGTTATTATACCAAACCGACGAGGTTGAAAACTGGTCTGGAACTGGCAATGCCCGGGCCGTGCAGCCATGTTAAGAGACCCCGGCGGCTGCGCTGAGGCCGAGCCCCGGGGTCCTGAAATATCGAACGAGCTCAGGAAGAAGACTAACCCTTTG
>DAINQE010000059.1:3955-13862 GCA_036743055.1 Candidatus Sabulitectum sp. | reverse complement strand
TGGTAGCGGGGACAGGATTCGAACCTGCGACCTTTGGGTTATGAGCCCAACGAGCTACCGAACTGCTCCACCCCGCGATCGGAGTGCGAATATAAGGGGCGTTGCGCCTTTGGTCAACCTTGCGTCAGAAATCTATGCCCAATGTAATTCTGTGTGTGTTCCCCAGGTCGGCGAAGGGCTTCCAGGCGTAATCCAGGGTGAACTGGTTGTAACTGGTGCCCATTCCAAAACCCATGGCGTCTATGAAGCCCCCTCCGGCTGCATCGGCGGTGTCCATTGCCTTGAGGCTCCAGCCGGTTCTCAGTGCCAGCATATCCATTGGCTTGTACTCGGCTCCCGCTGCTGCATCGAACTCCCCCTCGAAGGGCATGGTGGCGCTTGCTGCAAGGAGCAGATCGCCTTCCATGAGCTTCTGGCTCACTCCGGCGGATATTTCGGTTGGCATCGGGTCGTTCTCGCTGTAGAAGGCCTTGGTCTGAACACCGGCGTTCCTTACCACCAGGGCTCCGGCGAAACCCTCGACGGAGGCGGGGCAGTAGATTCCACCCAGGTCAACGGAGAAGCCGTTGGCGTTGTAGGTGTCAATCTGGGAGTATATGAACCTGCCGGTGGCGCCTATGGAGATCTCGTCGGTAAGCGGTTTGGCCCAGGTGCCTGCAAGGGCCATGCTGGTGGTGGAGAACTGCTCCCCGGTTCCGGTGGGGTCCTCCATGGTGGTGCGGTCGAAGCTGCCACCGTAAAAGTAGTTCAGGGAGACGCCGATGGTGCTGCCCTCCCTGGGGTTCACCCAGCTGAGGAAACCCGCCTGCATGTCCATCATGTAACTGGTGTAGGTGGTTGAAATGGCGCTTTTTTCAACAGATGCAGCTGAGGCCGGGTTCCAGTACAGGGAAAGGGGATCGCCGGGCACGGCGGTGAATGCTCCGCCCATGGCTACCGCCCTGGCTCCGGCGGGAACCTGAAGGAAGGTGAAGCCGGTGGTACCATTGCCTGCCATGGCAAGGAACACCGTTATCAGCATAAGCGAGCAGGTCAGTTTCATATCTCTCTCCCTATATTGCGGAATCCGGCTCGGCCGGAGTCGTTACTTCCAAGATCGACGGCACCTCCCGCATGGCGGAGTACACGTAAACACTGTCGGCGGTTGCTCCGAAGAGAATGTCGGCAACCTCCACCACTATCATAGTGAGCGCCCCCGACTCGCCGGTTTCATAGTAAATCACCGGGAGATCATCGGGATACCCGTCTGTAATATTCACATCAGGGGTGGAGAGTTCCATATTCAGGTTAAGAACGGAGTCTCCCCCCGCGGCGCATACAACACCCTGGAGGTTTCCAGGGGAAAACACCCAAAGGGTGCATGGTTCTTCAAGTTCCAAATATAAGGCTCTGCTCCACTGCCGGGTGTAGCCCTGGAAACTGTACTCCTCAAGGAAACCTTCCACTTCATCTCCCAGGTTCATGGTAAGCAGGAGGAGAAAAAGCTCCGGAACCATCAGTCCTTCATCCCCGACCTTGAGTAGCTGGCCACAAGCTGCTTCTGGGCGAAGAGGAAGAGTATGAGAAGGGGAAGAACACTGAAGGTGGAGGCGGCCATGAGAAGCTGATAGTTGCTGGACTGCTCCTGGTTGAAGTAGCTGAGCCCCACCTGAAGAACGCGCAGCTCCTCTGAGTGGGTTACCACAAGCGGCCACATGAAACTGTTCCATGAACCTATAACATTGAAAAGGGTGATCGTGGCGATCACGGACCTGGAAAGGGGAAGGGCCACCCTCCAGAGGTATCCGAACCTGCTGCATCCATCGAGCCTGGCCGCCTCGTAAAGGGATTTGGGAAGGGTCTTGAAATGCTGGCGAAGGAGGAAGATGCTGAAAACGTTGGCCGTCCAGGGCACTATCAGGGCCATGTAGGTGTCCACCCAGCCCAGCTTGGAGAGAAGGACATAGCTGGGGGCGAGGTAAACCGGCTGGGGAACCATCATCGTTGAGAGAAAGAGGAGGAACATCATGTCGCGGCCTGGATAATCCATGGTGGCGAAGGCATAAGCCGCCAGGGAACTGGTTATCAGCACCCCTATCACCGTCAGACCAGTTACGATAATGGTGTTCAGGAAGTAGGTCTGGAAGGGTACCCTGTTCCACGCCTCAACATAGTTATCGAATCCCCCCTGCTGAAAACTCGTGGAAACCATCCACAGGAATGGCATCATCATTATGAGGCTTCCAGCAATGAGCAGGAAGTGCTTCAGTACTGTCTGCGCTCTCATGAGTAGTGCACCCTCTTCTCCCCGACCCTTCTCTGGATGATGGTAAGGATCAGAAGAACGAAGAACAGGAAAACGCTTATGGCGCTTGCGTACCCAATGTCGAACCTGTCGAATGCCTTCTGGAAAAGGTAGAAAACGATTACGTTCGTTGTTCCCAGAGGTCCGCCGCCGGGAGGCGGGGTCATTACGTAAACAAGGGCGAATGTCTGGAACGACGCAATGGTGCTCATGATGAGAACATAGAAGGTTGTGGGGGAAAGAAGGGGCCAGGTAACATGCCTGAAGGTGCCCCATTTCCCGGCGCCGTCGAGCCTTGCCGCTTCGTAGTAGGTGTTGGGTATGTTCTCAAGGCCGGCCAGGAAAAGAACCGTGTTATAGCCCACGCTTTTCCAGACGCTGACTATCATCAGCGACACAAGAGCAAGGCTTGGTCCGGCAAGCACTCCCCGTGGTTTCAGCCCGGTGGGGGCCAGCATCATCTCGAAGATGCCCCTGGGCTCCCTGAGCCACATGAGGGGATCTCCTCCCAGGGCGGTAATCACGCCGTTGATCGGCCCGGCCTCAGGTTTAAAGAGCCAGGTCCACACAACGGATACCGCCACCGCCGAGGTAACCACAGGCAGGAAGTATATGGTCCTGTAGACGGTTTTACCCTTCAGCTCCCCGCGGAGGAGCATGGCCAGGAACAGGGGTATCACGATACCCGCGGGGACCACGCCCAGAACGAAGAAAACAGTGTTGGTTACGCTGTTCCAGAACCTGGCGTCGGTGAACATCCGCTGGTAGTTCTCGAAACCGGTAAAGCCGTGGAAGCCGCCTATGTCGTAGTCGGAGAATGAGGCGGTGAAGCTGGCCAGGATCGGTACCGTACGGAAGCAGATCACCACCAGAAGGGCGGGAAGGATATAGAGGTAAGGCGTAAACCTGGAACCTTTCTTCATTTCCTCTCTCACCGGGATAGCGTTTTTGTGAAGGTCATCGACTCCCCGTCGGTAACCAGGAAGATATTGCCATTAAGGTCCGTTCGCAAGATTTCAGCACCTGTTTCCGCCCAGGCCTGCACCACGTCCGGATGGGGGTGGCCGAAGGGGTTACCCCGGCCACAGCAGAACACCGCTATGCCCGGAGAAGCCCTCCTTATCCACGGAGGGAAAAGCGAACTCCTGCTTCCATGATGGGGAACCTTCATCACCGATACAGGCCCCTGCCCCATGGTCAGTTCCATGATGGTCTCGTTCTCTATGTCACCTGTAAGGAGCATTGAGAAATCACCGCAAGTAACCATGTAAACCGCTGATGCCTCATTGGCTGAACATGCTTCCCGCCTGAGCCATACCACCTCCAGGGCAACATCCCCTGAGATGTTCCACACGTCCCCTGAATCCGCCGTTTCGTAGGCGCAGCAGGAGTCCAGGGCGTACATCAGCAGGTTCTCGTAAACCGGAGAAGCGTGATCTATCCCGGGATCGATAAGCCTACGGCAGTGAAAGACCTCCATGGCGTCGGTGACTCCGCCTATGTGGTCAGCATGGGGATGGGTGAAGGCCACCGCATCCAGGGAGTCGATACCGGCTTCCATGAGCCGCTGCACCACCGGAGCGCGAAGACCTCCCTCCCCTGGAGGACCGCAGTCCACCATCCAGGTGTTCCCTCCAGCGGTCAGAACTATGGCATCCCCGTTGCCCACATCCAGGAACACAACCGTGAGAAGGGTGTCTTCAGGGGTTCTCAGGATAACGGGATCGACCCCGGGGTCATCCACTTCTACCGGCACCGCGGTCAGCCTGGAGCGGATGGCCTCGAGGGTGGCGGGTCCTACACCTGGCACGAAGACCAGTTCGTCCACCGAGTGGAACTCCGATACTGTTTCCCGGTAGAGGATTATGGCCTCGGCGGTGGCCGGACCGATCCCGGCAATGGACTCGAGGGCAAAGGAGTCAGCGGTGTTGATGTCCACAGGAACAGGGTCCAGCAGACTTGACAGGAAGGAAATGGCCAATAATACCGGCATGCCCCTTGACACCCGCTCTTCCGTTGGTGAGAGTAGTATTCTCTGAATATAGAATGAAAGGGGTAACCCATTTGAGAAATACCATAATGATCCTTCTTGCCCTGTTCTCCGGCATTGCTCTCGCAGGGCATCTCAGGCTTGAGAACAGCAGTTACGAAACTGTTGCCTACATAAGGGACGACGGCAGGATAGAGGACGCTTCCTTCCTTCCACTGGGCAGGATCGTCATGGATGACGATCTTGAGATGCTCAGGGTGGAAGACGACAGCTTCAACGTGTTGGGCTACATCGACGGAGACGAGTTCCTGGACTCCGATGAAGAACCCATCTACGAGATCGGCCGCAACGGCAGGCTCAAGAACCATCGCTTCCGCGACGTGTTCACCATTCGAGACGACGGAACTGTGGAGACACCTTCCTTCAGCGTGGTCCTTTATACCGACGGATCCCACGAAGACCTGAAGCAGCGCGTGGCGGCATACATCATCTACTTCAGCGATCTCATCGAAGAATAGACTGCACCGCCGTCTTCTTGACGGCGGTTTTCTTCACCCCTATAGTAAACATATGTTTTCAGAGGGGAGAGAGTCATGGGAAGCGATCTGACAAAAAGGCAGAAGCAGTTCCTGGAATTCATCTGCGACTTCATCGAACAGCACGGATACCCGCCCTCCATAAGGGAAACCCAGAAAGCCTTCGGCCTTAAAAGCACAAAAGGGGTAAAGGACCATATCGACAGGCTTGTGGAGAAGGGTTACCTCAACAGAGAAAACGGCTCCGCAAGGGCATTGTCCATTTCGAACGCCTCCAGGGAGAGGCTGGTGAATTTCACCGCGCCTATCATTGGAAGGGTGGCCGCCGGCTCTCCGATCCTCGCCGAGGAGAACGAAGATGGCACACTCCCGGTCCCGGAAAGGTTCCGCGGCGTACAGGGTCTCTTCTGGCTGAAGGTCCGGGGAGACAGCATGATAGAAGAGGGCATACACCACGGCGACATGGTCCTGGTCAAGCCGGCGCCCTTCGTTGACCAGGGCACGGTTGCGGTGATAATGGTGGAGAATGAGGCAACCGTGAAGAAGTTCTACCGCTACGGCGACACCATAAGGCTGGCCGCCGCCAACCCGGATTTTGCCGACATGGAGTTCTTTGGCAGGCAGTGCAGCGAGCTCCGGCTTGTGGGAAAGGTAGTGGCGGTATTCAGGTTCCTTGCCTGAGCAGGCCGTGAATGATCCCCGGTATCTCCTCCGGTAAGCTTGCAGGAATCGCCCCTTCGTGCTCCTCTTCGGAGCCGTAGCCGTAGGTGCAGGCAACGGCGGGAATCCCCAGATCAACCGCCGCCTGAACATCGTGGTATCTGTCGCCGACCATCACGGTGAAGTCGCGGCCCTGGGCAAGCTCCCTTAACCTGGATGTCTTTGAGGCCTCCTCTCCCCTCCCCCTGAGGGCTGCGAAGAACCTCCTTATTCCCAGGCTTCCGGTTACCTCTTCCATGTAGTCGATGTGCGCGTTGGAGAGCAGCGCAAGTTCAAAACCCTCCTCCTGAAGGGTTCGCAGCATGTCTACCACACCCGGGTACAAAGCCCCGGACTCGGGAATGGTGCGTGCCTGGTGGTATCTTACCCTTTCCATGAAAAAGCTGAAGGTGGCGTCGTCGCTTCTTCCGGTAAGCAACCTGCAGAACTTCTCAAGCGGTTCCCCATAGAGGGCGTTTATCCTGCTGAAGGGAGGTTCGGGCCCCCCGGTAACGTCGGACACCGCCCGGGCAATCGCCGGGGCCAGGGCCTTTTCCGTATGGTGAAGGGTGCCGTCCAGGTCGAACACCGCCAGTTTTCTCATGCTCTCCTCCAGTCCCCGGGGAAAGGGGAATATATTACACGCTATGAAAACGACTTCCATATTCGCCACCGACCTCGACGGAACCCTCCTTCGGTCCGACGGCTCATTCGCCCGGAAAGACATCAGAGGGCTGGAGGAACTGAGAAGGGCTGGCTGTGCTGTTATCCTGGCAACGGGTCGAAGCCCGTTCTCCCTGGAAAGGTGCCTTGCTGGAAGGAAGCTCCCTGTGGACTGGATGGTTCTCTCTTCCGGCGCCGGTGTGGTCACCGCAGGCGGAGAGGTGAAGCTGAGCCGGGTGCTCAGTTCAACGCAGACTGAAAAAGCCCACCGGGCTTTCTCTTCCATGGGGATAGAGGACATCTCGATACAGGGGCCCTTCCCGGAAGCCCACCGGCTGCACTGGATCCCGGGCAACCACGGGGAGGACTTCCTTACCAGACTGGGCCTTTACCGTGGATATGCCGTCGAGGTCGAATCCCCTTCAATGGAGGCCTCCGAGGTCATAGGTTTCGCTGAACCCGAGGAGGCCGACAGAGTCATAGCCGAGGTCGAGGAAGCCCTCGGGGATGGCTTCTCGGTAATACGGGCAACCAGCCCCATAAACCACAGAACAGTATGGATCGAGGTCTTTCAGGGTGGAGTGAACAAGGGTTCCGCCTGCGAGTTCATCAGAAGCGAGCTGGATGCCGACCCTGAGAGGACCGCCGCCGTGGGGAATGACTGGAACGACCTCCACATGCTGAACTGGGCAGACACCTCCTTCATGGTGGAGGGCTCTCCGGAAGAGATCGCGGACAGGTACATCCGTGTTCCGTCGGTGGAGAACGGCGGGGTAGCCAGGGCTGCGGAGCTTTGGCTGGAAAGGCTCTCATGAAGGTATTCGCCTTGTCGGACCCGCACCTGGGCTTTGCGGTAGACAAGCCCATGAGCGTATTCGGAGACAGGTGGACGGACCATCCGGAAAAGATCCGCGCCAACTGGGAAAGGCTTGTATCAACCGATGACATCGTGCTGGTCCCCGGGGACATCTCCTGGGGAATGAACTACCGTGAGGCCGCCCCGGACCTGGACTTCCTGGACGGGCTGCCTGGAAGGAAGTACATCTGCCGCGGGAACCACGACTACTGGTGGACCTCCAGGAAACAGGTTTCCGAGCATACGGGGCCTTCCATCACGGTCATGCAGCGCAATGCGGTGAAGTGCCCCGGATTCGTTCTCGCCGCATCCAAGGGGTGGAGCACTCCGCTCTGGGAAGGCTACAAGCCCTCCAGCGACGACAAGTACTACAGAAGGGAACTGGCCAGGATGCAGATGGCCCTGGAGGAGGGCAGAGAACTCCGCGAACCTGGAAGCCCCCTGGTTTATATGATGCACTATCCACCGGTGGTGGACGGCAGGCCCAGCGAGTTCGCAGAGTACCTGGCGGAGTACGGTGTGTCTTTATGCGTATACGGTCACCTCCACGGAAGCTGGCCGGAACAGGTGAACATGGAGTACAGGGGAGTCGTGTTCAGGATAGCTTCGGCGGACTACCTGAACTTCACCCCCCTGGACCTTACCGGAAAGGTCTTTCGCTGATGCTTCTAGCCGCGAATGGTATAGGACTTGAGTTCGGGGCCGACGAGGTCTTCAGCGGTCTCAGCTTCAACATAAACAACGGAGACAGAGTTGCGCTTGTGGGAGTAAACGGCGCCGGGAAGACCTCGCTCCTGAGAATACTCTGCGAGGAAATATCCCCAACCTCAGGCACGGTGAGCAAAGCCGGCGGACTGAGAATAGGGTACCTGCCCCAGCAGATAAGCGAGTTTCCGGAGGGAGGGCTTCTGGAAGCCGTCTGCGCAGGTTCCGGCGAGGTGGCGGAGGCATTGAGCAGGGAAGCTGAACTCCATGCCAGGCTTGAGGAAGAGGGGCGAATAGACCGTGAGACGGCAAGGGAACTGACCAAGGTGCAGGACAGGATCCACTCCTCCGGTGGCTACAGCCTCCAGTCCAGGGCTGAGGCCGTTCTCTCCGGTCTGGGTTTCTCCAGGGAAGACTTCGACAAACCCCTGGAGGACTTCTCCGGAGGCTGGAAGATGCGGGCCATGCTGGGTACCATTCTACTTGGAAAACCCGACCTGCTGCTGCTTGACGAGCCCACGAACCACCTGGACCTGGACGCGCGGCTCTGGCTTGAGGAGTTCCTGCTGAGGTTCAAGGGGGCGGTATGGATCATCTCCCACGATCCCGCCTTCCTCGACCGGGTCATCAACAAAGTGGTGGAACTCGAGTTCGGAGAACTCAACTCCTGGGGGGGCAACTACTCCTTCTACGTGGAAGAGAAACTCAGGCACAACGAGCTTCTTGAAAAGGAGGCCAAGAAGGTCCTGGAGGAGAGGGAACGCCACGAAAGGTTCATAAGGAAGTTCAAGGCCACCGAGAGCAAGCGGTTCCAGGTAAGGAGCCGTGAGAAGATGCTTGAGAAGCTCGAGGCGGTTCAGACATACCGAAGCCCCAGACGAATGATCATCAAGCCACCTGAGGTTCCCAGGAGCGGGACCAAGGTGCTGGACCTGGTGGATGTGGCCAAGGCCTATGACCGAACTGTATTCTCAGGCGTGAACCTGGAGATTCAGCGGGGAGAACGCATAGGCATCGTGGGCAGGAACGGCGGAGGCAAGTCCACCCTTTCAAGGCTGATCGCGGGCATAGAGGAGCCCACAGAGGGAACGGTCACCCAGGGCACAGGGGTAATGATCGGCTACTACTCCCAGGAGGTCGATCTGCAGCTCAACGGGGAGAACACCGTTCTCTCGCAGATTCACCAGGCAGCGCCTGAACGGAGCGAAAAGGAGATAAGGAACTACCTGGGAAGGTACCTCTTCACCGGGGACGATGTAATGAAGCCGGTGTCGGTGCTCTCAGGAGGCGAGACCAGCCGACTGGCCCTTGCCGGCATCCTCATCAGACCCACCAATCTTCTCATCCTCGACGAACCCACGAACCATCTGGATATCTTCAGCAGGGACGTTCTTCAGGAAGCCCTTACGGAGTACAGCGGAACCCTCATTCTGATAAGCCATGATGAAAAGCTGCTCGCAGCTCTCTCGGAAAGGCTTTTCGTGGTGAAGAACCAGAGTGTGAGACAGTTCCCCGGGGGATTCGCGGAATACGTTGAGAAACTTCGTGAATACGCCGGAAGCCAGCTGGGAGGCCAGCAGTCGAAGACACGGGAGCAGGAGACCTCAAGGGAGGCGGAGAAGGAGCGCAAGCGCCAGGAGGCGGCGAAGCGCAACCAGGAGTACAGGGAAAGGCGGAAACACGAAAAGCGCCTGGAGCGGATCGAAAGGAAGATGAAGCCTCTGGAGGCCAGGAGGGACGAGATCGAGACGCTGTTCTCGGACCCCGGGGTTGTCTCGGACTCCTCCAGGCTGGTCGAACTGCAGAAGGAGCACAGCTACCTGAGTGATCAGCTGGCCTCACTGGAGGAGCAGTGGATCGAGATCGCCGACTCTACATAGAGCCTAGTTAAGAAAACCGGTTACCGTCGCAAGCAGCTCTATGGTGTCCCTCTGATTCAGCGGAGGGATAGAGGCCCGTATGGCCGCGTTGTGCATCAGCGACGCCTCGGGACTGGTGAATATCACAGGCAGCAGCTCGCTGTGAATCACATCCATGACCTGAGATTCAGTCCAGTCAGTTCCGCTGAAGTGCAGACGGACCTCCCCCGAGGGGGTGTACTCAGCGATCACCGACGCATCCGGGGGAAGGATCATCCTGGCAAGTATCCTCTCAAGCAGGGCAGCGGCGTATGC
>DAINQE010000059.1:0-3855 GCA_036743055.1 Candidatus Sabulitectum sp. | reverse complement strand
CCGGGGGAAGGATCATCCTGGCAAGTATCCTCTCAAGCAGGGCAGCGGCGTATGCGGCCCTGGAAGCGCTGCCGGCATTCCCCGGAAGCGTTACAGACAGAACCTGCGCGAGTTCGTGGTACTCGAAAAGAGGCACGATGCCCTGCCTGCTCTCCACCTCCACCGATGCCACAGGGCGGGGGGAAGGGGAGGGAACCATTCCCCAGGGGGACATCCTTGAGCCTCCGGTTCCCCTTATCCAGACCAGGGAGTTCATGGACCGGACCGGCAGGGAAGCCCTGCGGGCGACTATCGAGTCAGCAATGGCGAGCACCGGTGCCCAGGTATCTTCCCACACGGCGTCGAGCTCCATCCGGTGATACTCCAGATCGATGATGTCACCTGGGGATCCCTGTAGGGCCCAGGAAACGACTGCGTTCACCCTGCTTCCGGAGAAGGGGATCACTTCCGTGCCCACACCCCTCCAGGCTGAAGCGCTGAAATCGCCTGTGTAACCCCCGGCCCATAGAAGGACTGTGTTCTCCACCGGCAGGGAAAGCATGAGCGTGTCCTCTCCTGCCTCCAGCCAGCGGCTGGTCCTCACGGGAAGATCGCGGATATCAGGCAGCGTGTCCTCTATCACGGCATAACCGGGAAGGGCATTGCCGTCCCAGACCAGCTGAAGCGTTCTTGCCCAGAGGGAGCTGTCAGGTATTGTGCTGTCGGCAGCCAGGGTAGCGCACAGATCCTCAAGCAGTTCCCCGGACCCCTCAGGCCCCCGGAGGATATAGCCCGACCAGGCCGATCTGGTTACCTGGTAGCCCTCGATGCCGTAGGTCCACATCTCCTCCAGCTGAAGCTCTGAGAGGGAACCCCAGGGCTCTGCAGGAACACCGTGGAGCATCACCACGGCGCAGTCCGTGCCGGCGATCTGCAGCAGCAGGGAAACGAGCACTGAAGCAAAGATCATCTCATCCTCCAGGGTTCGAGCACACGGCTCAGGACTTCCGGACCCTCGAACCAGGAGAGGGCAAATCCGTAGTTCGTTACGGGAACACCGGCTTCCGCCAGCCTGCCCACCCGGGCCGCCAGCTTCTGACGGCTGATCATGCAGCCGCCGCAATGTATGACAAGGTCGTAGGACCGCAGTTCGGCAGGTTCGGGGAACTCCCTGCCGAAGGCGTGGTCAACCGTTATCCCAGGATGCAGGGCGGCCAGTTTGGCCGGTATCTGTACCGTTCCGATGTCCTCGGCGATCCTGTCATGATTGCAGGCTTCGGCAATAAGCACCCGGCTTTCAGAGGAGAGACCGGCCATTGCACCCACCCCTCGGGCGAATAGGGACATGTCCCCGCCTGCGGTCTGGTTGATCATCATTATGGAGAAGGTGGTAAGGGGAACTCCAGGGGGAACCCACTTCGCCATCACATCTATGGCCTGGGAATCGGTGATAACCAGCTGCAGCCCTCCGCTGCCCTTCTCCAGTGCGGTAAGGAACGCCAGGAACTTGCTTTTTTCCCTCTCGGCAAGCATTGAGGAGCCGCTTCGGGCAAGGGCCAGATCAGTACGGTACAGACCCACCGGCACCATCATTCGCAGCAGATACTCCATTGCCATCTCCTGGGGGCGGAGCAGCCGGCCGGTGGGAGACTCGGCATCCAGGGGAATGTGCATGAGAACCGGGCTTCTCGGGTTGAGGAAAGGCAGCAGGGGAACCGGGCTCATCTCTTCAGGGCGGGAGGAGGCTATGAACTCGATCACCTGCAGGTAGTCCCCTGCAACGGAAAGGTCCGCTGAGATCTCAGGGGTGTTCTTTCTGTCGGGAAGAACGGACCTGCAGAACTCCCTTGCCTCGGAGAGGGTTGCACCGCTGCCGGAAAGGAGTTCCTGGCTGTTCCGCCGCTCGTTGAACACCACTGCCAGCCTCCGCCCGGCGCGGGCAGCCATAGAGGATACCAGTTCCTCCACATCCAGCTGCATGGACCGGAAGGCCTGCACAGGATCGATCACCAGCAGGGCGATATCGACTTCCTCCAGGGCAGCCAGAGCCTTGGCCCTCTTCTTGCCCCCCAGATCCGATGCTTCGTCCAGCCCCGCGGTGTCCAGTACACGCACCGGCCCCAGGGCATGTATCTCCATCACGGAGCTTTTTATGTCCGCGGTGGTTCCCGGCTGTGAGTCGACGATCGAGGTTTCCTGCTGCGTGATGAGGTTCATCAGTGTACTCTTGCCGGCATTGATCCTGCCGAATATCCCGATAACCAGCCTGTCGACCCTGGCCATTAGCCTTCCCTTCCGCTGAATACAAGGTACTATAAAACCGGAACCCTTCCCCGGGCACCACCCTCCGGGGTTGACCACGAGCGCATTTCTTAGGATAATTGACCCCCGATTGAATGCGCGGAGAGGTGGCCGAGCTGGTTTAAGGCGTACGCCTGCTAAGCGTATGTGGGGGAAACTCCACCGAGGGTTCGAATCCCTCCTTCTCCGCCATTCATTTTCAGTATCCTTTTCTCAGAAGCCACTGTTTGAAATAGGGGTTGCTGAACCTTATCTCACCGTTCTTTTTGAAAAGTATCTTCTTCTTCTGAAGGTTCTTAAGCGCTGCCCGTACCGAACCTGGATGGGTTATTCCGGTTTCATCCATGAACTCCGTTGAATACGGGGAACCGCCACCCAGTTTGGCCAGCGCCGCGAGGCACTTCATCTGCTGGGCCGAAGCCTGAACCAGCATCTGCTCATACACCCTGAACTCCCTGGCGAAAACAAGGGCAAAGGCTTCCTCAAAAAGCCCTTCAGTGATCTCCTCCCCTGGCGAGCTCCTGTCCCAGAGCGCGGAGCAGAACTCCTGAACATCTCCCGGTATGAGATCGAACATCCGCATTACTTTCCTGAGCAGATCCTTCGATACCTTCCTTTTTCCTTTGCGGAATCTGTTCTTCAGGAACTCGCAGAAGCCTTCAGGGTCGATGGGGCCTATTTCCATCGCCTGAGCGGACTTGAAGAAAGGGCTTTCAGGATCGAAGAATACCATGTTCATCCGGTTCCTGATGCTTCCGGCAAAGATGTAGGGGATCGACCCCTGGAACTGGATCCTGCTTCTAAGTACGGCAAGGACATTGTTCGAATCCTTCAGGTTCAGGATGTCCTGGAATTCGTCAAATACCACCAGGATTCTTCTGCGCTCTCCGGTTTCCCCTATGATGTCCAGTATGGACTCCAGGGAGTCGGCATTCATGGTAACCCTGCTGTCCAGTGAAAGACAGGGCTGGCCGCTTACAGGATCCATGGACAGGGAAGGCCTCAATGAAGCCAGACTCCTGAGAAGCCTGGTGAGGAACGGCTCATGGGCTTCCGCTCTGGCCACCGCCCTTATCATTCTCCTGCAGAGATCATCAGCGGTCTTTACCTCCATCAGATCTATGTAGATCAGATTCAGGTCCTCGATCTCCGAAGCCGCTTTCCAGATAAGGGATGTTTTCCCTACCCTTCTTTCTCCGGTAAGGGCAAGATTCTGTCCGCTCTCTATGAAACTCCGAATCTGACGAAGGAGCTCCGGCCTGGGACAAAAATCGTCATCCTTCACAACCTGTCCATACCTGAATGGATTCATGCTGCCTCCATGAATATTACGCAAAAGAGAATTATACTATTTAGTATAACACAAACCGCGGAGCAAACAGAGCGGATCAGGCACTATATCAAATCGCATTATACTGATTAGTATAACTGAAAGAGTTCACTCACCGAACAGATCCATAGCCTCATGGTGTCAACTAGGCGGATCTGATACTTTCAGACAACTAGCATAGAGTCTTATGGATTTGCATGCCGGGTCTTAATCCAGCACTGCAAACCGTCTGCAGACAGAGCTGC
>DAINQE010000058.1:12322-13918 GCA_036743055.1 Candidatus Sabulitectum sp. | reverse complement strand
GACTTCTGCCTGGAGCCCGGGGAGACCATCGCTTTGTCGGTGGAGGTGCACAACACCTCGGACTACCCCCTTGAGAATGCCTTCGGAATACTCCAGGCCCTGAACAGCGAGCTGCAGATAACCCAGAACTACACCGAGTTCGGAAACCTTGGAGCGCAGGGGTTCGCCACGGGCAACCAGGATTTTGCCATCTTTGCTCCGCTCGTTACGCCATCCGGCGAGACCTATGAGATGCGCCTGACGGTGATGGCCGACGAGGGGTATCAGCATCAGATCTGTTTCCTCCTTCCGGTGGGCGCCGGGCTGGCCACCGACCTGGAGAGCGATTCCTTCGGCTGGTCCTGGGCGGCCGCCGACGAGGGATGGGAGAACGACTGGCACGTTTCCACCGCCAGGAACCACACCCCAGGCGGAGATAATGCCTTCAAGTGCGGGGACGTGGGCTCCGGGGATTACTCGAACCATCACTACGGTTATCTGGAGTCGCCCTATGTGAACTTCCCCTTAAACGGCAGCGTCGAGTTCTGGAGCTGGCTTGATGCCCAGGTTGCATCCTCTTCGGTGGCCCTGGACGGAGGCGTGGTTCAGTTCCGAAGGACCGGCGAGTGGATAGACCTCTTCCCGGTTCCGTCTTATTCTCATCAGATAGCCTCGGGAACTTCCGGCCCCTTCTCCCCAGGCACACCTGTGTACAGCGGCATCTTCGACTGGGAAGAGTATTCAGCTGCCATCCCCGAGTCCCTCGCGGGCCCGGGCTGCATCCGTTTCCTCTTCGGTACCGATGACTCCGGGAACAGGGAAGGCTGGTACATAGACGACATACTTGTATCAGGGCCGGTTTCAGTTGCGGAGGAATCAGTTATTCCCGTTCAGCAGCCGTTCCTCTCCGTTTCTTCCAACCCTGTGGGAGAATCGGTGATCTTCAGCTGCTTCATTCCGGGGAACACCGCACCGGTGGTGGAAGTAAGGGACATCTCCGGCAGGGTCGTATCAAGCCTGCCCGCCTCATTCTCCCAGGGCCTTCACTCCGCTGTATGGGAAACCACGTCGCTTCCGTCGGGGGTATACTTCGCGGTGCTTCGGGAAAGCGGCATGGAGCCGGTAAAACTGGTGAAGTTCTAGCCCTCGGTTCCTACTTGTCGTACTCCTCGTCGGAATCCATTTCCGGTACGGGTTCGCGCATTCCCCTGATCCTGCTGTAAAGCCTGAGCTTACCCAGAATGGTGAGAGCCGCTCCGTAGAAGCAGAGGTATCTGCAGAAGAACCGCTTCACGAAGATGGAGAGAAGGATCGTCACCCCTGCGATGATCAGACTTCCCGACAGGAAAAGGGTGAAGATGGTATGGAAAGGATCGATCTGACAGAAGGGGGCGTTCCACTTCAGTGAGATGATGCCGTATCTGTTCAGAAGGATCGCCGCGATGAGCCCGAAGAGGATAACATGGTTGAGATAGCGAAGCTTACTGTGCACCTTCCCCCTGGGTGAAATGCGCCCGGGCACGTGAATCCTGTAGAGGAACTCCTGAACCGCTCCCATGGGGCAGACCCAGCCGCAGAAGACCCTCCCGTAGAACACGCTGAAGAGCATGGGCAGTA
>DAINQE010000058.1:6765-12222 GCA_036743055.1 Candidatus Sabulitectum sp. | reverse complement strand
GGGCTGGAGGATTCGCAGGCTTCCGCCGGGGTGTAGCCCAGCGGGCAGAATGGATCGGAGGCCTGGTCCCCCTCTTGATCCGTTTCAGCCGGGTCCTCTGTTTCGGGCTCGGGTTCCGGTTCAGGCTCCGGTTCAGGCTCGGGTTCAGTTTCTGGTTCGGATGCCGTCTGGGGTCCGGGGTTGTCGCAGAGGCCGTCACCGTTACCGTCGGTGAAGAGGGCGCATGATGGGCTCTCTGCGATGCATGCTTCCTCGGGGGTGAAGCCCAGCGGGCACTGGGCGAGCCCGACGGAGGCCAGCAGAAAAACGGTGAACAGCAGCTTTAACATCCCTGACGCTTTCCTTTACCTGAATGTTGCCTTGATACCTGCGAAGGTGGACTGCTCCATGGAGAAATCCCCCTCAAGAAGCATATGTGGAGCCTGGGTAAAAAGGTAGCCGGCCCCGTCCCCCCAGGCTCCTGAAACCATTGAAGCGTTTTCGGTGGGGAAATCGAAGGTATAGATCTGCGAGTCTCCGTTGGGCCAGTTCACTTCTATCAGCAGATTCCCCGACGCCGGATCATAGTAATAGGGAGTATCCAGAACTATCGTAGTCCAGGGGCAAACCGCATTCAAGGAGAAGGACGAAGTCCTCTCGAAGACCCTTGTCCTGGTTCCGCTTATGTAGTTCAGATTGAACACCGGTTCAAGGGCGTTGGTGCCGCAGAGGCCCATGTCGATGGTGAACGAGTCGAAAGTGACCATGTCTCCCATTCCCTGAACCGGTTCCCATGACACGGCACCTATGCTCATCGGTTCTCCGAACTCGGCTGAATGCACCATCACCTGATAGCGCAGAGAAGCCGTTCAATCCGCACAGAAGGGCTTGTTGCTGGAGAATCCTGCGGTTCCCACCTCCACCGAGGATGCGAATCCGCAGGATACTCCAATCAGCAGCAGACCTGTTCTTCTTATGGCTGCTTTCAGTCTCAGTTCACTCCCCCTACCTGAAGGTGGCCTTTATAGCCGCGAATGTGGACTGGTCCAATGACAGTTCACCCTGCAGCTGCAGGTAGGGCGCGTCCATGAACACGTTTCCCGTGGGGCTGCCGTAGGACCCCATCACGAGGGAGTTCACCCCGGTGTAGTAGTTGAAGGTATAGATCTCGTCCACTCCGTCGGGCCAGTCGACCTCGATGATCAGGTTTCCCTGGGCGGGATCGTAGAAGAAGGGAGTATCCAGTGTAATGGCCGTCCATGGATACACCGCGTCAACTTTGTAGGTCGATGCTCTCTGGAAAACCTGGGTCTTGGTTCCGGACACGTAGTTGGCGTCGAAGTTCTCCGTGAGCTGGTCCGAGGCGCAGTATCCCATGTTGATGTAGAACGCGTCGAAGGTTACTGAGGTGTACCCTGAGTTGGGATACCATGCTACGGAGCTGATGGTCATCGCGTCACTGAACTCTGTGGAAGGCACTATCACCTGATAGCGCAGAGACTCTGTTCAATTGGCGCAGAACGGCATGTTGGCGGGATACTGTGCCGAGCCAACCTCAACGGTGGCGGCAACAGCCCCTGAGACCAGAAGCGCGAGCAGGAGGGCGCTGGTTCTCATTTTTCCCCTTTCGAAATAGTGACTGCCCAGGAGGGCAAATGATTTCATGAAACTATAGCAAAAAACCGAAGGGTATGGAAGCCCCCGGGAAAAGGGGTGACCCTTGACAACGGAAATTATTTTGAAATATTCCCACTCCCTGTGTGACCCGGTAGTTCAATTGGTTAGAGCACCGGCCTGTCACGCCGGAAGTTGCGAGTTCGAGTCTCGTCCGGGTCGCCAGGGGAAAAGGAACGGGGGCATTCCGCCCCCTTTTTCTATTGACATCACTATTCTTTCCTGTAATGTTTCGGGAAACATAGCAAAGCCGGCGTCCATTCTGGTATCCTCCCTCTTTACCGAATGCATAACCCGGCTGACCCGTCGGGTGAACTCCCGGCGGGTCTTCTTCTTTTCCTGTTCTTATATTCATCCTTCATACTGCTCTCTTATCATCTTGGAGGAAACATGAAGGTACCATTTCCACTGACTGGCCTTTTAGCTGCAATGCTGTTTTCCGCCTGCGGAGGGGATGCTCCCCCGGAGGAAGTCTCCGGTGAAGGCTCGGGCCGTGCTCCAGCCCTTATTGTGACCGGCGAGATAGGGGTGGAACTGGGCGACAGCAACTACGTTTTCGGCACCATCCAGGATGTGGACTTCACTGTGGAAGGCAACGTTGCCGTGCTTGACGCCCAGAGGAAGAGAGTAAGGGTTTATTCACCCCAGGGTGTCTTCCTTGGATCCTTCGGAGGCACAGGAGAAGCTCCGGGCGAGTTCCTGAATCCCCGTTCCCTGGCCTGCCTCGTGGACGGGAGGATAGCCGTTTCCGACCCTTTCAGCAGGGAAGTGGAGATATTCAGCCCGGATTTCCTCCATTCTGAGACAGTTGCCGACTTCACCGAAAGGGCACCCTTCGTGATCACCGCCACTGACAACGGCTTCGCCGGTGAGCAGGGCGGGTTCAACAGGGATGATGGCACAGTGACCCAGCGTGTCCAGGAATGGGACCTCCAGAGGGACACAATTCTCCTGTTCATGGAGAGGGAGACCCTGTTCTCTGCGGACAACATGGCTGCCAGGTTCATGGAGCCGCTGGCAGGGATCGTCTATTCTGAAGGGGTGGTTTACTTTTCTCCGCCTGTGACGGAAGAGTACCTCGTTCAAACCTATCCCGTTGACGGTTCCCAGGGTCAGCCCCTCACCTGGCCCGGCTATTCTCCTGTTCCCCGGACACAGCAGGAGATAGACGAGGAGATGGAGTTATTCCAGGAGCGGCTTCAGGCCATGGCCTCCTCGGGAAGGGGCTCCAGGTTCGCCGATGTATCCTACTCACCACCTGAGCATTACTACGCCACCTCCGGTCTCGGGGTTGACCCTGAAGGGAGGATATGGGTGAGAAGGGGCTGGGAACCCTCCCCTGTGTTCGATATCTTCGAACCGGGAGATACCGAGCCGTCCCTTGTGGTGGAAGTGCGCTCCGAGGAGGACCTCAGCGCGTTCGACTTCGTTGTGACACCCAATGGCATAGCTGCTTTCGAGAGGGATCCCGAGTACTATCCCAGGGTCCTTCTGCTGGAACTGGATGAGCCTGAACAGCCGTTGACCGCTTCGTAACCGGGGGCTAGATTGCCAGAGTGTTCACGTTCAGCACTTTGAAGAGAAGGAATCATGAGGGGTGTTTTTCTTTCGGCGGCGGCACTGCTCTGCATGAGCAGTGTTTTCGCAGGCAACATCGATATTCTGGGCATCAGAAGCGCCGAGTATCTGATGGAGCTTTCCCGGAACGCGGTAACCGACTGCGCCGACGGGGTTACCTACAATCCGGCAGGTCTGGCATTCATGGAGCAGGGACTCCATCTTAATTTCGGGGCCCAATACATAGGAAAGGACTACACCATAACCGGTACCTTCCTTGGCACCACCGAGGAAACTGAAACCTCCACCACCAAACCCACTCCCTTCATCCCCAACTTTTACGTTGTATACAGAACCGGCGACCTTGCGGCATTCGGCGGGTTCAACGCACCGGCGGGCGGAGGAACCCTCGAGTACGAGGACGGCCTCTTCTTCATGCCCAAGCTTCAGACGCTCCTTGTTCAGGCCCAGTACGGACCCACCTATTTCGCAATGCTGGATCAGGGTTCAATGGAGGGATCATCCACGTATCTCCGCGGTATCGCCGGCGTCTCCTACGCCTTTTCCGACAGGTTCAGCGCCGGCGTAGGAGGAAGGTACACCGTTGGCAGCAGGGACTACAAGGGTTCAGGCACCTTCAATGTTATCGACGCGACCACCATGCAGCCGGTTGCGGTGGTTACTGAGGAGATAGATGTTGAAAGAAGCGCTTCCGGCTTCTCCGGTGTGTTCAGCGTAGACTACAGGCCCTCCGACAGGGTGAACCTGGCCGCCAGGTACGAGACCGCCACGGCCCTGGACTTCGAGGCCACCGCGAATGTACAGTCCAACTGGGAACTCCTCATGCCCTATATCGCCGACGGCGCCATGCAGAGAAGGGACCTTCCGGCGGTGGCCGCCATCGGAGTTGAGTATGAAGTTAATGGCAGGCTCCGCCTCGGCGGGTCCGGCAACTACTACTTCATCGAAGCCGCCGATCAGGGCGAGGACGACGGTATAGCTGATGCCTATGACGACGGCTGGGAGGCCAACCTAAGCTGCAGGTACCAGATCAGCCCCGCCGTTGCAGGAGCCCTGGGCTACAGCTACTCCAACTACGGCGGCAGCGACAGCACCTATACAGACCTGGAGTACAACCTTGACGCCGGGCTGCTTTCCGGCGGCGTGAACTGGCAGGCAAGCCAGGCCTTCGATTTTACACTGGCCGCTGGTACCACCTTCTTCAAGGAGGGTGAAGGAGTGGGCACATACGAGGGAGAGACCTACGACAAGAGCGTGTTCTTCCTTGCCCTGGGGGCGAACGCTTCCTTCTGACATTCGTTCATCTCTCTATGCGGGGGGGCTTCGGCTCCCCCTTTTTCGTTACAATCCGTTACAGACCGTTCAACAAAGCGAACACCCCTTACCTCATCTTCTCTTCGAACCTGAAAGAACAGCAAGGAAAGGAGAAGAGAATGAAAAGAAGAGTAACCATCATGGCCCTGGGAGCAGCGGTGCTGCTTATCGTGGGAACCGCAGCAGCTCAGCCGATGATGATGGACAGGGAGGGCGGTTTCCCCGGCAGGGGCGGAATGGGCCATGAGCAGGGAGGAGGAACCATTCTTGAAAGGATGCTTCCCATGCTCCATCACCTTGACCTCAGCGGCGACCAGGCAGAGCAGATCAGGGACATAATCGACGGGGCACGCAGGGACATCGAGGCCCTCAGGGGAACGGATGACCATGAGGGACTGAGAGAACAGTTCCGGGAGATGTTCAGCTCCACATCCATTACGGTTACCGAGGTCGAGGGGCTTCTCAACGCAAGGCTGGAAGCAATGGAGGAAGTGAACTTCATCATCGCCCAGGCCATTGTGGACATTCACGGGGTCCTTACGCCGGAGCAGCTTGAACTGATGGCCGACTTCGAACCCGGGGAACATATGGGGCCCGGCCATGGAGGAAACCCTGGAGACAGCGCTCCGATGATGCACGGAGGTCCGGGCATCCACCCCCAGAGGTAGCGGTCTCTCCAGCCAGGGAAGGGAAGGTTTCACAGGCCTTCCCTTTTTCATATCTTCCCGTAGAAGGGGGTGGAATGTACTTCGGAGAGATCGACGAGATCCGAGGTCTTGCGGAAAAAGCCGCTGAAAGGGATGGCGTTCCCTTCTACATACTGCAGGATCCCTCAAGGAAAGAGAAGGCTTACACAGCTGTCAGTTCAGTTGGTTTCGGCCTTCCCGGTGGCTTCTTAATGGTGGACAGGGT
>DAINQE010000058.1:3556-6665 GCA_036743055.1 Candidatus Sabulitectum sp. | reverse complement strand
ACCCCCATCTGCCCCGGGGCGAACCTGGTTGCCGGGTCACCAAGGAAGTTGTTCTCCTGGAGTATCCAGTTCTGATGGGTGATTGACACGTTCGCCTTGAACTCGTCTTTGGATATGCCGTGGGCAACGCCCAGTTCATATTCCTGGTTCTGTATGAGGGTTTCCGCGAAGAAGAGCTCTAGCCACTCGCTGGGACCGAATCCAGGCGGCGTTCCAATGCCCCAGTGGGAGTTGAACATCACCGCGATGGCTCCCCCGTTGGGCCAGAACATAAGCCTTTCCGCTATGCATGCGACATTCTGCAGGTGCCCCGGGTGGCATGCCATGGAGTGGAACACCACCGGCATCCCGTCGTTGCTCATCCCGTAATAGTTGGAGTTCGCTACGATCTCGGTGGTGGGTCCGAACATCCACCAGACCCCCGCCTCATTCCCATGGCCGTTCAGGCTGCTGTATGCAACGCCCTGGTTGTAAAGGTCGATCTGGTCGTTGGGGTGGGAGGAGTAGTCCTCATACAGCTTATGTACGGTCCAGTCCTCCGGTATCCTGGTGTCTATGGAGTCGCACACGAAGGAGCCCCAGTACCCCGGGGGATCGTCCACCCAGAGACCGGCCCCCGCCAGGAGGGCCGTGGTCCGCCAGTCCCCGGGGGGAGAGTCCGTTTCGTAGGCAATGGTCTTTCCCACCATTGTCGCAATCCTTGACGGAATGTCCGAGGAGAAACGGCCGCAGTAGATGTCCGAATAGTAATCAAGGCCGTCGTTGAGCTCCCCGAAGAGGCCGTCGCCGTCAAGATCCCAGCTTCCGTCGAGATCGCAGTAGTAAAGGTCCGCTGTTGCGTTCATCACCGTTCCGCTGATGTTCAGCGATGAAAGCCTGGTGGTTTCCCCGAAGTCCCCCACTATCAGAGCGTAGACCAGGCCATGGTTCTCGCAGGCATCCTTCAGGTAATTCCTTATCCTCTCCTGGGTGTCCCTTCCGGAGTAGTTCTCATAGATCCACTGGGTGGTAACGAAGGAGGCTCCGTGGGTTGTGTTCCTGTGGTCCACCAGGGGCTGCAAGACCTCCTGGAGTGCAGAATCCGCAATGGCCACCCACGGCGTGCCCGTTCGGTAAGCCACAGGAGGGGAGCAATCAGCGATCATCTCCGGATTTGACACAACCCGTTCCAGAGCCCTGGAGGCAACGGCGATCTGACATGAAGAGAAGGCTCCATCATCCGTTAGGACAGTTTCGATCACCGGGGAGAGAACGGCACGGGTCACCACCGACAGCTCACCTGTATCAGCGTTCCAACTGAATGGAGTAAACGTGAAGGAGCCGACCCTGAACCCTGTCTTCCGCCCTGTGTTCACATCAATGACCCGGGATGCAGGATACGATCCCTGGAATGCGCCGTATGAGGCGGGAGATGGTATCGGGCTGCCAAGGGGGACTGCCATCACAGGTGCTATTGAGTGGGTCCCCGGAAGAACGACCTCTTCCAGAATATCCACCTCAACTCCGGTCAGTTCACTGCCCTGGGGCAGCACCATGGAGTAACCGAAGCCTGGAATGGCCGGCTCTCCCTCCGGGAACGGGGAAGCCCCCCCGGGAATGAAGAGGTATTCCTGAGAGCCGCTCTGCTGAAAAGAGATTTCAGCTTCATCAAGGCAGAACTCCAGAGGAGCCGGTAAGAAACCCCACAAAGAAACAAAGGCAAGAACGGCAAGGTTCATTTCATACCCCTATCCTGATTAGCTGCAAAGGTTTTTCCTGCCCTATTCTATGAACGGCCACAGAAATCAGAAAGGCCGCCCCGAAGGACGGCCTTCCTTAAATGGATGAGTTTCTTAGCGAAGCACCAGCATCGGTGCCGAAGATACGCCTGAAGTTGAGCTCATCACTATACTGTAGCAACCCACGGGAAGCTGGGAGGCATCGAATCCCAGGCTGCCCTGACCGGCGCCGAGATAGCCGCTGTGAACCCTTGCGGCAACCCTTCCGGTGATGTCGAACACCGAAACCTGCACACTGCCGGCTGCAGGCATGCTGTAGCCGATGGCGCATGTTCCTGAAACAGGGTTGGGGGCCGGGGCGAAGACCGATGGAGCGATGGTTCCGGAGCCTTCTTCACCCTCTTCTATGCCCATCTGACCTGCTATGAAACGGAGGGCGGGGTCGCCGAGGAGGTTGTTCTCCTGAAGCACCCAACTCTGCATCCCAATGCTTACGTTGGCCTTGAACTGGTCCTTGGAAAGGGAATGGGCCACTCCGACCTCGTACTGCTCCTGCTCGAAGAGAACGATGGCGAAGTAGAGCTCGAGCCACTCGCTGGCTCCCATGTTGGGGGGCGAACCCCAGCCGTTCTGGGAGTTGAACATAACCGCAACGGCACCGCCGGAGGGCCAGAACATGAGCCTCTCGGCAATCGATGCGATATTCTGGATGTTGCCGGCGAGACACGCGATGGAGTGGAAGACGGTGGGCATGTCGTTGTTCGTAAGGTCTGTGTAGTTCGCGGCGGATATCATGTCGGTGGGAGGGTTGTAGTACCAGTAGATGCCGCTCTGGAAACCGTGTCCGTTGGGGCTGCAGTACGCAACGCCATCATTGATCAGATCGATCTGATTGTTGGGATGGCTTGCGTTGGTCTCGTAGAGCTCGTGTATTGTCCAGGAGGTGGGTATCCTCTGCTTGATGGAATCACATACCGCTTCTCCTCCATATGGCGGCCAGAGCAGTGCGCCTCCCAGGAGGGCGGTGTTGCGCCAATCACCTGAGGGGGAGGTGGTCTCATAGGCTACGGTGCGGTTGACCATGGTAGCAAGCCTCGAGGGAACATCGGTGGAATACCTGCCGGTGTAGATGTCGCTGTAATAGTCGAGGCCGTCGTTGAGTTCTCCGAACGTGTTGTCGCCGTCGGCGTCCCAGTCGCCATCGAGGTCGCTGTAGTAAAGATCGGCAACGGAGTTCATTACAGTTCCGCTGATGTTGAGCCCGGAGACCCTGGTGGTCTCACCGAAGTCCCCTACTATGAGGGCATAGACAAGACCCTGGTTCTCGTAAGCGTCCTTGAGGTAGTTCCTTATCTGCTCCTGTGTGTCCCGTCCGGTGTAGTTGGCGTAGA
>DAINQE010000058.1:0-3456 GCA_036743055.1 Candidatus Sabulitectum sp. | reverse complement strand
TTCCGGTATTCGGATCCCAGGAAAACGGCACGAAGGTAAAGGATGCGATACGGAAACCGGTCTTGTTTCCCGTATCCATGGCCTGTATGTGGGAGGAAGGAAATGATGACCCTATATAGCTGTCGGAGTGGGGGATAACAGCCGGGATCTGCTCATTCAGAGGGATCGATAACACCGGCGATATCCGGTGGGTTCCGGGGAGCTCCACCGTTGACAGCACCTGAACCTGCACATCCTCCAGGGTGGTTCCCTGGGGAATGACCATGGAATAGCCGATGCCCGGAAGGGCTGGATCGCCGTTCTCGAAGGGAGATGCGCCGCCGGGGATGTACACGACCTCCTCACCCATGAACTCGGTGAACTCAACCTGGGAGGGGTCGAGGCTGAACTGAATGTCCGCGGCCTGCACTGAGAGCAGAACCATGGATAGCTGAAGGAATAGGGTCATGCTTAGCCTTTCGATCTGATGGTGTTGTGCCGGGAACGGGACGAAGGCCCCGTCATTAATGGCAGTAATTCTATTACATGAAAAACAACACGGAAAGGGCACAGGGGTTCCCGCCTGAAACGGTGGGAAATTACGAAAACAATAAAACGACAGAGGTTGACGAACGGGAAACGCCCCTTATGTTTTTACTTACTCGTAAGTAAGTATTGGAGAAAAAAGGTGCCCAGACCAAAAAACAACCAACAGAAGCTCCTTGAGGCGGGCCTGGCCATTCTGTGCCAGAAGAGGCCTGAAGAGATCTCCATGGATGAAGTAGCCGCCAGGGCCGGGGTCACCAAGCCTATGGTCTACTACTACTTCGGCAGCAAGGTGGGCTTCTACCAGAAACTGGTGAAGCACATAGAGGAGTCTCTGAGCGAAATGGTGAACAGCTGCCTTCGCCCGGGGATAACCTTCAGGGAAGCCCTGAAAAACATAGTGGCCCTGCGCATCCGGCAGACGGTGAATCAGCCTGAGGTATCCAACGGGGTAAGGCTCATGGCAACCACAAAGACCATCTGCGGAGCGGAGTCCCGGGAAAGGATAGTCGCCCTCTTCGGCAAACTGGAACCGGTGTTCCTCAGGGCGAAAGAAACCGGAGAGATAAGTCCCGAAGCCGACCTGCACCTTACCATGGGAATGATGAACTCCCTGCTGGACGGAGCACTTCGAGTTAAAGGGATCGAATTTTTCAAACAGATGGATCCGGAAGATGTGGCCGCAAGGATCGTAAACATGGTCTTTGACGGCATAGGAACTGGAGAAAGGGCTTCCCGATGAGAAGACTATTCGCTTTCATGCCCGCGATCATCGTTCTTGCCGGTGCGCACTCATTCACCCTTGAAGAAGCTGTGAACACCGCACTGAGCAGAAGGGGCGACGTTATAGCCGCCAGGAACGATCTCAGCAGCGCCGAGTGGGAACACACCGCCGCAAGGACCTGGTTCCTTCCCCAGGTGAATTTCTCCCTGGCCTACCAGAAGAGTCACGACGTTCAGGAAATGACCATCCCCGGATTGGGTTCCATCCCCATGGGGAGCGAGTGGGCGTCTTCCTACGGCGTATCCGCAACTCTGCCCCTGGTCCTTCAGGGACCGGCGGGTGCCTCCATGGCGGGAACCGCCAGGAACATGTCGGAAACATCCCTCACCGCGGTTGAACAGGATGCCGTTGCCGATGTGATAGGGTCTTTCTACGGCGTTCTGATGGCCGGAATGATGAGGGATGTGGCAACGGAGGCCTCCGAGATAGCCCTCGAAGGCTACCGCCTTGCGCTGCAGCGCCACGAGGCGGGTACCATCAGCCGGTTCGAGCTCCTTCAGAGCCAGGTGGCCTACGAGAACAGGCGGCCGGACTCCATTGCCGCGGAAGCCGGGTTTCAGAACGCCCTTTCAGCGTTCGCTGTAAGTCTCGGTTTCCGGCAGGACCATCCGGTTACCATCGAGGGAGACCTCTGCGATCCCTTCCCGGTGGAGCTTCCCCGGACTCTTGAGGAGGCCAGGGCAATAATGGAGCGGAACAGCCCTGAACTAGAAACTGCGGTTCAGATACGTGAGATGGGAGACGCCGGAGTTAACCTCGCCGCCGCGGGATTCGCTCCCCAGCTGGTCTTCCAGACGAACTATTCCTATCAGGCATCCATAGACGACATAGCCGAGATCACCGGGGAGGATTACTCCAGGAACTGGACCACTTCCGCCTCCATCCAGATCCCCATTTTCAACGGGCTGAACGACTACAGCGGCTACAGGTCCGCCAGGTATCAGCGCCTGGCCTCATATGCCCAGGCTGACGACATAGAGAACTACGCATCCCTGGGGCTGGTCGCATCCTGGAACGCCCTTGAGCAGGCCCGTGAAACCGTGGAAAGCGCGGAGTTCACCGTGGGGCAGGCCGAGGAAGCAGCTGAGATCGCCCGGATCTCATATGAAGCCGGACTTATAACGAGACTTGACATGGACGGGGCCTTCCTGGCCCTGACCCAGGCTCGGAGCAACAACGCTTCAGCCCTTTATTCCCTGAAGACCGCCGAGGCGGACCTGGCCAGGTCACTGGGGATACTGGAGATTGACGGCGGTACGGGAACGGCTCCCTGCACCGACACGAACATAGAATTTGACAGCGAGAACGGAATGGAAGTTCAGGAGGACATTCATGGCAAAACTGAGTAAGGGTCTCATAGCCGCTGCTGCGGCCTTCATTCTGATCACGGCCTCCTGCGGAGCGCCGGGAGCTGAAGAGGAAGAGGAAAGGGTGGTCAGGGTCAGGGTCCAGATAATGGAACCCTCCACCATCTCATCCGAAGTTTATGCCAACGCCAGGCTGGAAGGGGCCCAGGAAGCCCTTATCTATGCCGCAATGGGCGGAACCGTGGAGGAAGTGCTGGTGGCCGAAGGGGATACCATCGAAGCCGGCCAGCGACTTGTGCGTATGGACACGGATCAGCAGGTAAGCGCCGGGACCTCCAGCGCTCTGGCCTCCGTGAGCGCAGCCCGGGCCAACGCAGAGAACGCAAGATCCAATTACGACAGAATGCAGACACTCTATGAGGCGGGTGCTCTCAGCGCGCAGGAGCTCGAGGGTGTAAGGGTGGCCCTGGAGGCGGCGGAAGCTCAGCTGAGACAGGCCCAGGCAGGTTACACCCAGGCCCGCAGCACCAGGGACAATGCCTGGATCGCGGCACCATTCAGCGGCAGGGTCGGAAGGGTATGGGCCAGGGCCGGTAACATGAGCGGCCAGACCCCCCTTCTCTCCATCTCCGGTAATGGCGGCGTGGTTGCCAGGGTGCTCCTGCCCGAGGCGAACATCTTCGACATCGCCACCGGGCAACCTGCATACGTTACCATCCCGGCCATGGACAACGCATCCGTGCCCGGCGTGGTCACGGCGGTCTCCCCTTCGGTGGACCCTGTGAGCGGCCAGGTCTCTGCGGAGGTTCGCTTCGATGACCCTGAGGGTATCCTCCGCCC
>DAINQE010000057.1:11340-13943 GCA_036743055.1 Candidatus Sabulitectum sp. | reverse complement strand
CTGGTTCTGTTTCCAGCACTTGAAGAACTCATCGGAGGTCATGCGGAAGGCCAGGGGAGGGTCGTTGGGGCAGAAGTGCTTCGTGTTGCGCTGGAAGCTTTCTTGAATGAAGTCATTCGTTGTGCCGGTGAACCCGGCTTCGGTGAACTCCCAGGGGTCGCAGCAGATAAGCTGGTTCTTTGTGTTGTGCCTGCGCTTGAGCAGGGTGATCATGCATGCGCTGAGGCCGCAGAAGGAGCCTATCTCCAGGATGGGGGAGTGGTCGGGGAGGTTTTTCAGGGCGTGGTCGAAGCAGTAGACATTGCCCCTGGGGAGCATGCCGGGGACTGCCATGGACAGTCTTGTCATCTCGTTTGTCCAGGTGTTTTTGTGGAATGGGCCGCGGAGGGACTCCCTCCTGGCCATCCAGTGGAGTGCTGACCTGGCGGGGTGCCTTATCAGGTTGCGGAGTTTTTGCTGCCTCCCTGGTTTAGAAGAAGAACCTGACACCTATTGCCGCGTCGATGTAGAAGTCGGTGTCCGGTACGATGCTGAGCCCCGGGGCAACCTCCAGGAACATGTCGATGTCGTTGTGGGCGAAGAGGTATTCGATGCCCACCGGCACCCTGCCTCCTATGAAGGTGTCGTCGTCGCCGAAGGCTACCCATGCTCCCAGGCCGTAGTACCAGGGAAGCTGGCCCTTTTCCACTTCGATGTCGCCGAAGCTGTGCCAGAGATAGTCGCCGTGGACCATCACCCATTCGTCGGTGAAGCTCCAGGCGGCGGCGGCGTCAAAGGCGGTGGTGACGCTGGTGAAGTGCTTGAAGGAGATGCCGGTGGGGTTGCCGGCGATGAGGCCGAGACCGGTATCACCCTTTCCCGGGGAGAAGGAGATCATGGCTGCAATGATAAGTGCGTTCATCGTTCTTCCTTCCTTGAATTACCGGCGGGACATTGCTGCCCCGCCGGTGCTGTTTCACTCTTTTTTGCGGGGCCTATACCAGTTTTGCCAGGTTGTCGGCGAAGAGCTTCACGTACTCTCCCGTGGGGTAGGCGCTGGCCATTGCCCTGGAGGCAAGCGCTATGCTCTCCTCAAGGGGGAGGGTGTAGCGCATCTTCATGAACCTGCTTCTGAACTGGGTTACCTGGTCGGCGACGTTCTCGTTCTTCACGATGACCCTTGCCATGAGCTGGGCCAGTTCGCCGAAGTCGTCTTCGTTCATGCCGAACCTGGTCATTTCACTTACGCCTGTTCTGATGCCGCTGGAGGTGAGGAAGGTGTCGTCATCGGGGAGGGCCTGGTAGTTCACTACTATGTTGTTCTCCTGGAGGCGGTCGGCTATCTCGGCGCCGTCGCCGTGGTCGATAACCCTTACCACTACCTGGTGTGTCCTGGTGTAACCGTCCTTCGGGTCGCCCTCCACCTTCAGGCCGTTGTCGGCCAGGTGCTTCGCGAAGGCCCTGGCGTTGGAGAGAACCTTTGCCTGGTACTCGTCCTTGAAGGCGTTCATCTCGTGGGTGGCCACGAGGAGGCCGAGAAGGGTTGCAAGGTGGTGGTTGGAGGTGGAGCCGGGGAATGCCCTGCTGTTGATGTCGAGCCAGAGCTTCCTGAAGGGGGTCTTCTTCGCCATGTTGCTGACGATGGCGCCCCTCTGGGGGCCGAAGTAGGTCTTGTGGGTGGAGCCGGTTACAACGTCGGCGCCTTCGGCAAGCGGGGCCTGGAAAGCTCCGTAGAGGCCGAACACATGGGCCATGTCGTACATGACCACCGGCTTGTCCTCCCAGTTGGCGATGTGGTCGCAGAGCTTCTTCACCGGTTCGGGGTAGAGGAACATGCTCTTTCCGAAGACAACCAGTTCAGGCCTGTTCGAGTCGAGGAGTTCGATCATCTTCTCCTCGTCGATCTTGTAGGGGTTGTCCTTCTGCACGGGGAAGTTCACGCAGTTCTCCTTGCCCGTGTCGGGGTTGATCTCCACGAAGTTGAACAGGGCGCCCATGGGCTGGCTGGAGAGGTGGCCTCCCATGCCCAGGTCGTTGTTCATCACGGATCTGAGCTTCCGGAAGGTGCCCTCCGGGGAGGTTCTGTTGGCGAACTTGGTTACGGCCTTGAACACAACCTCGTTGGACATCTGGCCGCTAACCGGGCGGAGTTCCGCCTCGGAGCACTGGAAGTACTCGCAGAGGGCCTCCTGGGCCTCGATCTCTATGTCCCTGATGAAATCGGTTCCGTGGTAGAAGTAGACCTCCTTGCCCTTCATGTTGCGGTGCTCGGCGTACCTGCCGGCGGGGTCGCAGATCTCGCAGGCCTTAACAAGGGGGCTGGGGGTGTTCTCACTGGGGATCAGGTTCACGCACTGCCTCTGTCTCCAGAGGTTGTTCCTCTCGATCCTGCCGAAAAGCTCGTTCATTTTTGCGGAAAGGTCACTCATACATATCCTCCGTTAACTTAACTCTGACTCACAGAGTCTCGAGACTTCCTCTTACCGTTGCCGCGTTGATCACCATGATGCATGCGCCGCGGTGGGTGTCCAGATCACCGGTGATCTCCTCCACCGCGGATACGGTCGTTTCCACCTGATCCTCGGGGATCAGGGTCATTATCATACGCGGTTCCGGTCTGCTCC
>DAINQE010000057.1:6295-11240 GCA_036743055.1 Candidatus Sabulitectum sp. | reverse complement strand
GTGAGAGGTGGTAGAGGAAGGCTTCCCGCATGGCGAATTCCGTCTGGGCGTTGAGAAGCTCGTATCTGGCCTTGCCGTTGTTCAGCACCCTGGCGGCTCCGGCCAGCAGCCTGAGATGGTCCTCGGTGCCCTCCATGGGGCCTGCTATGGCGCAGATTATGTGAACGCTGCGGTGATCGATGGAGTTCCAGGCTATTCCCCTGTCGCAGACCGACAGGGCTAGAGCGAACCCCTTCATGCCCGGGAGCCTGCAGTGGGGAATGGCCACTCCGTTGCCCACTCCGGTGGATCCCAGGGCCTCCCTTTCCTGCATGCCCTGGAGAAGGGCCTGGGGAGTTACTCCGCCTGCGTTGGGGCTTTTCGAGAGGAGTTCCGCCATTACCCCCAGGGCCTCGTCCCGCTGGCTTGCGGCGAGCTTCCTTTTGCAGCCTGTGATGCTGAGAATGTCGGATATGTTCATGTTTCGCCTCTGCTAGAGGGTTGCGCCACGGACCACGGCGTACTTGGATACCGGCGGCCCTGTGAGCTCGTTTACGAAAACGCTCATGAGAACGATGCTTACTATGGTTGCCGCAAGCTCTTCATGCCCAATGAAGAACGGAGCCGCCTGAATATAAAGGGCAAGTCCTATTGCCACCCCTGCCTGGGGAAGCATGGCGAGGCCCAGATAGTTCCTTATGAGCCTGTGGCTGCCTGCGGCGAGGGCTCCGCCCCAGACCCCGAAGTATTTCCCGAAGGCCCTGGCAAGTATGAAAAGTACTCCCATTGTGAGCACCGGCCCGCTGGAGAACACGCTGATGCTCAGTTCCGTGCCGGCTATGGCAAAGAAAGTCGCGTAAAGCGGAGGGGAGAGCTGCTCCAGAGAGGCGATGATGCGGAAGGCGCCCCTGCCCAGGTTGGCGAGAACCGCCCCGGCGGTCATACCCGCAAGGAGGGGGGAGAACCCGAATGTGGTGGCGATGGCCGTGAGTAGACAGAGCATTCCCAGGCTCACGATGTAAACCTCGTTGGACCTGCCCCGTCTTACGGTGAACACATGGATGAGCCAGCCGGTGACGCCGCCCAGTATAAGGGATCCGAATATTTCCCTGCCGGCGTGAACCATGCCGTGTACTATTCCGGCCTCTCCTCCGCCCAGCCTGCTCCCTGCGAAGGCGGCCACTATGCTGAAGAGCAGCACGCAGCCCGCGTCGTCCAGCGCCACTATTCCGTAGAGGTGATCTATGAAAGGCCCTCTGGCCTTCAGGTCCCGTACTATGGCCACCGTTGCCGCCGGGGCTGTGGCCGAGGCCACGGCTCCAAGGAGGGCCGCTCCCTCGATGGGCATCAGCCCTGTGAGCCACAGGATAAGTGTGACCGCGGCGAATGAGAGGAACATCTGGGCCGCGGTTATGATAAGCACCGCCCTGCCGGTGCGCTTCAGTTTCACAAGGCTGAACTCGCTTCCGATGACCAGGGCGATAACCGCAAGTGCGACCTCCGTGACGGCGCCCAGTTCATCGTGCAGGTCGGTGTGAACCATTCCTGTGGCGTGGGGGCCCAGGAGCAGCCCGGCGACGATGAAACCGGTTATGGATGGGATTCCAGCGGAAGCGGCCAGCCTTCCCAGGAAGAAGCTTCCCACCAGAAGGATACCCACTCCGAATACGGGATGGACGCTCACAACGTCCCTGAAACCCAGAAGGGCCTGCCAGACCATTTCCAACATGGAGGCTAATATAGTTTCAGGAAATCCCCGGAGCTACCGGACCTTTTAGCCGGGATCGAGTATGTTCGGAGACTGGAAAGGAGGGCTTTCATGGACACCGGGGAAGTGCTGGAACTCTTCCGGGGGGTGCCTGACAGGGACACCCTGGCCGGATTCCTCAGGGAGACCGACCCTGAGAAGATAGAGGAGATAAGGAAGGCCGCGGAGCACACCGTGCTTGAGCACTGCGGGAACAAGGTTTACTACAGGGGCCTGGTGGAGTTCTCCAACGTGTGCGCCCTGGACTGCAGGTACTGCGGTATCAGGCGGTCGAATACGAAGGTGCAGAGATACACCGTTTCCGAGGATTCCATAGTGGAGGCCGCCAGGTGGTGCGCCGAAGTGCGCTACGGTTCAATGGTGCTTCAGAGCGGCGAAAGACACGACAGTGATTTCGTGGACCTGGTGGAGAGGGTGGTGAGGCGAGTAAAGAATGAAACCGTGTCACCTTCCCTGCCCGACGGTCTGGGTGTTACCCTCTGCGTGGGGGAGCACTCCCTGGAGACCTACAGGAGGTTCCGCGAAGCCGGGGCCCACCGCTACCTCCTTCGAATAGAGACAACCAATCCGGGCCTTTTTGAGGCCATACACCCGGGTGACCAGACACTGGACTCCAGGCTTAGATCCCTGGATGCCCTTCGTGAAGCCGGGTTCCAGGTGGGTACGGGGGTGATGATCGGCCTTCCGGGGCAGACCCCGGAGATGCTGGCGGACGACCTTCTCTTCTACCGCAGGCACGACTTCGACATGTACGGAATGGGCCCCTTCATACCCCATAAGGACACGCCGATGGGTAGTGCGTCCATCATGAACGACGCTGAACGGACCAGAATGGGGCTCATGATGATAGCCCTTACCAGGCTCCTCACGAAGGACACCAACATAGCCGCCACAACCGCGCTGCAGGCCCTGGATCCCGTGGGAAGGGAGAAGGGGCTCACATTCGGAGCGAATGTTCTGATGCCCCAGCTCACTCCCCTGGAGTTCAGGGAGAACTACCTTCTCTACGAGAACAAGCCCTGTGTGGACGAGGACAGGGAAGAGTGCCTGAACTGCCTTCGCAGGAGGGTGGAAATGGTGGGCAGAGTGGTGGGGTTCGACGAGTGGGGCGATTCTCTCCACTTCGCCGCAAGGAAGGCATAGAACCTCCGTGGGTGCGATCCCGTTCCGCATGGAGCCGGCTGATACCACCTTCGCGGAAGAGCTGTTCCAGCTGATAGACCAAAGCAGGGAGCACCTGAGGAAGTGGCTCGCCTGGGTGGATGGCGTGGAGTCGCCGGAGGACACCAGGCAGTACCTGGAAGGAGCGGCTGAGCAGGCCCTCGGAGGGCTGGGGTGCAACTATGTTATCATCAGCGGAGGCCGCGCCGCGGGTGTGGCCGGTTTCCACCCGGTGGACCTGCGGAACAGGAACGCTGAACTGGGCTACTGGCTGGGCAGCGGATACACCGGCAGGGGTCTGGCGACCCTGGCTGTGAAAGAACTGCTGCGGGAGGGTTTCCATGAAATGGGCCTTAACCGCATCGAGATCAGATGCGCCTCGGGTAACCTGCCCAGCATAGCGGTTGCCAGGAGGGCCGGTCTGGTTTATGAAGGTACCCTCCGGGAGGAGGAGCTGCTTTACGGTGCGTATGTCGACCACGATGTTTATTCCATTCTGAAGAGGGAGTTCTGCATTGGAACTGATTGAAAAAAAGGACTGGCCGGTCCTGCTGGTTGACTACAGGCTGGAGAAGGACAATTCCGCAGGCGTGAGGATCAAAGCGGTGAAAGACAAGCTGGAGACCAGGCTTGACTGTGCCGTGATGGGTTCCCCCGCCTGCGACGACGCCGTTAAGATCATTGCCGCCAGGCCGGACCTTGGGTGCCTGGTGGTGAACTGGGACAACGAGACCGTGGACGACGTGAGCCCCGGCGACCTGGTGGGCCTGGTGCGGAAGCGGAACTCCGAGGTGCCCATTCTGGTAATGACCGACAAGTCATCGATCACGGACATTTCCGCCGACGTGCTCAAGGAGATAGACGGCTACATCTGGCTGGACGAGGACACCCCCTCGTTCATAGCCGGAAGGATAGACAGGGAACTCACCAAGTACATAAAGGGCATAATGCCCCCGTTCTTCAACGGACTGGTGAGGTACGCCGAGGAGTACCGCTACTCCTGGCATACACCTGGGCACATGGGAGGGCTGGCCTTCCTTCGGCACCCTGTGGGGATTGCCTGCCACAAGTTCTTCGGTGAGAACCTGTTCCGGTCCGACCTCTCCGTTTCCGTTGCCGATCTGGGCTCGCTGCTTGACCACAGCGGAGTGGTGGGCGACAGCGAGAGGGAGGCGGCCAGGGTTTTCCAGGCGGACGAAACCTTCTTCGTAACCGGGGGGAACTCCATGGCCAACCAGATAGTCTGGAGGGCCAGGGTGGGAGAGGGCGATGTTGTGCTGGTGGACAGGAACTGCCACAAGAGCATCAACTACGCCATGATAGACACCGGAGCCATACCCGTGTACATGAAACCCGCCAGGAACCCCTACGGCACCATCGGTCCGGTGAACATGAAGGAAATGGAACCGGCGGCGGTGAGGAAGAAGATAGCGGACTCTCCGCTCATTCAGGGAAAGAAGGCCAGGGTTAAGATGGCGGTGGTGACCAACTCCACCTATGACGGCCTGTGCTACAACGTGAACAGGATAATGGAGAAGCTGGGCCCCCATGTGGACAACATCCACTTCGACGAGGCATGGTTCGCCTACGCCGCCTTCCATCCCCTTTATGAGGGCTACTATGCCATGACGCCCAACGTAAAGGAGGGTCAGCACCCGCCGGTGTTCGCCACCCAGTCCACCCACAAGCTGCTGGCCGCCCTCTCCCAGGCATCCATGATCCACGTGAGGAACGGCAGCGAAGAGGTGGTGGACAGGGAGCTGTTTAATGAGGCCTTCATGATGTACAGCTCCACCTCCCCGCAGTATTCGATAATTGCCACACTGGATGTGAGCACCCGGATGATGAAGGGCTCAGGGGGGCGGACCCTCATGGACGAAACCATAGAAGAGCCGGTGGTGTTCCGGAAGAAGATGGTTCAGATCGGGCGGGAGATAGCCAGGACCACCCCGGAACCTGAGAAGCGCTGGTGGTTCAGCGTATGGCAGCCGGAGAAGACCGACCATAAGGGCAAGAAAGTTCCCCTGGACAGCCTGG
>DAINQE010000057.1:0-6195 GCA_036743055.1 Candidatus Sabulitectum sp. | reverse complement strand
TGGCAGCCGGAGAAGACCGACCATAAGGGCAAGAAAGTTCCCCTGGACAGCCTGGACAACCAGAAGCTGATCAGCGACAGGAACTGCTGGATGCTGAAGCCCGGGCAGAAGTGGCACCTCTTCGAGAACATCAACCGCGACCAGATAATGCTGGACCCCCAGAAGGTAACCATTGCCACACCGGGGATCGACTTCCGGGGAAAGCACCAGGAAGTGGGTATTCCCGCATCGGTGGTAACCGCCTTCCTCCGCGACCGGGGCATCGTGGTGGAGAAAACCGGTTATTACTCCTGGCTCTGCCTCTTCTCCATGGGTACCTCCAGGGGAAAGTCCGGAACACTTCTCGCGGAGCTTTTCACATTCAAGAAGCACTACGACGACAACTCCGATGTGGAGGTGGTGATACCCTCCCTGCCGGAGGCCTACCCCGAAGAGTACCTGGAGAGGGGCATCAGGAGCCTCTGCGACGACATGCACTCCCACATCGTTTCAGGTGGTCTGGTGGACATGATGCTGGGTTCCTTCGACCAGCTCCCTGAGCAGGTGATGACCCCGGCGGAGGCGTACTCCCACGTGGTCAAGGGCACCATCGAGTGGGTTCCCCTGGCGGAGTGCGAGGGCAGGATACCCTGCGTAATGGTGGTTCCCTACCCTCCGGGAATACCCATCATCATGCCCGGAGAAAGGTTCACCCCCGGCGGCGGACCAGTGCTTGAGTACCTCACCGCCCTGGAGGACTTCGAAGCGAGATTCCCGGGGTTCGAGTGCGACATACACGGCATAAGGAAGCAGATGGAACAGGACGGCAGAAAGAGGTTCAGGATACCATGCATACAGACGTGACCGGAAAGACCGACTTTTACAGGCTTACGCCGAAGGAATCCCTGGAAGCGCTCGACACCTCCCGGGAGGGGCTTTCCAGGGAGGAGGCGGCCAGGCGGCGGGAAAAGTACGGTCCCAATGCCATAGCACTGGAGAAGGAACGATCCAAGCTGGTAGTCTTCCTCACCCAGTTCAGGGAGCTTCTGGTAATGGTCCTGATAGTCGCCGGAGTCATTTCCATGGCCATGGGAAGCTACCGCGACGGCGCCGTGATGTTCGTGATAGTGTTCGTGAACGCCGTGATAGGCTTCATACAGGAGTACAAGGCCGGGAAGGTCCTGGAGAAACTCCGGGAGCTGATCAAGTCCCCTGCCAAGGTGGTGGTGGAGGGTCAGCTCACCGAGATCAGCCAGAACGACCTGGTGCCCGGCGACATAGTATCGGTGGAGGCCGGCGACCGCATCCCGGCTGACATCAGGCTGCTGGAGGCGTTCAACCTCAGGACCAACGACTTTTCCCTTACCGGCGAATCCATGCCCCAGGAGAAGGAGACCGAAGCCCTCTCAGGCGATCTCATACTCGCCGACAGGGTGAACATGGCCTACACAGGAACTACCGTGGCCACCGGAAGCGCTTTCGGAGTTGTGGTACGAACCGGTTCAAGCACCGAGATGGGGCGCATCGCAGCCATGACCACCGGCACGGTATCCGCCAGGAGCCCCCTTCAGATGGAGCTGGACAGCCTGGCGAAGTGGCTTACCTCCATAGTGGTGGTACTGAGCGTGATACTGTTCTTCGTTGCCCTCTCCCAGGGCTTCACCATGTTCAACAGCCTGATACTGGCTCTTGGAATAGCTGTCGCCTGCGTTCCCCAGGCCCTTCCCGCCCAGGTCACCGTGGCCCTCAGCGCCGCAAGCAGGAGGCTTGCCGGGAGGAAGGTGGTGGTTAAGAGCCTTCCCAGCGTGGAGACCCTTGGCTCCACCTCCGTTATCTGCACCGACAAGACCGGAACCCTCACAAGGAACGAGATGACGGTCACCGGCCTCTGGTTCAACGGACAGGAGTACTCGGTTACCGGAACGGGATACGAACCGGAGGGGGAGATACTGGACGGCTCGGGGAAACCGGTCTCCCAGGAAGTGATAGACCGCATGGAGGTGATGCTGGACGCCGGCACGATGGCCTCCAACGCCGAGATACACCCGCCGGACGACGACCACAAGGGCTGGTACCCGGTGGGCGACCCCACCGAGGCCGCCCTGATAACCCTTTCCACGAAGGTGGGAACAAGGAGCCCCAGGGAGGACGAGGAGAACCCGGAGATACAGGAGTTCCCCTTCGATTCCGAACGGAAGAGGATGAGCTCCATAAGGCGGTTCGGAGACAGGTACCAGCTTGCCATGAAGGGGGCGGCCACCAGCGTTCTCTCCATAAGCACCCACATCTACAGGGACGGCGAAGCGGTTCCCATTTCCGAAGAGGACCGCAGTGAGATCGAGAGGCTCAGCGGGGAGTACTCCGCCAGGGCCCTCAGGGTCCTGGCCATTGCCTTCAGACCTCTGGAGAAGGACGGGTCCGACTACACCATGGAGACCGCGGAGAAGGATGTGGTCTTCCTGGGGCTGGTATTCATGATGGACCCTCCCAAGGAGGGTGTGAAGGAAGCCATGGCAGCCTGTCATGACGCCAGGATCCGCCTGATAGTGATGACCGGGGATCACGCAATTACAGCCCAGGCGGTGGGGCGTATGGTGGGTCTCTCCAGGAAAGGCGAACCGCCGGTTTACACCGGTGTCGACCTGGAGGAAATGAGCGATGACAGGCTGAAGGAGATACTCTTCGGCAACGACTCCATAGTTTTCAGCAGGGTGGACCCCGCCCACAAGCTGAGGATCGTGACCATCCTGGAGGACAACGGCGAAGTCGTCGCCGTGACAGGCGACGGCGTGAACGATGCCCCGGCGCTGAAGAAGGCCAACATCGGCGTGGCCATGGGTGTAACGGGCACCGATGTCTCCAAGGAGGCCGCCGAGCTGATACTCCTCGACGACAGCTTCACCTCGCTGGTCTACGCGGTGAAGGAGGGAAGAACGATCTACAGCAACCTGAAGAAGACCGTTCTGGCATCCCTCACCACCAACATGGCGGAACTCATGGTGGTGATACTGGGCCTTGCGGCGGTGGCCATGGGAGACTGGGCGATACCGATCCTGGCCATACAGATCCTGGCCATCGACCTGCTGGCGGAGGTTATGCCGCTTACCTTCCTCACCTACGACCCCCCCTCCACCGAGATAATGCGTGAGAAACCCAGGAGTCTCGACGACCACATAATGAACAAAGGCAGTTCACTTGAGGTGCTTTTCCTGGGCAGCCTCATAGGCGCCCTCTCATTCGGGAACTTCGCCTTCACCGGCATAAGGGAGGGGGTCACCTTCCTTCAGGATGTCTCGCTGCAGAACCCGCTTTACATGAGGGCCATGACAATGGCCTACCTCACCATAGCCTTCTGCCAGTACGTGAACATCCTTTCCAGGAGGTTCTACTACACCTCCGTGTTCAGCAGGAACTTCTTCACCAACAGGATACTCCTGTGGTCCATCGCCGGGTCCATCCTGCTTACGCTGACGGTTATCTACACAGGCTTCGGCGGAGTGCTTTCATTTGCCGGACCCACCTGGACCGACTGGCTCTGCATAGCCGGATCCTCGGGGATCTACCTGCTTGCCTTCGAGCTTCTCAAGGCCGGCAGAAGAAGGAGGCTGAAATAGCTAAGAGGAAACGGCTCAATCTCCTGGGAGCGCTGGTGCTCTGCCTGGTGGCGGCGCTGGTGACCAGGTCGCCCAGGGCGGCATTCCTTCCGGAGTTCATGAAGATGTACGCCGGCGACGCCCTCTGGGCCTCCGGACTTTATTTCCTGATAGCCCTGCTCAGGCCCTCGGCGCCGCCCTACGAGCTGCTTGTGAGCACCGCCCTCATCTCATACGCCGTGGAAGCAAGCCAGCTCTACCAGGCGGACTGGATCGTGGAGCTGAGGCACACCTTTCCCCTGGGGTACGTTCTGGGATACGGATTCCTCTGGTCCGACATCGTGTGCTATACGGCGGGTGCGCTGATGGCGTTTCTTCTTGACAGGGCGTTGCGGGCAAGAAGATCATTCTGACGGAGAGGCGGACGATATGTGGGTACTGTTCCTGATCACGATGGCTTCCGTTCCCCCGGGGAGGATCACTTCTGACGGCGCTACGGTAGCCGCGGCTGAGATGATGAGTGTTCTCATGGAGCATCAGGTGGTCTTCATAGGTGAGCAGCACGACGACCCGCTGGCCCACCAGTGGGAGCTGTACATCTGGGAAGCCCTGGCGGAGGACGGAAGGGCCCTGGCCCTGGAGATGTTCGAGACCGATGTGCAGGGGCTGCTGGATTCCTATCTGGCCGGCGAGGTCACCGAGGAGGAGTTCCTGGAGGGTTCCCGCCCGTGGGGCAATTACACCGCCGACTACGCCCCTCTGGTGGAGGTGGCCAGGGAGCGGGGGCTCCCGGTGATAGCCGCCAACGTTCCCAGGAGGTACGCGGCAATGGTGGCCTCAGGGGGGTGGCAGGCCATTTCCCATGAGCCTTTCTTCCAGGAGCTTCAGGTGGATTCCTCGTCGTCATACTACAGGAACGCCTTCATGGAGACCATGGAGGCAGTAGGGGACCAGATGCACGGAATGCCCGTGAGAATGGACGACCTCTACAGGGCCCAGCTGCTCAAGGACGCCGTGATGGCGTCGTCGATAGAGGGTCTGCGCTGCGTTTTCGTATGCGGCGGTTTCCACAGCGACCATCATTCGGGCATCCCGGATCAGATGGGAGAGGATGCTGACTTCGTCACAGTGAGGATACTCCCTGAAGGGGAGCCCCTGGACCCTGAAGCAGCTGATTACGTGATAATCAGATAGCCGGAGACCTGAAAATGCCCTGGAGTATTTGCTATATTCCAGCATTATCATCACTATCCACAATCTCCGGAGGGAACATGACACACCAGGAACTTGTCACGGGAATCCGTGGGGCAGAGGAGAGGGCTCGTCTGCTCAAGGAGCGTCTTTGACCTCGAAGGTCTCCTGAAAAAAGAAAAACAATACGAGGAACAGATGGCCTCAGCCGGTTTCTGGGACAACAGGAACGCGGCCCTGGAGGTCATCGCTGAGATGAAGAAGGTTCAGAACTGGACCGGTCCCCTGCTGGCGCTCACTGAGAAGATAGGCGACCTGACCGCGGCGCTGGAGCTTCTCGAGCTGGAGGACGACAGGGGCATAAGGACCGACGCGGAGATAAGGCTCCAGAAGGTCCTTGCGAACCTTGACCAGCTGGAGTTCAGGCAGATGCTCTCAGGGGAGCACGACAGCTCCGACTGCATTCTCACGGTAAGGTCGGGAGCCGGAGGAGTGGACAGCCACGACTGGACCGAGATGCTGATGAAGATGTACATCCTCTGGGCGGAGAGGCAGGACTATCAGGTAGACGTTCTGGATACCTCCCCGGGGGATGGCGTGGGCATGAGGGAAGCGGTGCTGGCGATAAGGGGCCCCTATGCCTACGGCTACCTCAGCGCCGAGAAGGGGATACACCGGCTGGTGAGGAAGAGCCCCTTCGACCAGAACCACAGGCGGCACACCAGCTTCGCCTCGGTGTTCCCCCTGCCGGACCTCGACGACTCCATAGAGGTGGAGATCGACCCTGAGGACGTGAGGACCGACGTGTTCCGGGCCAGCGGAGCAGGGGGGCAGCACATCAACAAGACCTCCAGCGCCGTAAGGCTGACCCATATCCCCACGGGGATCGCGGTCTCCTGCCAGAACGAGAGAAGCCAGCACAGGAACAGGGAACTTGCCTGGAAGGTGCTGAGAGCAAGGCTCTACGAGCTGGAAGAAGAGAAGAGGCGTAAGGAGAGGGAGAAGCTGGAGGGAACCAAGAGCGATGTTTCCTGGGGGCACCAGATCCGCTCCTACGTGCTTCAGCCCTACCAGATGGTGAAGGACCACCGGACCGAAAGCGAGACCTCCGATGTGGAGGGATTCCTCGCCGGCAACATACAGGAGTTCATTGAGGACTACCTGAGAAAGAGCAAGTGACATGGCCATTGAAAAGAACGAGTTCATAGAGCGGCGCCTGGAGAAGCTTGAGGCGCTCAGGGAAACGGGAGCGGACCCCTACCCGCCCAGAACACCGGCAAGGGTGCCGGTGGGCGTGCTCAGGGAAACCGGAGAGACCCAGGAGAAGATGGGCACTTCCGGCAGGATAATGGCCAAGAGGAAGCACGGCAAAACGGTCTTCTGCGACCTGGAGGACCCCACCGGAAAGATCCAGCTCTTCATCAACAGGGAG
>DAINQE010000056.1:12081-14091 GCA_036743055.1 Candidatus Sabulitectum sp. | reverse complement strand
CACGGACTCGTCATAATGGATGAAGTAGAAAAGAAAGAGGATCGTAGATTTGTTAAGAGAATGGAAGCATATTTTCAAAAAACATCGACCGGAAGATTCCGATCATCATATATTGTACCTAGTCCATTGTTTGTCTCTTCTGACATGACTTATCCAGTACAGGCTGCAGATTTAGCTATCTACTGCATCAACTGGGGATTCAGAATTCCTTCCAGAGGTATGAATGCTGAGACTCGTCCGGAAATAGCTGAGAATTACGGCAGGTGGCTTGCAGAACTGCAATATGTTGGTAACATAGATAATGGTGAAGCAGAGTATGTCTCATATGGAATTGTATATGTTCCAGATCCATTCGAATCAAGACAATAAAAAAGGAGACAATGCCTTTGAAGCCACCCGAAAGCAACTCCTAGGCCGAGTCTCCGATGCAAATATACGAAGCTACGCTTTACTGTCAAGATTAGCAATGAGACCCAAAACTGTATGAACCCGCCACAATCCTCTGGATTCCGGTCTCAAAACGGCTGTGCAGCCTATTCAGAGTATGCTATCGCAAAAAATGCTACTGCGTAGCTTAGCCAATTGTGGAATTGCTGAATGTCCAGCATTCCAGATCCCTCGAAGTAACTCGTCTCGCAAAGCGAGTTGCAGAGAAAACATCCAGCGTTGCAGATGATTTCGTTGGCCAGTAGGTTTTACTGAGCTGAAACACGAGAAGAACCCAGAGAAAAAGAGAAGGGGAACCATGAACCAACTGCAGCTCTACTTTCAGCCGGTCGTGAGAAAACAGCGTATCAAGAACCGAATTGCAGCTCTGATCATACTCGTGATCTGTGGAATCACAGCCGGCTTTGGTCCCTCTCTGGGTCTCAACGAGTACTCGGGGGGTACGGCAGCCTTAGTTTTGATCTGCATCCCGGTGGCACTGTTCATCCTGGTTTGGAACTTCCTTCCGCATCGGGGGCTGGCTGCCCTGTCGGAACCCTCGCGCATCGTGTGGTACTACGGTGTGATGAAGGGCGGGCACATCAACGCGGTGATGATCGGCTTCGACAACGGAAAATTGTACCGCTTTGCCCTGCCGCTGATTTCAATGAAGGAAGGATTCTCTCAGGAGGCGTTTCAGCACCTGAGATCTGTCGCGCCCGGTGCTGCGACGGGATACAGTGAGGAGCTGCGGAAAGCGTTCAGGACTGATCCGGCCTCGCTGAGAACTTGAGCCTGGGATGCAATCATCCTTTTTTCTACTTCATGGGGAGCTTCATACCCTTTTCCAGAAGGGCGCAGGCTTCTCTTGCCCTTACCCTCCTGGTCTCAGGGCGCTTCGCGTCGCCAACCCAGCCCATGTAGCGCTTCCTGTATGAAGGTGCGAGTTCGCTGAAGAAGAGAGCGGCCTTCTTGTTCCGGTCCAGTTCTTCCTCAAGCTCTGCCGGCATTTCCACCTCAGTGGGCTGAACGTACCAGGCGCCTGATTCCCTGGCCCTTTTCACCGCTTCCATTCCCTGGTCGGTCATCTCCCCTGTTCTGATGAGCTCCAGGGCCCGTTCCCTGTTAAGGGGTGACCAGGGGCTGTCGGCCTGCCTGGGGCTGAACCTCCTGGCGTAGCTCTCTTCGTCGACCTTCTTTATCAGGCCGTCTATCCACCCGAAGCAGAGGGCCTGCCTTACCGCGTCTTCGTACTCGACGCAGGGCTTTCCGGTGTGCTTCTTCCAGAAGACGAGCCAGACCTCCTGCGCGGTGGCGTGGTTCTCCTGAAGCCATTTCCGCCAGTCGGCTGCGCTTTTGGCTGCGAATGTGTTGTCCATGGCTCCACAATAAACGAAGGCCCCGGCATTCGCCAGGGCCTTCCTTATTCAGTTTTGATCTACCAGAACCAGGGGATGTGCTTCCTGAGGGAAACCTCTACTGCGTCGTGGTCCCAGTCGGTAGGCCTTTCGATCTTCTCCTCGGGGCAAACCAGGGAGCCAACATAGGAGGCGTCGTCGTACACCCTTGTGATCTGTGCGGCTA
>DAINQE010000056.1:0-11981 GCA_036743055.1 Candidatus Sabulitectum sp. | reverse complement strand
ACCAGGGAGCCAACATAGGAGGCGTCGTCGTACACCCTTGTGATCTGTGCGGCTATTTCCGCGATGTCCCCCTCGGTGGCAACACCGTTGGAGGTGGCCTTGTAGAACTGCACCGTGACCCTGATAGGGAAACGCTCGTCCCTTACGATTGGGAGGCCGTCTATCTCCCTGAAGGGGCCTTCGAGCTCGCCGTGGCCGATGACCGCGGCCTCAACATCTGAGGAGGCGCAGGCTTCCTCGCAGGCCATGGGAGCACTGTCGAAACATCCTCCCATTCCCTCGAACCACAGGTCCCTTCTCTCCTTCTGCTTCAGGGGTATCTGAATGAGGAGGACCATGTTGAGGCCCTCTTCCCCTGCTGCTTCCATCGTTTCGCCCATGAGTTCCTCAAGATTCTCGGGGTCTTCCAGGAAGTCGGAGAGCCTGGAGCCTGTGAGGCTGGCCCTCTCGCCGTCTTCATTGAAGTAGAGCCTCTGGCCCCATGAGTAGTAGTCGGCGCTGTAGTCTACGCTGTTGTCGATGATGGTGGCGCTGGTTCCCTCCCTGGTGGCCAGGATGGCAAGCACGCCGGGGCTGCCCTCGTAGCTCTGGTAGTTGTAGAGCACCGGGTTGAATGTGGCCTCGCCGTCCTCCTCTATGGGAAGGAAGACCGCCTGGGCACTTACCAGGACAACGCTGTCCCTCTCCGCCAGGAGGCTGGTCTGCCTGCCGCCCCAGCTGTCCTCGTCGTGGAGATAGTCCCTGAGATTGTCCACATAGTCGGTGAGGGTGACCGGTTCCAGCTCGTCTCCCCTCTCGTTGCCTACGAGAAGGTAGAACTCGTCGGGGTCAAGGTCGGCGGAGAGGTCGTGGAAGTTGGGATACCTTATGACCGGCATGCAGGTGAGGGTTTCCTGATCCCTGTTGCCGTGATGAACCTGAATGGTGAGGTCGGAGATGTTGGGGCCCCAGCAGGAGTTGCCGTACCTGCCCGTGTCCTCCCAGGTGACATTCACCACGTCCAGGCCGAACCTGGAGGCGATGTCCGTTACCTTGTAGTTCCAGACCATCTCCGCAACGTTGGAGACCGCCCGTTCAAAAGAAGGCGTGGCCATCGCCGCCGCTGCCACCGCCGCCGTTACTGCCAGAAATCTCATCGCTGTTCCTCCTTTGGGGTTTTACAGCGTTGATACTTCAGCAGGCCGGGGGATATTCCATGGCGGTGTCATTCTTCGACGCAGACTGTGTTCCTGCCTGTTTCCTTGGCTTTGTAGAGAGCCCTGTCGGCGGCGTTGATAAGCTGGTTGACCGAATCCTTGCCCCGGGAGTCAGCCACGCCAAAACTCACCGTGACCCTGAACTCTCCCCTGCGGGAATGGAAATCCATCGACTCGATCTTCTTGCGGTATCTCTCGGCGGCTGACGCGGCACTTGCCCGGTCGGCGTTGACCATGATGATGCCGAACTCCTCGCCGCCGTACCTGCCCACCATGTCCGAGGAGCGGACGGACTTCCTGAGAAGCGTTGCTATCCGCTCCAGGACCTGATCGCCGGTGGGGTGGCCGTGGGTGTCGTTCACATTCTTGAAATGGTCGATGTCGCACATGATGAAGGCCACGGTGGTGGAATACCTCCTGGTGCGGTTCCACTCCTGCTCCAGCCGCTCCATGAGCACCCTGCGGTTGTAGACCTCGGTGAGGGAATCGATCTCGCTGTAAACGGTGAGAAGGTCCTGGAGTCTCTTGGTCCTCAGCGCGGCTCGGACCCTGGCGGGAAGCTCGAACCTGTCGAAGGGCTTGGTGACATAGTCAACTGCCCCCAGGTCGAGGCCCTTCACCTTCTCCCGGGTCTCGTCGGCGGCGGAGAGGAAGATAACGGGAATGTGCCTGATCCTGGAATCGGCCTTGAGCCTTTCACAGACCTGAAAGCCGTTCATGCCGGGCATATGGACATCCAGGAGGATAAGGTCGGGGGCCTCCTTCACCGCCATGGAGAGCCCCTCATCCCCGCCTGCGGCGGTTACTATCCCGTGACCGTCCTTCTTCAGCCACTGCCTGGCAAGGGCTACGGAAGCTGGGTCATCGTCGATTATGAGGACCTTCATCGTTCTCATCATGGCCTCCGGTGATGATGAAAACGATACTCCATACGCCGCTGAAGGTCAAATCACCGCGGTATCGAAGAGGCGGTTATCGCCGCCCCAAGGGCTCCTGTCATTCTCGGGTCGTCGGGAACGGAGACCGTTGAGCCGGCCTCCCGTGATATAGCCTCCGCCACAGCTGCGTTCATGGCCACTCCGCCTGTGAACACCAGCCTGGGTGTGATCCCTCCCCTGGCGGCCATTCCCAGTGTTCTTCTCGCAACGGAGTTGAACACGCCGCGGAGTATGGTGGGAATGGGAGTTCCGCTCTGAACGAGACCGATGATCTCGCTTTCGGCGAACACCGCGCACATGGTGCTTATCTCCACCGATTCCGAGTGGTCCTTCACCATGTCGTACATGCCGTGCAGGGGCACACCCAGGGAAGCCCCGGTCATCTCGATGAACTTGCCGGTGCCCGCGGCGCACCTGTCGTTCATGGAGAAGTCCACCGGCCTGCCCTGCTGATCAAGTGATATCAGCTTTGAATCCTGGCCGCCTATGTCGATCACCGTTCTGGCGTCGGGGAACAGGTAGGATACACCGGCGGCGTGGCAGAGTATCTCCGACATTGTCCTGTCGGCTCCCTGGAAGTAGTTCCTGCCGTAACCGGTGGCAACCGTGGCACGGATATCATCCCTTGCGGCGCCTGCAGCGGCAAGTGTTCTGTTCAGAAGCTCCGAGGCGTTCTCCGTGGGCCTGCTTCCTGTGTCGCAGGCGCCGGACTCCACCACCTGGGCGCCGTCATAGAGAACCACTTCTATGCTCCTTGAGCCGATGTCTATTCCGCAGTACATCTCAGATCATCTCCAGCATGGTTTGTATCCTTATCATCAGTCTTTCCCTGTCGCTCTGGCCGTAGTCGGTTTCCACCTTAAGGTAGGCCAGGCCGAGATCGTCCCTTACGAAACCTCCCACGGAATGGGATTCCACGGCGTAGGTATGGCAGGCCTGCCACACAAGGTCCACCACCGCGGCGGCGTTGAACTCCTTGGAGAGCTTCCTCAGGAGCTCCAGCCTTCCGGTGTTGGGAGTCATGCAGGAACATGGTATCCTGAAGTGTTTCCTTGCGATGGCCTCAAGGGGATCCCCTGTCTCCTCCACGGGAAGGAGAGGCTTCAACCCGCTGCAGGTCTCCTGGGCCACCACGATGCCGCCGGCTTCCTCGATGAGCTCGATCACCTTGAGGGTGCCCTCGGACATGGGGCAGCCTGAAACTATCACCCTGGGCCCGGCGCTGGTCATGGGCTTCCTTCTGCGGCACATGGCGATGAACTCCCTGAGCATGCGGGCATGGCTTTCCAGGCCGCTCACCCGGTACCTGAGCCTTGCCAGCTCCACCCCGGTGGCCACAGGCGGGTCCTCCGCCCCCAGGTAGAGCGCTTCCCTGAGAAGGGCCCTCTCGCCGTTCATGGCTGAAATGGCGCTTCGCAGCTTTTCGTCGGTTATCTCCACTCCGTAGTACCGTTCAAGGAATGATTTAAGCTTGTTTACCTCGCTGAGCCAGTGGAGCCAGGCCTCCTCTTCGTTCACCTTCTGGGTAAGCTCCAGTATGTGCTGGGGCTTCCTGTCGGCGATGAGCTCGTACATCTTCTTCTTGCCGTCGCAGGTGGTCTCGGCTATCACCAGGTCGGATACCGTGAAGAAGGGGCATCGCCCGGTGAGGATGTAGCCGAAGCTCGACTTTATCAGCGGGCACAGGTTTGCGGGAAGCACTGATTCCGCCGGGGGTATGGTCCTGCCGCTGGAACCGCAGAGACATACCGGCAGAGCCCCGGCGGCCAGGATCAGGTCCCTGGGGGTGAACTCGCAGTATATGCCCGCCACTCCCATTCCCTGCCTCTTCAACCGGCGTACCTCGTCGGACTCCACCGACATGGAGTTCCTGAAGTAGTCCAGGACCGCTTCCTCTCCCCCTGCGGATCCCTCGGAGACCACCCCGCCTGGGGATACCGCCGTTCCACCGCGCCTGGACCTTATGAGTTCAAGGAAACCCTGCATCCTGGTCACCACCTGCTCGCTGTACCTGCCCGGGCTGTAGGGCACATCGAAGGCAAGCACCGGTATGCCCAGTTCCCTGCCCACCTCCTCCGCAAGGGCGGCGGCGTCCCAGGGGCAGTGGCTGGCCCCGAAAATTCCCGACATCAGTATTCCCTCGGCCCTGTACCGGCGAACATCCTCGATGACCCTGCGCACCCTTGAGGAGGGGCTGCCTGAAAGCCTGTCGTCCATGCAGTTCTCAGCAACGGCGGTGAGGGGGCCGACATCCTCCCTCAGGGGCAGGAAAGCGTGGTTGATGAAGTAATCGGTTCCGGCAATGCAGCCGCCCATGTCCTCCAGAAGGGTTACCAGCGACGCGTCGGTGGAGGGGTACATCCAGTAGACCCTGCATGGCTTCTCCTCAGTAAGGGGCGACTGGCCCTGCTCAAGCCTGCGCTGCGCCAGGTTCAGCATGCCCTCCATTACCGGGAAACACTCATCCGGCTCACTGCAGGTGTGTATGGTAACGAACTCAGCAAGGTACATCTCCAGGCCCGGTATTGGAGGCCTGTCGGCGGTGTAGACCAGTTCCCTGAGCCGGGATGTGATCCCTCTGAGCCTGTTGAACCGGGAAACGCTCTCTCTGAGCATCTCATCGGTGCATACAGTGCCGGTGAGTTCCTCCATGGCCCTTATGATGCCTTTGAACTGCGCCCTGAGATAGGGAACGGCCCCTGCCTGGTAGCTGTTCCCCCCGAACGGGGTTTCCGTGAAGGGCTCCACGGTACTGTGCCCCGGAGGTTCCCTCCTGCTTACCATTTCCCACCAGTGAACCTTCCTGCCAAGACCCTCGATGAGCTGCATCACGGCGCTGAAGTCGTCGCAGCACGCCCCGGTGCCTGCTATGCAGAGGTCGGGGTCCGGAAAATAGTCCCCTGTCACCATGGCTCCCAGGGCCGCTCGCACGTAGCAGAGCTCAGATGTGGCGCCCAGCTTGGCCGCTTCGTCCAGAAGGTATGTTTCCTCTGAGAAGCACGGAGCCCACCAAAGCTCGTCGGCGTAAAATGAGAGCTGGTTGGGAAATGCGTAGGTGAGCACCGCGGTCTGACCCAGGTCCTTCATCAGGCTTACTATCTTCGCTCCGTTCTCCCTGGCCAGGAAAAGCCTGTCCTTTTCGCTGAAAAGGAAGGCCCATAGCCTGAGGGATTCCATGGCCGAGTCGAACTTCAGCCTTCTCAGGAGCAGGTCTCCCCTGCAGGAGTACTCGTAGGGGGTGAAGAGATACGGCACACCTCCCGGGACCCACTTCCGGAGGAACCGGCACTGGTCCCTGAACCGTTCAGGGATGATACGGGCCCTTTCCTCCCACTGCGAGGAGGTTATCCTTGCCACCGGGTCGTTCATTTCACCCCCAGGGACTGTATGAATGTTTCCACCCTCATCGCGGTTCGTTCGGAATCCCCCTGGTTCAACCCGCAGTCGGTAACGAGAACCGGAATCGGAAAACGCTCCTTGAACCTTACCTTCTCGGTGTACCAGAGGTCACAGAAGGAGAGGCATGTCACGAGTATTCCCCGGGCGGAGAAACGCTTCGCGCTCTCCCCGATGTGATCGAAGCATATGGCATTGGGTCTGCGTCTTACGCATCTGCAGCCGGCGAGGCTCTCCACAGCCAGGGTACCCGGGCTGAAGTCAGCAGGCTCCCCTGCGGGGTATGCCGCATGGCCGCTGCAGCCGGCGGGTACCAGGAGACCCCCGGCGGCCTCAACGGTTTCGGCCACTGTATCGCTGCCCGGCGGGAATGGGCTTCCTGAGGCGACCAGTGTGAACTCACCTTTGAAGGGCTCATGGTCTTCCAGAAGGTTCCCTATCACCTCGACTGCCTCCCGGGGAGGCATGATGCTTCCCAGGTGGTGGAAGTACTTCAAGGCCACGGGAGGGGTTCTCAGCGCTGCTCCGCGAAGCAGTTCATCAAGCTTCCTCAGCCCCCGGAACCAACTTTCCGCCCTTTCCGGTTCGTACCCCTCCGACAGACCGTTCAGGACAAGGTCTTCGCAGAGCCTTTCCACCTGGGAGGCATAGAATTCCTCCGCTTCCTTTCCGAAGGTCGCCGGAAGCTGAAGCTGATGGATCTGGGCGTATTCCACCTTGTTGAGCTCCTGATAGAACCGCCTGGTCATGTCGCATGTGTGCAGGCCGATGACCACCCTGGGGCGCAGCTGCTCCATGGATCCAGCCAGGAGCTCCATAAGCGGACACACGTCCTCCCTGGAACGTATCCTGCCCTTTGCCCGGCTGGAAACCGGTATCCTGGCCGGCCTGAGACCCAGACCGGCCAGAACTGATACCGGGAACGCGGAACAGGAGTAGACAGCGTCCGGACGGAGGCTTTCAAGCCTGCTGAAATATTCCTTTTTTGCCGCCCGGGAGAGCTGGTTCATCTACTTCTTCACCGCCACGAAGCGGCCGCGGCCGAACTCGCCGGCTTTGGCCTTCTCAAGCATGAATCCGAACTCGACTCCCAGGAAGTTGAACACATCGTAGTTCCAGCCGAGTATCTGCATTGCGTCGAAATGCCTCTGACCCGCCAGCTGACCCAGGTAGTTCTCTATGTGCTCCGCCATGGTGTGGGTGAGGTCGGTGGCGTCCCTGATCTCGAACCCGTTCTTCTCCAGGAGGGCCCTGTACTCGTCCATTGTGAGCATGTCCGGGAACTTCATCGTTTCGCAGACCCTGGCGGCGTCTTCCGCGCTCATCCCTGAAGGGCCTATCATCCAGTCGGTGAAGGCTATGGTTCCTCCGGGCCTGAGCACCCTGGCGGCTTCCTCTATGAGCTTAGCCTTGTCTTCAACGTAGCACCATGCGTCCTCGCCCCAGACACCATCGAATCTGCCGTCGGGATAAGGAATGCTGGTAACATCACCCAGTTTGACCTCAATGCTGTCCTGGAAACCGTCGGCGGCTATCCTCTTCTTTGCGGTCTCAACCATGAATGGTGTGGCGTCCACGCCGTAGCCCTTTACTCCGTAGGATCTCTTAAGGAACCGCAGACCGGCGCCAACGGCGCTGCAGAGGTCCAGGACCTCGTCCCCGTCCTTCCATTCCGCTATGTCGCCGAGTTCCTTCGAGCTTGCGAAACCCCCCACGTGGATCTGCTCGCCCATTATGAGCTCCCACAGGGCACCCTCGAAGCCGCTGTAAACTTCCTTAACGTCAGTCAGGGTCTTGCCGGTCTTTTCCATTTGCTGAAACCTCCGTGAATACGGGCCACGGCCCGTCGGTTGTCTAACCGCCGGAGGCTGCCGAGAAAAGCAGGGAAACCTTCAGGGAAACCTCCGGCGGCCTGGAGCTCGAACCGAGCCCCACCGGCGCCTGTCAGGTTCCTCTGCGGATCAGTTCTCTGATCATCAGGTCTCCCTTCGGTGCCCGAGGCGGGAACTTTTCCCGCTTCGTTTCACGAACTATAACACACCACCCAGGTAAAGAATACCCCCTAGTCCCCCCTCCCGAACAATCCGGTGAGGAAGTAGGCGGCGGCTGAGATGAGTATTATCACAGGCCCTGAAGGCAGGTCCAGCTTCCACGACAGGTAGAGGCCTGAAACACTGAAGACAAGGCTGAGCAGGGTTGCGTAAACCATCATCTGTTTCATGGAGCGGCTGAACTTCCCCGCCACCGATGCGGGAAGGGTAAGCAGGGCTATCACCATTATCAGGCCGGAGACCTTCATGAGAACTATCACCGAAAGGGCTGAGAGGATAAGGAACAGGGCCCTTATCAGCCCTGTTGGAACCCCCTGGAGCCTTGTGAACTCCATGTCGTAGGATATCCCCAGGAGTTCCCTGTAAAGAAGCACCACAGTAAGCAGCGACACCGCCCCCAGCCCTGCGGTCATCAGTATCTCTCCACTGGATACGGACATGAGGCTTCCAAAGAGCCAGCTCATCAGGTCAGCATTGTAGGTCCCGGACAGCTTGATGAACACCAGCCCGGCGGCCATTCCCGTTGCCCACAGGGCTGCCATGGCCGTGCTGGAGACCATCCTTCTTCCCCCTGAGAGGAAGCCCAGCCCGAGCCCTGAGCCCAGGGCGAACAGCGTGGCCCCGGCCATGGGATCGAAACCCAGGAGATAGGCGAGCCCCAGACCGCCGAATGAGGCGTGGGCGATGCTTCCGGTGAAGGAGGACATACGGTTCACCGTTATGAGGGTTCCCACTATTCCGCAGGATACCGATGCCAGAACGCTGAGGACGAGCGCGTTCCGCATGAAGCCGTATGCGAGCATCTCAATCACCGGACACCTCCCTGGATGAGCCCAGGACCCTGTGGGGAACACCGTGGGAGACCAGTTCGAAGGGGCATCCGTAGGCCCTGTTCACCTCGTCCTCCCCTATGGTCTCCCCGTGGCTCACTATGGTTGCGTTTATGCAGGCGATGGATTTCACATGGGAGGATACGGCCCCCACATCGTGGGTGACCATGAGTATTGTCATCCGTTCATTGAGTTCCGCCAGAAGGTCGTAGAAAGTCTGCTGCGTGGTGGGGTCCACACTTGCCAGGGGCTCGTCCAGCAGGAGTATCTCCGGCTCCCCGGCAAGGGCCCTGGCGATAAGCGCCCGCTGTTTCTGCCCCCCAGAAAGCATGTCTACCCGATGGTCAGCGAGATCCGCTATGCCGATCTTCTCCAGCATACCCATGGCGGCCTCACGGTCCTTACGTCCGAAACCCCTGAACCTTGGCTTTGCACCAAGCCTTCCCATGAGGACTACGTCCAAGACAGTTGCAGGGAAGCTCCTGTCCGGTATCACCTGGGGAACGTATCCCAGCCTGGAGCGTCTGATCCTTCCCGGGGCTTCCCCGAAAACCCTCACTTCCCCGGAGAACGGCTCCAGCAGCCCCAGAATGACCTTCAGCAGGGTGGTCTTTCCCCCGCCGTTGGGTCCGATGATTGCAAGGAACTGGTTCCTCTCCACCTTCAGGTTCACGGACCTCAGAGCAGGATGCGCCCTTGAGTAGCCGGCGGTTACCCCGGTGAGTTCTATGACGGTGTCGTTCATCTGAGGGCGTCCTGGAGCTCTGCCCCGGCCCTCTCCATGTTGTCCGGCCAGTTCTCCGCCAGGGGGTCCAGCACCGCCACCTCCGCACCGATCTCGGCGGCAATGGCCTCGGCGGAGGCCGTGCTGAACTGGGGAGAAACGAAGATCACGGCTATTTCGTGCTCCAGGGCATGGTCCACAAGGTCGGACATCTCCCCCGGCGAGGGTTCGCTGCCGGCTATCTCCACCGGCACCTGGATCAGACCGAACTCGTCGGCGAAGTACCCCCAGGCCGGGTGAAAGACCATGAAGCTCTTCCCGGCCAGAGGATCCAGCATCCGGTGCAAATCCGTCTGAAGGTTCTCTATTTCGGTCCTGAAGGCTTCCAGGTTGCCGCGGTAGATATCTTCGTTCTCAGGATCGGCTTCGATCAGCGCTTCCGCCATGGTGGTGACCTGTACCTTTACCAGTTCCGGGGAGAGCCACACATGCGGATCGAGATCTCCGTGGTGGTGATCATGGCCGTTGTCGTGCTCCGCTCCGTGATCACCTGGAAGCCCGTACCTGTCTATGGGAAGCCTCTCGAGTCCGCCCTCGGTCTCCACTATCTCAAGGGCTGGGTTGAGCTCGGCGAAATCATCCTTCCACCCGTGCTCCGAGGGAACGCCGATGGAGAACCACAGGTCAGCGGTGGAAATGGTTGCTAGATCCGAAGGCGATGGCTCGTATGCCGCCGGGCTTGCCCCAGGCGGGATGATCACATGGACCTCCGCCAGGTCTCCAGCCAGCCTTTGAACGAAGTAACGCTGGGGAACAACGGACACCAGAACGGTGAGCCCATCGTTCCCGGCGGTGTTCTCCCCTCCGCAGGCCGCCGTGAGGACCGCAATTGCTACCGTGATCTGGAACAGTTTTCGCATTTTCCCTCCAGCGTGAAATCAATGGAGCTAACCTCCACTCCGTAGACCTTCTCTATTCCCTTCACCAGTTCGCCTGCCAGGGCGCTCTCCAGGGGTATGGTATCACCGCAGCACCGGCAGAGGAAATGCCCGTGATCAGGGAAGAACCTCCTGTCACATCGGTACTGGACCACTCCCCGGCTGCCAAGCCCCGGCCGGAGGAAACCCGCCTCCTCAAGGCTCTTAAGGCACCTGAAGACCGACGACTGGTGGTAAAGCCCCTTGAAACGGCTGTGGACCTCCCCGGCTGACAGACCGCACCCGCCTGATAGGAAGAGGCGAACTATCCGCCTTTTCAGCGGTGTCATCCTCAGCCCTGAGAGCCTGAGGTACTCGAATGCTTCCCTTTCGTTCATACACTCCCTGCTTATTGCAAACCACTTGCGATAAGATATCAAAAAAGAGCCCGGGGGCAAACCCGGGCTCCATCTATGGTAACGCCGTTACTTGGAGTAGAACTCCACCACCGCACGTTCGGACACCTCGATGGGTATGTCCTCACGGGCGGGAAGGGCCTTCACGGTAATTGTGCGCTTCTTCGGGTCTGCCTCGAGGAAAGAGGGCACGCCGATGCCTGAACCGGCTGCGATGTGCTCGGTGATTATCTTGAGGTCCTTGCTCTTTTCCTTCACGGTTACCACATCGCCCACCTTCACCTGGAAGCTGGGAATGGAGACCTTCCGGCCGTTCACCTTGATATGACCGTGGGAAACAAGCTGCCTGGCGGCGGGGATGGTGGGTGCAAAGCCGCCCCTGGCCACCACGTTGTCGAGACGCTTCTCGATGAGCTGAAGCAGGTTCACGCCTGTTTCGCCCTTCATGGAGGTGGCGTCGGTGTAGTACCTGCGCAGGGCCTTTTCGCTGAGGCCGTAGTTGAAGCGGATCTTCTGCTTCTCCTGCAGCTGGAGACGGAAGGTGGAAACCCTTCTGCGCCTTCTCATTACGCCCTGTTCGCCAGGCGAATTGGTGGACTTGGGCTCCTTGCGTACGAGACCCGGGAGTTCCGTTCCCAGGGACCTTACCTTCTTGAGCCTTGAACCTCTGAATCTGCTCATTTCGTCTCCTTACTGCTTTGCAGTTTTCTTAACGGCAGCATCAGCTTTCACATCTGCCGTCCGCTGTTAAGGGGCACATTGCCCGAAGAGGCTGAATCTAACAATCGCCGGTTCAGCCGTCAATCGAAGGGGGCCGGCTGAGCCGGCCCCCCGCGGATCATCTGGCTTCCTCCCGTCAGGGAAGGACCACGCAGTTCCTCACTATGCTGCTGCCGGGAACGTCGAGCCTGAGGAAGTAGATACCTCCGGCGGTTTCCGGGTTCCAGCTCAGTGTATGACGGCCTGCGGTAACATCGCCGTCGTGGAGGGTTTCAACCACCCTGCCTGTCATGTCGAAGACCTGAAGCCTGGCCTGGCCGCCGGTTGCCACCGTGAAGCTCACCGAAGCGGTGCCGGTTACAGGGCTGTTCACGCTTAGCGCCGTGCCTGCAGCCACACCGCTGCTGCTTCCGCCGGTACCGGAGCCGCCGGCTGATACGGTTTCCTGAAGAGGATAGAGGTTGTGGGCGGTAACCGTGAGGGTCACATCGTCTGCGGTGGGCACTTCGGCCACGTTGATGGTCACAGAGCCCGAACCGTCGGTGCGACCGCTGCCCAGTGTAACCTCGCCCTGGCAGAGGCCGACCAGTGCCCCCTCCACGGGGACATCGGTGGCGGTGGCAACGGTTACGGTGAAATTACCAGGTGTAACGGTTCCCGGGTGGGTGGCGGTCATGTGCACCAGGGGTCCGGTGGTGCAGAATATGTCGTGCTCGGGTTCGCCGAAGATAAGGTGCATGTTGCTGTTGCTGGTGCTGCCCGTGTACTCGTAGGCCTTGATCTTGCCGTAGTC
>DAINQE010000055.1:3396-14311 GCA_036743055.1 Candidatus Sabulitectum sp. | reverse complement strand
GAGCCTGCTCAAGCTCGGCGAGGAACTCTGACATCTCCTCTTCCTGGCCGGGGTTCATCTGCATCCCCTGCCCCAGGAGGTCGGGGTTCTCTGCGAGCATCTGCTCCACCATTTCAGGAACGCCGGCCATGTCGAGGAGCATCAGCTGGGTGCCGTCGTTGATCTTAACCTTCTTGATGGCCCTGAGGGCGAGCATCATGTTCTCCGCGTACTCGTCGTTCTCCATCACGTTGCCGTTCTCCGGCATGTAGGCTTCCACGAAAGCCACGGGATCGGCTACGAATTCGTCCATGTAATCACCGCTGAGAGCAATGAGCTGATCCAGAAGGGCAGGATCGACCAGCACCTGGGCCACGGCCTCACCCTCAACCTCGATCTGATACCAGAGAGCGCCCTCTTCCTCGGCGACTATGGAGAGCTTGAACTCCCCCTCCTCGCCTTCGACCCCGTAGGCGATCCACTGACCGACCTCGGGAGGGGTGTATTCGAAACTGATATCGCCTGCGGGTTCCGCAGCGTTGTCGCCGCCATCGGCTTCAGTTCCTTCTTCTCCGCCTTCGGCGGGGGCGGGGTTCTCACCCTGCTCGCCGCATCCGAATGCGAAAACGGCAAGAAGGAGAGCCATCATCAGCATGAGTCTGTTCATTCTTCATCTTCCTTTCCACCGGTTGAACCGGTAAGTTTCAGTCCAGTTTGATCAGCGACCTGACAGGTATGCCGGCTTTCTCGATCCGCTCCGCTCCACCCAGGAATCGCAGGTCCATCACGAAAGCCGCAGCGGCAGGCACGCATCCATCCCTCTTTATCAGTTCGGCGGTTGCCAGTACCGTTCCGCCGGTTGCCACCAGATCGTCTACTATTAGCACCTTCGAGCCCTTCGCAAGTGAATTGCGGTGCATCTCCACTGTATTGGTACCGTATTCAAGGGTATAGTCCTCGCTTATGACGTCGGCGGGAAGCTTGCCTGGCTTGCGCACCAGCACGAGGGGGATACTGAGCCTGTCGGCTATCACTCCCCCGAACATGAATCCCCTGGACTCTATCGCCGCCACGGCATCGAACTCAATACCTTCCAGGGCTGCCAGAAGGTGTGTAACCGTATCCCCGATTGCGCCTGGCCGGGTAAGCACCGTGGTTATGTCCTTGAAAACGACGCCTTCCTTGGGAAAATCGACCACATCCCTGAAAAGACCGGCTATCTCCTCAACGCTGAGCATCTCTCTCCTCCGTGTTCTTCAGAATGAAAGCAAGGGCGTCCTCAGGGGTTTCCACTGGAAACACGCCAGGTATTCCACTCCATGTGCCGTGGCAGCATACAGGCTTTCCCGCCTGAAGGGCGAAGGCTATCTCGGAGAGCGTTCCCCATGATCCTCCAACGGCGCATACCGCCTGTCCGGAAAGGGCAATGATCCTGTTGCGGGAAACCCCCATTCCAGTGGGGATCGGAATGGAAACGAATGGATTGGCCTCCCTGCTGTCCTCCCCGGGAAGTATGCCTATGACGGTTCCCCCCGAAGAGCTGCACCCCCTGGAAACAGCTTCCATCACACCACCGCCCCCGCCGCAGACAACGGAGAAACCCCGTTCGGCAAGGAGCCCGCCCAGTGCAGCTGCGAACCCCGCCTCTTCCGCTGAGGCCGAGTTCCCGCCTATAACGCTTATAAGAAAACACATTGCAGTAAGATAGTAAAACGGAGACGGAAATCAAAGCACGAAGGGTGTATCAGGCCTATTGCGCCATTATATGAGCAGTTATGGATTTTGATTGACAAACTTGCGGACGGCCTGATGGTATTGGTCGGGGCGAGAGGATTTGAACCTCCGACCTCCTAGTCCCGAACCAGGCGCGCTAACCGGGCTGCGCTACGCCCCGACCGACCAAAGGAGATGGAATCTACACCATTTCTCCGAATGCCGCAAGATTTTCTACAGCAGGAATCCCAGACCGGACAGAACTCCCTCGGTGATAAGGGTTATGATCGCTCCGGCCGTGAGGACCCCGAGGAAGATGGATGGCAGGGCCAGTTTGAAAGGGATTCCGAAAACGAAGGCCGCAACGCTGCCGGTCCACGCCCCGGTGACGGGAAGGGGAATGGCTACGAAGGCGGCGAGCCCCAGGGCTTCGTATCTCTCTATGTGTCTGCTGACCTTTTTCCTGCTTCTCTCGAAGAGCCATGTGAAGAACCTGTCGAAGAGCTTCCATCTTGAGAGCCAGCGGCTTGCAGGCCCCAGGAGCATCAGTATGAAAGGCACCGGCAGCATGTTCCCGAACACCGCGAGCAGGTAGGTCTTCCACCAGGGCCAGCACCACTCAGCCGCCATAACGGTTCCAGCAACGGGTATCGATGCCCTGAGCTCCGTAAGGGGCAGGGCGGAAAGAAGCATCATCACCAGCTCCCCTGGAGCGTTCCTCATCATCCCTATTATCTCCAGGGCTATCCTTTCACCCATCCCATCCCTCTTTTCCTATCAGCGGAACGAAGGAGCACTGGAAGGAAAATACTTCCAGAAGCCCATCTCCTTCTTTTCTCCAAACCGTGAACACCTGGTCGTCAGGGGGACCCACCGGTACCCCTGCGAGCCCGCCGGGGGCCAGCTGGTCCTTCAGAGATTCAGGGAATGACGGTGCTCCGGCACTGTAGAGGATGCCGTCGAAGGGGGCGTGCCCGGGCCATCCGGCGCTTCCGTCACCGTACTTCACCATCACGTTCCTTGCTCCGGTCTTCCCGATGTTTGCCCTTGAAGGCTCAACCAGACCCAGCACCCTTTCCACGCAGAAAACCTTGTTGAAAAGTCTGGAAGCCACCGCGGCCAGGTACCCGCTTCCGCTGCCCACTTCGAGGAGCCTGCCGCCGTAAACCGGCTCCATGGAGTTCAGCATACGCAGCACCGTTGCGGGTTTGCTGATGGTCTGGCCGTGTCCGATGGGAAGGCTCCGCTCGGAGTACGCAAATCTTCTCCAGCCGGGATCCACGAAGATCTCCCTGGGAACCGACGACATTGCCTCCAGGACCCTGGCGTTCTGCCCCGGGAACAAAAGCGCTAGTTTTTCGGTCATTGCACGGGCCCTCTGTGTCAACTCATCTCCGATTTTTCCCTGAATATGCGGAAGAGGAACCGGGAGGTTCCTCTTCATGCTGCTTCTCCTTGGTCGGGGCGACTGGATTCGAACCAGCGACCACTTGAACCCCATTCAAGTGCGCTACCGGACTGCGCCACGCCCCGTCAGGAAGCACAATTCTATGCAACGCTGATTCAGTCGTCAAGTTTGGTGCGGGGATCCCGGGACAGATCGCGTATCATGGCTTCAAGTTCGGAGCAGACCTGTTCGATTATCCGTTCCTGGGCGCTGTCTCCCACAAGGTCGAAGGAAAGCTGTCCGTTGCCCTTCCTCATGTTGTCCAGCTGCTTCCTTGCTCCCTCGATGGAAAAGCCCTCCCGGTTCACCAGCCTGTCTATCATCTTGATGAGTTCTATGTCACCAGGCCTGTAGCACCTGTTCCCGGCGTGGTTCTTGTGGGGCTTGAGGGCGGGGAAGGCGGTTTCCCAGTAGTGGAGAGTATGGGGTTTGATCCCCAGTTTCTCGCTCACCTCTCCTATGGAGTAATAGAGCCGGCCGGAATCGCTCAACCCTTCATCCCCATCAGTTTTTTCCACCATGGGAGCTTTGCCCTCCTCATCCTGTGTATTTCAGCGATGCCCTTTATGGCCGGCTCATAGTCTTCCTGCCAGGAAAGAGCATCTCCGTATGCCTTCTCGGCACGGTCCATCTGGCCGGCCTTCAAGTACATCCGCCCCATGAGGTAGTGATTCTCAGGGTTGAAGTACTCCACATCCACCGCCGCCTTCAGCTCCTCCACGGCCTCCCGAAGCCTCCCCCTGCCCTCGGCGGCCCTGGAGAGAAGCCTTCTCAACTCCGCGTCCCTGGGGTATGAGAAAACGGCCTGTCGAAGAAGCGAATCGGCCCTCCAGAAATCACCCTTGCTGATGAGCTTCCTGGCGGCAGACATGGTCCTCTCCAGTTTCTTCCTGCTCATTGCCCCTGGTGCAGCCGGCTCCTCGGTTCGCTTCACGGGAGCCGACTTTACCACAGGTGCCTCGTAGGATGTGCCGGAGGAGGAGGTCTGCCCTTCGTCGGAGGATATCACCTCCTCCTGATAGATGTATCCGGCTGAGGCCAGCTGCTGATCGTAGGCTTCTTTCTTATCGGGGTTGCTGAGCACCGAATATGCCTCGTTGATCAGGGCGAATCGCTCCTGGACGTCGGGGGTGTCCCCCGCCACGTCGGGGTGGTGCTTAAGCGCCGCCCTGGCGTAGGCCATCTCTATGTCCTCGAGCGTGGCGTTCCTTCTGATGTCCAGCACCAGATAGTAGTTGACAAGCTCCCTGGATTCGGTGCTCATTCCGCCCTCTGCCCTACCTCAGAACGGTGAATCTCTCGGTGGCCGACTGGTTTCCGTTCTCGGCCCTGAGGAAGTAGACCCCGTTCACCAGGTGATCCGGCACCGCCCAGTAACCATCGGAAGGAGCCGCCACTGTACGGCCGGCCACGTCGAGTATGGTCACCGAAGCGCTCTGGGAACCGGCAACCGTATAAGAAAGGGCCGAGGTCACTGGATTCGAACCGATGGAGACCGAAAGACCCTCACCCTGGATCCCTGCTGATGTTTCGGCGCTTACTCCGGTCATTGAAAGGAGGTTCATGCAGAGAAGTTTATTCATGTAGCGGCATTCCAGGTTGTTGGTCTCAAGCAGTGACTGGTTGTTCTGGCAGCCCCAGAAGCCGTTGTCGGCCACTTCCGGGGTGAAGAAGATCTTGGTGTGTTCCCCATATGCCCAGTCTATCGCATCTCCATTGGCCGGGTAACCCAGTACGTCTCCGCACCTTCCATAGTCATAGTCGTTCTGTTCGGTCATCTGAGCAGCCCAGCTCTGGAATGTCTCCTCATCGGGGGTAGGACTGTTGTTATATGCATAAGGATAGAGAAGGTAACCTCCGTACGTGTGATACATCATCCCGCCAACTGGATCGATGGTATCAAAAAAGGCCGTGAAGAGGTATGTTTCCGGTTCACTCTGGGGAGCAGAGCCCCTGTAGGTCTCATCATAGGGGTCTGGACTCGAACCGTAGTCATCGTATCCCCAGCCTATGCTGTAGTTTCTGTTCAGATCAATGCCGCTTGAGGGAACGGGAACGGAGTAGTTCATGTTTTTCCGGTGCATTCCGCCCCCGGGAGCGTTCTCGATGTATCCATCGGGGTTCATCATGGGAATGAAGTATACCTGGGCGTTGTCAAGGATGAAGGTGGCCATGGTGTCGCTGCCGTACTCGGTGGTGAGCCACTGGGCAAAGTCTATCACCGCGGAGTTGCCACCGGGCTCCCTGGCGTGCATCAGGGAAGTGAAGAGGATGGCGGGGGCGCTGGAGCCGGCGTTGGTTATCCTCACGTAGTAAAGGTCGCGACCTTCGTAGGAGGTTCCGTAGGAAGCGGGGGTGTCCACCATGTCAGAGTTTTCGGCGAGGGTGGCCCAGAAGGCGTTGTTCTCGTTGGGGCCGTGGTAATAGCCGTACTCGTCGCGGTCGTCCCTTGGAAGCAGCTGGGACCACTCGATGGGCAGTAGCCTGGCCTCGGGATACCTCTGGAGGGTTCCCTCGAGGAAACGCTCCTGAACCATTATATCCACGAAGCCCTGGGAACGGCTTCCGGAGGTAATGTCGTATCCCATGGACTGGATCTCCAGGAAATCTGAGTCGGTTGCCATGGGTATTCGGACCAGCCGCCCCCCGAAAGCGGTGGCCGCCATGGTCAGAAGGACCGACAGGATAAGGATCTTTCGCATCTGCTTCTCCTCTATTCATAGTTGACATCGGTGCGGGAATATCTTACATTTGCCCGTCAATAGGGAAAAACCCCAAACGGGATCAAAAGTTCGGCATACGCCGTATATTCTGTGAAAGGAGACGGCTCTTGGCAAGGAGCAAACAGTCACTCAAGCGTCTTCGGACCGATGAGGTGAAGAAGGAAAGAAACCACAGGAAGCTCAGAAGGCTCCGCACTGCCCTGAAGAAGGTCAAGGCCGCAGAGACCCCCGAAGAGCGTGAAGCAGCGGTGAAGACCGCCCAGAGCCTCCTGGACAGGGCCGGCAGAACCAGGCTCATCCATCCCAACAAGGCCAACAGGCTCAAGAGCAGGGCTCTCTAGTTTCCACATAGATCAAAGCCCCCCTGCCGCAGGGGGGCTTTTTTCGTTCCTTCGATCCGGTGTCAGTCCGAGAGCGAGAAGACGTACCTCAGAGTTGTCCAGACACCAACAGGAGCGTTGTTGTTCCTGGCAGGGCTCCAGCGGGTGTTCTGCGCAGCGGCCATGGCCGCCTCGTCCAGCGAGTTCACTCCGCTTCCGTGCATGAGGTCCACTTCCCTCACCACACCGGAACCGTCCACATAGACCCAGAGTGTGACCACTCCCTCGACTCCGGCCATCCTGGCCATTTCAGGATAGGCGGGGGGAGGCATGTAGGTGCAAACGGGGAAGACCTCCACCGGCGTGAACACCGGAGGACCGATCTCCGCAGGGTCCACTTCGCCGCCTGTGATACCGGTTTCCACCGTTCCCACCGTGGAGAGACCGACAGTGTCCGGACCCAGGGCGATCACAACATCGGGGATCTCCTCCACTATCCGCTCCACCTGCTCCTCGATGGCCGCCTGTTCTTCCACAACCTCATCCTGCTGCTCCTCGACCGAGGAATCATAGGGGAGGAAGGCGTCAACAGCCTCCAGGGTGTTGTCGAAGGTACGGCTCGAAAGCCGGCCAAGGTCGGAGGGGGGAACGAACTGGAAGAGAAGGTTGAGAACGAGAAGACCCGCAAGGAGCCCTATCTCCATTCCCATGTCGCTTCTTCTGGTCATTTCGCACCTCCTTTCTGAATGTGATACACAGAAGGAGGGGCGGGTATTCCAGACCTAGATCTCCGGGGCAACCTCGCTTATCCCGCCGGGGAGGTCCCGGACCGCGTAACCCGCCTCAGCCAGTTCGTCGCGCATCCTGTCGGCCTCTTCGAAAAGCCTGTTCTTCCTCAGGTATCCCCTGACCTCGCCCAGTATCCTGCAGAGGTCCTCGGAGGATCCGCCCGCTTCGTGCTCAAGGCGGATTCCCAGTATCCCTGTAACCAGACGGTCCATGAAGGAGGCCAGGAAGTACCTGTCGCCCTCCGGGACATTGCCCCGCTCCAGGATGATGTTCCCGGCCCTTACGAAGTCGAACACCGCGGCCAGGGCCCCGGGGGTGTTCAGGTCGTCGTCCATAGCTGCTAGAAAGGCTTTCTCGGAATCCCTGACCAGGATCCCCGTGTCGGCGCCTGGTTCCCCGGAGGCCGGACTGCCCAGCCGCGACCGGAATGACACCAGACGCTCCAGGGCGCTTTTCGCTCCGGAGAGACCCTCGCTGGAGAAATCCAGGGGGCTTCGGTAATGACTCCTGAGTATGTAGAGCCTTACCACCATGGGGTCCCAGTCCTGGAAAAGATCCCTCAAAAGGGTGAAATTGCCCAGGCTCTTGCCCATCTTCTGCCCGTTCACGGTAACCATGTTGTTGTGGAACCAGTACCTCACGAAATGCTTTCCGGTCACCGATTCGGACTGCGCGATCTCGCACTCGTGGTGGGGAAAGGAGTTCTCCAGCCCTCCGCCGTGGATGTCCACGGTGTCGCCCAGATACCTCATGGACATGGCGGAGCACTCAAGGTGCCAGCCGGGGTATCCCCAGCTCCATGGGCTGTTCCATTTCAGGATATGGTCGCCGTCGGCCTCTTTCCAGAGGGCGAAATCCCTGGGATCCCTCTTCCCCTCCGCAGCGGCGACCCTGGTTCCGGACCTCTGGTCCTCGCCGGTCCTGCCGGAGAGCTTTCCGTAGCCTGGAAATGATGAAACGTCGAAGTAGACGTCGCCACCGGAAACATAGGCGTTGCCCTTATCCAGCAGGGCCTTCACCATTTCGATCTGCTCGGGTATGTGACCGCTGGCCCTGGGAGAGATGTCCGGGCGAAGCACATTCAGGGCGTCCATATCGCGGAAGTAACTTGCGGTGTACTTCTCGGCGATCTCCATGGGCTCCAGCTTCTCCAGGACGGCCTGCTTCTGCAGCTTGTCCTCCCCGGAGTCGCCGTCGTCGGTAAGGTGCCCCACATCGGTGATGTTCTGCACATATCTCACCTTGTAACCCAGATGCCTGAGATACCTGAGAAGCACATCGGAGCAGACATAGCTCTTTCCATGGCCCAGATGGCTGTGGCCGTATACTGTGGGCCCGCATACGTACATTCCCACGAATGGGGGATCGACGGGCTCGAACTCATCCTTCTTCCTTGTGCCGGTATTGTAAAGGGTAAACACTAGAGGACCCCCTTCATGTAGTCGATCCGCATGGATGCCCTTACCTTCTCCATGGTCTCCCCGCCGGCTTCGACTGCCCTTCGGGTTCCCTGCCTGAGTATCTCGTCTATGACCCCTGGCTTCTCGAATTCCTTCCTTCGCTCCCTGACGGGTTCCAGCAGTGCCTCCAGCTTGTTCGCCAGGTTCTTCTTGCAGGCAACGCATCCCACCTCACCGGCTCTGCAGGCAGACTCTATGTCCGGGACCTCTTCTGCGTTGAAAGCCTTGTGGTAGGCAAAGATAGTGCAGATCTCAGGATGTCCCGGATCGGTCTTCCTGATCCTGGCCGGATCGGTGACTGCGCTCATTACCTTCTTCCGGATCTCTTCGGGATCGTCCTTGAGGTAAATGGCGTTTCCCAGGGATTTGCTCATCTTGGCGTTCCCGTCGAGACCCACAAGCCTGGAAACCTCGCTCACCATTGCCTCGGGCTCCGGGAAAACCTCTCCGTATAGTTCGTTGAACCTCCTGGCCACGAACCTGGTGACCTCCACATGGGGAAGCTGATCCTCTCCCACCGGGACCAGGTCGGCCCTGCAGAAGAGGATGTCCGCCGCCTGACTGACAGGGTAGCCCAGAAAACCGTATGTCATGTCGGTGAAGCCGTACTGCTTCGCCTCGGTCTTGATGGTAGGGTTATGCCTTAGCCTGCTCACGGTGGTGAACAGCCCGAAGAGCACCGTGAGTTCAGCTATCTGAGGGACCATGCTCTGAACGAAAATACTGACCTTCTCAGGATCCAGTCCTGCCGCCAGGTTGTCGATGGCCACCTCCCTGACATTCGCGCCCAGGAGCTCCGGCTGCTCCCAGTGTGTGGTCAGGGCCTGAACGTCGGCCACTATGATGAAGGTGTCGTAGCTGTCCTGCAGCTTTACCCGGTTCCTGAGAGAACCCACGTAATGTCCCAGGTGCAGGGGGCCGGTGGGCCGGTCTCCGGTGAGTATTCTTTTCATGGGTGGTTATCCTTACAGGTTGATCTTAACCGGCGAGTCCGACTCCCTGAAGTTCCTCAGATCTATCTCCCCGGTGTGTCTGTCGATGATTCCCAGAATGTTCTCAACGATCTTTCCCACGGCGGGACAGACCGACGAGTACTCCTCCATGTATCTCAGGGTCAGAGGCATGTACTTCAGGTACCTGTCGTTGCCGCAGGCGCGGTACTGATACGCAAAGGTTCCCAGTGCCTTCAGATTCCTCTGAAGGGCGGAGAAGACGAACTCGAAGAGGTTGGCGCCGTTGATCCCCAGTATGAAGGCCTGGGCCATGTTGCGCCACTGCTCGCCGCAGTCGTGGTAGCTGTCCCTGAGAAGGCTTGCCAGGTCGTAGCAGGGGGGGCCCTGTCTGGCGTCCTGCCAGTCAACCATGCAGACGCGGTCGCCGCTTATCATAAGGTTCGCCGAATGGAAATCCCTGTGGGTGAACACGCTTCCGGTGGAACCCATGGCCTTCTCGCAGAGGATCCTCATGAGCCTCTGGGTCTCCATGAGTTCCTCCACCGGAACTCGAAGCAGCCTGAAGAAAAGGTGCTCCAGGGTGTGCTCCAGCTCGGCCATGAAGAAACTGGTGGTAAAATACCTTCTACCGGCGATGGATCCGCTTGCCTTCGCGGGGGTTATCTCCCGGTGGAACCTGCGGAGCAGGCTCAGTGCCTGCTGAAGGTATGCGGTGTACTCCTTTTCGCTCTTAACGTCGCAGAGCCTGGTATCGCCCAGATCTTCCTGTATGACGTAGCCCCTGGACTCGTCGCTGAGCACCACCCCGGGCACGGGAAAATCCATTCCGCGGAGCAGGTTGTGTATGTCGAGCCAGGGCCAGAGGGGGGTGCGCGAACTGTCCATGACTATGAAGGTCACCCCTCCGGAGGTTATTCGATAGAACTCCCTGTGGGATGCGTCGCCTGCAATGGGAGCAACGCTCTCGAGCTCTCCGAAGCTGCTTCTGACCCAGCGGGCCAGGTCCTCCATCCTGTCAGTCAACGAGATCTCCTTCGAAATACCAGGGCAGTACCCTGTTGACGACCCTCTGTCCGGGAAGGACCTTCGCACCCTCCAGGAGCACGGAGTCCCTTATCACGGAACCATCATGAATAATACAATACGGACCAACTCTGTAAAACCCCTTCAGTTCCCCGCCGGGACGAACCTCGGCCAGGGGGTCCACGAAACTGCCCATTGCCAGGGTGTTCCGCCTGAAAAGCTCCGTTTCCCCCATATCCATCCATGGACGGGCGGTGCGGTACTCTCCCATGGGACAGCCCCTCTCTTCCATCACCCGGCGAAGCTGGGAGAATAGCCCCCCTGCTGCCTGGGTCTCAGCCGCAGCCGAGGCAACCTCGCCGGAGATGAAGCTGACCCCGGCGTAGTGGACGGGTTCGCCCCTTATGAGAAGAGGCCGGTAGCCTTCCCCCGGGGGCATGGAACAGGTGAGCGCCGTCCAGCTCCTTCCGCTTTCGAGGTGCTCGGCGAGCATTTCTTCAAGGGGCAG
>DAINQE010000055.1:0-3296 GCA_036743055.1 Candidatus Sabulitectum sp. | reverse complement strand
CTGGGAATCGAAAGGGGTTCCGCCCTCGTGCCGTAACCGGCGGTCAGGAACAGAACCCCCTGAAGCGATGATCCCGGCTTTTCAGCCGTATATCTCTTTTCTGTTGCAGTCACAGACCTTGACCCGTCTTCTCTGGGGCCTCCAGGTGTCCTTCGACCCGGAGAGCGAGGCTATGTAGACAATGGGCGTCTTCTCCTTGCCGCAAACCGGGCACATCTCTTTATGCACCGTACGGGTTTCGTGGGCAAGCTTCGCTGCAAAGGTTCTTTCTTTCTTCGGCATTATCTATCCCTTCCCGCCATGGCCGGAACCCTTCCGGCGAGCTCCATGACCCTGTCAAGCAGCTCTCCCCTGGGTACTCCCGCCAGGGCGGCTTCCAATATCATCAGTATTCCCCTGCGGACCTGGGTATAAGATTCCCGGCCCGAAGAGGCCCACCACAGAGGGCACGAGTATAACATTTTGTCCGCCAGGGCGGCAACCCCTTCGCACCTTTCCTCCAGGGAGGCGTCCAGCACGAAACTGAGAAGCTCCCAGTACCTCTGGTGGTTCCTGTTCTTCGAGTGGCTCCACAGGGGATACGGCTCCCCCGCCGCAACATCCTCCGGTGTGGTGGACCAGCTTCCAGCAGGGAGCCTGGATTCCTCCAGCGGGAATGTCCGCAGCATTTCGTCCATGGTGGAGACCTTTATCCCGTGGGTGGATGCCAGGGTTTTCAGAAATGGCCCCAGGAAGCCACTCACTCCGCCCTTCCAGTGATGTCCGAAGGTCTCACCGTCCATGGCTATGACGAGGCAGGCGTCCTCGGTCCCCGTCCATTCTTCCATGGATCGCTTCAGTTCCAGGGCCGTTGCCGCACCGTCCTTCCCGTGAAAGGATATCCTGTTCGACCAGAAATTGCTTCTGAGGAAGACCGGAACGCCCCCTGATGAGAGTATCCGGTTCCAGGGAGCCTTCCCGCCGGAGGAAACCCAGGGAACGTCGTCGGTTACGGTCCAGCTGCAGCCCTGCTCCCCGATGAGCTTCGCAGTTGCCGCATCCAGGGCCATCTCAGGGGGAAAGAGTCCTTTCGGCCGGTAGGCGTCGCCTATCAGCCTTCTGTTGCCCTCGAGGTTAAGCCGGATCTGTCTGGCGGTCTCCTCTGCGGGTATCAGCGGCAGTATGGGGTGGTAAGCTCCGCTTCCGGTGAAGGAGCATCGGTGGAGCCTGGACAATGCCTTCAGTGTGGCTGGTGCCAGCTCCGCCAGCTGCTCGGTCAGAGAATAGTTGATGTTCAGGGTAACCCCTTCTCCCCATTCCTCAAGCAGGGAGAAAACCGGTCGGTAGCATTCCCCGTCGATCCTGCGAACGATATCCGGATCCTGCGTGGGGGGCTGGTAGAAATGCAGAAGGAGTCCTATGTGCTTCATCGATCCTCCCTTTCAAGCAAAATCTCTATGCCCTCCCCGGAGGTCAGACCCAGGAGGTCGCCGGCGGATCCTCCCTGGAAGGCTATCTCCCAGAAACCCTGGCTTCCGCGGAGGATCGCTGCCTTATCCCTCTGGGCCTCCTGGTAGCAGGTGACCCGCATGAGCGGTCGTGAACCACCACTCCATTTCAGGGTCAGTTCACCTGCTGGTATCTCCCGACTGGACTCAATGGAAAGGACGGAGTTCCCGAATCCGTCAACATGGATCACAGTGGCGGAAATGGAACCATCCCCGGAGAGGCTTCCGGGAAAGCGGAGAAGGACCGGGTCCTCCAGGGGCTGCAGGGAATCTGTCCAGCCCGGGTCCACTGAAAGCCTGGCGGCGCATGGAGCGAACCAGTCCCTTCCATGGAAGGTGGAGGATGCGGCAGGGTCCGGAGGGGGCAGCTGAAAAAGGGCGAGATGGGGTGTAAGGAATGAGATCAGTCCGTTGTCGGGACACACCACCAGCCTTTCACGCCACAGGGCGGCCAGCCCCCTTCTTTCGGTTCCCACTCCAGGATCTACCACCGCCAGGGTAACCGAGCCCGGCGGGAGGAAGGGAAGGCACGCCCTGAGATGAAATGCTCCCGAAGTAACATTCCCCCTTGGCACCTGATGGGTAAGGTCCACCACCGGGGTATCGTAACCGGCGAAGGAGAGGATCGCCGATCTCATCTGAGCAGCGTAGGTGTCATGGGTTCCGAAATCGGAAAGGATGAAAACCGGGAAACCGGCCATGCTGTTTCTCCCGTCTCTATCTGTGCTTGACTACCATCAGGGTGCGGTCGTCTTCCTGTGGCGCTCCTCCGGAATGCTCCTCCACGGCACCCAGGATCCTGGAGAGGATCTGCTCTGCGTTAAGGTCCCGTTGTTCAAGAACTGTTCCGGCGAGTCTTTCCGGTCCGAACTCCTCATCGGTTGAGTTCATCGTCTCGGTTATGCCGTCTGTGTAAAGAACGAGCACGTCACCGGGATGAATCTGTTCCACTCCGAATGAGTACTCCGCATCAGGGGTAACTCCCATGAGAAGCCCGCCCTGTTCAAGGCCGCTCACTTCTCCCGATCTGGTAATGAGAAGAGGTGGGTTATGACCGGCATTACAGTAGGTGAGCACTCCTGTGGAGGTGCTGAGCACTCCGTAGAAAAGCCCGACCAGACTTGATATCTCGTCACCGACGGTAAGCTCCGTGTTAACCCTTTTCATTATCTGAGTTATATCGAAAAGGCTCCTCACGCTGGCCCCGAGGGTTCCCTTCATCCCGGCCATGGTCAGGGCCGCAGGGATCCCCTTTCCCGCCACATCCGCCACGGCAAGTCCCAGATTCCCGTCGGGAAGCTGGAAGAAGTCGTAATAGTCTCCTCCCACTTCCCGGGCTGAGCTGTAGTAAACCGCAATGTCGATATTCTCGTACCTGGGCGCTTCCCTTGGAAGCAGCCCCGCCTGGATCCTTCTCGCTGTATTCAGTTCCTCCGCGATGGAGTCCCCGCCGGAAAGCCGGCCCAGGTACAGGTCAGGGAGCTTTTCCCTGAGTTCCCTGGAAGCGGTTACTGAAGGGTGGCCTGTGACCAGGTTCACCGCTGCGTTCCTCACCTCTTCGGAACCGTCGCGAAGAAGGGAGGTGAGTTTCTCTGTAAGACCGGGCACCTCGGGTATCTCCTCCATTCCGCCGAGACAGGTGAGGGCCCTCAGCCTGACCGAGGGTTCGCTGTCCGCCAGCATCCGGCTGAAGAACCTGGTTTTCTCTTCCGGGGAAAGCCCCGTGGAGTTGCCCAGCCCCCTGAGGACCCCCGCTCTGACGAAGGCGTCCGTATCGGACGAGAGATGCTTCAGCACCCCTTCATTCAA
>DAINQE010000054.1:0-14318 GCA_036743055.1 Candidatus Sabulitectum sp. | reverse complement strand
GCCGATGGTACTAGTTGGTCACCGGCTGGGAGAGTAGGTCGGCGCCGGGCATAAAGATCAAATGGCCCTGGTTCGTAAGAACCGGGGCCGTTTGTGTATTCGGATTACTTCGCTTCGTGCGAACCGTAGTCGATCTCGATTCCGCAGCCGTCCCACATCCTTTCGATCTGTGCTATCCTGGCATCGATGAAGGTCCGGGCCCCTTCCCGGTCCGGGAACAGGCGGAGCAGGTGGACCCTGCGGTCGGATGCTTCCCTTACGATCCACTCTGACCCGAAACGAAACAGAACCATTTCCCCATACATCCCGTCAAATCGGGATATCTCTTCGACATCCCCCATATCCGCAAGTAGGGTGTCAGGCGGCAATTCGACAACCTCACCCCTCCGCAGGGCATCCCATACAGCAGTAGCCTTCACTTCTCCTCCTGACCGGCCCGCCCCCCTGAACCGCCTGCAGTACTGCGAACCAGAGGGGAAACTGTATCCATCGTCCACGGATAATGATACAATATCGGGCATGACCCGGTTCCATTGCTAACGGTATCCCAGCAGAGGATGAGTCCCCTTCCGGCCTGACATGCCTTATGGTAATAGGTATGTATCGTATGGAAACAGCTACAGCAAAGCAGCTGAAAAGGACACAGAATGGTGAGAACCACAAGAAGAACTGACATCCAGACGGGGTTCGGGCAGGTGTCCGTTGTGTGGAGGATTGTGGATGACGCTCCAAAGGTGGTCCGGCTTTTCCTCAGTTCCCCTGGTGTAAGTGCCGTTTCAATGGCCGAAATGAACTTCCCCGGTTCACCTGTTTCCGTGAACTCCACCATTGACTATGTGATAAAGGGCGTTACTGAAACCCTCACGGGCCGCAGGGTGATCTTTCCCCTCTACCTTGTCGATCTCTCGGTGTGCAGCGATTTCCAGAGAAGGGTCCTTGAAACTGTTCACCGCATACCCCGGGGCAGTGTGGCAACTTACCGCGAAATTGCGGTATCCCTTGGGAAACCCGGCGCTTCAAGGGCCGTTGGCACTGCCCTGGCGAAGAATCCCTTCCCTCTCCTGATCCCGTGCCACAGAGCGATAAGGTCAGATGGGAACTCCGGTGGGTATCAGGGCGGAGAGGAGATGAAGCGATGTCTCCTGGAGAGCGAGGGAGTCGATTTCGGCCCATCAGGATTGATCCTCGGCAAGTACCGCTATTCCTATGGAAGGCGGATCTCAAATGGATGATCAAAGAGCGGTTATTTCAGCCCTGGCCGTTGTTATTCTATTTGTCTCATCTATCGGCTGCTCAGAGATAACGGAGTTCCAGGATAGCTACACTGGTTCGCTGGTCGTTCTGTCATCTGACCTGCAGATAGTGCAGCAGCTTGATGGACTCAGGGATCCATCTTCTCTTCTCTTGCATGAAGGGAGGATATTCGTTTTCTCATCCCAGGGGACTGTATATGATATTGATCCCTCCAACATGGAGATAACGGCGGAGCACTCCGTCGGCCCCCCCTTTCCGTCTGGGTACAGGAATCCCGTTTATTGCCCCTCCGAGGGAAAGGCATATGTGACAGGCGCTTATTCCACGCTACTGGAGTTATCCCTTCCCGATTGTGAAGTACTGGATCAGTTCATGGTATGTGCCTCTCCCGGGGATCTGGAAGTCAGTTCTGGAAACCCAGGATATCTCTGGGTAATCGATACCGCAAACAACAGGATGTATCAGGTATCCCTGGAATACAACCAGTCCGTTAACCAGGTGGGCTATTCCGAGGAAACACCGGTACAGTGCCTTGCAGCGGCACAGGCTCCGGATTCCCTGGTGGTCGGTACCTCCTGCAGGATCTACAAGGTTACCCTGAACGGAGAAGGGGGGATAAGGAACGCCCAGATGGGTCAGTTCATCGGCGATGTGAAGTCCATAAGAGCCGTTCCGAACAGAACCGATTTCCTGGTGGCTACAGAGTCAATGGCTGGGCTGATGAGTATTTTCATGGAAGAATACAGAGCAACGCTGAACTGGACATCGGCCACCTCTATTGAAGGCCATGACCATGAAATACTCCCCCTGGGAGATGGTATGAACGCCGTTTCACTCAGTTTCATGACCCAGGGTTCCATTCGAGTGTGCAAGTATTACTATTGCGATGGTTTTACACGAACCGCCCAGATTGATCTGGACTCATACGCAACTGATATCGCTGTATCCCAGATGGGAGAAGGACTGATATACCTTCTTCTCCTTGACTATTGATTTGCAGCAAAATGACTCGGTTCGGCTGTTAGAGTTATTGTAAACTGAACATTCTTAGTTCCAACTACTGGGGGTTCATGTGAAACAAGCGGTCCTACTGTTTCTGGTTGTATCCGTTGCTCTGTCATCCTCCACCGGCATAATTACAGGGCTGGTGGAAGACCCCGGCGGAGATCCACTGGTGGGCGCAACGGTAACAATAGAGGGCACACCCTACGGGGCCATGACCAGCGCTCAGGGGGAGTACGTTATCCCTGCGCTGGATCCGGGCACCTACACCGTTATCGCCAGGATGGTGGGAAGGGAGACCTCCCGGGTTGAGGGCGTTACCGTTCAGAGCGACAACACCAGCCGCATCGATTTCCAGCTGTCGGAGGATGCCAGCGGTTCCACCGTGATAAGGGTGGTGGACACCAGGACGCACATTCTCAGGGATGTACCCGCAACAGCATTCCAGCTTGACCTTTCAGAGATGCGTACCATGTCATCCGGCGGGATCGTGGATGTGGTGGCAACCCAGCCCGGAGTGGTGCAGCAGGACGGAGAGCTGCATGTGCGGGGCGGACGGGCCGGCGAGGTGGATTATGTCCTCGACGGTATATCCCTCCGTTCCCCCATGGACAACAGGTTCAACTTCGACCTGCCCATGTCGGCGGTATCCGGGGCCACCCTGATGACAGGGGGGCTCAGCATAGAGTACGGGAACACACTTTCCGGAGTGGTTGATCTTATAGGCAAAGAGGGCGGTGACAGGTTCCAGGCCACCATACACGGAAGGACCGGAGCCACATCCACTGGAATGATCAGCTCCGGTGAGCAGGTCTTCATGGAGTCCATCGATGTTGATCAGTGCAGGACGGGTCTGATGAACGGGGAGTTCTCGCTCTCCGGTCCTGAACCCCTCTCCGAACTCCTGCTCCCGTCCCTGGGAGGGGATCTTCCCGGTGAGATGACCTTCAGCCTGGCGGGGCAATTCTCCGCAAGCGGCGGGGACAACACCGACACCAGGGGGAACTGGTCATACAACTGGCTCAATGACGGTTCAGGTATCGCCAAGCTTACTTACAGGCCTGCACCAAGGACCAGGATCTCCCTTAGCGGAGTAGGCTCATACAGGGAGAGGGGCTGGAACCAGTGGGCCTGGGAGAACTACGACGAGCTCGCTTTCGTAGAGGGCTCAATGCTTGAGCCGGGCAGTCTTGATTATGCCCTTCCAGCGATGTTCAGCGAGACCTTCGGCGGGATCATGAACTTCTCCCAGCTCATCGGCGACAAGACGGCCCTGGAGTTCTCCTTCGGCCACCTGCTCTTTCAGAACCGCAACAGGATATACGACCAGGACGGGGGCTTCGTGGGTGAGGGAACCAATCCCATTTACTGGCTTACGCAGTATTCTCCGCCGGCACTGATAGAGGACTCTCTGGGTTTCTTCTACAACGGCCTCCACAGGAATGTGTGGCACGATTCCAAGGCCATAGTCTCCACCGGCATGGTCAGTCTGGACTACAGCCCCAATCCCAGGATGCGGCTGAAGGCAGGTGTTTCCGGAAGCTACATGGACCTTTACCAGTACAATGTGTATCACCTTGCCCCTGGTACATCCTACCTGTCCCTGTGGAACGCCTACCCCCATTCAGCCGCGGCGTATGCCCAGGCCAGCTACAGGTTCTCAGGGGGTGTTATAACCACAGCCGGTCTCAGGGCCGACTACTTCGACGCGAACACCTCCGTGTTCTCTTCAGAGGAAGGCGGGGCAAGCGAAGTGGAGCCAAAGACACATCTCAGCCCCAGGCTGAGTTTTTCGGTGCCCTTCAGCGAAAGATCGCTTTTCTTCACCACCTACGGCCACTACTTCCAGATGCCACCAATGAACAGCCTGTTCCTTCAGACATCCTACAGCACAGGATCCAGCAGGATAATTGCGGGTAATCCAGCCCTGGACCCGGAGCTCACCACACTGTTCGAGGTGGGCATCAGGCAGGAGCTGGACAGGTACACCGATGCCGCCCTCTCCTTCTACAACAAGGACATCACCGGCCTTGTGAGCACCGATAACCACAGCGAAGGCCAGTTCTATGTGTTCACCAACGACGACAGCCACGGAAATGTGCGTGGCCTGGAAACATCCCTGACCAGGATGTCCGGTGGTCATATCTCGGGGCAGGCGTTCTACACCCTGTCCATCGCAAAGGGCAGGTATTCCTCCATGCTGTCCCGTTACAACTATGCTCAGTTCGGAGTGGTGTATCCTTCAAGGGAAGACAACTATCTGGACTGGGATCAGACACACCAGGCGGGGCTTTCGGTGGAGATCAGCTCCTTCCAGTCCGACGGCCCTGAGCTTGCGGGGATACATCCTTTTGAGAACGCTTCACTGTCTCTCTCGTGGAAGTACGGAAGCGGGATGCCATATACCCTGCCCCCCGCTGAATCGCAGCTGGTCGAGACCAACACCGAAAGAAGACCCTTTTCCATGCAGACGGATCTGAGCGTCTCCAGGGGTTTCGACTTGGCAGGGAGCGAACTGAAGGTGATGTTCGGTGTTTTCAACCTGTTCAACAGGAGGAACATCATTCATATCTACGACACGAGCCTCTTTCACTCCAGCGGAGACCCCACAGGGGAGATGGGTAACCCAAGGGCCTGGTCCCCTGCAAGGCACTATCTCCTGTCGGCGGTGTTCTCTTGGTAAGGGCCGCCATTTCTTCACTGTTGCCTGTCTTCCTGTTCCTGGCAGGCTGCAGCGGCGTAACCGAGCATGAGATGCTCTATGATGCCGAGATGAGGGTGTTTTCAGGGGCATCGCTGATCCCCCTGGTAACCCTGGAGACGGATCAGGACTCAAGATGCATTCTTGTAAGGAACAAGAGGATATACATCGGTGGCACCGACGGATTCGTAAGATGCTACAACGAGGACTCTCACAACCTTCTGGAGGAGGTTCAGGTGGGGCAGCCCTCCACCACCGGGTATCTGGACATGGAGTACAGTCCTGTGGAGGGAAGCATCTACATGATAGGCGCACTTGGGATGATCCTGGAGCTTTCCCCGGTGGACTGCTCGATCCTGGACGAGTTCAGCGTTTCACCCTTCCCGGCCATGCTGGAGATCTCACCGGGTGAACCAGGTTTTCTGTGGGTCGTTGAAAGCTCTCTAAATCAGGTCATACAGGTTCATCCCGTTACCAATGGGGTCTGCAATATCCTGAATGTACCGTCTTACTGCGTGATCTCTTCCCTGGGATCCTGCGCAAGGGAGGATTCCATTCTTCTTGGAACCTCGGAGGGCTATTTCAGGCTGGAGGTTACCGAGGCGGGTGGGCTCAGGAGCACTATTCTGGACGGTTTTCAATATGCCTGCCAGGCAATTGCACCGAATCCCGCCGACTCTGGATTCGTAACCGTGCTCCGGATGTACCAGAACACCATGGTGGGGGAGATGCATGTATATCACGACAGCCCTGGTGTGGGACCTTTTGATATCTTCACCCATGCCGTGCAGATTCAGGGAAGCATATTCATGATGGAAACGGGGACACACGATGAACTCGTTTACATCCTCTCTTCATACGGATCCGGGGAGAGCCTCCTGAGCGTTTACAGACCGGGGGATGAGTACGGGCTCGAGGCCCAGGTGGAGATCCCGGGCAATCCACTGGACCTGTCCGTTTCTGAAGGAGGCGAGGTTTATGTACTCTCCTGCAGGTAGTACGCGCATCCTGCGCGCCTTTGCTGCCGCCCTTGTACTGCTCTCATGCGCCGGCGTAACCGAGTACGACCTTAACTGGCAGTCGTCCCTGAGGGTGTATTCCCCTTCCGACCTTTCACTGATAGCTTCCTACCCTGAGATGACCTCACCCAGGAGCATGATGATAACCCCCGGCATGGTCTTCGTGGCCTCCACCGAGGGAGTGGTGTACGCATTCGATTCACAGACACGGGAGCTTCTGGGGGAGCATGTGGTGGGAGCCCCTTCAGCTTCCGGCTACAGCGCAATGGTTCACAGCCCGTCCGAGGGAACGGCTTACCTGGCAGGCACCACAGGGATGATCCTGGAACTCAGCCTGCCGGACTGTCAGGTGATCGATGAGTTCTCGGTCTGCTCTTCGCCCTTCGATCTGGCGGTCTCAAACGGTTTTCACGGCTACCTCTGGATAGCCGACGCATCTTCCAATACCATTTTCCAGGTCAAGCTTTCCGACAACAGCCTTGCCGGTCAGAAGGCATTCCTGGAAACGGAGATCATCCAGTGCATCGAACCAATATGGAGTTCGGATTCCATTATGGTGGGCACCTCCAGCCTCGTGTACCGGGTCTGGAACTCCGGATCAGGAGGGCTGGTTAGAACATTCCTCACCGATGCCATGGGTTCATTCTCGACCCTGGACGCCATAGTGAACACCCTCCAGCTCACCGCGGTGATGGACAGCCGTCTGGGCGTGCTGTATCCCTTCGCCTATGACACGATTCCTCCGGAACCATCGTTCAGGAAGTTCGTGCAAATCGAAGGAAGCCTTCACCGGGCAGGGGACGCGGGAGACGGTCAGCACACCTTTGCGCTGACCTATCTGGGAGATCTGACTTGCAGGTTATGGAAGTATTTCTATGTTGGCAGCGGAGAGATACTCTTTTCTTCAGACATTCCAGGATACCCGCTTGACATGCAGGTGTCCGGCGGAGGTGACATATATGTTCTTTCCTACTGAGCCTTTACGCAGAACGGCCGGCCTTACCTCCGCCTCTGTGCTGCTCTCCATTCTGCTCTTCACGGGATGCCTTCACGATCCCCAGGGAGTGTCCCCTCAACCGGAACTTGATCTCTCGGGTTTCGCCATGGTCTGGGACTCCTATGAAGGCAGCTATCCCCTTTTCGTTGTGAAGGGCATCGAATGGATGGAAGTATGCGAAGAGTACTATCCAATGGCGGTGGATTGCGATAACGATGAAGATCTCAGGGAGGTCATCGCCGGGATGCTGGGTGAACTTCAGGACCCGGCTCTGATCCTTGTCTCGCCTGAGCTGCAGGACACCATCAGGACCTTCGAAAAGCAATACCAGTTCAATGTGGACACCGATGTCCTTATGGAAAACTACCTGGAACCCAACGGATTCCAGGGCTATGCCCAGGGGTTCGGCTGGTGCGACCCTGAGGTGCTTCCCTACGCGTTCTTCGATACCCTTCCCACCGGGCAGGATACTCTGGCGGTGGCGGCGCTTGACAGCTTCGTTTCCAGATGTGTGGAGCTCGATGTTCCCGCGGTGATCCTCGATGTGAGGATGAATCCTTCCTGTGATGAGCGTGACGGATTGTTCCACAACTTCGACCGGACCGTCATGGCCAGATTCATAGATAAAGCCCGGGTCTGTGGCTGGTACCGGGTTAGGTCCGGTCTGGTCTACGACCAGTTCCATGACTGGCATCCGTGGATAGTTCCCGAAGGCCCGGTACAGTATAACGGCACCGTATATCTTCTTGCAGGGGGCGGGTGCTTACAGGCTGCCGAGGACATGGTGGTGAACATGGAGAATTTTCCGCATGTCGTGGTACTTGGGGACACCACCGGAGGCAGCATAACGGAAACAGGAGACTTCATACCCCTTGGCATGGAAAACGGCTGGATGGCATCCTCCGCCGTTTCCACGCTGCTAACCTACGACAAGGATTATGTTGAGGGAAACGGTTTCCCTCCGGACATTTATATCGAGGCGACCCCCGGCGATTTCGCCGCCGGGGTGGATCCGGTGATGGAGTATGCCATGGAAATGGCGGGATCTAATCCAGAACTGTGAAACTGGCGGTCTTCGTGTCTCCACCCGCTGAAACAGAATAGACCCCTGGAGGAAGCTCACCGATCAGCAGTGAAGCCTCGCCGTTCTCCATTTCTGTTTCCAGAACGGTCCTGCCGGTTAAGTCCCTCACCGTTACCTGACCAGATCCTCCAGCCAGGTTGATCCGCAGATACTCCCTCGCCGGGTTGGAGTAGAGATGGATCATAGGGCCATGATCAGCTTCCGGCTCAATGCCCAGTTCAGGGGCATAGCCGTTTGAATCGACGCACATCGCCCACAGATTGCCGTCAGGCGAGAATACCGTTCCTCCAATGAGACAGTGTCCGTCTCCGGTGATGGACAGCGACCTTATCATCCCCGGCTGAAAGAACCATTCCGCGGCCACCTCTCCTGAATCGTCCAGCAGTACCGCAGTGGCCAGGATGTTGTTCAAACCCTGTTCAGAAGCTCCCCCCACGAGTATTCCCCAGGGGGTTTCCGCCAGGGCCATGCAGGTGTCGGTGTTCTCTTCTCCCCAGATCCTCTCCCAGAGGACATTGCCGTCGGCATCGAGCTTCAGTATCCACCAGTCATAACTTCCCTGGCCGAATGAGAGGGTGTTGCCGGCAACAAAGAAATCATCGCCGCTCTGAATGACCCTCCAGGGGTAGTCGAACTCGGGTCCACCATAGGTGCCTGTCCAGAGAGTGTCCCCTGACGAATCGGTCCTTATTATCCAGTAATCTCCGTTCCCGGCTCCCCAGTCCATCGCCTGGCAGGCCATCACATAACCGCCATCGGAGCAAAGAGATACATGGTAGACAGCTTCTTCGCCTGTGGTGCCGTAGGTCTTTCTCCAGAGTTCGCCGCCGTTCTGGTCCACCGCCACCATGAGCACATCGTTGCCCCCGGCACCGATGCTGTTGGTGCTCCCGGCGCAGAGAGTGATGCCCTCTGATCCAGCGGCGGAGGTGAACCTCTCCTGAAGGGGCAGATCAAGGGAAAACGTCCATACTGGCTGCATCTGCCCGTCCATTGCCAGGGCGAGGGCGTCCTCGGAAGTGGAGGGATTCGAGGAGGAGCCGGTGAGGACCGGACCTGACCCGGTTTCACTCACTCCCAGTATTTCGCTGCTGTTTCCCCGGTATAGAGAATCGTACCAGAGAACGGTGCCTGTCTCATCGATCACGGAGAAGATGATCTGCATGTTCCCGCTTGCGTCCAGGGCGGTGTTGCCTGCGGTCACGCAGCCCACGGATATGGCGGCGGTGCCTTTTCCCGCCTGTTCGCCGTCATAAGGAAGGAATGAGTTGAAGGGAATGTAGACTATCAGGGAGAGGATCACGGGAACGGCTGTCACTGGAATACCTCCGTACTGCTGATGGTATGAGTTGTTTCAGGGTATCATAACACCCACGGGTGAGAGAGGTTATTATTGAAGCAAGTGCAATCTGCCATGGAAGGAGCTTTGCATAACATGGGATCTGCGGACGTCGCACCGGCGGGAGAACTGTCCGGCAGGGAAATCGCTGATGGCCATGGCCAGTCCCTCGAGAAGATATACGGCTCAATAGTGGACCGATCTCCCATAGGCATTTCCGTAAGGGACAGGAACGGTAATCTGGTCCTCTGCAACCGGTCCTGGGTCGGTATCTGGGAGATGACCTCCCAGGCGGTGGAAGAGGCCCTTTCCGCCAGGCGCGACAGTCTCCGTATGGATTCCAGGGACAGTTACCTGGGCCGGGACATGGAGAGGGTTAAGAGCATTTATGAGAACGGCGGTGAGCTGGAACTGGATCCCATCCACTCCGTCAGGCTAGGCAAGTGGATCCGCCAGCGGTTCTACGGCATCCCTGATGAAAAGGGCATCAACAGGTTCGTTGTGATACTCACCGAGGACATAACGGAACTGGTAAAGGCCGAGGAGATAGAGAGGAATCTGAAGAGAAGCCTCCTGAAGTACAGGAAACTGGTGGAGAACCTTCCTGTGGCTGCATATACCACCGACAGACACGGCAATTGCATCTCCGCCAACCGGGCAATGGTTGAGATGTTCGAGGAGGGATCACTGCAGGAGCTTTTCTCGATACCGGTTTCCCAGCGCTACCTCAACGCGGGAGACCGGGAGGTCTTCCTTGACAGGATGGCCACAACCGGAATGGTTCAGGGATACGAAGTGCAGCTGGTCACTGGAAAGGGAAGGCCTTTCTGGGCCTCCATCTCCGCAACGGCCACCACCGGTGATGACGGTGATCTGGCGGTAATCGACGGGGTGATCAGGGACATAACCTCGGCTAAGGCTCTGGAGCGTGAGATGCTCAAGAACCAGAAGCTCGAGTCCATAGGGATACTTGCCGGGGGAATAGCGCATGACTTCAACAATATCCTGTCGGCCATCCTGGGCAACATCTCCCTTGCAAGGCTTTACTCCGGGGGAGATGAAAAGGTGACCGAGAAGCTGGAGGAGGCGGAAAGGGCTTCCATCAGGGCAAGTGAACTCACCAGGCAGTTGCTGACCTTCTCCAGGGGTGGAAAACCTGTGAGGAAGAAGTGCGACCTGAGAAAAGTCATCCGGGAGACGGCCTCCTTCGCCATATCCGGCTCCCGGGCAGTTCTCGATATTGACCTTCCAGGGGATCTCTGGGCGGTTGAGGCGGACGAGAGCCAGATAGGCCAGGTGGTGAACAACCTGGTGCTCAACGCCGTTCAGTCAAGCCCGGAGGGCTGCAGGATAAGGATTAGCGGTGAGAACCTGATTCTGGAAGACTGCAATCCCTATGCCCTTAAGCCCGGTTTTTACCTGAAGCTCCTGGTCAGGGACGACGGTCCCGGAGTACCCGATGACATCAGGGACAAGATCTTCGACCCATGCTTCTCCACCAGGCAGTCCGGATCGGGCCTGGGTCTGGCCACCGTTCATTCCATTCTCAGTAATCACGCCGGAAGCATAACGCTGGATTCCAGGGCACGTTCCGGTGCCTGTTTCCTGATTCACCTGCCGGCGCTTGGGAAGAGGCTCGAAGAGGGCGCTGGAGGATCTGCTCCCGATTCCCCAGCCATGGGCAGGATCCTTGTAATGGATGATGAAGAGAGCGTTCGCAGGGTTGTATCGGAGATCCTGCTGCACCACGGATATCAGGTTGACACCGCCAGGGAGGGAAGTATCGCCGTGGAGATGTACCGCACCGCTTTCCTTGAAGGAAGAAGTTATGACGCGGTGATAACGGATGTTACCGTTCCCGGGGGCATGGGCGGAGTTGACACAGCCCGCAGGATCCTCGGGCTGGATCCCGACGCAAGGCTGATTGTCGCCAGCGGCTATTCCAACAACGCGGTAATGGCGAACTATTCGGAGCACGGTTTTCAGGACTGTCTTGAGAAGCCATTCCGTATCGGCGGTCTGCTGAAGACGCTTCAGAGGGTTCTGGGGAACTGAAAGCCGTTGAAGATTCCCCTCGCATGAGTTATCTTTACCCGTAATCGTTTCTTCAGAAGGAGGTTCCCCATAGCTTCATCCATTCTTGGTATATCCGCATTCTACCACGATTCCGCCGCATGCCTGGTGGTCGATGGGGAGATAATTGCCGCTGCTCAGGAGGAACGCTTCACAAGGAAGAAACACGATCACCGCTTCCCTTCCTCGGCCATCGAGTACTGTCTGCGTGAGGGTGGCCTCACCCCGGATCAGATAGACTGCATTGCCTTTTACGACAAACCGTTCCTGAAATTCGAAAGGCTTCTCGAGACCTACCTTTCCTACGCCCCCTCCGGCCTGCCCTCGTTCCTCAAGGCCATGCCCCTGTGGCTCAAGGAGAAGCTCTGGACCGGGGACAGGATACGGAAGCACATGGGAGGCTGGGAGGGACAGATGATCTTCCCCGAACACCACCAGTCCCATGCGGCGGCGGCTTTCTTCCCGGGGCCCTTCCAGAGGTCCGCCATAATCACCATGGACGGAGTGGGGGAGTGGTCCACCTCTTCATGGGGAGTTGGCACAGGGAACAGGATCAAACTCGAAAGGGAGCTGCACTTTCCCCACAGCCTCGGTCTCCTTTACACTGCTTTCACTTACTACACGGGTTTCCGCGTCAATTCCGGGGAGTATAAGGTCATGGGGCTGGCGCCCTATGGCAGGCCGGTCTACGTTCAGACCATACTGGACAACCTTGTGGACCTGAAGGAAGACGGCAGTTTCAGGCTGAATATGGACTATTTCAAATACTGCCAAGGACTTACCATGACTTCAGGGAAGTTCCACCGCCTGTTCGGCGGCCCCCCCAGGAAGCCCGAATCGGACCTTACTTCAAGGGAAATGGACCTGGCCGCCTCGGTCCAGGAGGTAACCGAGGAGATAATCCTCAGGACGGCCAGGCATGTGAGGAAAGAAACCGGAGAGAAGGACCTGTCCCTTGCCGGGGGTGTTGCCCTGAACTGCGTGGCCAACGGTAAGATACTCCGGGAGGGCATATTCGACCGGATATGGATACAGCCCGCCGCCGGAGACGCCGGGGGAGCCCTTGGGTCGGCACTTTTCGCCTGGCACCAGGTGATGAACGGGGAACGGAAGCCCGACATTAACGGCGATTCCCAGAAAGGCTCCTATCTGGGGCCCGCCTGGAAGGACGGCAGGGTAGAGAGATTCCTTACCGAGCGGGGAATACCCCACACGAAGATGGACGAGGATTCCCTGGTGAGGAAGGCCGCTGAGCTGATAGACTCTGGAAGTGTCCTGGGATGGTTCCAGGGGAGGATGGAGTTCGGCCCCCGTGCCCTTGGTTCCCGTTCCATAATAGGCGACGCAAGGTCTCCGAAAATGCAGTCGGTGATGAACCTGAAGATTAAGAACAGGGAATCCTTCCGTCCCTTTGCCCCGTCGGTGCTCCTGGAGAACTGCCCGGATTACTTCGAACTGGAAGAGCCCAGCCCCTACATGCTTCTTGTGGCTCCTGTCCGTGAGGAACGCCGTACTCCCATGACCGAGGAGCAGAACGGTCTTTTCGGAATAGAGAAACTGAACATACCCAGGTCGGACATCCCAGCTGTTACCCATGTGGATTACTCCGCCAGGGTACAGACGGTGGACGGGGTTTACAACCGGCTTTACCAGAAACTTCTAAGGGCATTCCGGGACCTTACCGGGTACGGGGTGGTGATAAACACCAGCTTCAACGTGCGGGGGGAGCCCATCGTGTGTACCCCGGAGGACGCCTACCTGTGCTTTATGCGCACCGAGATGGACGCCCTTGCCATGGGAAACTTCCTTCTGATGAAGGAGGACCAGCCGGAACTCGAGGAAGACGTTGACTGGAGACACATCTATGAGCTTGACTGACCGGGAACATAAAACACCAGGAGAACTCAGAAGGTACGGACTGGTGATGGCTGGTGCCCTTCTGGCAGTAACCGTGCTCCTTTTCCTGAAGGGTAGAGGAGGGTGGATGTACACAGGGGGCCTTTCAGCCGCCTTCATCGGGACCGCCCTGCTTGCCCCTTCTGTTCTCGCCCCTGTGGAGAGGGTCTGGATGATATTTGCCGGAGCACTGGGATTCGTGATGACCAATGTTCTGCTCACCATCGTGTTCTTCCTGGCGGTAACCCCCACCGGGCTGCTCATGAGGCTTTTCCGCAGGGATCCCCTGGCCAGGGGCTTCGATCCCGGCAGGGAGAGCTACTGGCTGGAGACCGATCCCGACGGTCCGGGATCGAGACCAGACAAACCCTACTGACGTGGGTTCCATTAGCTTTCTTCCCTTTGTGTTCACTCTGAGGTTCCTGGAGCTTTTCGTAACGGGTCTCTTCATGGTGAGTCCGGTGATCATTCTCCTCTTCGGTCTTCTCATGCTCATTGCCAGGGCCACCCGCAGGGCGGAGAAGTGGAAGACTTACTCCGGCTCTCTCTACTTCACACTGATAACCGCCCTTACCATAGGCTACGGGCGAACCGTTCCATCCACTTCCAGGGGAAGGTTCCTTTCCGTTCTTTCAGGATTCATCGGCGTGATACTCACCGGGATCATCGTCTCCGTGGCCCTTAACTCGGTGATGCTTGCCTGGCAGGCAACCCATGACACACCCATGGAGATGTCCATTGAACAGGTAATGGACAGACTCGGCGAGAAAACCGATACCCGGCCTTCCCAGGTCTATCCCTCTGCTGAATAATCACTTTCGCATTAGTGCTTGACAGTTGTTCCGGCGGTCCTTAGAATTGGGGCTCGCACTGGATAAGTGCCTGTTTTTTTCCAGTACTGACCTGCACTCCGGGAGGGTATTCCGGGGTTTCCTGAAGGGGCTTGACCTTTT
>DAINQE010000053.1:11109-14922 GCA_036743055.1 Candidatus Sabulitectum sp. | reverse complement strand
ACGGGAAGCAGGTGCCCAAGGCCCACGTGTATCGCAGTAACCGTGAGGGCTTCGGAAAAGGGGATGCTGTGACCATGGGAGATCAGCTGCCATCTCCAGGCCCTTACCGCCTGGGAGAGTATGAAGAAAAGGAATCCGGCCACAAGCCATGCCGGGTCGGAACCCTTCACCGCAGACATGATGTTCCTGACGCTGGTTTCAGGGGAACCTGAACCTGAACTGGAAAGAAGAAAATATGTAAGTATAGCTCCGGCAAGGAGAAAGAAGATCAGCCTTGCGGTCTTAACCCTGGTTGACAAATATTCCTCCAGTAGAAGTGACAGGGGGTAATATAGGCCATGACCGACAGTGCGATAACCGTAAGCAGCGTTGCGAAGAGGTTCGGAAGGACCACCGCCCTCAGGGCGGGTTTCACCATCGAAGTCGCCAGGGGAAGGTCCCTGGCTATTCTCGGAGCCAATGGAGCCGGCAAGACAACGCTGATGAGGGCGGTGCTGGGGCTCACCATACCGGAGGAGGGTTCAATAACCCTCAACGGGCTCGCCCCCTCTGACCCGAGGTCAAGGATCGGGGTCAGGTACCTTCCTGAAAGGATATCCTTCCCGGACTGGGCTACGCCCCTTCAGATGTACAGGCAGTTCGAGAGGGTCCGAAGCGAGGGCCGGGAGATGGATTTCATCCACCGGGCCCGTTCGCTTCAGTGCGGAGACCTGCTCAACAGGAAACTTGGTAAGATGTCCAAGGGGCAGCGCCAGAGGATAGCCGTAGCCCTGATGACATGCGGGAATCCGGGAGTAGTATTTCTGGACGAGCCCTCCTCAGGCCTGGACCCCGCCGGGCGGATGCTGGTAAGAAGCACCGTGGCGGAACTGGCAGGAACGGGTTCCACAGTGGTTCTCAACAGCCACCTGCTGGGCGAGGTGGAGAAGGTCTGCAACTGGGCCGCCTTCGTCCACGACGGCAGATTAGTGGCCCACGACAGGCTCGAGAGCCTCTCCCGCTTCCAGGGCAATGCGGTTGTGGATACTCCAGCTCCCGAAGCGATGAAGGATGCGCTGGGTGCGGGAATCGTCAGCGGCAACACACTGGCGGTGCCCCTTCCAAGCGAATCAGGCTTTCCCGGGCTTACCGGGCGGGTTGCCGCAAGCGGGGTTGAGTTCACCGGGATCAGGCTTCAGAGGGAGTCCCTGGAGGACATATTCATGAGGATCATGGAAGGGGGCGGCAATGTTTCTTAACGCCCTTGAGCACATGACGAGACGGAAGCTCATACTCATCGTGGGCATACTGTCCGCGGTTTATCTGTTCCTATTCTGGAAGGGGATCGCCGCCGCCGATCCCAGGTCGCTCACGGTGGACAGCGGAATACCGGCCAGCGACGCCGACCTGGCCTACGCAGCCCTTACAATAGCCGGCTCCATGCTCTCGGTGATGGTCTGGGGCCTTACGATAGTACTAGGCGCAAGCATACTTCCCGATGAGATGGATGCCGGAAGGATGTCCATCTGGGCCGCGCTGCCCCAGTCCAGGTTCAGGGTGTACGCAGCCACCACACTGGCTCCGCTGATGGTCTCGGTGGTGTTCGGTTACATACTCTTCGGTCTCACGGCTGTCATAACATCGTTCTACGCTCCGTTCACCCCTTCCAGCATACCACTTTCCGTGGTGAGCATGCCCATATGGCTCTCCGCCACCTGGGCCTTCGTGATCTTCGGATCGCTGGTGATGGGCAAGATCCCCGCCATGCTGGTAACCTTCGTTCTTGAGGGTTTCGCCATCGGCATGGGCAACATGGTGGAGCTGGGGAAGAACATCCCCGAGCTGCATGAATCCACTTTCTACACCGTGGCCAGGGTGGTAACCTTCGTCCTTCCCTTCGAGAGGGGTTTCAGGTCCGTTCAGATGGGCCTTCTCCCGGAGGCGTCGATGATCGACGAGGCCCTGGCGATGCTGGGTATCGGAGGCGATCTTCCCTTCTGGGAGGTCCTCTACCCCGGTGTGTGGGCGGCGGCGATCTTCTTCCTGGGCTACAGGATCTTCCGGAAGCGCGACCTCTAGAGTAAAGGCGCCAGCTCGGACCTCAGGGCCGGGTTCAGGGATACAGCCTTTTCCGCGGCGTACCTGGCCTCCTCAGCCATGCCGTAGTTCCACAGCAGAGCGGCCATGTTCTTCCATGCGGTGGGTGATTCAGGCGCCATCTCCAGAGCCCTGGAAAACTCCCTGGCTGCCGCCTGGAAGTCGCCTCCGGAAGACGCGATACAGGCTCCACGGATCGAATGCAGGTCAGCTCCTTCGTACCCCCGGGCCTCTGCCAGCTCCAGGTACTCCATAGCCCCGGCGTAGTCCCCCCTCACCAGGAGGTTCTCCCCGTGCTGCAGCTCGGTCAGGCCCTGCCGGACCCCCCCGGGATAATGCAGGAAAAGGGAAAGGGCGATGATCCCCGCAGCCGCGGGAATGGCCGCTTTCCACCTCAGGCTGCGGGCCATGAAGAACGCCGCCGGAATGTAGACCGCCCTGTGCCTTACGGATGGGAAGAAGATGAAAGCCGATACCATACCCGCTGTAAGGAAGGCGGACGGCAGATCCCTCTTCCATCCCGCAAGGGCCAGGGCAAGCACGGCGGCGGTTACAGGAAGTAACCAGACAAGGGGTGTTGATCCAAGGAGGACCGGAGTCTCGATGTTCCTTCCGGGACCTGGCACTGAAAGGAAGGCAGCGGTCTTCACCGCTCCCATTGCCATCCACCGGAGAGGCGAGGATGCAATGCCGCCCATGGCCTTTCCGGTGTAGTCCGACTCCCCGGCAAGCTCCTCGTACTCAAGCCCTGGAGGCGTGGCCAGGAGTTCCCAGGATGTGCCCAGCCAGAGGTTGATCGGGCCGTTCTCAGCCGTGGCGAATGGCCCTCCTGAGAGGGCGTTCACGGTCATCACGGGAATCACCGCCGATATCAGGCCGCAGGCGAACAGTGTCCATTTCCTCACCGGTCTTATGAATGGGACGGACAGCGGAAGGAGCAGAAGGAGCTCTCCCCGGAAAAGGGCTGCTATGCCGACGAGCCAGCCTGTGAGGACCGGTCTGGACATTGCGCAGAGGGCCAGAGCCAGGAAGGCCGCCGCCGGGGCCGAGGGGAGAATCTGCAGACCAGAGAAGGCCAGGGTGGGTTCCACCGCCAGCAGACCGGCCCACAGCGAGTTCCCAGGGGTTTTCCTGGTGAATATGAAAAGGGCCAGAGCAGGTACCAGGGAGAAAAAGCTGAAGACGGTGCGCAGGGTTGGGACATCATCTGAGATGGAAGCCGCAAGGTAGGTGGCCGGAGGCCTCTCCCAGGGAGGTGCGTCTCCTGATGTGTAGGTTATCTCGTCCACATGCAGCTCGCTGCCCATGAACCAGTTCAGGTCCCTCATCGCCGCGACCCTCAGCAGTATCCCCCCTGCGAGCAGCACCAGGAACACCGCAATGGATCTTTTCATCGGATGATCAGCCTTCCAGCCGGGACGGAGCCGTTGCAGGTCCTGTTCACCACGCCGTCCCTGTTCCAGAGCAGCGATGGCGTCCTTTCCGCCCACGGGCCGGGGAATCTTGCGATGAATCCCGAAACCTCCATCGACGCGGTCTCGGTGAGGTCGTAGAAGTCGGAAACGATCAGCGTATCCGGAAAGAAATGCACCCCGGAAGCCCTCAGCCATTCCGCAACCCTCAGGAGCATCTCCTCGTCATCGAGACCGGCGAGCCTTCTTCTCAGTTCCCTGTCGTAGCCTCCTGAAGCAGTTACCAGCAGACTGAACCTTCCCTCATCAGGGGAAACGGTCCAGT
>DAINQE010000053.1:0-11009 GCA_036743055.1 Candidatus Sabulitectum sp. | reverse complement strand
CCTGAAGCAGTTACCAGCAGACTGAACCTTCCCTCATCAGGGGAAACGGTCCAGTCCTCCCTGCAGATCTCCTGTGAGGTCTCCGGGGGAAGTTCTGCCAGGGTGCCCCCTGGAAGGAGGAGCCAGAGGGTATCCTCCGTGTCCACCCAGCCCACCGGGGACAGGTACTCGGAGGGTTCCTCGAGTAGGCCGTCAACGAGAACGAAGGCCCTGTGAAAACCCAGGGGGGTTGGTATGGGAGGGTGTATGTCGGTGGAGGGAACCACCGAGGCCTCCATGCCCATTACCCGGCACATGGCCGTAAGGAGAGTGGCCGCCTCAATGGGAGTGGCCCTTCTTGTGTCCAGTATCTCCTGTATGGACCTGACCTGGAAACCGGCATCACCACCTGGAAAGCCCTGGAGCTGCATGGATTCGGTTATCAGCACCCTTCCCCTGGAGATCCTCATCCTGGGAAGGGCTCCTGCGGCTCCGGCCTCGATTGACGCTTCCCTGAGGTCGGGTGGCACCACCGCGGAGGCCTCCCGGGAGGAGTTCATGAGGATGGAGTCCACCTCAGCCCAGTCGGAGGCGGTGGAGAGCCAGAGTTCCCTGAAGTCCTCCCCCGCGGAAATGAACACCACCTGATCGCCGTCTTCCCTTTGGGTGAATCCCGCCGCATGCCATGAAAGCCCGTCATACTCACGGCATCTCACTATGATCGTGTCGGGTTCCTCCCCGGCTATGTAGGTGTAGAAAAGCCCCTGGGATGAGAAAGGGCCGGTATCGGTCACCCTGAAGGTCCAGTTCATGGTCATTCCCGGTCTCAGTCCCGGAAACGCCGCCACCAGGGCCCTGGGCCATCCAGGGGAACCTGTGAGGCTGTCCACCGCCCAGCCTGGCACCTCCCGGGTGGAACCGGGAAATCCGTATTCTCCACGGATCAGCTCCACCTCCATGTAATCAGGATCGAAATCCCGGGATACCCTCATGAACCTGCCGTCGTCCCCGGCTACGGCGGTATAGGCCACGGTGGTCACCCTCCTGCCCGGTTCCCAGTCGATGTCGACCTCAACCGAGAGGTACCTGGAGGGGACCATGAGCAGGCCCAAAGCAAGGAGGACGGCGGCATTCACTGCGGGATCACCGTCCTTCCACCTGTTCCGGACCGCAGGAGAAGCGTACCCGTTACGCCTTCAGCGTAGTTCGTTACCTCGGCGGTTTCCCGCATGAGCAGTCTTCCCTGCTCAAGATCGACCCGGCATGAGTAACCGGCGGAATCCAGGGGAACAGGCACCGAAGCCGCCTGAAAGGGAACGGCAAGGTCGAGACTAAGAACCTCCGCCGCCGGAGCGTCCAGCCTGAAGGAGTCGGGAGGGGCCGGGAGGAGCATGGAGGCCAGCCTGGTCCCGGTGTGGGATATGTCGCGAAGACCCGGGAGAAGAAGGTATCCGTCTTCTGAGGGCGCGTTCCAGCTTCCATTCAGGAAAACGGTGCTGCCTTCCATGTGAACGGAATCGCATGAGACAGCCCCGAAGAATCTCCTGAACATCTCTTCCAGCTGGGCGGGATTGGACCTTGTAAAGAGTTTAGCCGTGAGCTCCAGGGGCACACCTCGGCAGCAGGCGGAAAGGGTGCCACGGACCAGACCCTCCTCCATGTCAAGATCGCCCTGCAGGGTCATCACCAGGGAGTCCTCATTCCGGGGGTCGGGTATGGTCTGAAGCCCCTCTCCCCAGGGAACCAGTGGCAGGTACGAGCACCCCCTGAGACCGAAGCTGTATCCAGTTCCAGCGGGGAGCCCCGCCGGGGTCGGATCGAGGGGTATCCATTCGTCCCCGGGGGAGGCCCTGTACACCGTGATCATATGGTCGAAGTACCTGGCGTCCACCAGGGGAGGCGCAGCGCCCCTGGTGGTGGCCAGGGCCGGGTAGGCCTCATATCCCGCCTTTCTCAGGAGCCACGCCAGCAGCAGGGATCTGTCCCTGCAGACTCCGGCGCCGTCCTCCAGGGTTTCCCCTGGACTCCTGGGTGACCATCCGGGCCATACGCCTGCGTCGGCTCCAATGTAACTGATGTTGTCCGCGACCCAGCTCCTGAGCAGGAACGGATCTCCCCCGGTGGTTTCCACGATGTCCTGAAGGGCTGGGCAGTCGCCGTGTTCGGGAAGTTCCAGGACTGCGGAGGCATCCATGGACAGCCTCTCGGGAGATCCAGTGGCGATGGTTATCCTGGTATCCTCATAGGCGGCCAGGGGATGCCCCGGAAGTGGAGAGCATCCGGAAAAGGCGAAGGAAGCCCCTGAATGGGTTGAGTAGAGAGGTTCGCCGGAAAGGTTGACCACACTGAAACGGGCGTTCGCAACGCTGTCCCTGGAGAGAGGGGTGAAGGTGTAGCAATACACCGGGGAGAGGGGAAGCTCCTCTATCCTTCTCTCCACGGTGAGGTAAACGGTGTCGCCCACCTCCAGGCCCGGCATGGTGACCACTGCCTCCCTGAGGGTGGATTCCATTCTGCTGGTGGCCGAGAGGATCGGATGTGGTCCCAGTGACAGCTCTCCTTCGGCTGAGCCCCTTCCTCCGCGCCAGTGCTCCACCCGGGCTTCCGTTACTTCGATGGTCTCCATGCCCTCCCTGAAGGATATGCTCATGGAGGAGAACCTGCCTACGCCCCTTCCGTTCAGTGGAACCGCTTCGATGGAGGTTACCTCGGTGTAAGTACCGTCGGCGTTGAGTACTACAGTTGCTTCATGGCTGAGGTAAACGGCGTCGGGAAGGGCTGTGGTCAGGGCTAGAAGGACTGCCTGGAACACCATGAAGCTATCTCACTGGACTCCCCGGGCGAGTGCCGTGTCACCGACAGGTGCGATATGCTTACGAATCCTTCGGCCACAGCGTGGACATCGGTTCCGTCGTGCTCCCTTACCGGCTGTATCTCATAGGGGCCGTAGCTGTAGGTGCCGTCCACGGCACCCCTTTTGAACGGGATCTCCCTGGCGAAACTGCCGACCCTGGTGAACCTGTAGCCCGAAGGCCCCAGAGAGGGGATGTTGACGTTCAGGAAGGTGCCCTTCTCCATATGGAGGTACACGCCGTCGTCCACCAGCTTCCTGATCACATCGGCGGACCGTGAGAAGTCCGGAAGACCGGAGTATTCCTGGCTGACAGCGATCGATGGAAAGTGCCAGAAAGCCGCTTCGGTGGCCGCTGCCACCGTTCCCGAGTACCAGGTGTTGTTCGCCAGATTAGCTCCGGGGTTAATACCGGAGATGACCAGCTCGGGTGGAGAGTCGACCAGCAGCTCGAAGAGGGCAAGCTTCACGCAGTCAACGGGAGTGCCCTCCACAGAGAACCTGCCGGGACCATGACGGTGCAGAATTAGAGGGCTGTAGAGGTTAAGGGACATACCGGCGCCGCTGTGATGGAGATGGGGAGCGACGGTAACCGTGTCATGGTGTGAAAGGGCCTCCTCGAGGGCCCGCAGGCCTGGTTCATGGAAGCCGTCGTCGTTGACCAGGAGTATCCTCATGGATCAGAGGGATCTGGACAGGGTGAACCTGTGTGCCGTTCCCAGGGAATAGCGTCCGGGGACGAAGGCGTAGTCCAGGGTCCAGCCGGAGGCTTCCAGGCCGGCTCCGGCGGTGAGCCCAGCGCTGTCGTCGTTCAGCCTGTACCCTCCCCTGAGCGCCGCCCATTCGACCGGCCTGTACTCAAGGCCGACTCCGCCCCGGGTCTCATTATCCAGTGGTCTCTGCACCTGTGCGGAGAGGGAGGCCGTTCCCAGGGGCACAGGCGAGTTCCACCTTCCGGCGAAGACCCAGGACCTGGGCATGCGGTACTTCTGGTCGTCCATGGAGACCTCGGGACCGGAATGAAGGTACGCCCCGGTGAGAAGAAGCCCTCCGGCGGGTCTGTAGGCAACCCCCAGATCGACCGCCCATCCATTTGATGATTCCAGCCAGATCTTTTCGTGGATGACCTTGATCCCCATGCCTATGCTGAACCTTCCCGCGACAAGCGCTGCGGCTCCGTTGAAGGAGAAGTCGTACGCGTTGAAGGTATCCACCGGATCCGAGGAGGGAGATTCCCTGAACTCGATGTCCGTGGTGGAGACCGAACGGAACCCAAGCGATCCGGTAACGTTCCCGCCAAGTTTTCCCACGGCGGCCATGAAGTTCTGGGTGGTGGAGCCATACCACTGGTTGTGACCGGCGGAAACCCCGGAACCCTCTCCTGCGAGGAGTGCGGGGTTGCTGAAGATCGACAGGCCCCCGCCGTTCACGGCTCCGGTTCCGCCCAGAGCCGCCGACCTGGCCCCCACATCCATTTTCAGGAAGGGGTAAAGGCCCAGCCCGGCATCCCTGTAGACGCCTGCAAATCCCAGCGCGGCAAGAACCGCAAGAAGTAGAATATTTTTTCTCATGTCATCCCTTATACACCACCGTGCGGGTCAAGGTTCCAGGGCTGGGATTATATTACCCCTCCCCGGGAAAGGGTAATGATAATGAATACACTTGCGATACGCGACTGGGCCAGGACGGGTTTCCACAACATGGCCGCTGATTCGTCTGCCATGGAACTGGTTCGTACTGGTGCCGCCGAGGCCGTGTTCAGGACATTTACATGGGAACCCCACTGTCTTTCACTTGGCAGGTTCCAGGATCCCGGCAGGGAGGCGGATCTGAACCGTCTGCGACAGGACGGGTACCACATGGTGAAGAGACCCACCGGAGGCAGGGCGGTATGGCACGGTGACGAACTGACCTACTCGCTGGTGATCGGAGAGGATCATCCCATGGTAAGCGGCGGTACCTCGGAAAGCCTCAGGAAGGTGGCCGGTATGCTCCTTGAGGCCCTGAGGGCGTCCGGAGTGCCGGCTGAGCTGAACAGAACGGAAAGGGAGCTTACACGCAGGGGAAGGAGGCACAACCCCTGCTTCACCTCCCATGGCAGGTGGGAGATAGTTACCCCAGACGGCAGGAAGATGGTGGGAAGCGCCCAAGCACGAAGGGGCGGCGTATTCCTGGAGCACGGATCCATTCTCTTCACCAACCAGCAGCACATGGCCGCGGAGTATCTCCCCGTGGAGGAGGAGGAGAGGGAAAGGATGAGAACCCTGATGAACGGAGCCGCCGGAACTGTTCGGGAGTATGGAGCGGACCTCAGCAGGGAAGCCCTGGCCGAAGCCCTCCACAGGTCATTTGCCTCTTCGTTGGAGGCGGTTCCCGTGGTGTTCTCGTCCGATGACCTTCCGGGATTGACGGAGGGCGTTATGGAAAGGCGAAGGTACTTTGAATCATCGCAGAAAACCTGAATGGCTCAAAATGCCCACGATCGGGAACGGTTCCGCGGGAGCGGTAAGGAAGGTCCTTTCAGACCTTGACCTGGAAACGGTCTGCGACAGGGCCAGGTGCCCGAACAGGGGACACTGCTACCAGAGGGGCACCGCCACATTCCTCATACTGGGTTCGATTTGCACCAGGAACTGTGCCTACTGCGCCATAGACAGGAATGTTGCCTCCCCTCCTCCCCCGGATCCCTCGGAACCCTCCAGGGTGGCGGAGGCGGCCTCCAGAATGGGGCTTTGGTACGTAGTGCTCACTTCGGTGACCAGGGACGACCTTCCAGACGGGGGCGCCGGTCACTTCGCAGGCACTGTGGGCGAGCTAAAGAGGCTGATCCCCGGTGTGGAGGTGGAGGTACTCACCCCTGACTTCGAAGGATCCAGGGAAGCCCTCGAGACAGTAGCCTCAGCCGTTCCGGACGTTTTCAACCACAACCTGGAAACGGTAGAGAGGCTCTTCCCGGCCCTGAGGCCTGTGGCCTCCTATCGTCAGTCGCTGGAAGTACTCCGGCTGTTCGGAGAACTGGCACCGGGCATACCTGTGAAGAGCGGTCTCATGGTCGGTCTGGGAGAGGAACGGGCGGATGTGGAGAGGTCCATGAGGGATCTCAGGGAAAACGGTGTGAGTATCCTTACCATCGGGCAGTACCTCCAGCCAACCACGGATCACCTCCCGGTTCACAGGTACGTGGACCCCGAGGAGTTCGAGGACTACAGGCTGACTGCTCTTTCCATGGGCTTTACCTCCGTGGCCAGCGGACCCCTCGTAAGGAGTTCGTACCACGCTGACCTGCTCAGTGGATCCCTGAAATGACCGACATCTCCTTCTATTCCAGCGGAATTACCATGGCCCCCATGGCCGGGGTTACCGACACGGCCTTCAGGAGGATATGCCGCATGCTGGGCGCCACGTGTCTTGTAACGGAAATGGTAACCGCCGCTGGACTCTCCAGAAGAAGCGTGAAATCAAAGAAGATGCTGGTGTTCCATCCGGAGGAAGAGCCCATAGGGGTGCAGCTCTTCGGGGCGAAACCCGACGACTTCGCAAGGTCCGCCGCACTGGTCTCCCCCCTGGGTTTCAGCTTCATAGACATAAACGCCGGCTGTCCGGTGAAGCGGGTGCTGAAGAGCGGAAGCGGAAGCGCCCTCCTGAGCGACATCCCCAGGCTCATGGAGGTCATAAGGTCCACCGCGGCCAACACGGACCTTCCCTTAACGGTGAAGATCCGTCTGGGTATCGACCCGGAAAACCCGGTGCCGGTGGAGATCGGGGCAATGGCAGCCGAGGCTGGCGCATCGGCGATAGCGGTACATGGAAGGTACAGGACCGACTTCTTCTCCGGAGAGGTCAGGCTGGAAGAGATGAGAGCCATCGGGGATGCCTCGCCGATACCAATGGTAGCGAACGGCGATTCCACATCGGTTGAGGCCGCGCTGACCATGAAGGAGATGACCGGAGCCTCAGGGCTTCTCATAGGAAGGGGAGCCTGGGGGAACCCCTGGATATTCAGGGGGCTTGCAGGGGGAAATCCCCGTCCTGAACCCGGGGAACTCCACAGGGTCATGACCCTGCAGCTCTCGATGATGATGGAAACGATCAGGGAGCCGCAGGTGTATCATATATTCAGAGGACACATGGTTCAGTACTTCAGGGGGTTCAGGGGCGCCGCGGAGTTCAGGAAAAGGGCCGTAGCCGCGGAAACCTTCCAGGAGATCCGGCAGATCTGTATCGAGGCGGATGAAGCGATGCACAGGGAGGAAAGCGTTCATGAGGATTAGGATCCTTTACACCGGGCTGCTCCTGCTTCTGCTCTCCTGCACCAGGACCACCACGGTTTCCTCCAGATACCTTGTCAGTTCACGGGATGAATCCGGAAGGTGTCCCTACACATGGCAGAGCGGCGATTACTGGGAGTTCCTGGCATGGGCCATCCTGGACGATCCTTCATCGGCATCCGCGCTGTCGGTCACCGCCGGATATGCCCCCGGCGAACTCCCTTCCCCGGGAACCGTGATATTCCTTCCACTGGCCCCCGGGATGGAGGAAGCCGCTTCCAGCCGGATGGAGGCCGCCAGGCTGGTCAGGGAGGCCACGGCGGCAAGGGAGGGTTCCAGCTCGGAAGCAGCCGCCCTTCTTGAAAGGGCTTCCAGCGTGGACCCGTCCTGGTCGGTTCCCTACACGAACCGTACCGTGCTTCTCCTGGAAGAGGACCGGACCGAAGAAGCCCTGCTGATGCTGGAGCCTGTGTCGCACAAGGCCACCCCCGCCATGGTGCTCGCCGGGATATCATGGAGGAACGGGGATACACGCGGTGCCCTGGAGCACCTTGCTGAGGCCCTGGCTACAGATACCCCGAGACCTGAGGCGGTTGCAGCCGCCGGAATAGCCTGGATGGTCACAGGGCAGGTGAACAGTGCCGGAACAATGCTGAGAAGGCTTCTCGAGAACCCCGATGCCCCCTCCCTGCTCAGGGTGGAAGCGCTGAAATACGCCATAATGGCCACCGAGGGCGGGTCAGTTCAGGACTGACCTTACCGCTTCCTCCAGTTCCTTCACCGTGAACGGTTTCGGGAGGAAGGGAATCGCCCTGCCCTCTCCGTCGGAATCGAACACCACATTCCCTGAATAGCCGGACATGTAGATCACCTTCATTTCAGGGGCGACCACAGCGGCCTTTTCCCTCAGCATGCCGGCTGAGAGTCCCGGCATAATCACGTCGGTGAGCATCAGGGCGGGCTTTCTTTCCATGGATTCCAGCATCTCCAGGGCCTGATCCCCGGAAAGGGCTGACAACGTTTCATAGCCCAGTGATGATAATGCCTTCTCGGTGAGTTCCCTCACATCTTCGCTGTCCTCCACCACCAGCACCAGTTCTCCCCCACTCTTTCCAGAGGGGATCTCCCGGAGAGGGTCCCTCATCGTCGGAGCATCTCCGGAGAGCGGGAGCATCACCGTGAACACTGTGCCCCTGCCCTTCCTGCTGCTGACCTCTACGGTGCCGCCGTGCTGCTTGACTATTCCGTACACGGTGGAGAGACCAAGCCCTGTACCTGAAGCTCCCTTGGTTGTGTAGAAGGGCTCGAACACCCTGCTCATCTCCAGGTCGGTCATCCCCCTCCCGGTGTCTGCAACCACCAGAACGGCCGAACTGCCCATCGGGGCGTCGGAAGAGCCATCCTCGGGAAAGACAGACATGCCCGTTTCCACCAGCAGTTCTCCCCCGTCGGGCATGGCCTCTGCGGCGTTAACCACCAGGTTCATAAGGACCTGCTCGACCTTACCCTCGTCGCAGAACACCGGGAGCGGTTCCGGGTTCAGCTTCATTTCCAGGATTATGTTGTCCCTTATGGCCGTTCTGAGGAGCTCCCTGTGGGATGATATGATGGCGTTCAGGTCATGGGTGCCAAGTTCAAGGTACTGCCGCCTTCCGAAGGCCAGGAGCTGGCCTACAAGGCGTCTTGCGCTCTTCCCCGCCTTGAGTATCTCCAGCAGGGCGGCTTCGTCCCTCCAGCGGTCGATGAGCATCTCGGTATAGCCTATGACCGGAGTGAGGAGGTTGTTCAGGTCATGGGCCACACCACCGGCCAGTTTTCCTATGGAATCCAGCCTCCTGGACTTGTTCACCTGTTCCTGGAGCAGGTTCCGGCTGGTTTCCGCGTTCTTCCTTCTGGTTATGTCCAGATGGGTTCCCGCCGCCCGGAGCGGTCGTCCGCTGCTGTCCCGCTTGATCACCTTTCCCCTGTCCAGGACCCAGATCCAGCTTCCGTCAGCGTGCTTCATCCGGAACTCGGCCTCGTACATGGGAGTCTTTCCCAGACAGTGGGCATCGAATGCCTCCATTGCACCAGGGAAGTCATCGGGGTGGGTGAATCTCCTCCAGACCTTTGCTGTAACGGGTTCCACATCGGAAAGGTCAAGACCCAGCATCTCGGCCCACCTGGCGTTAACCCTTATCTGATCGCTTTCCAGATCCCAGTCCCAGGTTGCTGCGCCGGTTCCCCTGAGGGCCAGCTGAATCCTCTCCTCGCTCTCCGCCAGGGCCTCCTCCGCAGCCCTTCTTTCGGCAACCTGCGACTTGAGAGCTTCAGTGAGTGCGGTGAAAGCACCGGAGAGATCGTTGAGTTCGGTTATCCTGGAACCCTGGAAAGCCCCCTCCTCGCCCCTGGACATTGCCAGGGCGTTCCTGTGAAGGTCCAGCACCGGTCTGGCGATGAGGCGTGCCGCAAGTATTCCCAGGAGTACCGATGCCAGGAAACCCCCCGCCATGATCAGGATGGAGCGTTCTCCATGGGCATCGAGGTAGACCATGAAGTCCGAATCGGGTAGAACCACAGCCGTAAAATAAGTGCTGCCAATGCCGTCGCTGAACGGGGTGACCAGACAGTGGAAGCCTCTGGTATCCACCTCTAAGGGTTCATCAATGGATCCCATTGATCCCCGGTTGACCTGAACCGCCGAGGCAATTGCCTGAATGGCCGGGTGATCCGCGTCCCAGATGGTTGCTGGACTGGCGGATGCAAGGGGATCCAGGGGACCTGAGGCGGCGAAAATGGTTCCTCCGCCGTCGAAAATGAAAGCGAAACCGGTCTCTCCCACCCGGAGGTTCTTCAGGAACACGCTGAGATCCTCAAGGAAGATGTCGCAGGCTATGACTCCCAGGAAGGTTCCGTTGGAATCCGATACCGCCAGACTTGTTGAGATGGCCATGCCGTCTTCGGTGAAGACCCGATATGGATCGGTTCTCACCGGGGAGTCGGGCACCGCCTCCGCGTCGATGTACCAGCCCCGTGTTCTCGCGTCGAAATCCGGGATAATGAGGGAGGGTTCGGCACTCCTTTCGCCGTTCCCTTCGAGGTGATACTTAAGAAAATCGCCTGCGGCGAAGTTCGAGGTCTCTATGATGTAGAGGCGGCCGTCCGAAATCTCCCTGCCGGCATCGGCCAGACCCCCGTTGATGTTCCCGAAGTAAATGCTCGTAATGCCCGGGTAACAGTTCAGCTGGGAAAGGAAGCACTTCTGAAGTTCATGGGGGTTGCGGTGATCCACGAATTCCCCTTGCATCATTTCCGCAATGCTCCTGCAGACGGATTCCGGTTCTGAGATGTACTGGAACAGCCTGGCGCCTATATTGGCCGATATCTCCCTGCGAAGACTGGCGGAAACTTCGCTTACAGCTTTTTCTCCACTTCTGGTGGCAAGATAGCCTGATGTGAAAGTGAATATGGTTACAAGGATTATGGCCGGTACGACCACCACTCTCCTGATCGAAACATCCTTGAAAAAGAAATCTTTGAGACCCACCGCAGCTCCCTGTTAAAAAGGGATAATACAGTACACTCCCGGGGGCTGCAACCTCCTACCCTGAGAGCCCAAGGGTCTCTGGAAGGCTTTTCATGAAGCTTCGTATCTCATCCCGGACCTGTCTGTACACAGCCAGGATATCCTCTTCGGAGTCCATTCCAGCTGTTGCCGAAGGCGGGTCGATGAAACCCCTGTGTATGACTTTTATCTCAGCCGGGAAGTAGGGGCACGTCTCGTTGGCGCTGTCACAAACCGTGACAACGTACTGGAAGGATCTCTCTTCCAGTTCGTCCACGGTCTTGCTGCTGTGTCCTGAAATGTCGATGCCTGTCTCCCCCATGACCTTAACCGCCCTGGGGTTGAGGCCGTGCTTCTCTATCCCTGC
>DAINQE010000052.1:0-16416 GCA_036743055.1 Candidatus Sabulitectum sp. | reverse complement strand
CGGCGATGCGGCCGTTCATCCTGGGATCGTTCACCATTGGGTAGAAGAAGTCCACGGTCTGCACAAGTGCGATGTCCGGCGTGATCCTGTAGACCCCTGCGTCGTCGAGGTTCTCCATGCCCACCAGCAGGTCAGGTGTGGAATACCTGGGCAGCCTGGAAACTATGCCCGCCAGCCTGGCGGGTTTCAGCTTGCCCGCTCAACCGGCACAGGGAGCGTAGTCCAGAAGCCTTATCTCCCTGCCGGTGCGCTGGGCCCTTTCAGGCTGCTTCCAGGGCTTCTCGTCGTCGATCTTCCCCGCCAGGAACTCGCAGTAGGTGGGTTCCTGCTTCCCGTGATGGAACCTTATGCATTCTGCGCATATCCCGTGCCTGCTGCAGTCCGCCGGGCAGGGGCAGTTAGCCCCGTCATACAGTTTCTGCGTCATTCGGCCCATTCCATCAGATAGAGCTTGTGGTAGTCCTCGGTAAACATATCAAATGCCAGGATTCCGTGGGGGCTCACATCAATATCGATGTAGAAAGCCGAGTCTGGGAGCACCGCTACGACCTCCCCGAGGGCTTCCCCACCGGGGGATACCACATCCCACACATTCCCGGGAAGACCGCCCCTCCGGCACCAGATGTTCCCTTCGCCGTCAACGGCCAGCTGGCTGATGAGGGGATGCTCCTCCGGCATGTTCACCGATTCCTGCACCATAGCTCCGGAACCATCGGAGAAGGCGTACTGGACAGGGTGGCAGCCGGGAACGAAACCACCGGAATCGGGAACGGCGATCCTTTCCCTGTCATCGAAGAGCATTATTGAGTCCAGGGGCTCCGGACCTTCGCCGAAAACCTCCACTATCCACCGTGAGTTCTGCATACGGCTCAGGTACAGATGCCCCTGCCCGTCAGCAGCGGCGGCGATGTAGCCCGGAGTGAAGTCGGTGGAGGGATCCGGAGCGCCCGTCCAGTTGAAATAGGTGGCCATGAGTTCTCCGGTAACGGCATTATACCTTTCCAGGGAGTAGACGATGGTCGGCTCCGTATCCATGTGCATCCCGAAATAGTAGCAGACGAAAGTGGAGTCGTCAAAGGGCATTACGTCCATGGGAAGTCCGCCGAAGCCCGGCAGCTTCCACCTTCCCAGCTGATTACCCGTCGAGTCCAGCGCGGTGGCGTTGCCCATGAGTTCAGCTACGACGAAAATGCCGCTTTCAAGACAGGTCATGAAAAAGGGATACTGGAACTCACCGGGACCTTCGCCGAAACCGCCGAAGCTGTAGAGGAAGGTTCCCGTGTCGTCAAAGACGGAAACGGTTCCCTTAACCCTGTCCAGGATCGCCGGCCTTCCCCCGGGCAGAGTGGTGAAATCTGCAATTGCTCCCAGGACATAGCTGCTGTCCCCCATGAGAACGCCGATGGAGTCTGCTGCGTAGAGGGTATCTGCCCTCGTCTCCGAACACGAAACCATATCCTCACCCCCTGCGGGAGCATCCCCGCAGCCCGGGACGATAACAAGGAGAAGAACACAGATCACAGTAACAAGAAAACCCATGGTGAACCTCCAGATGGTCTTTCATTGACAACACCACATGCATCTGATGCATTCCCAGATATGATAATCAGCAGATCAGGTCAGCACAATACTATGAGCATCTGACAGATTGACAGACATCTCTCAGTGTGTATAATACACATCATGAACAGCAGGGATGTGCTAAGGAAACTCAAGGAAGACGGCTGGTTTCTTCATCACGTAAAAGGCGACCATCACCAGTTCAAACATCCCTCGAAACCGGGCAGGGTCACCATACCGCACCCGAAGAAGGACATTCCTGCAGGAACCTTGAGGAGCATATACCGGCAGGCGGGTTGGAAGTGGAGTGAAAAGTGAAGTATCCAGTTGCGATCCATAAGGATGAAAACTCTGATTTCGGAGTCACGTTCCCAGACATACCCGGATGCTTTTCAGCCGGTTCTACCATCGAGGAAGCGATAGCGATGGCTCAGGAAGCCGCAGAATGCCATATCGAAGGTCTGCTTATGGATTCAGAACCTGTTCCGGCGGCTTCCTCGATCGAACACCACAAGAGCAATCCTGATTTTTCAAACTGCGTGTGGGCATTGGTGGATATAGATGTGAGCAAACTGTCAAGCCGATCCAGGCGTGTAAACATCACCATTCCAGAGAGGCTGCTTAACACTGTGGATCAGTACGCCAGGAAGCACGGGGAATCCCGGTCAGGTCTTCTGGCACAGGCCGTAGCCGAGTACATGGCCTCTCATAAGTAACGAAGCCGATTCGGCTCAGCGAAGCTCGATGGTGAGAGTCAGCGGTTCGGTACCAAGGATGAATGACGCGTCCTCGAAGCTCGGCGGGCCGGCAAAGCCGGTGGCGTTGTTGGAAACCCCCACCCTCTCGCTCGGAGGCCCGTACCAGTGCATGTCCAGCTCCCCGTCCATGTCCCGGTCCTGATAGGCATAGATCGCGTATGTGCCCTGTTCCAGTGAATCTATGGTGAATACCAGCGTGTCTGCGTCAACTGCCATGATCCCTTTATAGAGGGCTTCATCCGCCTCCATGGGAAATGAGTCCCCGGGGCCGAACACCGCAAGCCTTACCTCGCCGGTCAGTTCCTCGAACCCTGTGACCTGAACATTCAGCGGTGTTGTCTGCGCTACAAGACAGTTAAGAATGAAAACACCCGCGAAGAACACCCTGACCTCCTGTCCTTTAGCCGCTACTTCCCAAGGAAGAGCCTTCCCGCAAGGAAATCGGGAAGCCCCGCGGCCCTTATGGCGGAGGCGGCGGCCTGAATGTCGTAATCCACCCTCACATGCCTGAAGGTTTTCTCTTCGGTGTTCAGAAGCAGATAGGCGGCCCTGGGGTCGCCGTCCCTGGGTTGCCCCACGCTTCCGCAGTTGATCAGCTGGTAGTCCAGGAAGGAACCCTCTTCTCCTCCGCTGCAGTCGCCTGTCCTTGTCCACTGCATGGCTATGTGGGTATGGCCGTACACTGAAACGTACTCCCCGGATGCAAGCGATGCGTTCACCGCATGTTGGGAGGTGAGCACATATATCCATGAATCCGGGTCAGCTGGAGAAGCATGCGTCAGGTTGATCCCGTAGAAGAAGGTCTGAAGGGGAAGCTCACTGAGCCACTGGACCTGCTCCTCCTCAAGCTGGGTCCGTGTCCACTCGATGGCTCTCCGGCCGTCCTGGTTGAAGCTGGAGATGCTCATGAGCCCAGCGGCTCCGAAGTCGTGATTCCCGGCCACCGTTTCATCGGATATCTGCCGCACCAGGTTGATGCAGGCAGAGGGATGGGAACCGTAGCCTACGGTGTCTCCAAGGCACACGGTACGCTCCGCCTCCCTGCCGGGAGGATCATCGAGAACCGCCTTAAGCGCGGCGAGGTTCCCGTGAATATCGCTTATCACCCGTATTAACATGGCTGCCCCCCGTTAACTGCAATCTCAGCCCTCGGCGGGGGGATGTCAATAAGGGAAAATGCAATAACCCGTTGCAGTCGACGGCTTCCAGCCGCGTCTGAACGGGTCACTCTGTTCTACAAGAAACAAACAGGAATCCGCTGCAGTCGACGGCTTCCAGTCTTGCCCAAAAGGTTCACTCACTTCGGAAAAGTATCTTGTCCAGCACTCCGTTCACGAATGAGCCGGTACCCGGACCTTCGAACTCGATTGCCAGCTTCACCGCCTCCTTCACTGCAACCGCGGGAGGTATGTTCATGTGGAGACTCTCAGCAACCGCCTGCTGGAGTATCAGCCTGGTGATTGGGGTAAGCCTGTCCATGGACCAGTTCTCCAGCACTCCGGCTATCATCCGGTCGATTTCCTCCCGGTGGGAACCGGCGGACTTTCCCAGCTCCCTGAGCCAGATCCGTGTCTGGGGATCGCTTATCCTCTCGGATATGCCCATGGCCTCCATGTTGTCCTCGAGGGGGAGGCCGTTGGCGTCTGCGGCGTACCTGCACTGCAGAAGGAACTTCCGCCCCCTGGAACGCTGACCCAAGCTAGTTCTCCGGGCTTTCTTCCATGGGGGGGAAACTCTGGATCTGCTCGTAGAGGTTCACCAGTTCGATGGCGGTCATGGCGGCTTCGAAGCCCTTGTTGCCGCTCTTGGTGCCGGCCCTGTCTATCGCCTGTTCCACGGTGTCGGTGGTCACAACTCCATAAACCACCGGTACGGTGGAGTTCATTCCCGCCTGGGCTATGCCCTTGGCGTTCTCGCTGGCCACGAAGTCGAAATGGGGTGTGTCCCCCCTGATAACCGCACCCAGGCAGATAACAGCGTCAAAGGACCTCATCCTGGCAACCCTGGCGGCCACGGAAGGGATCTCCCAGGCGCCGGGAACCCAGAAAACGCTGATGTCGTCTTCCTCCACACCGTGACGGATCAGGCAGTCCTGCGCTCCATCGAGGAGCCTTCCGGTGATGAAACTGTTGAAACGGGAAACCACCACCGCCACTTTGAGATTCTCTCCGTCGAGTTTGCCCTCATGTATCCAGGCCATCTTCATCAACTCCCTTCAGCAGGTGCCCCATCCTGTCCCTCTTCGTTCTCAGGTAGAAAAGGTTCTCCTCGGTGGGGCACACTTCCACATGAATTCTTTCCGTCACCTTCAGACCGTAGCCCGAGAGACCCACTATCTTCTTGGGATTGTTCGTCATGAGCCTGATGGTGGTAAGCCCCATGTCGCTCAGGATCTGAGCCCCTATACCGTAGTCCCGGAGGTCCGGGGCGAAGCCCAGTTTAACGTTTGCGTCCACGGTGTCCAGCCCGTGGTCCTGGAGGTGGTAGGCCTTTATCTTATTGGCCAGACCTATTCCCCTGCCCTCCTGGGACATGTAAAGCACCACTCCGAGGCCCTCCCGGGCAACCTTGTCCATGGCTGCGTGAAGCTGTCCGCCGCAGTCGCACCTTCTGCTGCCGAAAACGTCGCCGGTAAGGCACTGGGAATGTACCCTGACGAGAACATTCTCCTTGCCGGCGACCTCCCCCTTCGAAAGGGCCACATGGGTCTCTCCGTCGACGAGGCTCTCGTAGACGCGCATACGGAAATCCCCGAAGTCTGTGGGAAGCTGGGCCTCCGCCACGCACTTCACCAGTATCTCGTTCCTGTGGCGGTACTTCACCAGTTCTTCCACGCTTGTGACCAGGAGGTCATGCTTCTCCGCGAACACCTCCAGGTCCGGCAGCCTTGCCATGGTGCCGTCCTCGTTCATAACCTCGCAGATCACCCCTGAAGGATGAAGCCCCGCAAGACGGGCCAGGTCCACAGCCGCTTCGGTGTGCCCCGTTCTCCGGAGAACGCCGCCGTCCCTGGCGGCCAGGGGGAAGATGTGTCCCGGTCTGCCCAGGTCCCTGGGCTCGGTGGCGGGATCGATGGCCACCGCGATGGTCCTTGCCCTGTCGGCGGCGCTTATTCCCGTGGTGACACCTTCCACGGCGTCTATGCTCACGGTGAAAGCGGTCTCATGGAGGGAGGTGTTCCTGGGGCACATCTCGTGAAGGTCGAGCCTTGCCAGGTGATCCCTCTTCATCGCCAGGCATATGAGCCCCCTGGCGCTGGAGGCCATGAAGTTTATGTGCTCAGGTGTGCAGAACTGGGCCGCTATCACCAGGTCTCCCTCGTTCTCGCGGTTCTCGTCGTCGACCACTACTATCATTTCTCCCCGCCGTATGGCTTCTATGGCCTTCTCAGCGGGTTGTATGCTGCTGCTTCTCAAGGTACTTCCTTAACGATGCTTCCGTGTCGGCACCGGAAACCGCCCGGGCCACGTACTTGCCGATTATGTCGAACTCCAGATTTACCTTCACGCCCGGTTTCCAGCTGCCGGCGGTGGTTCCCTCGAGGGTTTCCGGTATGAGGGCCACTGTGAAGCTTCCCTGTTCCAGGGCGGAAACGGTGAGGCTGATGCCGGAAACCGCCACGGAACCCTTCTCCACAAGAAGCCCCCGGTACTCGGAGGGATATCCTATGGAAACCTCGCTGAAAGCTGAAAGGCGCCTTACCCTGAGAACGGTTCCAGTGCAGTCCACATGCCCGGTAACGAAGTGGCCGTGGAGCCTGCCGGAGGCCTCCAGGGATCTTTCCAGGTTGACCGTTTCCCCAATGGAAGGGGGCTTGATCCTCCCGGCGGTCTCAGGGGAAACATCGAATGTGATCCTTTTCCCCGAGATGCCCGTAACCGTAAGACAGGAACCGTTCACGCAGAGGCTGTCACCCTTTCCTAGAGGAAGCTCAATCCCGGACTCGATCTCCAGTCTGCTCCCCGAAACGGTCACCCTTCCCGTGGTCTCAATCAGCCCGGTAAACAATTCGCCCCTCCGTAAGCATGTCCTCTCCGCTTTCCCTTACCGTAACATCCTTCAATCTCAGCATGCCATCAATGCCGGGAATGCCCAGCTCGCCGAAAATAGGCCTGCCCTCTCCTCCCAGCAGGGAAGGGGAGGTGAATATGCTCAGTCTGTCAACGAGCCGCGCCCTGACAAGGGAAGCGGCGAGGACGGGACCGCCTTCGCAGAGAACCAGCCCCAGCCCCTCTTCAGCGGTTCGCTTAAGCAGTTCCCCCGGGGAGGCAATCCCCGTCCACATCTCCGCCGAGGGATGAGCTTTCACCGGACGATCACAGGCGACAACCGTTCTGCCCGGAAGGGTGAACATCCTCAGGCCCTCCCGCAGGTCTTCCCCTGTGAGAACGATCCTCACAGGCTGGTCGGCGGGGTGGCACTCCACCTCGCTCACCACCAGGGAAGGGTCGTCCGCCAGGGCGGTGCCTGCGCCTATGAGTACCGCGTGGGCATCCCTTCTGAATCCATGGACCGTTTTCCTGGAGACCGGGCCGGTTATCCATCTGCTGGAACCGTCGGCGGCGGCGCACATTCCGTCCAGAGTCCCGGCCATCTTCAGATGAAGGAAGCTTCTGCCGGTTTCCCTGTGGTGAAGATAAACCCTGTTCAGGTCCCTGGCGGCCTCTTCCATCAGCCCGGTACTAACGTCCACACCCCGGGAGCGAAGGTACTCTATTCCCCGTCCGCTCACCTGGGGGTCGGGATCCACCATGGCGGCCACCACCCTCTTTATACCCGCCTCGGCCAGGGCTTCGGCGCAGGGCGGGGTCCTTCCGTGATGACAGCATGGCTCCAGCGTGACCACCATTGTCATGCCCCGCACGTCCCCGGCCTTCGAGAGGGCGTCCCTCTCGGCGTGGGGGGCGCCGCAGCAGGCATGGTGGCCACTGGAGACCACATCCCCACCCGCGTTAAGTATCACCGCCCCGACCATGGGATTGGGGAAGACCGCTTTGCCGCCCTTCAGGGCCTCCCTGAGGGCAAGTTCCATGGCCCTCTTCTCGAAGGGCGTATACAAGGGGTTCTACTCCACTTCCTCTATGGAGAGCCTTCCAAGGACCGCGTTTACGACATACTGGGCGTCCAGGCTTCCCTGGGCCAGTATGATGTGAGTGGCGTCGGCTATCTGCTGGCTGAAGGTGGGATCTATGGCCACCCATTCTCCCACCCAGACCGCAGGCCATGCGTGGTAGCCGAATATGCCGTTGTCCACATAAACCACCCCGGCGCAGGTAACCGCGGGGATCCCGGCGGCCCTGCAGAGGGCTACCGTGAGGATCGTGTGCTCGTTGCAGTCCCCCCTGAGGTTGTCGAGAACGTCCACCGCCGAGGGAAGGGATACCGTCGGCACGTTCTGAACCGCCCTGTCCACGAAGCCGGAAATGCTCATCACCGCCTCCCAGGAATCGTCGAATCCTTCCGTGAGACTGTCCGCAAGGGCTATGATCGCGGCGTCACCGCTCTGTATCATGGATTCCGGCTCCAGGAGAGCAAGCAGCTCGGGATCCTCCACCTGGAAAGGGAAGGGAAGGGGAGCTGCCGGGGGCACCGAGTTCACAGTGATCACGATGCTGTCCACCAGCGTCTGAAGACCCGGGTAGTCCAGAACGAAGTCGGTCCAGTCTATGTCTCCCACCATGCGCCAGGTTCTCTCGCCGGTCCTTCTCGGGGAATCCACGTCGTTGGATGTCACTGCATAAACTTCGTAAAGATCGCTGGAGGGTATGATGTTGTTGCTGGTGGTGGGGGAAACCCTGGTCAGGACCATGCCCATCCCGGTTTCCTCCTCCCTGACGATCTGCCCCTGGTAGACCCAGACCGTGTTCCTCATACCCTGCTGGGAGATGAGGAGCCTCGAGGCCTGCACCGTATCTCCCATGAGGGACATGGGCTCCACCGCCTCGCATGTCACCGTTGCCTGGAAGAGCATCCCCGTGGACGGATCGAAGGTGGGGAAGGTCCTTTCATCCCCCGGGGCCCACTCCATGGTGGCTGAGGCCAGGTCGACGAACGCAGGGAGATAATCACCCTCGAACTCGCGGCTGTAGACTATCTCCCGTCCGGAAGTGTCCAGGGTTGTCTCCACTGTATTCCCTGTCCTCACCGCCCTGGCCTGGATTATCGAGGTACCGTCGGACATGGTCATGTCCATGTAGCCCAGGTCCATGTCCAGGCCGGTCCTGGACTCCACATCCATGGTTACCGTTCTGGTGGTTCCCATGAGGAGCAGGTGCCATTCCATGGACTGTGTGATGATCAGGGAATCGCCGACCTGCTCAGTCTGCATGGTCATGTAGCCCACATCCTCGCCCTGAAGGGCAACTGCGAACTTCTGGAAGTCGGCGGTGGCGTAGGTTTCCTCCGGGAGGCCGTTCCCCCCGTTCCCGCAGCCGGCCAGAACCAGCGCGGTAATGGTTATCGCAAGGTACTTCATGTGAGCAGCCTCTCTATCTCTTCGGCTATCCTCGAACCGGCCTTTCCGTCCCACATCGGGATGGCCGGGGGCGAGGACGGTCTCTTCTCCATCTGATTCCTCACCGCAGCCGGTATCCCCGCCGGATCGGCGCACAGGACATTGGTTCCCAGGGTGCAGGTTACCGGCCTTTCGGTATTGGGTCTTACGGTGACGCAGGGAACCCCCATGACCGAGGTCTCCTCCTGCACTCCGCCGGAATCGGTTATCACCACTGCGGCAGCCCTCTGGTGGCCCACGAAGGCCAGATAGTCCATGGGCTCGATCATCCGGAGGTTCCCGGGCACCTTCGCTCCCAGACCCCAGCTGCGGATGTTCTTCAACGTTCTGGGGTGGGCGGGGAACACCAGATTCATGGGAGCAAGCCTCGAAAGGGCTTCAAGTATCGCCTCCAGCTTCTCCCTGTTATCCACGTTCCCGGGCCGGTGAAGGGTTACGAGGCCGAATGGATCACCGGGGACCTCCGTTTCCGCGGCCCTTGGAAGAAGCCTGAGGAGTGTGTCTATCATGGGGTTTCCCACCATCTTCACAGCGCTTTCCGGCCTGCCCTCGCGAAGCAGGTTGTCCCTGGCTTCAGGGCTGGTTATGAGCAGAAGGTCGCTGATCTGGTCGGTTAGCAGCCTGTTTATCTCCTCGGGCATCGTTCTGTCGAAGCTTCTCAGCCCGGCTTCCACGTGAACGGTGGGAATACCGTACCTCACCGCGGTGAGTACGCATGCCAGGGTGGAGTTCACATCTCCCACCACCACCACCGCTTCAGGATCTCCCTCGAGGAGCACCGGCTCATAGGCTTTCATTATTTCGGCGGTCTGCACAGTTACCGTGGAGCTGCCCACACCCAGATTGATGTCCGGCACCGGAAGGCCCAGCTGCTGGAAGAAACTCCCGGACATGGCGTGGTCATAGTGCTGACCGGTATGGATCAGCCTTACTTCGGTGAGGAGGTTCCTGATTATGGGGTCCACCTTCATGAAGTTCGGTCTGGCGCCGCAGATGAGGTCGATCATGAGTCGAACTTGTCCGTTCTTCTCTTGTGCCTGCCCCCCTCGAACCCTTCCGAGAAGAAGACATCGGCGATCCGCTCCGCCAGGAAGGGCGCCGTGTATCCTCCACCCAGGACAAGGACGTTGGCGTCGTTGTGTCTCCTGGCGAAGAGGGCCATTTCCGGGAAGAGGCACAGTGCCGCCCTGATGCCCCGGTATCTGTTGGCGGCCATGCTCATTCCCACGCCGGAATTGCAGATGAGTATACCCCTGTGAGCTTCCCCGTCGAGAAGGGTCCTGCACAGCTTCCCGGCATAATCGGGATAGTCAACGGAATCGGTGGAGTCCGGGCCCAGATCTTCCACCTGGTGCCCCTCCCTTTCCAGATAATCCCTCAACCGCTGCTTCAGAGGATATCCCGCATGGTCGCTGGCCAAGAGTACGCGCATTACTGCCTGCCCTGGTAGGCGGCCACGATGCCGCTGAGGACCAGGCTGCAGAGCTTGCTCTCGGCGCTGTCGGCGCGGCTGGTGAGGACCACCGGGTTCTTCGCGCCCATTACCACAGCGCCCAGCTCGGAGTTCGCCAGGAAGATGAGCCCCTTGTAGAGAACATTGGCAGCCTCGATGTCAGGCATCAGGACCACGTCGGCGTCTCCCGCCACCGGGCTCTCTATCTTCTTGATCTTCACCGATACAGGTGACACGGCAAGATCCAGGGCCAGGGGTGCGTCGAACAGTATGTCGCCGAAATCCCCGGCCTCGGCCATCTTCTTCATTTCAGCGGCTTCCAGTGTGCAGGGCATCTTGTCGTAGGGCACTTCCTTCGCGCAGACATAGGTACACTTGGGAACCTCTACGCCCAGAGCCTTGGCCACCACAACGGCGTTCTTCAGCATTTCCTTTTTCTGCTCGAGTGTGGGGGCGATGTTCATAGCCGCGTCTGTGACTATGAGAAGCTTGTGGTAGGCGGGGATGTCGAATGCGGCCACATGGCTCAGCAGCCCTTCTCCCCTGAGCCCGTGCTCCTTGTCCAGAAGGGCCTTCAGGAAAGTGCTGGTGGCCACCAGCCCCTTCATGAGCACATGGGCCTCGCCGTTCCTCACCAGCTCCACACCCTTCGCAGCGCTCTCCTTGTCGTCGGCTGCGTCCACGATGCGTATTCCGCTGATGTCGAACTGCGCTTCCTTTGCCGCCTTCCTGATGCCTTCTTCGGGCCCCACCAGGATACAGTCTACCATTCCGCCCTCCACAGCTTCCTTAACGGCGGTGAGGGTCTCCACTTCGTCGGCCCTCACAACGGAGACCACGCTGGAGGGAAGGTCCTTGGCGTACTTCTTGAGCTGTTCAAGGGTTCGTATGGGTTTCATTTCATCCCTTTCATGATAATTATCCATTAATACTGATTAAAGCATGATCCCCTTAGCAGGGAAGGGGTTAGACACCAGGGATGAAATATAGGTAAACGCTATTTCTGATGCCACATTAAGGGCAGTTGACAATCAGCCCCTCCTTGTGAAGATTTGAAAGGCTTGCAAGGTAAACCCATCCCTTCGCTTCCCGCCGCATCGGCGGTCGAACGCACAGATCATGCCGCAGAATACGGAGGCTCTCAATGAAGCGCATTCCATCAGACAAGGTGAAATCCACCATCGGTAAACACATGCTCGCGGACGGTTACGACCTGATCCTGGACCTCAGGGAGAGCAGGGGCAGCTACATCCACGACGCCGTCACCGGTAATGACTACCTGGACCTTTTCAGCTTCTTCGCCAGCGCGCCGCTGGGGTTCAACCATCCCGCCATGACCACCGAAGAATGGAAGAAGCACATAGCGGAAGTGGCCATCAACAAGCCTTCGAACAGCGACTTCTACACAGAGGAAATGGCAGTTTTCGTTGATACTTTCGCCAACACGGTGATCCCCGACAGCCACCCCTATCTGTTCTTCGTTTCCGGCGGAGCGCTTGCAGTGGAGAACGCGCTGAAGACAGCCTTCGACTGGAAGGTGCGGAAGAACATCGAAGCAGGCCGGGGAGAGAATCTCGGAACCAAGGTGATCCATTACAGAATGGCCTTCCACGGCCGCTCCGGCTACACCCTCAGCCTTACCAACACCGCAGACCCCAGGAAGTACATGTACTTCCCCCTCTTCGACTGGCCCAGGGTGGATCCCCCGGCCATAACCTTCCCCCTCGAGGAGAATCTCGACAAGGTCATCGAGGCCGAGAAGAAGAGCCTTGCACAGATAGACGAGGCCATAAAGACCCACGGACACGACATAGCCTGCCTGATCATCGAGCCCATCCAGGGCGAGGGTGGCGACAACCATTTCCGTCCCGAATACCTGAAGGCCCTCAGGGAAAGAGCCGACAGACACGAGTTCCTCCTGGTGTTCGACGAGGTGCAGACCGGAATGGGAATGTCCGGCGAGTGGTGGGCATGGCAGTCACTGGGAGTAGCCCCGGACATCTTCTGCTTCGGAAAGAAGTCCCAGGTCTGCGGCATTGCCTGCAGCCGACGGATCGATGAGGTGGAGAAGAACGTGTTCCACGAGTCCAGCCGCATCAACTCCACCTGGGGGGGCAACCTTGTTGATATGGCCAGGTGTACTAAGTACCTTGATATAATGGTGGAAGAGAACATCCTGGAAAACGTTCGCTCCAGGCACACTCAGGTACTGGAAGGGCTTGCCGCCCTGGCTGCGGAGAACCCCGGCAAGGTGACCAACATCAGGGGACGGGGGCTGATGATAGCCTTCGACCTGGAAACCCCCGAGAAGAGGAACGCCCTGGTCTCGAAGATTCTCGACAACGGGGCCATCATCCTTCCCTGCGGTCACAGGACCATCAGGTTCCGCCCGCCCCTGAACATCTCAGAGGAAGAGGTTCAGAAGGCCATGGAGATCATCGGAAAGTCCATGAAGGAAGTGCTCTAGCCCTTCCCGTTCGTTTCAGGGCCGCTCTCTTCCAGGGCGGCCCTTTTCATTGCCGCGGCCAGGTCCCGGATGTGGTAGGGCTTGTGAAGGATACCTGAACAGCCGCCTTCTGGAAGCTGTTCCATCACCGTCTCCCCGGGGAAGCCGCTGGATATGATGACCCTTGCCCCGGGATCCATGCGGAGAATCTCCGCAAGGGCTTCGCGGCCGTCCATCACCGGCATGGTAAGGTCAAGTATCACCCATTGGTAACCGCCGCGTTTCCTTTCGAAGAGAACCACCGCCTCGCTTCCGTTGGCGGCGTAGTCCACGGAGTAGCCAAGCCTTTCCACCATTTTGCCGGTAACCGTCCGCACGGTTTCCTCGTCGTCCACCACCAGCACGCTGCCTGTCCCACGGGGGAGTTCGGGGCTCTCCTCGTCTTCGGGAACGGCGATCTCACCGGCGAGGGGAATACAGACGGAGATGGTGGTTCCCCTGCCCTCCCTGGAATCCACCATGATGCATCCCGAATGGGTCTTCACTATTCCCAGCACCGCCGCCATGCCGAGACCCCTTCCGGTGAACTTCGTGGTGAAGAAAGGCTCGAAGACCCTTGCCAGGGTCTCATCGCTCATTCCGCACCCGGTGTCGGAAACCCTGATCTCGGCGTATCTACCCGGTTCCAGCCCCGGGTCAACGTAGCAGGCTGCAAGGTCAGCTTCAGTGAGGTTCCTTGCCCTCACAGAAAGGGTGATGTCCCCCGGGGCATCGCACAGGGCATCGGAAGCGTTGGTGATCAGGTTCATGACCACCTGGCGAAGCTGTGAAGGGTCCGCAAGAACCACTGGAGAAGGTTCGGCAAGCTCATACTCCAGCCTGGCCTTCCTGGAAACGGAGATACTGAGCATTCCCCCTGTATCCTGGACCAGATCATTGAGCCGAAGGGGTGAAAGTGTGCTTTCCCTCTTTCCGGAGTAGTCCAGCATCTGCCCGGTAAGGTCCGCGGCGCGCCGGGCGGCTTCTTCTATCCTCTTCAGGTATGTCTTCAGCCCTTCGGGAACATCCTCCCCGGCCAGGGCCAGGTCGGTATTCCCCAGGATGGCCATGAGGATGTTGTTGAAGTCGTGGGCGATACCCCCGGTAAGAACCCCCAGGCTTTCCAGCTTCTGGGTGACCCTGAAACGCTCCTCCAGCTTCCTCTCCCGCTCAGCCGCCTCTTTCACCGCGGTTATGTCCCTGGGATGCTCTATGACCCTTACCATAGCTCCGCTGTCGTCGAATATTGGATAGGATCTTACCTCCAGCCATTTGCCCAGCTCCGGAACTTGCTTCTCCACCCTTGCCGGCTTGCCGGTGGACCTCGTGATGGACGTTGCGCAGACGGCGCAGGGGGACGAATGCCCTATCAGCTGGTAGCACTTCCTTCCCTTTGCCCCCCGGCGTCCAGTACGGAATACTCAAGCTCGGCATCCACCCGGGTTTCCCTTCCCGGGCGAACGATCACATCGGGCAGTGACCTGGGATGGAATCCGACGCTGTTCACCGACAGCACATATGCCCCGGGTAGAACCCCGGTGATCGCGAAACTGCCATCTGAATCGGTGATGACACCCAGCTCAGCTCCCTGCAGAAGCACCCTTGCTCCCGGGACAGGGGAGCCGTTCCCTGTGGATGACACAGTTCCGCACACCATTCCCGGGAAGGGATCGGCGAACAGAATGGTGATAACGGTAAGAAGTGTCGTTAGAACTAGACAGGGCGTCTCCTCTCTTGCCTTCGCATTAATTTAAACATATGTTTTAATCGCTTGCTTAAAATGCTCGAAAGAAACACCTTGTCAACCTTCTTGCTCCGGGGTCGATTTGTTCATAGCTTTACCGCTTGCGAAGGGAGTGTTTTGAGGGACGGGAACACCGCCATGCGGATAGTGCTTTCAGCGGTTGAAATGGTTAACAGAGGGGGCACCGGTGCCGTTACCACCAGGGGCATAGCCCGGGAGGCCGGTGTTAACCCCGCGGCGGTGAACTACCATTTCGGAACCAGAGAGAACCTCATCGCGGCGGTCCTGGACCTTACACTGTCGCACCTGTTCCAGGACTGGGAGATGATACTCTCGCAGGATACCCTGTCACCACCGGAGAAGATCTACTTCTTCCTGGATTACATAATGGAGGGCATGGCCAGGTATCCCGGCCTGGTAAGGTCATACATCTTCGAGGATTCCCTCAGCGTTCCGGTGGCCGACAGGTTCCTCGAAAAACTCAGCCTTACCATTGATGGACTATCCACTGAAAAACCAGTCAAACCAGATCTTCAACAGGCCGTCTCCGCTGTGATAGCATGCGGGATCGTGCCGGGTATGTTCCGCATGTTCTCAGGCGGAAGCCTTTCCAGCGAGGAAGACAGAAGGAGATATCTTCTTCCCCTTGTGAACGGGCTGCCGAGGATAAATCTTCATTTGGATGAAGCAACTGATATGGTTGGACCCGTCAAGTATGGTTAACCCTTTTCTTTGTCTTTTCCCTTCACTCAAGGGATCAGCAGCCGGTGTCAGTCAATCGACGGTCTGATCATACTGATATCCGCGGGTTGGTTACCGCATTTCATTTATTCGTCTGGGGTTTCCTCATTCTCTTATCGTGCATACAGATTCTTCTGCGCACAGAGTTGCTCCGAGGGTTTCCCATACCTGATGATAACACCAGCCGCTGATCCGTTCATTATATACTCTGTCCGATTGCCCAGATAAAGCCTGCAAGTTCTCTTGCGACGGCTACGCAAACTTTGTTCTTCGGCTTACCGCTCATCAGTAACTTCATGTACTTGCGGTGAAGTCTTTCCTGTGCCTTCCAGGCAATGTCCTGGACTCTTTTCGGCAGATTTTCGTTCCTGAGCGTGATAGCCCGGGATCTGCTCGGTTTGTGTCTGTAATGCCAGGCTGCCTCAACAAGCAGCCTTCTGACGATGACATTGCCACATCTGGTTATCGAGCCCCGCTTCTCCTTCTGGCCAGAAGAATACTCAGATGGTACCAGACCCACATACGACATGAAATGACCCGCTGTGGGAAACCTTCTCAGGTCACCTACTTCTGCGGCTATGGCAACTGCTGAAACAAAAGCAATCCCCCTGAGACCCTGCAGGCTCTCAACAAGACTGCTCTTCCCCCAATACCCGCTGTAAACCCTGAGATCCTCCTCGATGTTGGCAACCCTCTCATCAAGCAGCTCGGTATGCCTCAGATAATCAGCAAGGGTCACATTGTCCGCTTCCTGAGGAAATATCTGTGAACGGACCCAGGTCATATGACCAGTATTCCACTTCGTCTTCAGGTGGTATACCAGGCCTTTGCGAAGAAGAAACTGATTCAGCTGCTGTCTTGCCTTGTGCCTGGCAATCCTTGCATCGTCTCTGAGCCTGACCAGGTTCCTGATGCTTTCGGTATTCTCATCAGGTACCCATACCTCCGAGAGGTCACCTGAACGAAAGTAGTGGGCAAGGTTTTCTGCATCGAGCCTGTCCGTCTTGACCCTTTTGCCACTCTGTTTGGGAATCATAGAGGGGGCGACCACTTTGCAGTCGATACCTGCAGCTGTTAATGCGCGGTAGATCGAGTAACCTCCGGGCCCTGCTTCGTAGCAGCACCTGACACTGCTGCTGGGGCCAAGCTTGCTTATCTGCT
>DAINQE010000051.1:9073-16704 GCA_036743055.1 Candidatus Sabulitectum sp. | reverse complement strand
CGAGCCCCGGGGTCCTGAAATATCGAACGAGCTCAGGAAGAAGACTAACCCTTTGACTTCTTGGCCTTCTTCTCCTTGCGCTTCTCCTTGAGGGTCTTCTCCGGCTTCTTCTTCTCTTCCTTGTGCATGTCGCGGCTCTTGGCCATTATAGCCTCCTTGTCTGGCGGACACTGTTATGAATATAGCAACACCTTGAGCAACGGACACGGAGCCGGTCTCACTCAGTGAAAGGATTTCAGGTGAGGGAACTCATCACTATCAGATCTGGAGAACTGGTGCTGCGGGAACTGGCAGAGGAAGACTCCACGAAGATAGCCCTTCACGGCGCAGACGAGTCAGCCGCAGCCGACATGATCCAAAGAATTGCGGAAAACCACCGGAGGAACTCCCCGGGGAACCTGTTCCACCTCTGCCTGGGCATCTTCATGAAGGGCACGGGGGATTTCGCCGGGTGGTGCGGGCTGGACAACACCGGCGAGGGCAGGCCAAACCCTGTCCTGTTCTATGTGGTCGAGGAAGCGTACAGGGGAAGGGGATTCGCCACCGAGGCCGCGGAGGCAATGCTCCACCACGGATTCACCACGCTGGACCTTCCGGTGATAGACGCTGGAGTGGCGGTTGACAACGGAGCCTCCATCCGGATATTGGAGAAGACGGGAATGCATCGGAAAGAGTCCTCCGAGGACGGTTATCTTCAATTCACCATCACCAGGGAGGAGTTCCTGAAAACACCATGAACGGCATGTTCCACAGACTGGAGGAGATCACCGCCAGACCCGCCCCCTTCCAGTTCTACACTGCCAGGAAGCTCTGGACCGACCCGCACATAGCCAGGCAGATGCTCTCCTTCCACCTGAACGGCGACATAGAAGCCGCCTCCCGCTCAGGGGAGTTCATGGACAGGTCCGCCTGGTGGATCGCCGAGACCTTCAGCCTGGGCGGAGGGAAAAGGGTTCTTGACCTGGGATGCGGCCCGGGCCTCATGGCCTCCCGTCTGGCCCGTCTGGGAGCGGTGGCAACAGGGGTGGACTTCTCCCCGGGTTCCATTGAGTGGGCCAGAAAGGCCGCCGAAAAAGAGCATCTTCCTGTACGGTACATCTGCGCCGACTACCTGGAGGAGGAACTCGCCGGCGGGTTCGATCTCATCATCATGATAATGTGCGACTTCTGCGCCCTCAGCCCGGTTCAGAGAAAAGCCCTGGTGAGGAAGTTCAATAACCTCCTCAACCCGGGCGGCGCGGTGCTGCTGGACGCGTACTCCATGGCGGCCTTCCATGCGGCTGCTGAAAAAACGGAGTTCGGAAGGAACCTGATGGACGGCTTCTGGGCCCCGGGGGACTACTGGGGGTTTCACAGCTCCTTCAAGTACCCCGATGAAAAGGTAACCCTGGACAAGTACTCCATCTTCGCTCAAGGGGAGGATTTCGTTGTGTACAACTGGCTTCAGCACTTCACCCCCGAGTCACTGGCCGCGGAGTTCACCGGGTTCAGCAGCAGAAGGATCGTTGGAGATGTTGCAGGAGGGGTGTACAGTTCTGAGAACGGAGAGTTCGCCATTATAGCAGCAAGGGAGTAGTTCATGAAGATCACGGTGATATTCGGCAGCCCCAGGAAGAAGAACAGCTGGCTTCTCACCAGGGCCTTCGAGGAAGAGATGAAGAAGCTCTGCGACGCTGAGTTCGAGTACGTCTTCCTCTCTGAACTCTCCCTGGCGACCTGCGTGGGCTGCCACGCCTGCCTCTTCCACGGCGTGGACAAATGTCCCCTGCCGGACAGCATACGGGATACACTGGAAGCCATGGTGCTGGCCGACGGCATCGTATTCGTCTCACCGGTCTACGTTTCCCAGGTAACAGGCCTCATGAAGAACTTCATCGACAGGTTCTCATTCCTCTGCCACCGCCCGGGTCTCCACGGGCAGCACGCCATGGTCATCTCAACAACCGGGGTGATGGGGCTCAAAGGGGTACTCAAATACATGGGCGACGTTGCCGCCTCCTGGGGCATACGCTCGGTAACCAGACTGGGCATGGCGACCCCGCCGGACATCTCAGAAGAGGATATCAGGAACTCCACGAAGACCGCGAAGGCCGCAGGCAAGTTCCTGAAGAAGCTGGAAAGCTCCAGCTGGCAGCCTTCCCTGGGCCAGGTGGTGCAGTTCTACGCCCAGAAGACCTTCCTCACCACGCCATGGGCAAAAGAGATCTCACCGAAGGACTACGAGTACTACCTGCCCCTGAAGGACAGCGACTACCACACGAATGTGAAGCTTAACCCCTTCAAGAAGCTGGTGGGGAAACTTGTTGCCCTGGCTGTGAAGGCGAAGAGCTGAACTATTTCCGATATGGAGGCGTCAGGTTCCCGAACATGGGGTAATGCTTCACGTTCAGCGTCTTCAGTGCCGCGCCCCTGGATTCAGCAGCTGCGGCTATCACCGCGTCAGCCAACCCTATACCATGCGACTTGCCGTACCGCTTCGCGTAAAGACCACCTGCCCGGGCAATGCCAGCGGTGATTGGGATTAATGTGAACAGCCCCAGGAATCGATCAAGCGTTTCCAGTTCCTCCTCATCCCTGGCTCCGGCGTAAAGCTCCGCCGTCACCATTGCGGGGATGGAGATTGAATCAGCATTCCTGCGAATGTATTCAACAGCTGGCGGATATCCTCTCAGGTAATCCACCAGGATATCCGTATCCATGACGATCTGAGCTGGCATCACTTCTTTCCCCTGTTCCAGGAAAGCCTTGCTTTTCCGATTTCTGAGAGGTCATCCCTGCTTTTCCAGATACCTGCTGCTTCATTTAATACGGAATCACGGTAACTGTCCCCGGTTGAATCAAGGAACATGTCGATTGCTTCCCTAATCAACTCTGACTGTTTCTTCCCGGTAACCCTGCCGACCTCCTCCAGACCTGCTCTCTCGTTCTCTGTGAGATAAACCTGCGTTCTTACCATGTGAACCTCCAATGTATACATTTGTATTATACATCATTTGTTTTGCCGGTCAATTCTTGCCACGGCACATGAAGCAAAGATTTGACAAAGCCGGGATCAGGGGTATTTTCATTCCGCAACACCCCATGGAGGAAGTAATGAGGAAAATAGCATTGGTTTTCGTTCTGCTTGCGGCGGCCTGCGGAGAGGACGTTCCCCAGGAAGAAACAACAGATACTTCACAGGAGGCGCTCTCACTACCGGTGGTTGACTCCATCGGTGTGGAGCTTGGTGACTCGGCCTATGTGTTCGGAGCAATAGCGGACGCAGAAGTGCTTCCCGACGGCAACATCATAGTTCTGGACAGAACCTTCTGCAGCATGCGCATATTCACCCCGGAAGGGGAGCATGTGCGCACCATCGCAGGCAGGGGCAGCGGCCCGGGAGAGCTTTCCAACCCCTTCAGCCTCTTCAACTGGGGCAACGGTGAGATAAGCGTGATCGACCCCTACGCAGGGGGCATTCACCGATACACGATCAACGGGGAGTGGCTGGGCCTTGAACTGCCCATCACCAACAACTCCTTCATCGATCCTGTTGTGGTATCCCCTGAGAGCTTCGTCTGCTTCAAGTCGAGATTCGATCAGGAGGGCGACGGCATAACCGCCACCGCATTCGTTTCCCTCTTCCCCATGTCCATAGAGCCTGAGGTAACCTACTGGGAGAAGAGCATGCCCTGGGATCCGGGTAACATGGGCAACCTTGCCCTTGAGGCCATATTCAGCAACTACTACACCGCCGATCCCTCCACCGGCATGGTGTACATCTCACCTTATCACGGAGACGGCTACAGCATTCTCTGCTGCAATGCCGACGGGTCATCAGCCGGCGAGATAACCGCCGAGTACACCCCGGTTCCCAAGACCGAGGAGGAGATTCAGGCCGAAAAGGACTTCATAGAGTTCTTCCTCAGGGCCAGCGAGAACAACAACCCCAACCTGAACTACAGCTGCGACCCCTGGCCGAACCACTTCGCCGTAACAGGGCTTTACATCGGCCCTTCAGGCAACCTGTGGGCCATGCGGGGAGGAACGGAAACAGTAGAGTTCGACATTTGGGGAGGCCCTGAGGAGTTCATCGGGAAAGCCGTGCTGCCTGACCTTTCAGTCGGGGGAGCCAGCTGGAAGTTCGCCTTCGGCGAGAACACCGCTGCGGCATGGAACGAGAATCCCGACGACTTTCAGAAGCTATATGTTATTGATCTCAGCGGGTTGACCAACTAAGACCGGAATACGATTCTGCTGCACCCCGGACCCGATGGTCCGGGGTGACTATTGTTGTTCAGCTACATGTTCAGGGAAGCCAGTATCTGCTCCGTTTCCCCGGTGGCAGTGGACATTATCTCCTCAACCTCTCCACCGAACATCCCGCTCATAAGCCCTGTGTTCATTCTCGAGACTATGACTTGGCCGTCCTCATTCTCATAGATCGCTACTCTGCAGGGCATCATGGATGAAACCACCCTGTTGTCGGAATTCTGGAGGATCTCACCTGCAAGTTCTACCTTGCAGAGCTCAATCACAGTCACAGGTGGAACCTCATATCCCCCCGCGGCCACCGAGTTGTTTATCTCATGGGTAGCCGGGACTTTCCATCCCATCGTCTCCGCGGTGTCTATTATCCTTTCCACTGTCTCGGAATGGGTCAGCGGACTGACCGATTCGTTTACCATTGCCCCTGGAGCCAGGGAGAGGATCGTAATCGCCATGACCGCGGCTCCTGTTACGAAGCCACCTGCCCCTGTGATAATGCTTATCTTTCCTTTTGTCATTGCCTGCCTTCTTCTACCTTTCTGTTCTCAAGAAGTCTTGTTGTTACGGAATCCTCAAGCCTCCAGGCGTTCCTTCCCATTTTCCTTAGCCTTTCAACCACATCATCCGCCAGGTCGCAGTACCTGTCTCTGCAGTATGCCAGCACTGCAGCTTCCCCGGGAAGTTCATCCATGCGGTCTTCGAACTGCGAGTACGGTATGTTCAAGGCTCCGGGGATGTGCCCATGGAGGTACTCCTCTTCAGGCCGAAGGTCAACAAGGCAATACTCCTTGACCTCCGCCTGTTCTATCCTCCTTATCCTGTTCCCCTCCAGCGCTCTGAGAGAGTGCGGGATCTCAGCGTACAGCTCCTCAGCCAGCCGCTTCATCCTCTCAAGGAAGATCGCAACCTCATCGCATGCCACGGAATAGAGAACCTGCCTGCCTAGCTTCCTCCTCTTCAGGAATCCGAAGTCTGCAAGCTTCTGCAGGTGATGCGACACGCTTCTGAATGGTATGCCGGTAACCTCGGATACCGATTCCACAGGCCGCTCTGCCTGGCAGAGGGCATCAAGGATCTTCAGCCGCTCAGGGGACTCCACCAGCTTCCCTATCCTTGAAAGACAGTCGTAGAGTATCTCCCTTTTCATCATTGCCTCCATCATTCTCATATTCCATTGTTCGTTGGAATATATATGAATCATTCGCCGCGTCAATCCAGTGTCTCGGGAAGGACCTGGTGCTTTCCTCTTCTTTGATTAGAATTGCGCATCAATCCGAAGAAAGGAAATGCCGTGCACCCCATACTGAAGACCATACTGCTGCTGAGCTGCAGCAATGTTTTCATGACATTCGCCTGGTACGCACACCTCAAGGAGCTGAACGGGCGGGTCTGGATAATAGCGGCGCTGGCAAGCTGGGGCATTGCCCTGTTCGAGTACATGCTTCAGGTGCCGGCGAACCGTATAGGATACACAGTGCTCACCGTGGGGCAGCTGAAGATAATGCAGGAGGTCATTGCCCTGGGCGTGTTCGTGCCCTTCAGCGCGCTCTACCTGAAGGAACCCCTGAAGCTTGACTACCTGTGGGCGGGGCTCTGCCTCATGGGGGCGGTGTTCTTCATCTTCAGGAGCAGATTCATATAAGGCCATCCCTGGCCGATGTGATAATCCATCTTATGCCCATGTTCTGTTTCACTCATTATATCTTAATTTTATGCTTGACTTTACATGGTCGATACTGTATATGTTTTACAGTAAGGAGGTCGATATGAGTACCGTAAAACTTTCACCGAAATACCAGATAGTCATTCCCCGGGGGATCAGAGAGGCTTTCTCTCTCGAGGCGGGTGATTTTTTTGAAGTCATTGCTTTCGATCATCGAATAGAACTTATCCCCATTCGTCCCATGTCTTCTGTTCGAGGATTCCTCAAAGGCTGTGATCCGTCCTTCTCCAGAGATGAAGAAGACAGGGCCCACCAATGAACCTTGTGGATACATCCGGATGGATCGAGTATTTCTTTGAAGGATCGAATGCGGATCATTTCGCAGAAGTGATTGAGGACATTGAGAACCTGGCAGTATCCGTCATCAACCAGTATGAAGTGTTCAAGAAGGTGCTCCTCGCAGCTGGTGAGGAGAAAGCACTCATAGCAGCGGCGCACATGAAACAGGGCAAGGTGATCCAGCTGACGGAAGAGATAGCCCTTCAGGCCGCCAGGTTCAGCATCGAATACGGGATCCCCATGGCTGACAGCTTGATCTACGCCACAAGCCGTTACATCGATGCGGTATTGTGGACTCAGGACAGCCATTTTCAGAACCTTGCTGAGGTGAACTACATAACCCCACGATAACGTTCGTCTTGCGGTCAGCAGTTCCCCTGGAGTTCTCCAAGCAGCGTTTCCAGCAGCTCCGAGGCCTTCCTGTAAAGGGTGGGGTCCCCCTCTCGAAGGTGCTCCATGAGCATCTTCTTCTCCACGAGGTATACCCTGGCGAACTCCCTGTCGTGCTCCAGTATGTCCGACACATTGTCTATCACATCGGCCAGCTTCACGGTTTTTGCCGCCGGAGAACCATGGGAAGCGTGCTCTATGTTGATCAGAGCCGCCCTCTCCCTTCCGATCTCCGTTCCGTCCACCACCTTTGTCACGGACTCCACTATCTCAGCAACCTCAGGCCCGAAGTCCCTCTCTATCTCCGCCAGGGTCACATCGGTGTCCTCCACCACATCATGAAGCCATGCAGCGGCTATCATCACCGGGTCGGAGGTCACCGAAGCCACTATTTCAGCCACATGCCCCGGATGCACGATGTACGGCTCCCCGGTGAACTTCCTCACCTGCTCCTTTGCCCGGTGTGCCCTCTCAGCAAGCTCCGCCGCCCGTTGGATCAGATCGCGCAATGCACTGCCTTCCATCCTTGAGAGTCAGTCAGAAAGGAACACCCTCTCCGGCGCCGGGTTCACCGTGCCAAGCTGCCTTATGTACTCCAGGAACACCTCCGAATCGGTGAATCCGGTGTCGGTGAAGGGCTTGCCAGCAAGCAGCCCGTAGCCGTCGCCGCCCCTGGCAACGAATGCGTTGGTGACCAGCCTGTAGATTGAGTCGGGGTGCAGTTCGTACTTAGTTCCATCCTCCGTGACCAGAACCATCGAAGTGATCCTCTGCCCTGAAACCCCATTCCTGTTGGCATGGTACTCCAGACCGGCGACGTAAGGGAACGCGCCATCGGACAACCCCTGGTCGAAGATGGCCGTGAGGGCCCCCTCAAGGGTCTGCCTAAGCTCGGTTCCGGTCACGTCCAGCACCGCCAGTGTGTTGGCGAAGGGTAGAAGCCTGTAAACCGTGCCCACGGTTATCTCCCCGGCGGGTATGTCTATGCGAA
>DAINQE010000051.1:1602-8973 GCA_036743055.1 Candidatus Sabulitectum sp. | reverse complement strand
AAGCCTGTAAACCGTGCCCACGGTTATCTCCCCGGCGGGTATGTCTATGCGAACCCCACCGGCATTCTGCAGGGCGATGTCGGCTCCGGACCCCAGCTGATTGGCCTTCCACAGCATTGCGTCGCAAACAAGGGGAGCGATCATGCTGCCCTGGGGCAGGGTTCCCCCGGGCACCCTCTGGTTGGGCAGGTCTTCCGGCGCGGTGGCGGCGGCCTCCTGCTCATACTCGGCTATCACTTCCCCGTAGGTATCCACAAGGCCCTGAACGAACTGGTCCCCCGGGGTCACTTCCACCGAATGCTCTGCGATGAGGCACTCCGGGATGGGGTCCTCACCGCCGAAAAGGTGCTCGCCTGCGAGTATCCTGGGCATTCCGGCGTAGCTCACTATCTCCCCGCCGTCGAACTCCACCTGAAGGTGTCCGAGAACCCTCGTATAGCTCCAGGCCTGAACCACAAGCACCGTTCCCCCGTCTGCTCCCTGGAGCACGGCGGGGTAACCCCCTGAGGATTCAAGGCCCACTGAAGTGAAGTCCCCCAGGAGGGTGTGGCTGTGGCCGCCCACTATCACATCGGCACCGCTGAGGGCCATTGCCAGTTCCAGGTCGTTCTCGTAGCCCATGTGGGAGAGAACGACGATCTTGTCTATCCCTGATTCGGTCAGCCGGTCTATCACCGATTGTACTGTTTCAGCGGCTGGCAGCACCACCGTTTCAGCCGACGGGCTGGAAACGCTTGCAAGCTCCTCAGTGACAACTCCCACTATTCCTATGCTCTCTCCGCCCTTCTCGATGATCACATAAGGCTGAACGAGCCCGGCCAGCAGAGAGTCAGCGGAAAGATCCAGGTTAGCGCAGATCACCGGGAACTCCACGAGGTCAAGCAGGAACCGCAGACCCTGGCTGCCCCGGTCGAACTCGTGGTTGCCGGTGACCATGGCGTCCGGCATGATGTCGTTGTAAACCGCGGCGTCGGCCCTGCCGTCGTAAACGGTGTAGAACAGGGTTCCCTGAACCAGGTCCCCTGCGTGGAGGAAGAGCACATTTCCCCCTTCTTCCCTGATGCTCTCTACTCCCTGGGCGATGGCAGCAGCGGATCCCGAGGCAATGTTGAAGGAAGTGCTGTCTCCCGGGCAGTCAAGCCGAAGACCGACCGGTTCAAGGTTGGAATGGGTGTCGTTCACGTGGACTATGTCCAGCGTGTAGCCATATGCCCCAGCGCAAATCAATGCCATAGATGATGTTAGAAATACTCTTCCCACAGTGCCCCTCCTTGAGATGTGAACAGAATGCCTAATGGGAACAAATATACCCCAGGCGAGGAAGATATGGATCAGGGATACTGCCAGTAGAGGTAGAAAACCGGCCCGGTAAGGGTCTGCTCTACCCTTGGGAAGCTGATCGAAACAACACCCAGCTCGGCTCCCAGACGCCTCAGGAACCAGCTTGAGGACCGGTGAAAGGGCTCCACCCTGGTGCCGCAGGCGAGCTGCCTCTTCCCCGGAACATTATCCAGGTAAACGAATGTTACTCCATGAGAATAGCTTCCGTGAAGGGAGAACCAGTCCCCCGCCAGCCAGGATACCCCGGCGGAGAAGTCCGGCTCGATTACGTTCTCATCGGTGTAGCTCAGAAAAATGTCGCTGTTTCCGTTGTCTATCTCCACGGTTTCCGACCATGTGATACCAGGTGAAAGGTGGAATGCAATACTCCTGGAGGGTCTCCATGACATATTCAACCGGTTGTACCAGCTGCTTCCAGTCCTTCGAACGGTGAGGAACTCGCAGTTCTCTATGAGGCTCACCGTATCCGGAAGGTACTGATACATGGACTCGAAGGCAGCGGAGGGAAGGCATCCCCCTCCATCAAAGATTCGGTACCTGGCGTTGAAACTGGGCACTCCTCCGAGCCAGCATTCCGCGTCGAGTTCCACCGTAAGCTTATCGGTAACTCCCCACATTATCCACCCCGGGGAGAGGGGGAAGTTGAACACCCACTCGTTCCTGCCAAGTGTACTTGCCGTGAAGGCGTCCATGGGATGAAGCATTGCCCGTTCCTGCATCAAACCACCTGAAGCCCGGCAAAAAGACGGAAAGAACAGCGGAAGCACGAGCATCAGCAGCAGAGGCAGCGGCCTCCCTGAAAAGCGAGATGAAAGGTCGGTCATGTCTCCCCTGCCTTCCGTGCAGTTCTCCCGGGATATGGTCCCGGATTAAAACCATGCTGGCAGAACCCGTGCAGAAACTCTGGAATCCCACACCCTTTGTCAACGCCGACTCAGCGGACGGGAGCAGTTCCGCGCCCGTTCCTGTAACCAGTCGGCTCAGATGGTCGTATAGTTCTTCTGCAACCGGGGAGAGGATATTCTCCTGAATCAGGATGAACAAGGCCAATAGACCTGGAGGATGACATGACAGGCGGAAGGACCGCTGCTATCGTTCTGCTGGTGCTCTGCGCGGTATGCGTCGGGCACGCCCTGCATTACTATCCACAGCTTCCCGAAAGGATTGCCTCGCATTTCGGAAGCTCCGGCGAACCCGACGGATGGTCTTCGAAAACGGAGTTCATCACCGTGTACCTGGGAACTGCCGGATTCACCGTTGCGCTGTTCCTGGGGGCGGGCCTTCTGATGAAAAAGGTGCCCGATAAGGCCATAAACATGCCCCGGAAGGACTACTGGCTGGCTCCTGAACGCAGGGAGCAGACCCTTGCGGATGTATCCGCGAGACTTACCTGGCTGGCTTCCCTTACCGTTCTTCTGCTTATAGACACCTTTCACCAGACCATCATGGTGAACCTGGGCCAGGCGGATACCCTGACACACCCCTGGCTGAGCCTGGGGCTCTATTCGGCTCTCTTCATCGTCTGGATCATCACCATGCTGAAGAAGTACTTAAGCAGGCCGGAACCCGGAATGGAGAGCCAATGAGCACAATGCCCGACTGGGTCACCGGATTCCCCGGGGCGGTTACCGTCACCGGCGCCGACCATACCGTTCTCTACATGAACGACGCCGCCGCGGAGACATTCAAGGCCAGAGGCGGCAGGGATCTGGTGGGAAAGAACCTTCTTTCCGTACACAACGAACGCTCGCAGGGCATCATAGAAGATCTTCTGGCCACAGGTGGAACGAATGTATACACCATAGAGAAGAACGGCGTGAAAAAGCTGATATACCAGAGCGCATGGAGGAACGGGGAGGGCGAAGTGGCAGGCCTTGTGGAGGTTTCGCTGGTGCTGCCGCCCGGGATGCCCCACTTCAACAGGGATCAACAGTGAAGGGGCCGGTATGGATCTCCCGACCCCTTCTGCCGACCTGAGAGCCCGTCAGAACCGGTACATGTTCACAACTCCGTCGAATTAGCTGATTCTCGACTTCATCTATCCCGGTTACGCTTCACTGGGTCTTTCCCGACTTTGAAATACTCGGCTGGGATAACTGCAGGATTTCAGGCTGAAGGTTCAGTACCCGCCGGTACCGGCCAACATACTCATGAAGATAGGTCTTCCGGAAAAGGACTGAGGGATCAGTTTTAGGGTTCTGTCAATTGGGGATCACAACGAAACGAGTCTGCAGTACTCCGCTCTGAATGGTCATCCGGGCCTGGTAGACTCCCGTAGGAAGAGGAGGCACCTGGACTTCGGTCTGCCTGCCTGATTCCCCTTCTCCGGAAAGGATAAGGCATTGTCTCCCAGCCAGGTCGAAAACATCAATGCGGAAACGTTCCCTCCCTGGAGTCTGAATGACCAGCACCGGTGACTCCGAAGGGGATACCCTGGGCATGAAACAGAAGCCCAGTGGATGCATGGAAGCCGAGACGCTGGATGTCCACTCAAGCCATACCGAACTCACTGAAGGAGTCTGTGAAGGCTCGCTGGAGTAGAGGTTTAGCCGGTACTGAAACAGGGAATCCTCCTCCGAGCAATAGTCTGCGATGTCGCTCCCGCTGAGAAGTTCCGGCGACCATCCCGGCGGGTTCAGTGGATCGTTCCCGGTGCGAACCTGGACGGTTACTTCAGTTCCCGGAGGCTCGGAAGACTGGAAGCCGATAACATCCCAGCCAGTATCTGTCTCCAGATGAAGCCAGCTTGAGACCAGGGAGCCTGAAGAGGGATAGGTTCTCCCCTCCCAGTCGAACCACAGGATATCTCCTTCAAGGGCGAACACGGTAAAATCAGTATCCGAATCTCCGTTCATGTCCGTTGCGTATAGATAGCACCATTGGGGTATGCCGGTAACGGCCCGAGTCTCGATCCAGCCGTTGCCACCCCCGGTGTTGTACAACAGTGATACTTCATTCTCATATACTGCAACTATGTCGCACTCCCCGTCTGAATCGACATGGCTGTATATGGGGTCCCTTGCATTAGCCGCTATTTCATAACCCGCCCAGTATCCCAGCTGGTGATCATATCTGAACATCTGTAGATTGCTTGCAAAAGCAAACGATATCTCGCACAGCGAATCCCCGTCGAGGTCTTCTACTGCCTTGACACTTGTGCTGTAGTAGTCCTGCATACCCTGGTAGACGAACCCGCCTGGAGTATTCCAGAAAAGCATGGATTCCGGGATCCAGGAAACATCCAGGAAGATGTCGCCGTCGCCGTCGAGATCGCAGTCCTCCACCTGTGCGCGGCTAGGAGTATGCGGTGTAAGTATCAGTTCAGGTGTTCCAGGTATGGCTCCATACCAGACTACCACCTCGTCATAAGCCCACTTGAGCCCAAGTACGTCGTCAGAGCCGGTGCCATTCACATTACCTACCACCACATTAGCGCTGTAGTTTTCGCTGCCCAGGAAGCCCAGCTCTGTAAGGAACCAGTAGTCAGGCGACCACTTGGTAAGCATCACGGCTCGATTAAGGTCATTGTAACCGGCATACGCAACGGCTATTCCGCTGAAATCCCCTTGTTTCGGGTATCTGGCAAAGGAACGGATATTATCGGCGGCAAATATGAAGTGCTGTGCCCATTCATTTCCGCTGGAACATGGATTCTCCAGCCAATAGAGAGTATCCCTGCCGACGGAAACGTATATGAAGTCGGTGAAACCGTCCAGGTTCACATCGGTAAAGATCGGCCTGGAATAAAGGCTTCCTTCGTAGGAAAAATCAACAGGGTTGAGATCCGGTTGAAACACAGGGGACAGAACGACCTCTCCCTCAAGGGATGAGCATATCGATACAGATGATGAATAGAAGCTCCCCCATGTTCCCACGGGGCCCGCGACTCCGCCTCCGCCAGACCAGTCGTCCTGACTCACCACCGAGCCTGAACAGACACCGATGAATGAAAGAAGGATCAACGTCTTAAGCATTTTGCCTCCAGATAAATAATCGAAGATCGAGTCGCTCAGGTCAAGCTTAAGAATACAGGTGATCAGCGGATGAAACGCTCTTCATCAACACATATGCCTGCACCTGGAGCCGAGCTTGAGACGCCTTTCGTCAGCTGCCCAGCAGGTCCAGCCAGCCCTGGTGTATCATTACCATTGCCATGGTGTCCAGCTCGCAGTACTTCAGCAGTGCACGGCTTAGCTCCCCCCGCTCGTAGTCGCTCATCTCCTCGAACTGCATCCTGGCGTATGCGGTGAGGGCTCCCCCGCCGTCTTTCAGGCGGTCGTCGTCGCTCAGCAGGCGGTTCTCCTTCTCCGGCAGGTCGGTGAACATCCTGGGCAGAAGCAGGTAGGGGTCCTTTACCCTTCCGTTCTCCATTACCACCCAGCGCCAGTCGGTGAAGTTCAGGCTCCTGATGCCGCCTGCGGCCCCGTAGATTGGCCGGGAGTATGTCTCCTTGAGGAAGTTCGATCTGTTGAGCATCGCGGGCAGCACCTTCTTGATGGAATTGGAACCGCCCATGGCCGGGTCGTAGAAGTACTTCTTCACCAGGTCCCACTGGTCGACCATATCCCTCTCCCCCGCCCATTCTTCCACAGAGTTCCCGGTGGCATGGGTAATGCTCCTGATGAAATCGCAGAGTTCGCCGCGGTCCGGCACCGAAGGGTCGTCCATGAGCTGGCGGTAAATGGTACATAGGAATGTGTTCTCGTGGTGCGAGTACCTGAAGATGCTCCCCCGGTCGTTCTCCAGCTGGGCCTTCAGGGCACGGGCGAAGGAGTAGTTGGGGAACACTCCCCTCTCCGCGTTCAGGTACTCCCCGGCGTGTTCAACGGTGCCGTCCTGATGAACCATGTGGTGGGAGAACTGGAACGCCACCCCTTCATAGGGCCTCCTGCCGGCGTTGAAGGGAATGGCCACCATGGTGGTCTCGAAGTCAATGAAGTGCAGCGGAAAGACCCAGCTCTCCATCTCCGAGAGCAGCCCGTCCCTCTCCAGCCAGGAGCTCTCGTCGTGATTTACTGTCTTCTCTATCTGGAGCCACTGCCTTTCCGTTCGTGAGATACCCTTCTTTCTTCCCGGACGCGGGGAAATGTCGTCGCGGTTCATCTGCGACATCTTCACCCGCTTCTCCCGGAGAAGGGTGCTCTTCTTCCTGAAGTCCCACACATCAAGCACGGTGGGCTCCCGGAAGTCCCCGTCAGCCCAGCCAAGGTCCGCCTTCCAGCACTCCTTCCTGCCGCTGAGGAGGCCCTTTTCTTCATCTTCATCGGTGGTGACGAACTCGCACCCGGCGCAGGCGGGGTTCACCGGCGTTGGGATCTTCTCGTCGGCGGCGTATCGCCCGGCAAGGAACTCCACCATGGATGTAAATCCGAGCTTAAGCGCTCCGGCGGTGACCGTGGCGGAGTATATCCTCTCGCAAACGCCGTCCACCCCCACTGTGCACAGTATCCTGGGCGAAAGGTCGGCGGCGGTAATGTCGCCTGCGACCGCCACGGACTTCCTGCCGTTCATGCCCTTCACGATGCGGAACTTCTGGTTGAGCCCTTCCGTGGGGCACTGGGCGGTCTTGTCGGCCATCATCAGGTGCGCGAACACCTGGAAACCGGGATATGCCTTGCTGATAACGTGCTTCTGGAAGGCCACGTCGTAGAGGTACGGCTTCCAGCTGGAAGCAATCCCTCCGCTGGCGGTAAGGAAGGGGTCTTCCTCCCCGGGATCGAAGGATTTAGCCTTTACCTCGTAAAGGAAGAGCGAACTCCCCCGCTTCTCCACGATGTCCGCCCGGATGAAGAGGTTCCCGTGGCGAAAAGCCCCCTCGTAGATAACCACAGAATCCAGAGCAAGAAGCTCGGCGGTCCGGGAAAGGGCCTCCTGATAGTCCAGGGTGTCTATCTGGTGCCCGCCGGGGAAATACTGCTTCGCCAGCTCCCCCACCTGGAACCCGCCCTCGGCCAGAGCCGCAAGGAAGCTGTCTTCCAGGCTCTGGTTGGCGTACTCCTTCTTCCCGGTATAGAACAGCTTGGCCGGGCA
>DAINQE010000051.1:0-1502 GCA_036743055.1 Candidatus Sabulitectum sp. | reverse complement strand
ATGCCGTAGGAAGCGGCGGATGTCTGGGGTTCGGCTGCGGAACCTATGAACTCCACCGAGGAACCGTCGAACTCGAAGAAGTAGAAGTTGCCGTAGGAATAGCCGCCTATGACGATTCCCAGGTTCCCGTCAAGAGGGAATGTGGATATTCCGCAGGAGAACGACGAAGGCAGGTCTGCAAGGGCCCAGCTCGATACGCTTCCGCCGCTGGTATTGAAACGGTAGACGATCCTGGTTGCGGCGTCGATGGACCAGAGCATGCCATCATCGTCGAAGTCCATTCCTCTGGGCTCCTGGGGAACCGGGTTGGCGAAGGCCATGGTCCATGAACCCGCCCCCTGAATCTTCCACACATCCATCACATCCTGCCAGTCATTGATGTAGAAATCCCAGTTGCCGGGGGCAGCCTCGATGCAGGCAACACCCAGCACATTCGGGATCTGAGAAGGACAGGCCAGGGAACCGGTAACGGATCCGTTATCGGGGTTCATAGAGACCAGTATATCCTGCCCGAAATCCGTCATCACCAGCTCGCCGAAGGTATCAGCGTAATCAAGACCCCTGGGGCTGGAAAAGCCGGTCAGAGCATAGTCGTTGATAACCGTCATGGTAATGTCGGCCCTGCCCTGGGGCGGAGCCTCGTAGCTGACCCTGGGTCCGGCGTCGGGGTCCATGGCCATCATGACCCCTGCAATTGCTATGAGAGCAACCACAAGCAATCTCATCTCATTCCCTCCTTTTTGAGTTATTCGGTAGCCCATACCTGTTATGAATGGGCATACATTAACATAACATACCAGTGCAATAGCTCATGTCGCATCAGTATGCATATCGATGCCATATCAGTCCCTCTGGCTGCCTATGAACTTGTACACCAGCGCACCGAGAACACCACCCGCTATGGGCGCAACCCAGAACAGCCACAGCTGGGATATGGCCCATCCCCCTGCGAATACCGCCACGCCGGTGCTTCTTGCGGGATTGACCGAAGTGTTAGTGACCGGAATGCTGATCAGGTGAATAAGGGTAAGGCAGAGGCCTATGGCCACAGGCGCGAAACCCGCAGGAGCCCTCTTGTCGGTGGCCCCCATTATCACCAGCAGGAACATCATGGTCATGACTACTTCGGTAACCAGCGCCGCCGTCATGGAGTAGCCACCCGGCGAATGCTCGCCGAATCCGTTCGACGCGAAGCCTGCATGAACATCAAAACCAGGCTGACCGCTGGCGATCACCAGCAGCACTGCTCCAGCTGCAATGGCGCCAAGCACCTGGAAAGCGATATAGGGCAACAGATCCTTGCCGGAGAACCTGCCCCCTGCCCAAAGGCCTACGGAGACAGCCGGATTGAGATGACAGCCGGAGATGTGCCCTATTGCGAATGCCATGGTCAGCACAGTAAGACCGAACGCCAGGGAAACACCAAGAAGGCCTATACCGACCTCGGGAAAAGCCGCAGCCAGCACCGCGCTGCCGCAGCCGCCCAGAACCAGCCAGAACGT
>DAINQE010000050.1:0-17771 GCA_036743055.1 Candidatus Sabulitectum sp. | reverse complement strand
ACGCCCATAGGGACTCGAACCCCAAACCTTCTGGTCCGTAGCCAGATGCTCTATCCAATTGAGCTATGGGCGCACCGCAGGAGTGCTATTCTAGCCCATTGAATGGAAATGGTCAATAGAGTTCTTCGTAGAAGACAGTAACAGATTCGCCTGGAAATATGCTCACCGAGCTTGATCCCGGGTTAACATCCGCTCCCCTGGGCAGCCGCTCGGGCCATCTGATTGTCCAGATAGCTTCATCCTCCGCCAGGGATTCCATCTCCAGGAAGCAGTCGTAACCCCTTGGTTTCTGCCTGAAGGTTAGGTCAATGTCCACCAGGGAATCAGCATTGAAGTAAAGGGTGTCCCCCGACTCCCATACATTCCCGGGCCAGCTCTCCACCCTTCCCCTGGCAGGGCAGTAAACAGCCCTCAGAGGATTCCACCTGCCCATAACTGGCCATCCATAGACGAGGGTGAGCGTCTCATCGCCGGCGGGGGCATCCCACCAGGGAATGGAACCGGTTCCCTGTCTTATGGTGATTCTACCGGTGGCTGTGGTTACCGGGTTTCCCCGGTTATCCCTGAAACTCACCGTATCCGCAGTCCAGGTCTGCACAGTTGAGTTCTCCAGCCTGGCGGTGGCGTAGACCCTGTTAAGCCCGTTATCCCCCCTGATGCTGTACTCTGGATGCCAGGAAAGGCCGAGGTGCTCGATCTCGAATCGTATTCCCGTGGATCCGTGGTTCACTCCATAGAAGAGGGGGAAGGAAGCTTCCGAGTTCACTTGGGCCATTCCAAGGGTGTCCTCTGGGAGGGAACAGCCTACTTTCATGGAAGCGATGAGGGTTCCCTCTGCGGCCCTGATGAAATCCGCAGGTTTGCCGTTTTCCAGATTTGCTGTTATTGTGGCTGGGTATGAATCATGGAAGGTTATGGAGGTAACGTTCAGATCCACCGAGGTGAGTCCGGTGTACTTCCTGCCGCAGCCACAGAGGATAATAAGCAGTACTAGTGCGGTGGTTGTTCTCATAAACTCCGTTCCCGGGGATTTCAGGTAATATTCCCCGGTCGTCGGGTTTTGGAAAGGGTTGTTTTGAGAGGTTTTCCGAACAGGGTCATATTCGAGCTCAAGCGTTTCCTCTCCCTGAGGTGGATAGGGCCTGTGTTGCTGGTTCCGGTCCTTCTTGTGGCTTCTCTTGTCATAGAGGCCAGGCTGCAGGATTCAGGCTTCCTCGACTACATGCCCGTGGGACAAAGACCGGACTTCTCCGTATGGAGAGTGGTAATGATCGCGTGCATGACCGGCACTCCTCTCCTTTCCTTCTTCCTGTTCCGAAGCTGGCAAGGGATGAAACGGGGAACATCGCTCTTAACGGGATTCTTCGGCAGCTTTGCTGCCTCCTGGTGCTTCCTTTTCATAGCCATGCTGGCGGCAGGTTTTCTTCTTCTGCCGCCACTGACCGTTCCCTTGGGCTACATTGCCTCACGGATATTCCTCCGGGCGGCGGTATCCGCATTCTGGGCCGTATCAGCAGCTTCCCTGTGCTCTTCCATTACTTCGGAGTCCGGGGCTGCAGCGCTCTCATTCGGCCTGTTCAGTCTGGGTCTTTTCCCGGGCCTCGCCGGCAACTCCATGAGCTGGTGGTTCATGGCTCCTCTGGGAAGCATGGTCACAGGTCAGCCGATGGCAGTTCTCGCTGTGACTGCTCACGGAGTTGTTTACACAGCGCTGAGTTTCCTGATTCTGCGCAAGACTATTTGAGCACTGCCAGATTCACGATATCTTCCAGCACGTCCTGGGCATTCATTGATGTGGGTCCGTAGGCGATGAGAAGGATAGAATATCCGTTTCTGAATATGCCATAGGCCCTGCCCCTTCCCATGGCTCCGCCAGGGGGAGAGAATGTGAAGTTTATACTCGACATGAGACCCAGAGAATGGCTGGATGGAACTCCGGCGGCCATGCTTCCTTCGCACCATGTTGCCTCACCTGTAACAATGTTATCCATCAGATCAGGCGGTACAACACTGGAGAGCTTCTGCTCAATCCAGAAGTTCTTGTCCTCTACAGGTTCGTCCATTTTCCAGTAGTGACACCCAAAGGTGATCCCCATTGAGTTGGGCTGGCCAGCAAGTGCTCCGGATTCCTCGTCCATTGCTCCTTCGGCGAGAGGCATGAGGTATTCCGGCAGGTAATGGAAGTCAATGCCGGCCGGTTCAAGAGTGTAAATGGGGGTATCCCCGGGAGAGATAACCATCAGCAGTGCAGCTGTGAGTAACATGCCGTTCCTTTCGTGTAATTGCTTTGTACCCGCGGGCTCCATAGAATAGAAGCCGGGGTTTCCATGCCAACAGGGGGTAACATGCAGGAAAAGATACTCCTCGTGGAAGACGATGTTCCACTGGCCTCTCTTCTTTCTGAATATCTTGCAAGTCGGGGATATGCTGTTGAGGTGCTTCACAAGGGATCAGAAGTCAAAAAGACCGTTTTCGCAAGGCGTCCTGACCTGCTCATTCTTGACCTTATGCTGCCGGACATGAACGGTCTCGACATCTGCCGTTCACTCCGTGAAGGCTGGCGTGGTCCCATTCTCATGCTCACCGCCATGAAAGACGACATCGATGTTGTAACCGGGCTTGAGATGGGAGCCGACGACTACCTTGGGAAACCCGTTGCTCCCAGGGTGCTCCTGGCGAGGGTTCGGGCACTTCTCAGACGGAGCAGCACCGATCTTGAAGCCGAGATGATCGAGGCGGGTCCGCTTTCCATAAACATTCCATCCAGGAAGGCTTCGTTGAATGGAACGCTTCTTGAACTTACAACCACCGAATTCGATCTTCTGGCCCTGCTGGCCAGGAGAGCAGGAAGGGTGCAGCAGAGAAGCGTTCTCGTAGAGGAGCTCAGGGGCATCGATTTCGACTCCTTTGACAGGTCAGTGGACGTGCTTGTCTCCAGACTGCGGCGTAAACTGGGAGAGCACGGTCATCTCATCAAGACCGTCCGAGGCCTGGGATACCTGCTCTCTCCTCAAGGGTCACAATGAAGCTCTTCTGGAAGATCTACCTGCTTCTTGCCGCAACCACTCTGGTAACGCTTGTGCTGACCATATGGGTATCATTTTCCGTTCTTCCTGCATTCTTTGAAGGCAAGCGCAACGAGACACTGGACAGTTTCCAGGCCCTTGTTGAATCCGGGAGATACACTGACAGGGAGTCCCTGATCAATCTTGCGGACTCCATGGGTGTTTTCATACGTCTGGTAACGCATGATCCCCAGCAGCCCCATCCCCCCGGGGCGCTGCCGCCGCTGCCCGGGGAGATTGGCGAGAGGAATCCTTCGGGTGTCCGGATGATCAGCCTTCCGGGAGGCCAGACATCGATCCTGGCAACTGCCAGGGTTCCCGGGCCAAGGCAGACGATATTCGTTCTGTTCGCACTGGTTCTGTTCGTCTCCCAGGCGGCGGCCCTTGCAATAGGGCTCAGGCCCGTTTTCAGAAGAACGGCGAACCTCACCGCCGTTACCGGGGATTTCGGCAGGGGCAAACTCAGTGCAAGATATCCCGACGGCAGCGGCGGTGATGAGATAGACGAGCTGGGAAGGGCATTCAACCGCATGGCTGACAGGATCATCTCCCTGCTCGATTCGCATAATGAACTGCTCAACGCTGTGGCGCATGAACTTCGGACACCAATGGCAAGACTGGGCTTCGCCCTTGAACTTGCAAGGGAAAACCCCGAGGAGGTAGCAGACAAACTTGGCCTGATGGAGAAAGACCTTTTCCAGCTTGACACTCTGGTGTCGGAACTCCTTGAGTTCAACCGCATCAGGAACTCAGAGCCTGTTCATGAACCAGTGTCGCTGGAAGATGTGTGTGTTGAGGCTGCGGACTCCGAGGGGGCTCTTGCGCCTCCAGGAATAGACGTTCTCGTTGAACGCCCCGGAAGGGCTGCTTTGGTTCATGGGGACCGGAGACTGCTCCTCAGGGCGGTTTCAAACCTGGTTCGCAACGCAGTTGCCCGGGCTTCCTCCGGCGTGACCGTAACAGTCACCGCATCATCAGGGCAAGTTACCGTTACCGTCGAGGACGACGGCCCGGGTTTCCCCTCCGACTTCCTCAGGAATGCTCCCAGGCCCTTCCAAAAAGGAGACGGAAGCTGTGGCTCCGGCCTGGGCCTCTCCATCGTTCAGAGGATCGTTGAGAAACATGGCGGGAGCCTTTCTCTAAGGAATTCTTCCAGGGGCGCTGTAGCGGAGATCAAACTGCCTCTGCCGGCTGGCCGCCCGCAAGTATGTCAATAAAATCACGCAACTCTTCTTGCGGTGGTCAAATACCCTAGTATCAGGTTTATCTGCTCACCGGAAGAGAAAATACAGATTTTGATTGACATACTTGCGGGCGGCCAAAAGGTAGGGGGAGGACATACGCCCTCCCCCCTCTTCTTTTATTGGTGCTGCAGCTACTTCTTCCTGAGCCTCGCATGCCAGTCGATTAGTATCGGGCTGGCGACGAAGATCGAAGAGTAGGTTCCCACGATGATGCCTATCATCAGAGTAAGGGCGAAATCCCTTATCTCTCCTGTTCCGAAGATGAACAGCATCAGAACAGCGACGAAGGTTGTGAGCGATGTCACCACCGTTCGGCTGAGTGTTTCGTTGATGCCCTTGTTCACCGTTTCCTCGAAGGTCTTGCCCTTCCTGAGCCTGTTGTCCTCGCGGATTCGGTCGAACACCACTATGGTGTCGTTAATGGAGTATCCCACGATGGTGAGCAGGGCCGCTATGATGGTCAGGCTGACCTCGACCTGGAAGAGGGCCAGCAGGCCCACGGTGATCAGGATGTCGTGGAGAAGAGCGGCAACCGCAGCCAGACCCCACTTGAACTGGAACCTGTACCAGATGTAGAGAACGATGAAGAACATGGCCAGCATTATGGAATCCACGGCCTGTGACCTAAGTTCGTTCCCCACTCTGGGACCTATCTGTTTAATGAAGGAAGCTTCGGATTCCCCCTCTTCATCCTCCATAAGGCTGCAGCCGGTGGACTCCAGGGCTGCGTAGACCTCATCCTTGTCGCTGCTGGAGGTCCTTATCACGAAGGCGCTGCCCTCTCCCGTCCAGTCCTGGAGGGCTTGCACCTGAACGCTCAGGAGACCCTCCCCGGTGAGCGCTCCGTTGAGTTCGGCGGCGGTGGAGTACTCGGTGGACACCACATTGGTCTCCAGACCGCCTGTGAAGTCGATGGAGAGGTTCAGACCGCCGTGGGCGAAGAAGGAGATCACACCAACCAGGATAACACCCAGCGAGAGCAGGTAGGTCTTCTTCCTCTTGGTCACTATGTCGTAGTGGGCGTCCTTGACCATGGCCAGCTTACCCAGGCTTATCTTCGTTCTCTTCACCTGAGCCAGAAGGTTGCTGAAGACGGCCCTGGTAAATACCAGCGAGCAGAACATGGAGGCCATGATACCTATGGACAGGGTTACAGCGAATCCCCTTATGGGCCCGGTACCGAACCTGTAAAGAACGAGCGCGGTGATGAATGTGGTGAGGTTCGCATCGAAGATGGTGACGAAAGCCCTGGAGTAGCCCGCGTCCACCGCCGAGCGGATACCCTTGCCGGAGGCCAGCTCCTCGCGGATCCTCTCGTAGATGAGAACGCTAGCGTCCACAGCCATGCCTATGGTAAGGATGATACCTGCTATACCCGGGAGGGTCAGGGTGGCATTCATTCCCGCAATGCCGATCTGAGCCAGGGGACCCGGGAAGCAGAGTATGCCAAGGATTATCACCATGTCGAACACAAGGGCGAGAACGGCTATGAGGCCACCCGCTCCGTAATAAATCATCATGAATGCGGCTATGATGGCCAGGCCTACCAGACCGGCGATCATGCCGTTGCTGATGGCTGTCTTGCCAAGGCTGGGGCCGATGGTCTGTTCTTCGGCGATTATCAGCCTCGCAGGAAGGCTTCCCGCCTTGAGCACCAGTCTGAGATCTCTGGCCTCTTCCAGGTTGAAACTGCCGGAAAGCCTCGTTCCGCCGCTTATCCTCTCGGTGATGGTTGCAACGGAGTAGATCCTGCCGTCAAGGAGGATGGCCACACGTTCATCGACGTTCTCCCCGGTGATCCTCTCCCACATGGAGGAACCCTCGGAATCGAACTCAAGAAGGAGGTAAGGAGCGGTGGACATGGTGTTCTGATCACCCATGCGGATCCTCACATCGGTGAGGCTGGCTCCAGTGAGCCTGTAGTGGGGGATCTCAAGGTCTGCCTGCCTGTCCCATCCCATTCCGGCGTTGGCGGGCACCAGGAAGACGCTCATCCATGTGGTCCCGTCCGCGAGCTCCGTGGGCTTTCCGAAGGAGAACTGGAGGTTGTGCTCGGCAAGTATTCCTGAGACTTCCTCCCTGTTGATGATGGACTGCAGTCTGTCGAACTCCTCGCCTTCCTGGATCATCCAGTCCCCAGGCCGTATCCTCAGCACAGTGGCCGTGTTCTGGTCGGCAATGGAGATCAGGGAGCCCAGCTGGCCGGCAACCTCCAGGGAGGGAAGAGCGGATTCTTCCTGAAGCTCCTCGGCAGTGGGAAGGGAAAGATCATCCCCAGTCTGGGGAAGGGAGAACTCCTCTTCGTCGGAGGTCTCTGTCTCCGTGGCGGCGATGGGCTCTTCCTCGGGAAGCTCTTCACCGAGAGCGGCTTCTATCTCCCTTACGACTGGTATGGTGGATGGAGAAGGGTGTTCAGCGTTGGGATAGGCCACGACCTTGAACTCAAGCAGCGCCTGTCTTTCGACGATGGCCCTCGCCCTGGCCGGATCCCTTACTCCCGGAAGCTGAACGATTATCCTGTCGGAGCCCTGCCTGGTGATCGAAGGCTCGGAGACCCCGAACTCGTCTATTCGATTCCTTATTATCTCCAGGGCCTGGTCCAGGGCTTCATCGGCATCCAGCCCGGGGGTTGGTTCCACCGTGTAGGCCAGGTACATGCCCCCCTGAAGGTCGAGGCCCAGCTTTATCGTTCCCCTGCTTGTGGCATAGAGTTCCCTGTATTCCTCAAGAAGCTCCTCGCCTCCCTCTTCCTGCATATCGTCCAGAAGACTTCTGAGGTAGGGATTGGTGGTCTCCGGCTGAACGCTGGCCTCAGCCCTGTCGCGTTCCACCGCCGGCAGTGAATACCATTTCACCGTGGGCCATATCAGCAGCAGGGAGATCACAAGCACCAGCGCGGAGCTGTAATTCCTCCACTTATCGGCTTTCTTCATTGGGCTTCCCTTCATCGGGTTCTGGGGGCAGGGTTCCGCCTGCCCTTTCCTAACTATCTATCCTGTCTGTAGTTAAATCTTTCCAAAAGACCTATTCAAGCCTCCTCGGACGGGCCTCTTCCCGGAACGGAGGAGATGAAAGATAAAGAAAGTCGAGTGTATTGACCACCTAGGGGATGAACTGTATCTCCAGGGGCTGCCCGTCGGGGAAGAGAGCTCTGAACACTATCCCTCCATCCTCACCCTCCTGAGCCGTGATGCCTGTGAACTCAAGCTCCCTGAGTTTCCTTGTAACAAGCAGGTCAACCTGGGCAACCGTGAACATGTTGTAGTCCAGGTCAGCCACCCAGACCGTTGTATCCCCCCGGAAGGTTTCCCTGGGAAAGTTGCCGAAATGAAAGGGCCTTATCGACGCTTTCAGCCGGTCGTAAACGGACAGGTCCTCCTGAACGGTATCCTTCTGTTCGAGAAGGTCCCCATCCGGCATGGGGGTAAATCCCACGAAGAGACCCCCGGCAACAAGCAGGGCCGCCGCGGCAAGAACTCCAGCCTCTCCAGCTTTCATATACCCTCCGAAGGAGTAGAGCCTATATTATGATATCTTTCCATTTTGCACACATCATTGTCAACCCCGGAGGAATCCATGAAAACAGCTCTGCTCGTAACGGCCCTTCTGGCCCTTTCTGCCCTGGGCGAATCCATGGGGCTCGGCCCCAGGGGTCTTTCCGGATGGCAGGGGCTTTCCTGCTCCGATGTACTGCAGGAAGGTACCCTCAGGGCGGGAGCATCGCTGGAGTACACCGGCACCCCGGGCGGTACCATTCTCATGGTCCCCCTTCGCGGCTGCTGGGGTGCGGCCGAGGACCTTGAACTATCCGCTGTTATCACCATGGTCCCTGTGGACGAGCCGTGGAGCGGCTCATTCCTGGGCGACATGACCCTTGCCGGGGGCTGGCTCTACGAAACCACCAGAGGCGGGACCGCTCTGAAGCTGACAGGCAGGCTCTCGCTGCCCACCGGCGAGGAGTTCAGGGACAGGGGAACAGAGCTGGCTTTCGGCGGCGTAACAAGCACAACATTCCTTGACTTCAGGCTTTCAATGTCCGGTGAATTCGCTCTGAACGGGGGAAGGAACCCCTTCGAGGACCACATCCGATCCGTGTTCTACTTCACAGGAGGGGGAACCAGCTACATTTCTCCCGACTTCCTTCTGTGCGGCTCCCTGAACGGATCAACCGACGGGGACCTGGAGGCAGGCGCGTCGGTGCAGTTCATCATTACGGAGAATCTCACCGCAGACTGCGGCATATCCGCCGGGCTTGAAGGATATGAGGATTTCGGAATATCCGCAGGGTTCTTCTGGACCGGAACCGGCTTCTAGATATCCCTACTCCGTATAAGGTGATATCCTCCTGAGTCTCTCGACTATGGTTTCCAAGGCTGCAACAGCCCTGTCTATCTCTTCGCCCGTGGTGTACCTGCTCAAGCTGAACCTCACTGCGCTGTTCGCAAGTGTGTGGTCGATGCCCATGGCATAGAGGACATGGCTGGGATCCTTGCTTCCTGTGCTGCAGGCGGAACCTGAAGAGGCATAGATGCCCTGCATGTCCAGCAGGGTGAGAACGGCTTCGCTTTCGATCCCCCGGAATATCACGGTTACCGTTCCAGGGAGCCTCTCAGATGCTTCCTCTGCAACGATGAAGGCTCCGGGACACCTTTCCTTCACCCTGGCTTCGAACGACTCCCTGAGGCTTCGCTCCGCCGCCACGGTGTCCGCAAGGTGGGTAAGTGCCAGTTCAGCCGCCTTCCCAAGCCCCACGATCCCTGGAACATTGTAGGTCCCTGACCGCATGCCCCTCTCCTGGTGACCGCCTGTGATCATCGGCGGGAGTTCTATTCCCTTCCTCACATAGATGGCACCCACGCCCTTGGGTCCATGTATCTTATGGGCGGAAAGGCTGAGAAGGTCTATTCCTGTTGTATGCACATCCAACGGACATTTCCCCGCCATCTGCACCGCGTCGGTATGGAAGAGGGATCCCTCGTCGGTGGATATCTCAGCGATTGCCTTCAGGGGCATTATCACCCCGGTTTCATTGTTGGCCGCCATTATTGAGACCACCGCTGTCTGGGCATCGACCATCTTTTCCAGTTCCTCCAGGACTACCTCGCCTTTCCCGTTCACCGGGACTATGCCCAGGGTGCAGCCCTCCTTTTCCAGCATCCTTGCGGTTTCCAGCACAGCGGGATGCTCCACGGCGGAGGTCACTATCCCCCTTCGGGTGGGATCCATCTTAACGGCTGAGCGCAGGGCCTGATTGTCGCTTTCGGTACCTCCGGAGGTGAAGAATATCTCGTCTGCCCTGGCGCCCAGGAGCCGCGCCACCTGCCCCCTGGCCGTTTCCACGGCTTCCATATGGGAGCTTCCGAAGGTATGGAAGCTGGAGGGATTCCCGTAATTCTCCTCCAGGAAGGGGAGCATTGCCTCCAATACCTCAGGGGCTATACGGGTGGTAGCCGCGTTGTCCAGGTATACGGGTTCCATCACTTCACCTCTACGGCTGTGTTTCCGTCGGAAAGGGCCTCTCTGGCTTTCACGGCGTCTTCCTCGGAGGAGACGTAAACCCTTTTCGGCCTGATCAGAACAGGCTTTATCCCCGCATCGGAAAGCTTCTTTTCTATGACACCGCACTTCTCCCGGTAGTCGGTTACAGCCGCCTTCAGGGCCTGATGGCCCATAACGGAGCAATGGAACTTCTCCGGGGGCATTCCACCCAGATACTCGGCGATCTGGCTGTTCCTTATCTGAAGGGCCTCTTCGATGGGAAGGCCCCTGACCATCTCGGTAAGGGCCGATGCACTGGCTATGGCCCCGGCGCAGCCGAAGGTTTTGAAGGCAATGTCGCTTATGCGGCCCTCATCGTCGATGTCAATATCCAGGTACATGGCATCCCCGCACTGGGGTGAGCCCACTTCCGAATGACCGTCGGGGGACTCAAGTGTCCCGACGTTCCGGGGATTCATGAAGTGGTCCATCAATACATCGGAGTACTTCCACATTGCCGATTACTCCATTTCAAGCGATCCGTGCGCCAGATCGACTAGTGTGTTGTTGTTCAGATAAGACTCGCAGATAACCTTTATGTCCGACCAGAGCCTTCTGGTAGGACAATGCTCCTCCCTTGCGCAGCCCTTCTTCTTCTCCTCCTCGGTGTGGGTCGAATCGGGGCACATCAGCGCGCAGTTCGTCTGGAAGAACTCGGTTTCCAGCACACGGATCACATCAAGCAGGGATATCTCCCCGGGGTCGCGGCTGAGCACATAACCACCCCCTGGACCCCTTCGGCCCCTTACTATGTCCGCCGTTCTGAGCCTTCCGAATATCTGTTCGAGGTATCTTATGGGTATCTCTTCGATCTCCGCTATCCCTCCCAGGCTGACGGGAGACGAGCGGTCCGACCGGGCCAGATGAGTAAGGGCTCTCAGCCCGTACCTGCTCCTTGTGGAAATGAGCATGGGTACTCCTTCCTTATATTTCCGCTCTGGAATATAGTAAATAAGGACCCGAAGCCATCAGCCCAGCTTCCTGATCGTGATCACCACCGCCGCAATCACAAGTGCCGCGGCAAAAACGATGACCAGCAGGGTTACTCCCACTGGAAGGGAATCGTATGTGATCCCGGTGCCCTGGAAACTCACCCTCAGGTTGGTGAAAACACTTACTGGAACCGGGTTCCCCCTGTTGCTCACCACGAGAACATAGTCGCCGAAATCGGGAATACTCATGAGCACCTGACCCGGACCGTCTCGGCGAACACCCAGCGTATCTACCTCTCCCCGGTTCACCCAGCCTGTGAGGTAGTTCCACTCCGTAAGAAGGATCAGTTCCACATCGGTGGAGTCCGGCGTGATACCGATGCTTCCGGATATCGCAGCGTCAACCGACTGGTCAGGGGTGATCCGGAACTTGATGTACCGGTAGCTGCCCACGCCCAGTTCCAGGGTGTCCTCCAGGAGATTGAAGGAGCCGGCCATGGCTTGCACTGCAAGGAAAAGAACGAGGAGCAGCTTTCCCATCAGACGCCTGAACCGTCACGCATGAGCCTTTTTATGGTAAGCCCGGACATGATCTGGAACAACCCTGTGAGGAACAGGAGAACGCCCAGCCCGGCGGAAGAAACCGCCGCGACAGAAGCGAACGAACCGTTCTCCAGGAAGCAGGCAGTGGCCTCCATCTTTTCCGCGGCTTCGCTGAAGGAACCCTCGGCGGAGAGCAGGTCCTCCTGAAGGGTCTCCACAGAGGCGGCAACACCACCTATTGCATCTGATGTCTCGTTCACGTCGATGGAAAGGCTCTCGAGTCTGGTGTTCAGAAGGCTGAGCATGCCGGCAAGTATCTCGGTTCTTTCCGCGACTTCATCGAAATGGTTGTTGGGCATGAGATTCCTCAGCATCGGAGGCATCGAGGCCATGTCGTTGGCCATTGCGGGAAGGATGATCCTGGTTTCCTCCAGAATCTCAACCGTCTGACCCAGTACCTCGCCGGTTCCCTCCAGAGCTCCGGATGCCGATTCCAGGGATACCCGCACCTCCTCTATCATTCCGGTGGAGTTTGAAACCCCTTCCGTAACGGAGCTTATGGCATCGCTGGAAGTCCTGAGGCCCCTTGCGGAACTCTGGACCATGGAGTTCAGCGGGGCGGTCAGGAAAGGAACTCCAGCTATGAGAACTATCCCCAGTATGCAGAACATAAAGCCCGTTACCAGACCCAGAATGCCAATGAAACCTGAACCCTTCATCGCCGGTCTACCTTTCAGCTATCGTTACTATCCTGCAGTCACTGTCACCGGGCATTACTTCGTCCCTTGGGGGATTCAGGGTCACCCTGGAGTCGGAACCGGAACCGGTGAGCCAGCCCAGCACCACTTCGTTCCTTTTCCTCCCCTGGGCCTCCAACTCCCTGAACGTGCCCGGATAGTACTGATCGCGGCACCTGAGATGCAGTTCGCAGCCCCTTGGATCGAACATTTCCCTGAAGACCCCGGCCAGCTCCCTCTGTTTCACCAGCTGCGCCATTATCATGCTGCACACTTCGTTTGAGATCACGAAGTCGTCTATCTCCGCTGCGGTGGCCAGTCTCCTATTCCTGGGGTTCCTTATCTCCGCCACCACGGTTCCGTTCCACTGGCCTTTCAGGGAACGCCGAATATTCTTCAGTATCAGCAGGGTGACTATGCTCTGGGAGTCGGCCATCTCGTCGGTCTCTCCCGGGGCTTTTCCCGACACCACCAGTATGCTGTCGTAATCCTGGGGAGCAAGTGCCTTCACCGCCTCGGGATCAGTTCTGTCCACCTCCACGTACTCCAGCGAGCAATTGCTGCAGTCCAGCCCCTCGATCAGCCCTTTCCCGGTTTCCAGGGGAAGTGAACCCGCTACGACTATCCTGGCGCCTCCGGGGGAGTACCTGTCCAGCAGTTTCAGCATCAGGCCGAACTTCGTGCTGCTTCCGGAGAACACAAGCATTCTGAACAGGTTCCCGCATGGCTGGGTTTCCCTTATGCGAACATCTGAGTTGCCGGAGGATTCGAAGAAACTGATGCTCCCCCTGTCCTCCGCAAGAACAAGTAGGCGGTCTCCCTTTTCCAGAACATGGGAAGAGTGAGGATTCAGCTTCACGGCTCCGCCCCTCTGTACGCCCACGGCAACCCCCGCAGCCAGCCTGGAGGCGGCTTCACCGAAAGGCAGCCCCTCCACCTCGGAGCACTCAGTGAAGTAGAACTCGCTGCCTGTGAAACTCAGTATCTCCTTGTATACGGCGCTGAGCCCGGGCTGTCTGCATATCTGCACGAGGAGCCGCATAACCACTTCCCTCACAGGAACGGTAACCACGCTCTGGTGGGCCATCTTGGATATGGATTTCATTCTCTCGTCGCGTATCTCGCAGACAGAGACCGGTTCGTTCCCGTCGCAGAGGGCGCTTACAGCGATGAGGGTCTTCAGCACCGCGGAATCTTCCTCACCCAGGATTACGAAGCCCCTGCAGGCATCGAAACCGCAGAGTCTCAGCGAGTCTATGTCGGTGACGCAGCCCGTTCTGCAGATAACGTCGCGAACCGACTTCTTACCGGTCCTCTGAGCAAGAAGCTCCTCCATCTCTTCCCTGGAGGATTCCGAGAACATCACCAGCGCCGCCCTTTTTCCCGGAAGCTCGTCCTTCCTGGCCTTGAGAAGCTCCCTGGTCACCTCGTATATCCGGTCGCCGTTGCCGCATACGATGTAGTGCCCCTTCTCCACCACCGGCGAGCGGCCCCGCTTGAGATAGTCCAGCCTCTCGGTGATCTTGGACGAGAAGGTACCTATCAGCGTGGACATCACCAGCACTCCGCAGATGGTGATGAACACAGCGACGAGCCGCGAATGGGCATCATCCTGATAGTCATTTACGAAGGTTCCCTGGTCCATGAGCCTGGTCAGGCTCCACCAGAACGGGGTCTCGCCCTGGTCGCAGACAAGATGGCTCTCCACCAGAAGGATGCCCAGCCCTACCACGGCAGCTGAGAAAAGCACGAGGATGAAAATCTGCCAAAGGGGATTCCGAACGAGAAGGTCGTTAAGGTAGTACTGGAGCTTCCTGCTCAGCTTCCTGGAGCCCATGAGTTCCTCCTTCCGGGTATCCCCTGATATAATTGCACGGTACAGTTCCAGGGAAGGATGTGCGACAGTGGGATTCTTGGACGAGGCGGTGGCCGCGGCGGAGGAAGCAGGAGCCGTTCTGCAGGAAGTGAGACAGCGGGGTTTCACCGTGGGCAGCAAGGCCGGCATGGAATACGTTACCGAAGCGGACATCCTTGCGGAAGACCTTCTGAGAAACAGGCTCACACAGCTCTTCTCCGGATCCTCGTTCCTGGGCGAGGAAAGCTGGAACGGTTCGTTCCCGAACCCTCCCTTCTGGGTTGTCGATCCCCTTGATGGAACCAACAATTATGCCGTGGGCATCCCTTTCTACTGCGTATCGGTGGCGCTTGTGGACGAGCGGGGACTTAGCCTGGGCATCATCCACGACCCCGTACACCGGGAGACCTTCCTGGGCATGAGGGGGCAGGGGGCATTCCTCAACGGAGAACCAATCTCGGTCTCCGATGCGAAATCCCTTTCCGATGCAGTTCTCGCAACCGGTTTCCCATACACACGCACCGAGAACGACCTCACATTCGACCTCAACGTTCTGAAAGGCTTCCTGGGAAGGGCCAGGGGAATCAGAAGATGCGGTTCAGCAGCCCTGGACCTGGCCTACACAGCAGCGGGAAGGCTAGGTGGATTCTGGGAGGAAAAGCTGAACCCCTGGGACATGGCCGCGGGAGTCCTCCTGGTGAGGGAGGCCGGAGGTATTGTCACGGGTTTCCGGGAAAGCAGCTGGGAGATTGCTTCCAAAGGGGTGCAGTGCTCCGCTCCGGGCATCTGGGATGAGTTCCGGCACATAATAGAAAAGGGCGCGCCGAAGCAGCGCGCCCCTGAAGACTCAAACTCCTAGAACCCCAGGTTAGCTCCACCGAAATAGGTAACGATGGCATCTCCCGCATCGTCGCCGAAGGGCTTTGAAAGCCTTACTTCGCCGAAGACGGAGACTGGCATGCCCATGGGCTTGAAGGTAAGGCCTAGCACTCCTTCTGCAGACGGGAAGATGTGGTCGTAGGGGTCGATGGTGGTCTGCCCGGTGGTCTGCTGCTCGATCGCCGCGAGCATGGCGTCGGCATCGCTAACCACGAAGTGCACTCCCGCTCCTCCGCCGACATAGGGGCTCAGTGGTGAAGCGCCCATTGGGATATCGGCTCGAAGTATCCCGGCAAGGCCCAGGTTGTGGTAGGTTGCGGTGTAGTCCTCCAGGAGCTGGCCTGTGGTGGGATCGTCCCAGCCCCATTCGTTCTCAAGGTAGTCCAGCAGCCCGTCCATGTTCCCCTCGAAGTTGTACCCGTACTCGTCCTCTATGTAGTTGGTGAGGTAGTTCTCCATGGAAATATCGGACTCGGTGCTGGTGTAGGTTCCGCTGATCTCAAGACCGAGCATGGGCATGAGTGGGAAGGTCATCTGCCCTCCGAAGATCGCTCCGTCGGTATCTAGACCGGTGAACGGGTCCTCGGCGGTGGTATAGCCCACCCGGCCTCCGAACCTGGGTCCGGCCGCCGCGGCGAGGGCAATGCTGACAAGAATGAAAAGCGCTTTTTTCACTGTTCTCTCCTTTCGCTTTCGAAAGAGGATTATTCTACCGGGGAACTCACAGGTCAACAGCCTGTATTGACTTGCAGGGCTCAAGACATGATTATACTGCTGAGTAAATTCCGAGTTTCGGAAACAAGACCCCCGTACCCATTGTTCGAGAGGAGAAACACACGATATGAAGCATGCGTTTCTGATGGCCGCGCTCTTCGCGGCTGCGGCATTCGCGCTGCACGGCAACTACGACTGGCAGTCATTCGGCGGCCAGCCCGGAGCCGAGTGCGGTGTACAGCTGGTCGAGTCCGACGCCGGCCACATCACCGTGGACATCACCGTTCCCGGTTTCTGGCTGGGCAAAACTGCGGCAGGAGGGTCCACATGGGATACCGTGGTCCTTCCCGGATTCCATTCGCAGAACAGCGTGGGGCTTCCCGAGCTCCCCACCGTTCCCAGGATGTTCGCCCTTCCCTTCGGCACGCAGGCCACTGTCACCGTCGAGGATGTGAACTACACCACCTACACCGGCATCAACCTCGTTCCGGTGCAGACCCCCGAGATCGACATGCCCCACAACCCCTACCCCTTCAGGCAGGATGTTGAGGCTTACGAGACCAACTCCTTCTTCCCCGCCCAGTGGGCCGCAACCGTAAGTCCCGCCATCTGGGGCGGCATCAACACCGACAGGCTGAACGTTACGCCCTTCAGGTACAACCCTGCCACCGGCGAGCTTCAGGCCGCCAGGTCCATCAGGGTCAGGGTCGACTTCCAGGGTACGCCCACCGATCTTGCTTTCTCCTCCACCGAGTTCGTAAGGAACGCCGCCTCCAGGAACCTTATGAACTACGGCATGGTAGAGGCAGCCGCTTCCGCTCCAACCGATGCTGAAGCCGCTGAGTACGTCTTCGTTACCACCGATGCCAACCTCGACGCCATCATGCCCCTGGTTGAGTTCTACCAGGGTATTGGCTATGAAACCGCTGTAGCTACCCTTCCCAGTGGCTCCTCCACAAGCGTCATCAAGGCCGCCATCACCGACCACTTCGACACCTCTATAACCAGGTTTGCCCTGATAGCCGGCGACCACACCGCCCTTCCCAGCTACAACTACGGCTCGTTCGTTGGCGACTACTGGTACGCCTGCCTGGTTGGCACCGACCTCACCCCTGAGATCGCCGTTGGCCGTCTTACAGGCAACGCCGCCCAGATCGAGCTTCAGGTAAGCAAGATCATCGACGGCTACTACCAGTACTCCTTCGCCGATGGCAACACCACCGGCATCATTCCCAGCACCGCAGTACTTGCAGCCCACCAGGAACAGTACCCGGGCAAGTACACCCAGTGCTGCAATGAGACCGCCGCCTACGACTACGATGTAGACATGACCTTCTACAAGATCTATCCCCCCGAGGGCGGCACCAACGCCATGGTGGAGGAATGGTACAACAACGGTATCGGAGCTGTTGGATACAGAGGTCACGGCGACGTGACCAACTGGTCATGGAGCGCACCCAGCACATGGACAAAGACCAACATCCAGAACCTCACCAACACTTTCCTTCCCCCTGTGTTCAACATCGCATGCCTTTGCGGCGAGTACCAGAGCGGAAGCGAGTGCCTGGCCGAGAGCTTCGCCTGGGACGATAACGGCGTAAGCGGCAACCTCTCCGCCAACGACCCCTCCTACACCGTTCCCAACCACGACTACTACAAGGAGATATTCAAGAATCTCTACGACTACGGCGTATACAACATCGGCGAAGCGATAACCGAAGCTACCATCTGGGTTATAGCAGAGCACGAATCTCTTGGTGAAACCAACGCCAAGATGTACCTCTGGTTCGGCGACCCTGCAATGGAGATCTTCACCAACGACACCGCCAACCCCACCCTCCTGGAGATCGACTGCAACCCTGGCATGGTAAACCCCGGAAGCCAGACCATAACCATGACCGTTACAAGCAACGGCTCCCCTGTCAGCGGCGCTACAGTGGCCCTCTCCGACGGCATCGAAGGCATCTCCGACGCCTCCACCTTCTTCGAGACCGCAACCACCAACGGCAGCGGCCAGGCCAGCTTCAGCGTAACGGTGCCCGCAAGCGCCACCACGCTCTACACCGGCGCCAGGCTCCACAACTACGGCCCCGTTGCGGCTCAGATCGCCGTCTACCCCACCTCCATCGAGAACGCCGCCGCAGGCGTCGAGACCTTCACCCTGGGCATAGCCACCGCCGCCAACCCAATAGTGGGAACCGCAGCGGTCAACTTCTCAACTCCGGTAACCGGCAATGCCACGGTGCAGATCTTCGACCTCACCG
>DAINQE010000049.1:15802-17933 GCA_036743055.1 Candidatus Sabulitectum sp. | reverse complement strand
TCAACGCTCCGGGCCACCGCACCCGCTGGAAGGAGTACTGTAAGTGGAACCACCGGCATGAGAGGTGTTCCCGGGGCTCCGGCTGGAACCGCCCCCTCCAGTACCACCCTGGTTCCCAGGGAGCCCTGCACTATCTCGGGAACGCCCTCTGAGGTCCAGGTGAACTCGAGGGTCGCCCCTGTAAGGGCCAGGATCATCGCCAGGACTGTCATCTATACCTCCATGAAAACCACCAGGGAGTTACGCCCCACGGTTTCCTCAAGAAGAACCTTCAGCATTATGGTGACCGGTACCGCCATGAAGATGCCCACTATTCCCCACAGATAGCCCCAGACTATCACGCAGAGGAGAATGGTCACCTTCCCTATGGGGAGCACGTCGCCGAAATAGCTGGGCTCAATGATATTGGACACGAGATTGTTTACGACTATCACCATTATGGCCGCCACCAGCCCCAGGTTGAAACCGCCCAGGGACATCACATAGAGGGCGATCATCACCCCGGCGGCGATGGAACCGAAGAAGGGCACGAAGTTGAACACCATTGCGGTAATGCCCCATATGAAAGCTTCGTCCACCTGGAAGCCCATTACCACCAGGCCTACACCGATGAGCAGCCCTGTGAGGGCGCTTGTTACCAGCTTTGCCAGAAGGTATTTCCTGGGAACCGTTTCCACCGCCCTTATTATCTTCTGGTAATGGAGGTGGGTAACGGTGTCCATTTCCCTGAGCTTCTTTGAGAAAAGCCGTCTGCCGTTCACCATGAACACCGTGAGCATGGTTATGAGCACAGTGTTCAGGAGCCCGTTGCTCACCGTACCCACAAGACCTGCGGCGGTGGGCACAATGGATGTGAGCGAGAATGACGAACTTCCTCCGCCCAGGGGAGAGGGCGTCTTCCCCTCGGTGGCCAGAGTGTCAGCGGCGGAGGTTACTTCTTTCACCTCCTCCATTCCCAGCCTGCTGTATATGTCCGGGATCCAGTGAGTCCTTGCGGTCTCCACGAAACCCGCCACCGGCTGGACCACATTGCTCACCATGTCGTCCTTACGGCTCACAAGCATGCTCATGGTGCCGTAAATAAGGAAGAAGAATACGGAAGTAATGAAGAGGGCCATAACCAGCACCAGTGCTGTGCCCACCACCGAGGCCAGGTTGGACTGGCTGCGGTCGCCCCGTCTTCTGTAACGCTTGAAGAGCTTCCTCAGGAGCCTGTCCACACCGTAGGCCGTCTTCTTAACAGCGGGAGATATTAGCAGAGCGAAGAACACGGCAATGGCGATCTTAACGAAGATGGGCGCTCCAAGTTTCAGTATCACCAGTGTGAAAAGAACTGCTAGAAGTGTTACCGATACCCTGAACGGATCAGCTCTGCCCGGCTTCATCCGGCACCTCCGTATATCTCGGGTCTTCTGTCGCTGAGGCAGTCTATCCTCTTCCTTGTATGGTCAACCATTTCTGGCTGGACAACGTAATCGGTCATGTGCTCCGCCGGCTCCTCCCCTTCCAGCATGACCCCCTCGGGGGAGGCAATGCCGCCGCCGCCCTGGTAGATCTCTCCCAGGTGGTCTCCCCCCAGGTTGCATCCGGCAACGAAGACCTGGGCCTCCCCGGCCCTTGCCATGAGGTAGCTGCGGAAGAGACCGTTCCTCCGCTTCGGCCACTGTGCGGGGATGAAGATCATCTCCGCTCCGGCGAGGGTGTGCATCCTGAACAGCTCCGGGAACCTGAGGTCGTAACAAACCGCCGCGGCTGAGGTCACCCCGCAGAGGTGGAAGACCCCGGAGGGCGTTCCAGGGGCGAAAACGGTGTCCTCCCCCATGTTCCTGAACAGGTGCGCCTTCTCGGTGGTGTGAACCAGGCGGCCTTCGCGGTCGTAGACAGGAAGCATGTTCACTATCCCCCTGGACGTTCTTACAGGGAAGGTACCCGCTATGATGCAGATACCGTTCTCCCTGGCGGCAGCGGAGAGTGGACCGCTCTCGATGTAGTCCATGGTGACTGCCCTCTTGGGGATCTCGTTCAGGACGAATCCGATGGTAAAAAGCTCGGGAAGCAGGAGAACGTCCGGCGCCGGATCCACCGAAGCGGCCCTCAGAGCCATGTTCACGCAATGATCCCAGTTGCCTTC
>DAINQE010000049.1:0-15702 GCA_036743055.1 Candidatus Sabulitectum sp. | reverse complement strand
GGATCCGAGGCGGTGTTCTTCGCCTTCATGATAGCATGCGACCCCGGCGACGAGGTGATCTGCTTCGAACCCTTCTACACCAATTACAACGGCTTCGCGGCAATGGCCGGGGTGAAGCTGGTCCCGGTCACCAGCAGCGTTGAAGCCGGGTTCCATCTCCCCCCGGAGGAGGACATCCAGGCGAAGGTCACGGAGAGGACCAGAGCCATCCTCATCTGCACCCCCAACAACCCCACCGGAACTGTGCTTTCCCGGGATGAACTGGATGTGCTTTCCTCGATTGTCCGCAGGAACGACCTTTACCTGCTTTCCGACGAGGTCTACAGAGATTTCGTCTTCGACGGGGGCGCACACTCCTCCACCCTTGAGATGCCCGAGATAGCGGACAGGGTCATCGTGATGGACTCTATAAGCAAAAGGTTCAGCTCCTGCGGCGCAAGGCTGGGTGACATGATCAGCAGAAACCCCGCCGTTATGGAAATGGCCCTGAAACTGGGGCAGGCCAGGCTCTGCCCACCGACCATGGCGCAGTACGGCGCCGCCTGGATCTACGAACACCTCGACGATTCCTACTACAAGGGAGTGCTTGAGACCTACCAGAACCGCAGGGACCTGCTCATGGACGAGTTGAGCGGTGTGGAAGGCGTTTTCTTCCTTAAACCCGAGGGGGCGTTCTACGCCACCATCAGGCTCCCGGTTGAGGATGCCGAGAAGTTCGCCTCGTGGATGCTCACCGACTTCAATGTGAACGGAGAGACCACTATGGTGGCCCCGGCTGCGGGGTTCTACGCCACGCCGGGCCTGGGACAGGACCAGATCAGGATAGCCTACGTGCTCTCCGAGGAGAAGATGAAGCGGGCGCTGAACGTTCTCAGAGAGGGACTCAAGGCGTACCCGGGACGATAAAGGAGGCAGAAGTGAAACTGCTCAGGATCGCAGATGCACCGCCATTTCCGGGTTCACTGGAGTTCGACGCCAGGGTGCTCTTCGAGGGTGATTCCTTCGGAATGGTCCACTTCACCCTTAAGCCCGGCCAGTACATCCCCCTGCACAACATGCCCTTCGAGGTATGCTTCCTGGTTCTCTCCGGCGACGGTACCCTCACGGTGAACGACGAGAACCATCAGGTCAGGGAGGGATACAGGATACACTGCCTTCCCGAGGCCAGGCGGGGATGGAGAAACCACTCCCTGGATCAGGACCTTCGCATCCTGGTGCTGAAGATCAAGAAGGATACGGAGAACCGGGGAGAACAGGTTGACATACGCCGGATGGACGGAGAAAAGCCAGCTCCCAATCCCCACGGCGTTGATGTAAGAAGGGTGTATGAAAGCGAGTTCGCCCTTATGAGCGTTCTCTCCCTGAAGCCCGGTGAACAGCTGATAAGGCACATCACTCCGGTGGATGTTTTCTTCTACCTGATCTCCGGTACCGGTGTGGTGGAAGTAGGTGAAGAAGCGGAAGAGATTGAGGCAGACACGATGATCGAGAGTCCGAAGGGCATCCCCCACTGCTGGTACAACCGCTCCGACGGCGAGGTACGGGTCCTCGTGGTGAAGACCCCGAAACCCACCACCCCCACCGTCCTGCTTTAACCGTGGAGCTCGTCATTGCCGAAATCCCCTTTTTCCCGAAGGGGATTTCAGCTATGTTCAGCGCTGTCTTTTCCCGGATCGACCCAATACGACAAGCATGACATCAGAAAGCAGGAGGTAACCGTGCCCCGGAACTACTTGCTAGTTATCAACACAGGATCGACGACCACCAAGTGCTCCATTTACTCGGTTTCAGGCGATGAACCGGCGCTGCACACGGAGAAGACCATAGAGCACCCCGACGACCTCTTCCGCCGCTACTCCGGCATATCCGGGCAGGTGGACTACAGGGAGGAGATGGTAAGGGAGTACTTTAAGAGCAACCTGCCCGAGGACGCGAAGGTACTCGCGGTGGGAGCCCTGGGAGGAATGCTGCCCCCGGTTCCCAGCGGCATAATAGCACTGAACGGGGAACTGGCTGAATACAGCCTCAGCACACCTGTCTACCACCACGCCTCCAACCTGGGCGCTCCCATAGCCTACAGAATAGGAAAGCTGATGAACGCCGATTCTTTCGTGGCTGACCCCGTTGGCGTTGACGAGATGACCCCTGTATCGAGGATCTCCGGAGTTCCGGAACTTCCAAGGTTCTCCTACGTCCACGCCCTTAACATCAGGGCCACCATCCGGAAACTGGCTAAGGAGCTTTCCCTGGACTTCGGGGAGATAAGATGCGTTGCCTGCCACCTCGGTGGCGGCTTCTCCATAGCCCCCTTCGCCGGAGGAAAGATCATAGACAGCGACAACAGGATGGAAGGGGCTCCGTTCACCCCGGAAAGGGCCGGGGGCGTTCCGCCCATTCCCCTCTTCGAGGCGTGCTTCTCAGGGAAGTATTCAAGGGATGAACTGTACAGGAAGCTCTACGGCGGCGGCGGACTCTACGGTTATCTGGGAACGAAGGACGTACGGGAGGTGCACCGGAGGATAGAGGAGGGCGACGGTTTCGCCGGGTTCATACTCGACGCAATGATCTACCAGATCTGCAAGGAGATAGGCGCCATGGCCTCGGTTCTGGACTTCAGGCTGCACGGCATCATCGTTACCGGAGGTGTGGCGAACTCATCCTATCTCACCGACAGGATCAAGAGCAGGTGCGGCGCCCTTTCCCGGGTTTACGTGTACCCCGGCGGTAACGAGAACGAGGCGATCGCAACTTCCATGCTCAGCGTTATCCAGGGTGAGGAAGAAGCGCTCCGGTGGCCGGACTGCGTCCTCACAGGCAGGGAGATCGACCCCCTTCAGGACTTCCGCGACGGGAATGGAGAATTCAGAGCCGTACCATTCGGCAAAAGGAGCATGTCATGGGAATAAGGAGTTTCTCGGAGCTGCTGGAAAGGGTCTCGGACCTTCCACCGGTGGCGGTATCGGTTGCCGGCGGCGCCGATCCAAGGGTGATCGAGAGCCTGAAAAAGGGCCATGAGCTTGGCTTCATAGGGAAATGCTACCTCACCGGCGAAGGCCAGGCCCTTGAACATGCCCTGACAGGGTCCGGGGACGACGGCTCGCTGTACGAGACCATCCCGTGCGGGAACGAGGAGGAGATGTGCCGCATGGCTGTGGCCATGGTCAGGGATGGAAAGGCGGAGATCCTGGTAAAGGGGGGAGTGAAGTCCAAGAATTATCTCAAGGCCATACTGCACCCCGAACTTGGGATAAGGGCCTCCTCGGTGCTCTCCAACCTGAGCCTCTTCGAGATGCCTTCCCTGCCCCGGCTGATGGCGGTCACCGACAACGCCATAGTGATCTGCCCGAACCTTACCGAGAAGGCCGCCATCGTCTCCAACACCTTCCCCCTGTGGAGATCCCTGGGTATAGACCCGGTGCGGGTCGCGGCCATTTCCGCGGTTGAAACGGTGAACCCGGCCATACAATCCACCGTTGACGCCGCAGCCCTTGAGGTGATGTCCGCCCGTGGGCAGCTTCCGGGATTCATCGTGGAAGGGCCCCTGGGGTACGATGCCGCCATATCCGCCGAATGCGCAGCCACGAAGAAGCTCACGGATTCCCGGGTCTGCGGAATGGTTGACATGATACTGGCGCCCAACCTGGAAACGGCCAATTCCCTTGGAAAGAGCTACAAGTTCCACGGCGGCGCCAGGTGGGGCGGGCTGGTGTTCGGAGCAAGGGTCCCGGCGGTCCTCAACTCCCGTTCCGACGACATGGAGAACAGGCTGAACTCCATGGCAATGGCCCGGGCCATCGTGCACGGAAGATCTCTTACTGAACCCAGTTCGATAACAAACAAGTAACTAGAGGGATGCTTTTATGAACATCTACAGCATAACGATCCTGGGATACTTCGCCTTAGTGGTGATTCTGGGTATCCTCTCCCGGAAGGTGGCCAGCAAGTCCGCCAGCGACTATCTCATCGCAGGCAGGAACCTGGGCACCATGGTCTGCGCCATCGTCGTGGCCGCCGAGTGGCTGGGTGGGATGAGCACCATAGGAGTGAGCGAGAGGGCATACAACACCATGACCCTTCAGCCGATCTTCTACAACATCTCCACCGCCATCGGCATGGTCATCATTGGTTTCACAGTGGCGAAGCACTACAGGAGCAAGAACGTTCACACCGTGAGCGAGATGATTGAGACCCTCTTCGGCAGCCAGGCCCGTTCCGTCTCGGCACTGGCCTTCCTTATCGCATACATCGTTCTGGCATATGTTCAGCTTCAGACCTGCGCCAGCGTCATGGCTCCACTCTTTGGAGTCAGCTGGAACTGGGCGGTGATCATCTCCGCGGGGCTGATCATGCTTTACACATACCTGGGCGGCATGCACGCCCTGGCAATGACCGGAATGCTCTATCTCATAACCATGTTCGTGGGCCTGGGAACCGCCTTCGTGATAGGCCTGGACAAGGTGGGGGGCTTCTCCGGCCTGAGCGCTACCCTTATCGCCCAGGGAGCTCCCGAGAACCTCTACAATCCCTTCAGCGCCGGGATGAACAATGCCTTCGCCCTTCTTCTGGGCGGGCTCCTCGGCGGCATGGCCGCCCAGGCCAGCATTCAGCCGATATTCGCAGCCAGGGATGTTAAGACCGCGAGGAAAGCCTCCATCGTAGCCGGTCTCCTTGTGGCCCCCTTCGGCGTAATGACCGCCTTCCTGGGTCTCATGGCCAGAACCGGTCTCTTCTTCGGACCCGACGTTGAGGTAATCGGAAAAACTGCGATCCCTACTCTTCTTCAGACCCCGGAGTTCATTCCCCCGGTGCTGGGCGGACTGGCCCTGGCAGGTGTTATAGCTGCAATTCTCTCCACGGTTGGCCCGGTCAACTTCGCGGTGGTAACCATCGCCGCGAAGGACATCTATCACGGCATCATCAACAAGGATGCCGACGACGCCAGGATCATATCCACCGCAAGGAAGCTGGTCCTTCTTGTCAGCATCGTTACCGTGCCCCTGGCCATCTTCCTGAAGGGCGCCGTTCTTGAGACCGCCTACATCAGCTACGCCATCAGGGCCATCGGCGCGATCGTTATCGTTACCGGTCTTTACCTCCGCAAGTTCGTTACTCCGCTGGGGGTCAAGCTATCCTTCCTGCTGGGCACACTTTCCGTTTTCTTCGCCATGTACGCCCAGAAGCAGGAATGGTTCGACATAGACAAGACCTACGGCGCGGTCATCACCACGATAGTTGTCATCGCCCTCTCCTCCCTGGGGGACAGGCTCTTCGGAAAGAAGGTCCGCAATGCCTGACAAAGCCCCGCTCTCGATGGTGGACGCTTCCAGGCTCCTGATAGAGGGGGCCGTCCAGGCCGGAGCCGACGTTTTCATAGGCTACCCGATAACCCCGGCGAACCTGCTCTACGCCTACGCCAGCCAGAGATTCCCCAGAATGCTCCCGGCGCCAGACGAGATATCCACGCTTCAGTACATGAGCGGCCTCTCAGCCGCCGGCAAGCTCCCGGTTACCGCAACCTCCTTCCCCGGGCTGGCCCTGATGGTGGAGTCCCTGGGAATGGCTTACATGATGGAGCTTCCCATGGTCGTTATGCTGGTACAGAGGATGGGACCCTCAACCGGAACCGCCACCTGCGGAGCCCAGGGGGACATCGGCCTTATAGCCAACGTGAACTCCGGCGGCTATCCTGTTCCCACCCTCTGCCCCGCCTCCTACCAGGACTGCCACGAGCTTTCCGCCAGGGCGGTGAAGCTGGCTGTAGAGCTCAGGTCCCCGGTATTCCTGGTTACCTCGAAGGAAATGGTAATGACCCTGAAGAGCTTCGACATGTCCACTCTGAAGCCCGTTGAGCCCGTGGACCGCAACTGGTATGGCGGTGAAGGGGAATACATCCCCTACCTGCCCGGAGAGAACGGGGTTCCGTCCTTCCTGCCTGTTGGATCCCGGAAGCACCAGGTAAGGATCACGGCCTCCACCCACGACAGCACCGCGGCGCTGCAGCACTCAACACCGGAAGCGCTGGCCAATACACGGAGGCTTCGCTCCAAGATGGAACGGAACCTCTCCGACTACCTTTACTATGACTACGACAGGCAGGACTCCGATACACTCGTGATCTCCTACGGGATCACCGCAGCCGCGGCCAGGGAGGCGGTTGCAAGCCTTCGACGGGACGGGAAGACCGTCTCTCTGCTGATAGCGAAGACCCTCTTCCCCGTTCCCCCTGAGTACCTTGAGATAGCCTCGGGTTACCAGCGGGTGGTCATAGCCGAGGAGAACCAGAACGGGCAGTACAGGGAGCTTCTCTTCGGTCTCAACGGCAGGAGTGGTGTTTCCGGAGTGAACGGTATAGGCAGGCTTATAACGCCGTCGGAGATAATCCAGGAGGTCTGCAGATGAGCGGAAAGTACCTTTCTACCCACGACCAGCCCTTCTGCAAGGGATGCGGACACAATCTGGTGGGCAGCGCCATAGAAAAGGCCCTCACCTCCATGGACACCTACGATCCCCTTGACCTCGTGGTGGTAACCGACATCGGCTGCATAGGGATAATCGACAAGCAGTTCAGAAGCCATACGGTTCACGGCCTCCACGGAAGGTCAGCCGCGCTGGCAACAGGCATATCCATGGGGCTCACGGACCCCTCGAAGAAGATCCTGGTGCTCCTGGGTGACGGCGGGGCCACCATTGGCCTCCAGCACATACTGGAAGCCGCCAGGATGAACATCAACATGACCGTGATAGTCCACAACAACATGCTCTACGGTATGACAGGCGGGCAGCCCTCGGGGCTTACCCCCATGGGTTTCAGGACTCAGGCCATGCCCGACGGCAGGGCCGACCACGGCATGGATCTCTGCCGGCTGGTACACACCGCAGGGGCCGCATACGCCAGAAGGTTCTACGCCCTGGGGGACTTCTCCCAGGTGATAGAAGAGGCCTTCAGCGTCAGAGGCTTCTCCCTTCTGGAGGCGGTTGAGATCTGTCCCAGCCACGGGGTGAAGTACAACCCCGGCAAGAAGCTTGACGAACTCACCGAACCGGCCGGGCTTCTTCCAGTGCTTCTGGAGAACAGGGAGAGACCTGAGTTCGCATGGGCCGACAGGAAGGTTCTTCACAGTCTCTTCGACTCGGTGAGTTCAGTGGAAGCCCGTTTTACGCATGCTCTGAAAGGGAAGGTAGCCATCCTTCTGGCCGGATCTGCCGGTGAAGGTGTTCAGTCCACCGCTGAAATACTGGCCACAGCAGCCATGTCCTGCGGCCTGCAGGTAACCAAGAAGGGCAGCTACCCGGTAACTGTCGGGGTGGGATTCTCCCTGGCGGAGCTGATAATCTCCCCCGGGGAGATAGACTTCACCGGGATCGATACGGTGAGCGCCGCCCTGGTCACATCCCTTGACGGCCTGAAGAAGAGTCTCCCCCGTGTATCGTCCATGACAGGGGGTTCCCTGTTCCTGGACAGTTCACTGGAGAAGCCGGCTGTTTCCGCGGAAACCACGGTAAAAGACTACAGGAAGCCCCTGGGGGCAAGGTCAGCCTGCCTCCTTGCCGCTGCGGATTTCGTTCTCCAGAGCGGGATAATTCCCATGGAGGCGTTCCTGGATGCCTTTGCCGCCTCCAGGATCAGCAAAAGACTGCCGGTGGAAAAACTCCAGGCAGCCCTGGAACAGCTCTAAGCGTATCATCCTGTCCGGGGAGCCCGCCTTCGGGCTCCCCGGTTCATAACCTTGTAAAGCACTGGAACCACAACCAGTGTAAGCGGCGTTGCCAGAAGCATTCCCCCTATAACCGTTCTCGCCATGGGTGCCCAGAGGGCTGCGCTGCTGCTTCCTCCAAGGGAAAGCGGCAGCAGGGCGAGTATGGTGGTGAAAGCGGTCATCATTACGGGCTTCAGCCTGGCCCTTCCCGCCTTTACCATAGCCTTGTCAGCTGAGAGCCCTTCGGTCCGCCTTATGCCGTTGGCGAAGTCCACCAGCACTATGCCATTGTTCACCACTATGCCTATCAGCATCAGTATACCCACAAGGGAGGTCATTCCCATGGTGGTTCCTGTCAGCAGAAGCATCCAGACCACCCCGGTGAGCGCCAGGGGTATCTCGAAAATGAGAATGAAGGGCTCAAGCAGTGACTCGAACTGGGAGGCCATCACCATGTAGACCAGCACAATTGCAACGAGTATGGCCAGGCCCATGCTTGTGAAGGACTCCTTCTGGTCCTCCACGTCGCCCACCAGCTCCCATCTGGCTCCGCCGGTATCAAGGGTGTCCATCATGGCCTGCACATCCTCCGCCACATCCCCCAGGGGCCTTCCGTCGAGGCTGCAGAACACGCTTACCGCCCTGCTGCGCCCGATCCTCTCTATGTGGTTAGGTGCTAATACGGTAGTAAATTCTCCCCAGAAGTCCAGGGGGGCTCCGAACACGGGTATCCCGGCAACGGCCTCCCTGGAAGAGCGGTATCTCTCCATGTACCTGAGGTTGACGGTTACATCCCGTCCCCCGTCGTTCATCTCTGCCACATCCATGCCCAGCATCCCGATGGTAATCTCACCTGCCAGGGCGGCCCTGGATACACCTCGCAGCGACAGTACGCCCGGGTCGGGATGGTACTCCATCTGTATCGACCAGTCCTCCATGGAGTGGTTCTCGTCGGCGGTTCCGGGTATATCCGCCAGGTGATCCCTTACCATGTCACCCAGGATCTTCAGCGTGTCCGTGTTCTCGGCGTAAATGTTTATCTGAATGGGATATTCGTTGCCTATGGGCTGGCCGGACCTGGTGGAATAGCGAACGCCGGGAACCGTTGCCAGGTAAGCACTGATCCTCCGTTCGTACTCGGTATCATCCAGGGTGAGGTCTCCCTCAGGAGCCAGATAGACCGATACGTTTATCCTGCAGGAGGCGTCGGATCCGAAGAGGGCACCGAGCCCCTCCGAGCGGCCGGCGTCAACGGTGATGTGCCTCAGGTCACCGGGAAGTATCACCGCTGCGATGGAGTCCCCTATCACCCTGGAAAGACTGTCTGTCTCGTCGAGGCTGGTGCCCAGCGGCAGACTTATGCTGCACTCGATTATGCCTTCGCGCACGTCGGGCAGGAACGCGGTGGGAAGGTACCTGAAGGCGAAGAAGGAAACCGCGCAGAACAGGATGACCGGAATCAGGGAACGAAAACCCCTCCTGAGAACCTTCTCCAGGAACTTCTCATAGGCTGTGTCCAGCCTGTGCAGGAAGGCTTCTATCTTCATGGCGGGGGATCCCGGGGAGTGCTTCCTCACAAGGTTCTTCGACCTGGAAGCCATCAGCGGTATCAGGGTCATTGCCATGAACAGTGAAATGAACAGGGCAGCCGCGATGGTTATGCTGAGGTCCCTGAATATCTGACCGGTCAGGCCCTTCACGAAAAGCATGGGGATGAACACCGCCACGGTGGTAAGCGTGGATGCGGCCACAGCCATCCCCATCTGGGAGGCTCCCTGAACCGCAGCTTCCCTTCGGGCTTCCCCCTCCACCCTTCTTCGGTGGATGTTCTCCAGTACCACCACCGAGTTGTCAACTATCATCCCGATGGCAATGCTGAGCCCGGCGAGGCTCATGATGTTCAGGTTCACTCCGAAAAGGTACATGGCGGCGAAGGTGCTGACGAAGGAGAGCGGCATGGTTATGCTTACTATACCCGCATTCACCGCGGAACCCAGGAAGAACATCAGCACCAGCGCCGCAAGGATGATTGCCTGAACTCCGGTGACGGCCAGACTTCTGGTTGAGTCCAGCACGAAGTCCTTCTGGGTGTATATGACCTCCAGGTTAAGGGTGCCTGCATATGTCCCTGATATCTCCTCTATCTTCTCCTCCACCAGTCTGCAGGTGTTCACGGTATTGGCGTCTCCGCTCTTCCTCACCACCAGCAGAACGGAGTTCTCCCCGTCCAGCCTGCTTGTGATGCTCTGCTCCCTGTGGCCGTCCACTATCTCCGCAACGTCCCTGAGCCGCACAGGGATCCCGCCGTGGGAGCCTACAACCACCTCGCCTATGTCCTCAAGTGATGAAAAGGCCGACCTGACGCTGATGAAGGTCTCGATGCCCCGGGCCTCTATGGTGCCTCCGGGCTGATTTCCCCGGACAGCCGAGAGGGCGCCGTAGACCTGGGTGAGGGATACTCCCCTCAGGTGGAGCAGCACCGGATTAACCGCAATGTTTATCTGCCGTTCCTCCCCTCCGGACACGTCGCAGGAGGCAACCCCGGGTACCCTGCTGAGTATCGGTTCTATGTCATCCGACACCAGCTGCCTCAACTCACCGCTGTCCATCTCGGGGCTGCTGGCGCTGGCTATCACAAGGGGCTTCATGCTGGATTCCATAGCGGCGATGAAGGGTTCGGTTGCCTGGGCGGGAAGGTCTTCGCTTATCCTGTCAATTGCCTTCCTTATGTCCTCCTCCACCTGGTCTATGTCCGCCGAGGATGAGATGCCCAGGAATATTCCGCTGATGGAGTTCCCGGAAGAGGACTCCACAGATGTGACTCCCTCCACGCCGGAAACGGCGTCCTCAATAAGCTTCGTAACCAGGGATTCGACTTCCTCAGGAGCGCCACCGGGCAGCACCGTGAGTATCATTATCTCCCCCAGGTCCACCTCGGGGAAGTAGTCCAGTCCCAGCTGGGTCAGGGCAAAGAGGCCTGCCCCCCCCATGAGAATGAAGATCATCAGGAAAGTCGTGTTCCTTCTTACGGCGAGATCGGGCAGGTTCATTCCGTCACCGCCCTTACAGGTTCTCCGTGGCTCACAAGTGAATGCCCCCTGGTTATCACGCTGTCCCCCGGCTGGATGCCCGAGGTGATCTCGTGTCTGCTGCCGTTGCCGATGCCGGTGGTTACCGTTACCTTCACAGCGGTTCCGCTCTCGAACAGCGTGGCTTCCCAAATGCCGTCACCCAGAGGAGTAAGTGCGTTCTCCCCCAGTACCGGGACCCCGGTCCTTGTATCCAGGGAAAGCATTACCATGCCGGACAGTCCCGGGATCAAACGTCCGGTGGTATCCGCGAACTGCGCCGTTACGGCCACGAGACCGGATACGGGGTCCGCCGCCGGGGCCACCGACACGACCGATCCGGGAAAGAGGCTTCCGGGATAATGATCAGTGGTGAATACCGCCGGTATCCCCTCGGAGAGAGCCGACAGATGTCTTGGAGCCACCAGCAGGGCAGCCCTGAATGCATCGGCGGAGTATACCGTAAGAAGCGGTCCCGCAGCCGGATTGCCCACCGTTGCAACGACCCTTCCCACAACACCATGAAAAGGCGCTTCCACATAACCGGCGTCCATGGAGACCAGCGCTGCGGAATAACCGGCAAGGGCTGCGGTGTAGGCCGCTTCCGCCGAGCTGGCTTCCGCGGTCCTGGACTGATATTCGCTCTCGCTCATGGCCCCTTCGCCGTGGAGTTCCTCAGCCCTCTGGAGACTCGATCTGAAATACTCCCTGGAAGCCTCCGCCGCCGCCAGAGTAGCCGCAGCGGAGAGCACACCCGCCCGCTGAATGTCATCGGTCTTCAGCAGAAGCATCCTCTGACCGGCTTCCACCGTATCTCCAGGTTGCACAAGGACATCCTCCACCATGGAAGGAGTGCTGACCGAGACCACCGCCTCGGAAGCCGCTTCCAGCCTGCAGGGGGCGAACACGGTCCTGGATATGGTCTCCGCAGCCGCCACCTCTACCATGACAGGGGTCGATTCCGTTTCAGCATTCTCTCCGTTCCCGCAGGATAAGACGCCGATGGCCGCCAGCATTCCCGCCAACACGATGCCCCTACCCACGGGGAACCTCCTCCCTGCCTTCGAAGAATCCCTTTACCAGCTTTTCTATCACCGTCTCCACCAGCTGAACCGTGCCGGGATCGTTCAGGTCCATGTCCAGGATCGGGTTCTTCACGCTCTCTCTCAGGGTGAGGTAGTGAACTCCGCTGAGAAGCAGTATCACGGCGGCAACCGTTTCGCCGTCGGGCCTTACCCCCCTCTCCTCGAGGGATCTCAGTTCATCCTTCTCCATTGCCCTGCTGAAGGCCACGGTGAGGGGGTTCTTGTCGGTGAGTTCCCACCGGGCCAGCTCCTGTGCCAGGGAGTTCTTCCTGAATGCCCTTCCGCTCTTGAGCAGCAGTCTTGTCACCAGTGCCGACATGGGGGCATCGGGAGGGAACTCGTCAAGCACGTCAACCACCCTGGGGCAGAGTTCCCTGCTGTCGCGGAATGCTGCGAGAAGCCCCTCCATCGATCCGAAATACCTGTAGATGAGCACCTTGTCCACACCGGCCTCCCTGGCCAGGGCGTTTACACCCACCCCTGTGAACCCCTCCCGGGTGAGGATCCTCTCGAGGGCGTCCATGATAGCCTCTCTGGTCTTCTCAGAGTCCCTGGTACGAACCTTCATTCCATATGCCTTCCATTAAGTCACCACCTGGTGTCACCGAACGGTGATATATATGTCCCCTTGCTTCCGGCGTCAAATTTCATTGCGCAGGGCGTGTTCATTCGCAATGATAAGGCTTAACTATGCAATGAAAGGTGTTCTTCACTTGAACGAGAGCCTGGCAAACCTCCTGAAAAGCGCATTCGACTCGGCGGGTTCCCGGTCGTCTGAAGCGGTGCAAACCGCTGAAGGGCTTAAACCCGGTGAACGAAGGGACGCGGCGGTCCTCTTCCTGGACCTGGCCGGGTTCACGAAGCTCTCCGGCGGCCTCGACCATGAGACGGTCCACGAGCTTGCCAGGAGCATAATGAACGAACTGGTGCTAACCGCCCAGGATTACCGCGGCTATGTGGACAAGATAGAGGGCGACAGGATCATGGTCCTCTTCGGCGCCGTTTCCTCCGGTGAGAACGACAGCAGAACCGCCGTGCTCTGCGGTTTCAGGATGCTGGATGTACTTCGTGTTGCCCGGGAGGTACTCAAGGAATCGGGAATGGAACTTGGCGCCAGGATCGGAATAAGCAGCGGACCGCTGACCGTGGCCCCGGATGCCATCGGTCACCTTACGGCCATGGGTAACACCGTAAATATCGCCTCCAGGATGGAGGAACTGGCGGAACTGGATTCCATACTGGTTACCGACAGGGTTCACAGAATGTGCGGAGGCTGCGCCCTGTGGTCCCCCCCGCTTGAACTCGATGTGAAGGGAATGGGCGAGCCTGTGATCGCCTGGAGAGCGCTTAAGCCCCTCCGTGCGTCATGCGAATCCTGCGATGACGACCCTTTCACCGGTAGACGAATGGAGTCCGGGCGGCTGTGCGGTTTTCTGGAAGAGGTGGAGAAAGAGTGGCGTGAAAGCACGGACGGTGACCGGCCCAGGCACGGTCTGATCGAGATAACAGGCGAGGCGGGAACAGGTAAGGCCAGGCTCGCCATGGAGTTCGCGAAGGAAAGCTGCCCTGGAAGGCTCCTTCTCAGGGGAAGGTCCGCCGAGGAGGACCAGCCTGCCCACTGGCTCTGGTCAACACTGGTCGCCTCCGCTCTGGGCTTCCGCGTAAGGAGTTCAGTGGACGGCGACTCGTTCATCAAGGCCGTTTCGCGGTTCTTCCCGCCTGAGGAGATAGGTGATTCCCTCCCCTTCCTGGGCAGGCTCATACCTGCGGAATTCGACGATTCCAGGTTCTCGAGCCTGGACGGCAGGGGTATAGCCCTTGAAACGGGAATGGCCATAAGGGACTTCATGGAAGCCCTGGGCAAAAGGAACGAGCTTGTGGTCTTCCTGGAGGACACCCACTGGATGGATCCAACCGACGCCGAAGCGCTGGAGTTCGTTCTAAGGAACACTCGCACTCCTGGTCCGGTCCTCTTCATCCTTGCAGGAAGGGATACGGGACCCGGCTCGGCAGCGGCTCCCTTCAGGTCAGATTCCCCCTACTACATGTACAGAACGGTTGAGCTGGGCGATTTCTCCCAGGAGGAATCCAGGGAAATGGCCGCGGCTCTTGCTGAAAGGCTAACCGGCGAGGACCATCCCTTCAGTGACCACGCAGCGGAGTTCCTGCACAGGCAGTCCTCGGGGAACCCGTTCTTCCTCAGGGAACTGGTGACCCATATGGTTGAAACGGGGAACCTCACCGAGGGTCAGGGGGTGTGGAGGATAAAGACCATCTCCATCGCCGATTCAGCCCCTGAGACCCTGACGGGAATCCTTCAGAGCAGGCTGGACAATCTCCCTGAACAGATGAGGAAAACCATCCTCCTCTGCGGGGTTCTGGGCATGGAGTTCCTCCACCGGACATACACTGAGGTCTGCTCCAGACTGGCGATCCCCCCCGCCTCCGATCCGGTCTTTCAGGGGCTCGTGGAAAAGGGAATGCTGATACGGGCCGACTCGGATAAGGGGAAGATGCGCGGTTACCGGTTCAGGCATCCGCTCATTCAGAAAACCGCCTGCGGCAGCAACCTTTCACACAACCTCAAGCTCATACACAGGGCTGCCGCGGAATCAATCCAGGAGCTCTTCAGGAATGATCAGGGGCGGATATCCGCCAGGCTGGCCGCCCACTGGGAGGGAGCCGGCGAAACGGCAAAGGCTGCGGAATGGGGTCTTGCCGCCCAGAAGTACGCCTCTGAGAACTACCAGCACCCCACGGTGCTTTACTGGGGGGAAAAGCTGCTCCAGTGGCTGCCGGAGGAGCTGGAGGACCGTCTGAAGGTCCTTGAAAGGAATTCCAGGGCATACCTTTTCACAGGACGGCGGGATGAACAGCTCGCCGCGCTCCGGGAAATGGAACGGATCGCGGCGGACAGGAACCTTCCCTTCTGGACCGCAAAGGCTCAGATCGACCTTGGCTTTCACCTCCGCTCCACCGGAGACATCTCAGGTGCGAAGACCCTTCTGGAAAAAGCCCTGGAACTGTGCAGGGATAACGGTCTCGAAGACCTTGAAAGCAGCACCCTGGGAAACCTGGGCGTTCTGGCGGCGGACACGGGCAGCGTGGAAGAAGCCCGGGAGTACTTCACCAGCGCAGGGAAGATACACGCCAGGCTGGGGAACCGCCGGGCGGAGGCCAGCACCCTGGGAAACCTGGGCATAATCCTCAGGAACGCCCGGGATTACAGGGGGGCCGGTGAGAAGTTCCAGGGAGCCCTGGAGATATTCCAGGAGCTTGGTGACATAAGGAGCGAGGCCATAACCCTGGGAAACCTGGGCAACATCCACCACGACCTGGGCGAACTGGACCAGGCCCTGGACCTGTACGAGAAGACACTGGAGATGTTCACCAGGATCGGCGACAGAAGGTCGATGGGGGTCTTCCTGGGAAACCTGGGCATCCTCCAGGCGGACATGGGGAACCGGGAAAAGGCCGAGGATTACTACCAAAGAGCGCTGGCCATCTCCAGGGAAACCGGAAATCTCCGCTCAAGGGGATGGACCCTTTCCAACATGGCTTCCATGAAAATGAAGGACGAAAGCCCTGAGGAGGCCGCTGAACTCTACAAGGAGGCCCTTGATCTCTTCAGGCAGGTTAAGGACAGGCGAATGGAGGCCATCATACTGGCGGCTCTGGGCTACTCCACCTTCCTGGCAGGTAACGCGGAAGAGTCGCTGGAGGCACTGAAAGGGTCAGTGGCCCTGGCATCTGAACTGAAGCTCCCCAGAGGGGATTTCGAGGGCACCCTGATACCCCATCACAGCCGGTTGAACGAAGAGCACACCCAACTGCAGGTCCCTGAACTGCCGG
>DAINQE010000048.1:15089-18570 GCA_036743055.1 Candidatus Sabulitectum sp. | reverse complement strand
CCACCTTCACGACCTATGTGAGGATCACCGATCAGGGTTTCTACAGTTATGTGAACCTCACCGATGCCGATTCTCTCGTGTTCGTTCCCTTCCCGCTCACCGTGGGAGCCACCTGGCAGTTCTCCCAGGATCCTCCGATCACAGCGGAGATCCTTTCCCTTACCTCTGAAGTTACGGTTCCTGCGGGTTCCTTCGACAACTGCCTGGAGATAGGGACCACATGGTCGGAAAGCGGCAACATCGTGCAGAACGACACCTACTTCGCTCCCAACGTGGGCAGGGTGAAGAATGTGTACATGCAGACATATGAAACGGTGGTGACGACGGTTACTTCCGAGCTGCTTTCATATTCGGTGGATTAGGGCGCTCTCAGGAGTACCAGTACTCGGCAAGCCTGGTCAGGGGCGCGTGGCGCAGCTTTTCGGGAAGTGTGGAGATGAACCACTTCATGTTGGAATACCTGTGGAGAAGGAGCATCCGCATTACCGCTTCAGGCGGGGAATCGTACCCCCCTGCATCCATGAACCTCCTGTAGAGACCGTTCTCACCTGCCGTGAGGAACAGTCCCACTGCGCAGAGGTCGTACTCCCTGATACCGATCATCGACGGTTCGAAGTCCAGAAGACCTGTGAGCTTAAGCTCTCCTCCTCTGATCTCCCCGAAAAGGTGCTCCCTCATTATCTCCGTATGGCAGACCACCGGTTTCCCTGTTTCTTCAACCGGAGCCGTTCCTGCCAGATAGAGGCCAATATCATCGATTCTCTCCTCACTGAGCCCGAAGCCCCCGTGGTTCCTCTCGAAGTTCCTTTTCTGGGAGGCGATGAAACCGTTCCATTCAGGCGTGCAGAAGTCCGCTTCCACCACAGGTATTGAGTGGAGGCACCGCAGCACTTCCGCCGCCTGCTCGATGGCCCTTTCCCTGTTACGCTGCGAGAGGTCTCTCCAGAGGCTTTTCAGGGGAAGACCGGGTATCTCCTCCATGATTATGTAGGGGTACTCCATGTACTTGCCGGTGCCGATCAGCCCGGGGGTCTGAACGGGCAGCCTTCCCTGGAGAAGCCCCAGGAACCCCGCTTCGTTGCTGCAGAATTCCGGTTCGTCCCTGGAGAATATCTTGATGACCATGCCCCCGTTGCGATAGAGGATGGTGGAACCCTCGAGGATACGGGTTCCGCGGAAGGACATGCGGTTCTCCCTGCATATCCCCTGGGCAATTTCCTGGCAGAGATCATCCCTTCTTATCAGCGAAGCGAAATCGGGTTCGTCAAGCATCTTCGTCATGTCTTTCTTTCGGACTACCCAGCCCGGGGAAACCCTGCAGGGATCTGGTTCGCCATATCATATCAGTGGTGGACATGAAGCTGAACTCGTCGGGATGCTTTCCCTGGCCCTCTCCCAGAAGGGAGACAACCCTCTGGGCCACTGCGGGAGCCGGGCTGATGGTCTTGACCTCCAGCTCTTCCTCTATCAGATCCGCTATAAGGGGATAATGGGTGCAGCCGAGGATCAGATGGCTGAGACCTGCCCCCTTTAGAGGCTTAAGTTCTTCGGCGAGCCTTTCCCTCTGGGGCGCTCCATAGCCGTGGGCAATGATCTCCTCGGTAAGGGTAGCAAGCCCTGGCAGGGAGAAGTGCCTTATGATGCCATTGGGGTCCAGCCTCGCCTTCAGCTCCCTGAACTTGCTTGAGTTTCCTGTGAGAACCGTAGTAACCACCGCAACGGTCGTCATGTCGGGATAGAGGCTGCCGTGGTTGAGAACGTTTATGTAGGGTTCGACCCCCACGAAGGGGAGATCGGGGTGCTCTTCCCTGAGGGCGGCTATGGAGGCAGCGGTTGCGGAATTGCAGGCCACCACTATCAGATCGGCTCCCCTTTCGATGAGCAGGCCGGTTATCCATTCGCTCCTGCGGACTATCTCGGAATCGATCTTGTTGCCATAGGGGGCAAAGGCTTCGTCGCTGATGTAGTCGATCACGGCGCCACGTATCCGGGACATTATCTCCCTGAGGATGGAAAACCCGCCTATTCCCGAGTCGAAGACACCGATCCTAGCCATTGCGCACTTTCTGATCCATTATCTCCTCCCTTACAGTGAGGGAGGTGAGCGAGGCAAGTTCCCCGGCGTACATTCGAAGCTTCATCGTGTCCTGGCAGTAAGTAAGGATGTGCCTTTTCCCGTCGGTTCTCTCCAGTGACAGGATGGAGGCCTTCATGGGCACCTCGGATATGATCAGCCCCTGCAGCAATGAGATGGGTACCGAGTGCCGGTTGCCTCCGTGCTGCCTGAAGGAAATGGTGCCCGTGCTCATGTCAACCATGACTCCGTTCCCTAAACCGGCCCGCTTAAGTACGAAGGTTATGAAAAGATTGAAAATGAGCACTCCCATGCCTATCATCAGCGGAATACGGCTGTCCTGGCTTTGACCCGCGGGGGAGAAGAGCAGAAGGTACGCCATAACTCCCAGAGCCCCCAGAAAAACTATCATTCTCACGGCGGTTCTGGCGGACTGATTGCCCGAGATGGAATCCGCCATATAACGGTCATTCTTCTCTGTGAAAAACTCCATGTCCCCTCCTCAGGATGATCTTCATGTAATCTAATAACAATCAAAACGCATGACCCCCGCGTTGCTCAGCTGGTATCCCTGAGCTATCTTCCATCCTTCTCTGGAGGCTTCATGAAATGGGTACACTTATAGGCAGGAGAGGAAGACTGACACCGGAAGGGTACGAACTCCTTGTCATCCGCTCCCCAAGGGCCAGGAGGGTAACGATCAGGGTACTCCCCGGCAGGGTCCGGGTAACCATTCCCCTCAGATTGAGCGAGAGCCTTGCTGACGAGTTCCTGGAGAGCAGGAGGGAGTGGATCCATGGGAAACTTGCCCTGTTTGCCGCCAATCCCGGGCCGACTTCGGAGATCACAGCGGAGGATGGTTCATCCCTGTGGGTCTTCGGAAAGCGAACGGTGCTGGAAGTCAGCGGGGGATCCGGTCCCATCCGTCTTGACGGGGGATCCCTCCATGCCGCCGGTGGATCTGTCACCGAGAAAAGGATAAGAAGGTTCCTGGACGGTCTGCTGCTTTCACGGGTGCAGCTCGTCGTGGATGAGTTCAAGGAGATGACCGGCCTTGCCCCGTCGAGGATAAAGCTTCGCACCACCCGGTCAAGGTGGGGGAGCTGCTCCCCTTCAGGAGGGATAATGGTGAACAGGAAACTCGTTCACGCACCTCTGTTCGTTGTGGACTACATCGTGGCCCACGAATTAACCCACCTTGTTCATCACAACCACTCCTCCGCCTTCTGGAAGGAGCTTCGCCGCTTTCACCCGGATACTTCGGAGGCGAGGAAATGGCTCAGGCTCCAGGGAGCCCATCTGCTTCAATGAAAAAGGGGCGGCCATCGCCGCCCCTTTTCCAGGAGAGTTCGCTTTACCTGAGTATCATCAGCCTGGAGGTGGCTGAGGAACCGGCTGCATCAGCCC
>DAINQE010000048.1:5957-14989 GCA_036743055.1 Candidatus Sabulitectum sp. | reverse complement strand
TCTGTTCCTCTATGCCGGTGGTAACGGGCACCGCAAGGTAGGCAACGGTGGCAATGGCGGCCTTCGCCATGTTGGTGCCGAAGGGGAAGTACTGGAGGTAGTTCTCCATCCTGTCAGTGGTCTGGTGGTAGTAGGGGTTGTTCCATACTTCCTTCTCGATACTGAGCATGGCCGGGTACCCCACCGCCCAGAAACTGGCATGGTCACTGGCGGATACTGGAGAACCAGCAACCGTTTTTACCAGGGCTGGAACATAGGTGTCGCTTATGGCGTCGAAGGCTACTCCCAGGCCCTGGGAGGCGGTGTTGTAATGGAGTTCCGCCTGGTCGTCCGGGGGAGGTCCGTAGAAGATCATGTCCAGGTTCACCACTCCCAGTATCTCGTCACCAGCAGCTGCAACGGAGTCGGCATAGTGGGCGCTTCCATGGAGGCCCTGCTCTTCCCCGCCCCAGAGGCAGTACCTGACCGTGTACTCGAACTGGTACTGGCTCATTATCCTGGCGGCCTCGACCACGGCGGCGGAACCGCTTCCGTTGTCATCCGCCCCAGGGGCGTCGTACTGGGTGTTGGGGGATGTGCTGTCCAGATGTCCGCAGATTATCCAGTACTGGTCGGGGTAGAGGGTGCCGGTCTGGGTGGCGATAACGTTCTGGCAGTCGTATCCCATCATTGAGAAATGCCTGATGTCGGAGTCCAGCCCGAAGGAGGTGAAGCGGTCGTCGCTCCATTCGCAGGCTGTGTCGTAACCGTCGGTGTTGGAGTACCTGGTGAGGTAGTCCTGATAGTTGGTGGTATAGGAGATCAGGCTGTCTTCACTCACGGCGGCCACGATGTCCGCCACCGTGTCGTCGTACTCACCCCTGAATGGGATGGGGATGGGTTCTGAGGGGGAGCGGTCTTCCCTGAGGGGTCTGACGCTCAATATGTCAGAACTGCTGAAGTCGCCTGTGAGGGGCCTCTGAAGCTGCACGATCAGGGTTCGGCCATTGCGGTAGACCACCTCGCCCAGCTCAGTGGCGACCAGGACACCGTTCTCTTTCCTCACGGTGACCAGGGCGAAACCTCCGATACCCCTTTCAGCCGAGGCAAGTATCCTGTCGTTAGACCCGGGTGATCCCAGGGCCACAACATGGTCTTCCGCACGGAACACTACGGTTCCGTTGCCGTCTTCCTGTGAGATGAAAAGCTGTGAAGCCAGTGAAGCCGCAGAAAGAGCGGCAAGAACAACGAGAGCGAATCTCATACAAACCTCCATAAGGAGCGTGGCGGGAAAAATACTTCGCTAATATGTACAAATTCAGTGCGGAAAAGTTCAGGGGCCTGGAACTTTGCCCAGGAAACAGGTATTTATTCCATGAAGAAAGTTTTCAGCGAAGGGAGATACAATGTTCAGGATACTTGCGGTGGCCATGGTGCTTGTGTCCACCGTGGTGGCTGACAGCTTTGTCATCGGAAGCCAGGAGGTTCCGGCAAGCGACCCGTTCTGTCATTGAGTGGGCGACGCACGACGCCATCAGGTGATGGTGCCTGCTTCAGAACTTGGAGGACAGTCCGTGGAGATATACGCTCTCGGCTTCAATGCCGGGCCGGTTTCAGATCCTTCGGGAGTGTACAACAACCTTACCATCCTCATGGGAACAACTTCCCTCGAATCGCTTACGGATACCTTCGATGCCAACTGGGATGATCCGGGGATCCAGGTGATGAACCAGGCTTCCTACGAGATATCAGGCGTGGTTCCCGGGGAATGGTTCGTCTTCGAACTCGACGATCCCTACACTTACGACGGATCCTCGAACCTGCTTGTGGAACTCACATGGCTGGGGCCAGCAGCTCCTCCCGGGACAGGAAGTATCTACACCTGGCTGTGGGTAACCTCGGGGAACAGAGTGGTCTCCGCCAACGATCCTTCAGCCTCCACCGGTTTCGCTTCGCCCTACTGCAACCACATAAGGCTCGATTACGACCCTCTTCACCTTGAGGCGATGACCTTCGCCGGGATCAAGGCTTCATTCTGAAGAGGCAGTAGAGCAGGATCGAAGCGCTAACCCCTGCGTTAAGGGACTCCACTCCAGGAACCATGGGGATGGACACTTTACCGCCGGTGAATCGCCTCGTACCTTCCTTCACCCCCGCGGCTTCGGAACCGATCACCAGGGCAACGGGGGACTCTATCTCATGTGTACCGATATCATCCCCGTCGGCCGCTGCCTCCAGGAAAAGGTAGTCAGGGAAGGATGATGCCAGTTCCTCCAGGGACTCGGCCATGATCACAGGGATGACCGAATTGAGCCCCGCTGATGAGCGGGACACCTTCGGGCTCCAGGGGTATGCGCTGCCCCTCAGGAACACCACTCCTCCGCAGTCGAACGCAGCCGCTGAACGAACAGCGGTGCCGGCGTTACCCGGGTCTCCCACACCGTCCAGGATTAGCACCGTTCTGCCGTCGAAGACCATGTCGGCAGGGAAAGTGGGGATGCTCCTCACCGCAGCCAGCCCCTGGGAGTGTCCGGTGGAGGCGATGGTGGTAAAGAGTTTTTCGGGAACACGAAGCACCGCGACTCCCGCTTCTGAAAGGAGCCCGGCGGTGCTGCTGGAGTTGTCCGAGGCCGTTTCCGAAAGAACGGCGAAGTCGATATCCGCCGTTCCGACAAGGTCTCCGATGAACCTGGGCCCCTCTATGATGTACTTTCCCGCTTTTCTGCAACCGGATGTAGAGAGAAGGGATGCCGCCAGCTTGAGAGAAGGATTGGTGCGGCTGGTAACATCCCTTATCAAAGGGCGCCCTCCGGGATCCCGGCGTCAATGACCTCCCTGATGATCCTGTCGATGGGGGCCTTCGGGCTGAGTCCCGTAAACTCCTTCAGTCTGGAGACGTCTGGGACCCTTCTCTGCATGTCCTCGAAGTCAGCCGGGTAGGCCTCTTCATAGGGGACCATCACTATCTCGCTGCTGCTGCCGGAGATCTCCCTCACCCTCCTGGCAAGCTCAAGGATGGTTATCTCCTCGGTAGAGCCCACATTTACGACCCTGCCCACTGCGTCGGGGGTATCCATCAGGGCCATTGCGCAGTCCACCACCTCTCCCACGAGGCTGAAGCACCTGGTCTGGGTTCCGTTGCCGAATACGGTTATGGGCTTTCCGGTAAGCGCCTGGTTGATGAACCTGGGAAGCACCATGCCGTATCGTCCGGACTGCCTTGGGCCGACCGTGTTGAAGAACCTGCACACAACCACCGGCAGATCGTAGGAATGGTTATAGGCCAGGGCCAGGAATTCATCCAGCGCTTTTGAGCAGGCGTAGCTCCACCGGTTCCTGGAGGTTGCCCCCAGGACTATGTCGCCGTCCTCTGAGAAGGGTACCTGCCAGCTCTTGCCGTATACCTCGCTGGTGGAGGCGATCAGGACCTTCGCGCCGGTCCGTCTGGCTGCCCTGAGGATGTTCTCGGTTCCACTTACATTCGTCTCGATGGTCTCAACGGGCTTCCGGATGACGTTCTCAACGCCCACCGCCGCGGCAAGGTGAACGATGGCCTTCGCGCCATCGGAACATTCATCCACGGCGCCGTTATCCAGAACGGAACCCTCAACGAAGTCGAAACGGGGATCGTTCAGGACTCCTTCGATGTTGGAGAGATGCCCGGTGGAAAGATCATCCAGAACCCTTACGGTTTTTCCCTGGGCTATCAGCTTCTCGCACAGGTGGGAGCCGATGAAACCGGCCCCACCCGTTACGAGAAAGTCGTATTCGCCGGCCACTAGTGCGGTACCAGACTGAGCAGAACGCCTGCGGCTATGGCGCTGCCTATGACCCCGGCCACATTGGGGGCCATGGCGTGCATCAGGAGATGGTTGGTCTTGTCGTACTTCCTGCCCTCTACCTCCACCACCCTGGCGGAATCGGGTACCGCGCTTACCCCTGCGGCTCCCACAAGGGGGTTGAGCTTGCTGTCGCCCTTGAGGAAGAGGTTCATGAACTTGGCGAAGAGCACTCCGCCTGCTGTTGCTATTGCGAAACTGAGGGCTCCCAGGATGAATATCTTGATGGAGTCCATGGTAAGGAAATACCGGGCCTGGGTGCTGGTGCCCACACTGAAGCCCAGGATGATGACCACTATGTTGTTAAGGGCTCCCTGGGCGCTGTCGGCAAGCCTTCTGGTTACTCCGCTTTCCTTCAGAAGGTTCCCGAAGAAGAGCATTCCCAGAAGGGTGATGGCTCCCGGGGCGATGAAGGCAGTTATCAGGAAGGCTATTATGGGGAAGAGGATCTTCTCGGTCTGTGAGACCTTCCTGGCAGGTTTCATCTTCCTCCTGCGTTCCTCCTTAGTGGTGAGCAGGCGCATGATGGGAGGCTGAATGACCGGAACCAGGCCCATGTAGGAGTAGGCGGCGATGGCTATGGCGCCGAGAAGGTGCGGGGCCATCTGGCTTGCCACGAAGATCGCCGTGGGGCCGTCTGCTCCTCCTATTATGCCGATGGCGGCCGCTTCCTGCATGTTGAAGCCAAGGAAGAGCGAACCAAGCAGCGTAACGAAGATGCCTATCTGAGCAGCCGCCCCCAGCAGGAGCAGCTTAGGGTTGGAGAGCAGTGCGCTGAAATCGGTCATTGCGCCGATGCCAAGGAAGATCAGGGGAGGGAACAGGCCGCTGGATACTCCGAAGTAGAACATCTTGAAGACCGACTGCTGACCGCCAAGCTCATCCAGGTAGCCGATTGGTATCAGCTCTGGGTTGTAAGGCATGTTACCGGCGATGATCCCGAAGCCGATGGGAAGGAGGAGGAGGGGTTCGTAGTCCTTCTTCACCGCCAGGTAGATCATCACCGCGCCCAGGATTATCATCACGATGTTGCCGAGTTCCACCTGTCCGAATCCCGAGTCTGCAAGATAGCCGGCTATGTTGATGTCGCCGGGGTTCAGGGTTTCAGTGGAGGAGGTCAGGGCCGTGAGGAGTCGTGAGGCAAAGGACATCACTTCCTCCTAACCTATGCTCATTATGAGGGCATTCTCCAGTATGGTATCTCCCTCTTTAACGGCTATCCTGCTTACCTTTCCGGCAATGGGAGCTTCGATCTCGTTCTCCATCTTCATGGCCTCCATCACCGCCACCGTCTGACCTTCGGTGACCTGGTCACCAACTGAGACAAGTATCTTCAGAATGGCACCTGGAAGGGGAGCGATGATCTCTCCGGTTCCGGAGGCGCCGCCTGGAGGGGTTGTTCTGTCCGGGGCCGAGGAGGCGTCGGGAATGGCATTGGCCCTGGCGAGCCTGGGGGTTTTTGTCACTTTGCCGCCGGGAGCTTCGATACCCACTGTGTACGAACGTTCTCCCAGCTTCACCTCCACGGTGTCGTCCTCGATACGGCCCACGTTCACCGTGTAGGTCTTGTCGTTCACTGTTATACGGTATTCGGGCATTACCTGCTCCTGTTCCTCTGTCTGAACGCGGCACGGTCGGTTAGAACCTTGGCCCTGCCCGCCAGTCTCCACGGCGTGTACGGTTTCTCGTACATCTGCCACGTAAGCTGCATGTCCGCAAGTCTTGTGATCTGTGTCATGTGAGCGTGAACCGCGGCGGTTATTGCCACCACTTCCTCCCGGGTAAGTTCCCCCTTTTCACCCTCGTTCACCACAGGCGCTTTCTTCGGTTTACCCTCGGCCATCCTTCTGATGAGGGGGAGGCTGAACGAGAGGATCACCAGCCCGGAGAAGACGGTGGCCATCCCCACAAAGGCTATCCTGTAGCCGATATCCACCAGTTCAGGGTCCGCTGCCGACTGAACAGCCTGAATCAGCATCCCGGCGATCATAACGGAATGTTCCCGTGCTTCTTGGCCGGCAATTCCTGCCGCTTCGACTGAAGCATTTCCAGGCTCTTGATTATGCGGAACCTGGTGTTCGAGGGCATTATCACATCGTCAATGTAGCCCCGGCCCGCGGCGTTGAAGGGGTTGGCGAACTTCTCGCGGTACTCCTCAACGAGTTCCGCCTTCCTGGCCACCGGGTCGTCGGCTTCGGCTATCTCGTTCCTGAAAATGATGTTCACGGCGCCGTCGGGGCCCATCACCGCTATCTCGGCGGTTGGCCACGCGAAGTTCACATCGGCCCTGAGGTGCTTCGAAGCCATCACGTCGTATGCTCCGCCGTAGGACTTCCTGGTGATCACGGTGATCTTGGGCACGGTGGCTTCGGCGTAGGCGTAGAGCAGCTTGGCGCCGTTCCTTATTATTCCGCCGTATTCCTGTTTGGTGCCGGGCATGAATCCGGGAACATCGACCAGGGTGAGCAGGGGGATGTTGAAGGCGTCGCAGAACCTCACGAACCTGGCGGCTTTCACCGAGGCGTCGATGTCCAGCACACCGGCAAGGTAGGCGGGCTGGTTGGCAACCACTCCCACCGACCTGCCGTTCAGACGGCCGAACCCGATGATGATGTTCTGGGCGTACATCCTCTGTATCTCAAGGAACTCCCCGTGGTCAAGAAGGCCTGAGATGACCTTCCTCATGTCGTAGGGCTTGTTGGGATTCTCGGGCACGAAGGAGTCCAGCCAGTCTTCGATCCTGTCCACCGGATCGGTGGGGGGAATGGAGATGGGGTCCTCCATGTTGTTCTGGGGAATGTAGCTGACGAGCTTCCTGATCAGCTGGATTGCCTCATGCTCGGTCTTGCAGACCAGGTGTGCAACGCCGCTTCTGCCGCCGTGTATGTGGGCTCCGCCCAGTTCGTCCTTCGTGACGTCTTCACCGGTAACGGCCTTCACCACATCGGGGCCGGTTACGAACATGTAGCTGGTCTTCTCCACCATCACAGTGAAATCGGTTATCGCCGGGCTGTAGACGGCTCCCCCTGCGCAGGGGCCCAGGATGGCTGATATCTGGGGTACCACACCGGAGAACAGAACGTTCTTCAGGAAGATGTCGCCGTAGCCGGCGAGGCTTTCGATGCCCTCCTGTATCCTGGCTCCCCCGGAGTCGTTCAGGCCGATGAGAGGGGCGCCGTTCATTGCGGCCATGTCCATCACCTTGAGGATCTTCTCGGCGAAGGTCTCGGAGAGGGATCCGCCGAAAACGGTGAAGTCCTGGCTGAATACATAGACCAGCCTGCCGTCGATGGTCCCATAGCCCGTTATCACGCCGTCGCCGGGGTACTGCTGATCCTCGAGACCGAAGTTGGTGCAGCGGTGGGTTTTGAGCATGTCGAACTCTTCGAAGCTGCCGTCGTCGAGGAGCAGCTCCACCCTTTCCCTGGCGGTGAGCTTTCCCCTTGCGTGCTGCTTCTCTATCCTCTTCTCGCCTCCGCCCAGCAGCGCCTGTTCCCTGAGTCTGCTGAGCTTCTCGGCATTGTGATCTGAGCTCATGGTTTCCCTTTCCCTTCAGGGATTAGTGTTGACAGAGTTCGGTGAGTACCCGGCCGCTGGATTTGGGGTGAACGAAGGCTATCTTCGACCCCCCCGCCCCGGGGCGAGGCTCCTTGTCTATCATCTGAACTTCCTTTTCCAGAAGCTCCGAAACCGCTCCGGAGGCATCTGAAACACTGTAGGCTATGTGGTGGATGCCCTGGCCCTTCTTCTCCAGGAACGCCGCGATGGGGCTGTCCGGGGAGGTGGGTTCAAGAAGCTCTATCTTGCTCTCCCCGACCTTGAACATGGCAACCCTCACCTTCTGGGAGGGCACTTCCTCCACTCCCAGGCTCTCCAGTCCCAGGGCGTCGCGATAGAATACCGATGCGTCATCGAGGCTCTCCACTGCTATGCCTATGTGATCTATCTTCTTAACATGCATTGGTTATAACATCCTTTCTGCCCCTTCGGGCAGTTTTTCCCCATGGAGACACTTCACCGGGTAAGATAAACTCTTCGGCGGCTTTCCTGCCATTGCACTCCTGCCCAGGGAGTCTTTCTAACACCCGCACCACCCTCCGTTACCGCTGCCCTTCTCCTCCACGGTAAGGATCTTCACCATGGCCCTGGTGGAACCTTCGTTGATCTCCCGGATAGTTCCGGTGAGGGAAGTCATCTGGTCCTACTGCCTCTGTTCCATGCGGGAGTTCATGAACTCCACTATCTGGGAAGGCGGTGTTACCGAGGTGAAAAACGCTTCGTAACCCGCGTCCATGAGGCCCTGTATGTCTTGCCTGGGGGTGACAGCCCCGCCGGAAAGGAGTGAGATGCCTGCGAATTCTGCGTTTTCTCCCATGGCGGCGTCAGCTATGTTTTCATGTGCCCGCCGGAGGTACATGGTTCCCCTTCGGTGGCCGTCAAGGCCCGGTTTGCCCATAAGAACTCTTGTCCTGCGCCCCATCGTGCCTCCGAAAGAAGCGGGTAATTGTTTAACTATCAAAAGAATAACCAAATCTAGAACACAGGGGTGCCTTTGTAAAGATTCAGCGCGGCACTCCCCGAAAACCGGGAAGGGAAGCATATTAAAGAAGACGCTGGATTTCCAGTACGGTTACTCTCACAAATCACGGAGGAATTAAATGAAGTTTTCCGCAATACTCATGGGTCTTATAGCAGCCACTTCCATAGCGGCGGTGTCCTCGACCACCATCGCCGGATACCTCGATCAGATGGGCGCTGTCTACGAAGAGGAAGAGGGCGTCTTCTGGCTGCTTGCCCAGGATTCACTCAGCGGTGAAAGCTTCCCCATCTTCTACATAGAGGTTAACGCGCCCATGGAGGCCTGTTTCATGGCGGGGCCCACACCGGGAATAGTTCCCGAGTCCGGCGCCGGCAGAACGGCAGCCCTGGAGAAGATGGCGGAACTCAACGCCACCTACCCCTTCGTCAAGTTCGAGCACGACCTCTCCACCGGGGAGATCATCTGCACATACACCTTCTCAACCGAGAACGGCCTGGGTTTCGAAGCCTTCGCTGCCATGCTGCAGGTTCTCTTCGGCACCATAGATGAGACCGCCGCCGAACTGGCCGCGGTTACACAGCAGTAGAAGAACCGAACAGGGAACAGGGGTAACAGGGGATGTATGGTAGCATTGCCATCTGCTCGGGAAGAGCCAGCGGTAAGCTGACGGAGGA
>DAINQE010000048.1:0-5857 GCA_036743055.1 Candidatus Sabulitectum sp. | reverse complement strand
CCCTACGCCCGGAGCGACAAGAAGGACAAGCCCAGGATAGCCATAACCGCCAAGATGGTCTTCGAGCTTCTTGAGGCGGTGAGAACCGACAGAGTGCTTGCCATGACCCTGCACTGCCCCCAGTCACAGGGCTTCAGCAACATCCCGGTGGATCAGCTCCACGCCTACACGGTTTTCGTTCAGAAGATACTCTCCATGGGAATGGAGAAGCTGGCGTTCGTGGCCCCCGACTCGGGAAGCATCATTGACAACGATTTCCTTGCGCTTCACACCGCCAAGGGGATAAAGGACGCGGGCGGATCTCCCGACATCACCACCGGCTATGTGAAGAAGATGCGGGTGGACGACAGCGAGAACCCGCTGGTTAGAACCGTGGAGGGCCTCGACGATCTTTCCGACAGAACGGTTGTCATGAGCGACGACGAGATACTCAGCGGCAGAAGCCTTATCCTCTGCGCGGAAACCGTTGCCTCGAAGGGGGCGAAGGACATATACGCCTTCATCACCCATCCCATCCTTTCCGGCCAGGCGGTGCGAATGGTGGAGCAGAGCCCCATAACCAAGCTCTACATCACCGATACCGTTGAATTCGACCGGGAGAAGGCGGAGGAGGTGAACGGGGGTCCGGTGACGAAGATAGAGATCCTCTCCGTTGCCCACATCTTCGCCGAGGCCATCAAGAGGATAAACGAGGGCAGAAGCCTGAGTTCACTGTACCTTTAGCAGATGGAACGGGCGCCTGCAGAGGCGCCCGTTCTGAACAGCTGCTCTTTCTCTTTATCAGTCGATCTTCACCAGGCCGGCGCTTTCCATCGCGCCCCCTGCTTCAGCTGTAACCGTGTACATGCCAGAGGGCAGATCCGAGATGTCGAACTGTATCTGCCCGGTGGAGGACAGGTCCTCGGTTCTGGAGCGGACCATCCTGCCGGATGAATCGTATACCCTGGCAGTAACGCCGGCCGGGCCCGGCATGGAGAGCATTACGGAAAACACTCCGGTGGTGGGTATCTCCGATATCATCATTCCGAAGGAAGCCACAGAGGCGGAGGATTCCTCCGCGGTACCTGCATAGTAACCCTGGAAGAGGTAGACCCATCCGTTGCTGCACCCCACCAGAAGGTCGGCCACTCCATCGGCATTGTAGTCGCACACGTTCTCACGGGCGCGGCCTCCACCGGAGTAATTGGCATACACATCTATGTTGCCGCCATCGCAGGTGAGCTGAACGTAACCGTTGAACTGAGGGTCCGCGTTCGTACCGATGTTCTCGGCGAACCATACATTGCCCATTTCATAACCCAGGATCATGTCCTTGTCGCCGTCGCCGTCAAGATCATAGGTCTCATGGGTCAGTCGCCACTTGTTGCTAACGGATGATGTGAGGTCGATAGCGCTGGCATCCCATACCGGGGATGTGCTGTAGTCCCCGGTGTTCAGGTATACCTCCAGCAGCCCTCCGCTGGTACTCTCCACCTGATAGCCTCCGGCGATGAAGTCAATGTAGCCGTCCTCGTTCCAGTCCGTAAGGAAACCCGCCGAGTTGTAGTTCCGCTCTATGGGATCGCCGGCATTGTCCCAGGGGTAGCCGATGGCGTGCAGGGTGCCGTCACCGTTGCCGGTGTAGAAGTTGTAGTATCCGTTCCTCTCACCGAGGATGAAGTCCAGAATGCCGTCGTTGTTGAAATCCACAGCCTGTGGATTGGTGGCTCCGGTGCATCAACCGGCGCTTACGGAAATGTCTGCCCCGTCAGCCTGCAGATAGCCCGAGAAGGTGAACTCAGGATTCTGATTCGATCCGATGTTCCTGTAGTAGCGTACCTTGCCCGGGGAGAACTGCCCAACCAGAAGGTCAGTCACGCCGTCGCCGTCCCAGTCTGTCATGAAGGGATCGGATATTACCCCACATCGATGTCGGAACCGTCGGCCTGGAGAATGACAGGTTCCATGAATGAAGGAACCGCCGCCATGGCCCAAAGAGCAAGCAGCGGAACTGCCAGGATGTATCTCATTCCTCTCCTCTCGGTTTCGTGAAACTAAGGGAATATTCCCGGGGCATTCCTACAGGTCAAGGGGTGGTCTCTGCCCGGTTCTCCTCCAGGAAAAGAAGTGTTCCAGCACATCCCTGTGGTCGAAGGCTATCTCCCGGGGAAGGGAGTCTTCCGAGAATACCTTCGCCCTGGCGGCGTCGTCACCTCCCACGGGTTCCCCGGAGGCCCTGCACCAGTAGACTGCGCTTATGGTGTCCCCCCTGGGGTCCCGCCAGGGCCTCGAGTACACGTGGAAAAGGTCAAGGACCTCTATATCCAGACCGGTCTCTTCCAGCGCTTCCCTCTTCACGGCCTCCAGCAGGCTCTCGCCCGGATCGACGAAACCACCCGGGACAGCCCACCCCCTGGGGGGATACTTCCTTTCCACCAGCACTACTCCGCCGCCGTCCATCTCTATGATGGCGTCAACCGTTATCTCAGGCGTCTTCGGTCTCATTGATCCCCCCTGGAACACTTCGGTGAAAAGTTTGTATATTTTGTAACAAACAAAGACAGAACCCTCGAAAGGAGAACCTAATGAAAACCCTTCTGTTCCTCACCCCCGTGCTTTTCCTCATGGCCTGCGGTCAGTCGGGAGAGGCCCAGGCGAGCGCCCCTGAAGCCCAGGGAACCACAGAGGCGGAATGGATACACGATGACCTTGACGCAGCGCTTGCCCAGGCTGCTGAAACAGGGAAACCCGTGTTCGTCGACATGTACGCCGACTGGTGCGGCCCCTGCCGGATGCTTGCGGACGACTACTTCTCCAGGAACGACTACAAGGAAGTTCTCAGCAGCTGCGTGCTGGTGAAGATCAACACCGACAACAACCAGGCCCTGGCTGCCAGGTACGGCATTCAGTCCATACCCACCCTTATACTCATGGACAGCCAGGGGAATGAAATAGACAGGATCACAGGAGTGATGGGCTCACCGGAAAGCTTCCTGCCCATGATAGAGGAGTTCATAGCCCAGGGGCTCTAAAGGCTACCTGTATCCCAGTTCGGCCAGGGTGTAAACCAGCCTGTCGAATTCGGAGTCCATAACGCGGTAGAGGACCTCGGCGTTGGCCAGGTCCTCGCCGCCTGCCAGCTTTTCCAGCCTTGCCGCAGCCTCGCTGAACTTCTCTGCCCCGACGTTCAGAGCCGATCCCTTCAGTGTGTGGGCCAGTATCTTTACCTGGAGGTGTTCCCGTGAGCGAATGGCCCGGGACAATTCCTCCATGTTCCCCCTGGCGGTGTCCAGGAACATCCTCAGAATTTCCCTGATCGTATCCGTGTCCCCCTCGAAGTCCTCCTCCAGCTTTTCCCTGTTGAACACTCCGCTGGAAGGCTGCACCGGCCCTTCGTCGGGCATCAGCTTCTCTGACCACCGCTCAAGGGCTTCCGCCACGGACTTGGGTGTGACAGGCTTGCTTATGTAGTCGTCCATACCGGCCTGTATGCACTTCTCCCTGTCGCCCTTCAGGGCGTTGGCGGTCATGGCAATGATGACCACATCAGGGTTCAGGATGGAAAACCTGCCAGCCCTGATTTCGGAGGCGGTCTCATAGCCGTCCTTTATTGGCATCTGGCAGTCCATGAAAACAAGGCTGTAGGGTATCCTGGTCATGGCCTCTATGGCTTCCGCCCCGTTTGCCACCATATCGGCCCTGTAGCCCAGCTTCTCCAGTATCTTGGAAGCCACCAGCTGATTCACCGGGTTGTCTTCGGCCACGAGTATCTTGAGCGAGGCCTTCCTGGCCTCCCGAAGGGAATGCCTGGTGATCAGGGGAGCTTTTTCCCTGCCTTCGGTAATGGTCTGGCCGTTCACCTTTGCCAGGCAGTCGTACAGGTGGGACTGCTTAACAGGCTTGGTGAGGTAGGCGGAGAAACCCAGTTCGTGCAGCCTGGCGGCGTCTCCCCGCGCTCCGATGGAAGACATCACTATCATCTTGGGGGTCTTTATGTCCTCCGCCTCCACCATCCTTCGGCCCAGTTCCTCGCCGTCCATCTCCGGCATCTGCATGTCGAGTATGGCTATCTCGAAGGGGCGGCCAGCGGCAGTTGCGCTCCTGAGCTTCTCCAGGGCGGTCCTTCCCCCTTCCGCAACGGAGAAGTCGCACTTCCAGCTTTCCAGCAGAAGGGATATGAGCCGGCGGTTGGTTGCGTTGTCATCAACCGCCAGTATCCTGGTGTTCTCAATGGAGCGTATCTCTTCCTCAAGAGCCATGCCCTTCTGCTTCTCCAGGCTCAGTGTGAACCAGAATTCCGAGCCTGAACCCTCCCGGCTGAGCACGCCAATCTTTCCGTCCATCAGGCCCACCAGCTGTCTGCAGATGGAAAGGCCGAGACCCGTTCCGCCGTACTTCCTGGTGGTGGAGGAATCCGCCTGGCTGAAGGCGCTGAATATCTTCTCCTGCTTATCTGCGGGAATGCCGATGCCCGTGTCGCGCACGGAGAAGCGGAGATGGACGGTGTCCTCCTTCTCAAACTCCGGGGTCACCGAAACTGTGATCTCTCCTTCGTGGGTGAACTTCAATGCGTTACCTGTCAGGTTAAGGAGGATCTGGCGTATTCGCCCGGGGTCCCCGATCACAGGGGCGGGAATGTCCGGGGCTATCATGAGAACGAACTCCAGACCCTTCTGCTGGCAGCGCATGGCCATCAGGTCGCCTACTTCCTCGAGAAGCAGCCGCAGGTCGAACTCGGTCTCTTCGATCTCCAGCTTGCCCGCCTCGATCTTGCTGAAGTCCAGTATGTCGTTGATAAGTGTAAGCAGCGCGTCTCCGCTTGTTCTGATGGTCTCGGCGAACTCCTTCTGTTCCGGTGAGAGCTCCGTTTCCATGAGCAGACCGGTCATTCCGATAACCCCGTTAAGGGGGGTTCGTATCTCATGGCTCATGTTGGCCAGGAACTCGCTCTTGGCCCTGCTGGCCTCCCTGGCGGTTTCCGCGGATCTCTCCGCAAGGGCAAGAGCCTCTTCCAGCTGTTTGTTGGCTGACTCTATCTGCTCCCTGGAGCTGTTCCTCTCCCTCTCTATGAGGATGTTGTCTATGGAATAGGCCACATCGTCGGCAACTTCCTGGAAAAGGGCGATCTCGTCGGGCTTGGAACTCAGCTCTATTGGCAGTTCCGCGGAGATCACTCCGTGTATCCTGCCTTCGGCGTTGAGAGCCGCCGTAAGGGGCCTGGAATCCGGCTGAAGCCCCAGCAGCGGGCACTCGCCGCACTTGTTGCGCACGTCATCGATGGTGACCACTTGAAGGTCTTTCATGGCCAGCTCCGCGCAGTAGCACAGCCTGTCTGCCTCGAGATCCCCTGCAAGCGCGGCTGTGGCTTCCTCCGGGATCCCTGCGGAAACAGTTCTGTAAAAGAAGCCCTTCTCATGGTCGAAAAGGGAGATCCATGCAGAGCTGTATCCCCTGGTGGAGATAAGGGCGTCGCAGACCCCCTGCACCATGGCGTAAAGGTCCTTCTCCTTGGTTATCAGGTGGTTCACCTGGCGGATGGCCATAAGTGCGCTGGTGAGATGCTCCGACTCGCTCCGCATCTCCTCAAGCTCGGACAGGTCTGCAAAGGAGCCGAAGAAGCCGGTGATCTCTCCGTTCTCGCCGCAGTTGGGAATGGTGTTGGCCAGGGCAGGGAAGGTGTATCCGTCAAGTGCTTTGAAGTTCGTGCGGAAAACAGCGTGACCTGACTCGCACGCTTTAGCGAAAACGCTCTGAAAGCTCTCCCGGTTGATTTCGGGAACATGCTCGAGGATAGGAACCCCTATCAGCTCATTTCTCCCGGCGTAACCCAGCTTCTCCGCCAGGAATGTGTTCGCCCAGGTGAACCGGCCTTCGGTGT
>DAINQE010000047.1:12198-18906 GCA_036743055.1 Candidatus Sabulitectum sp. | reverse complement strand
TCCGTATCCCAGTCCATGGCTCCAGCAACGTCGAACCTGTTCTGCCAGTCGGTCACGGGACCTGATACGCCGGGGCCTCCAGACCAGTCTGTCTGTGTCTCACTTTCAGCCAAGGCAATACCGAACAAGACCATGGATAGCAATACTGCTGTTTTCATGACTCCCCCTTCTTATGGCGCACGCATATACATATACCGTTAAAGTATTGTCACTCTTTAGCATATCGTCAATACCCAATGTGGGGCTATTTCTCTCCGGGGGATCTCATCTTAAGATAGCGGTCGCGCTCGCTGAACACGCAGCCGCAGTAGGGCTGTCTGTATAACCCGGCTTCCCTTGAAAGGCGAATGGTTTCCTTGTAGAGAGGGGTAAAGTCTCGATGAAAATACTCCACACCATGGAGTTCAGCCGCCTTGAACGCAGCGGCTCCGACAAGCTCCTGGTTCTGGTAAGGGCTCACCAGAAGTGTCGTGGTAAACCCCTTGATCCCCAGGGCAGAGGCCATTGCAGCGGTTGCGTTCATCCTCTGCTGGAAACAGGAACTGCATCTGTTCTCAGCGGCGAGGAGCATCCGCAGGTTCTCCTCAAGGGGGTATTCATCCACTATCTCAACCGAGAGTCCAGCGGAAGGTGCCCAGATCCTGAGGGCATCCGCCCTTCGCTGAAGCTCCTTCCAGGGATGAATGGAGGGGTTGAAGAAATACCCCGACGGATCAAGTCCCTCCTTGCGAAGGCTCTTCACCACAGCCGTTGCGCAGGGGGCGCAGCATATGTGAAGAAGGATGTCTCCGCTCAAAGTGGAAGCTCCTCCTGGCCTGCCCTGGTGAATCCAAGGTGCCTGTACGCCAGACCTGTGGCCACCCTGCCTCGGCTTGTTCTGTTCAGAAAGCCGGCTGCCAGAAGGAATGGCTCCACAACGTCGATAAGGGTATCCCTCTCTTCGTTCAGCGTGGCGGCCAGTGCTGAAACTCCCACAGGCCCACCTCCGTAGTGCCTGATGATCACACTCAGATAGTTCCTGTCCAGCCTGTCGAGACCTGCTTCGTCAACGCCGTTGATGTCCATGGCCTCTATGGCGGTGACCTCGTCGATTGATTCCCTGCGCATCACCTGGGCGTAGTCTCGAACCCTCTTGAGCAGTCTGTTGGCTATCCTGGGTGTTCCCCGGGAACGCATTGCCACAGAGCTCGATCCATCCCGGGTGATCCTGGCTTCGAGTATCCCGGCGGACCTTCGTATGATGGTGCACAATTCTTCGGTGTCGTAAAACTCCAGATGCATTGAGAATCCGAATCTGTCCCGAAGTGGCCCTGTAATAAGACCAGCCCTGGTGGTGGCGCCTATCACCGTGAAATGGCTCAGCTCGAGCTTGACGGTCCTGGCATGCGGTCCCGGGTCTATGACCATGTCTATCTGGAAGTCTTCCATTGCCGGATAGATGTACTCCTCAACTATCCTGGGCAGACGGTGGATCTCGTCGATGAAAAGCACGTCTCCCCGGGTGAGGTTGGTGAGTATTCCCACAAGATCGGCGGGTCTTTCCAGAGCGGGACCGGAAGTACAGACGATCTCCGCGTCCATTTCTGCGGCGATCACATGGGCCAGAGTGGTCTTTCCCAACCCGGGAGGGCCGTGGAAAAGCAGGTGATCCAGTGGCTCACCCCTTTCCCTGGCGGCCTGAACCGCTATCTTCAGATTGTCAATAATCCTTCGCTGTCCGATGTACTCCGAAAAGTCCCTGGGTCTCAGGGAGGTGAACTCCCTCTCCTCTTCAGGTATCTCACCTGGCCTGATCACGGATTCCAGAGACACCTCAGGACCTGGCCTTCATGGCGGCACGAACTATGTCCGATGGTGAAGCGTCGGCCCCTGTCTTCTCCACCGCCGCAGTAACAAGGGCTGCCGCCTCGAAGGCCGGTACCCCGAGCTGCTCCAGTATAGCCCTGGCGTCGGCGGCGTTGGCAGGCCCGGTGGTGAATCCTGCCCCCCATTCGGTTCCACTGAAGGAGTCCTGCAGCTTCGCAACGATCTGCTTGGCCCTGGAAGTCCCTATTCCAGGGAGGGACTTCAGCAGCTTCAGGTCCCCTGCGGCTATGGCTCCGGCGAGTTCAGAGGGGGGGATGGTCATAGCCTTTGCAGCGGCCCTTATACCTATGCCGGAGACACTGATGAAACTGGTGAAGAACTCCCTGTCATCCCGTGACGGGAAGGCAACCGCCAGGGGAACCCCCCTGTTCCCTTCATTGAGTATCTGAAAGAGAAGGAAGAATCGATGGTGTTCCCCGGGGGAAACCTGTCTGGCGAAGTAGCCCGGCGCCAGAAGGCTGAGCACGATCGGACCAGTCTGAAGGAACAGCTGCGACCCGTCGGTTCCGGTGACCGTTCCGCTTACGCTCTCAAGCATGGCGTTCCTCCTCGTACAGTGCCAGGGCAACCGCAAGGGCGTCGCTCACATCCACCGGTTTCAGCTCTCCCCTGATTCCGAATATCCTCCGGACCATTCCGTTGACCTGGGCCTTGCTGGCCCTGCCATTCCCTGTAACCGCCTTTTTGACGCGGCTTGCGGGAATGGACTCAACACGTATTCCCTTGATCCCGGCGGCTAGGCAGAGCACCCCCCTGGCATGGCCCATGATTATAGCCGTGGTGGGGTGCCTGTAGTGTGAATATACCTTCTCGAGCCCCATGACCTCAGGTCCGTAGCGTTCTATCACCCCGGCGATTCCCTCGTAAAGTTCCGTCAGCCTGGGAGTCAGGGGATCCGAGGCTTTCGTCCGTATCGTTCCCGCATCCAGCAGTCTTATGGATGGCCCGGAGGCGGCCACGACACCAAATCCGGTAATGTTGAGCCCTGGATCCACTCCCAGGATGATCTTCTCCCCCAAAAAGCCTAGTCCGCCATGTCGAAGTTGGAATAAAGGGCCTGCACATCGTCGTGTTCCTCCAGGGACTCAAGAAGCTTCATGGCCTTCTCGGCTTCCTTGCCCTCGAGCATCACGGTATTGGAGGGAACTTTCGTAACCTCGGCTGAATCCACCTTGATCCCCGCGGCCTCCAGAGCCTTCTTAACCTCGAAAACGCCGTCGGGTTCGGTGGTGGCCACTATGATGTCGTCCTGAAGCTCAACATCTTCCAGTCCCGCTTCCAGCCCCGCCTCCAGGACTTCGTCCTCGGAATGAACGGATGCGTCAACGGTTATCTGGCCCTGCCTCGTGAACAGATAGGCTACGCTGTTCTTGGAACCCAGACTTCCCCCGCCCTTTGTGAGCAGGTGCCGCACTTCCGCCGCTGACCTGTTCTTGTTATCGGTGAGTACCTCGATGATTATTGCAACGCCTCCAGGACCGTATGCTTCATAGACCATTTCATCGTAGGTAACTCCCTCGAGTTCGCCGGTGCCGCGCTTGATGGCCCTCTCGATGTTGTCATTGGGCATGTTCTGGCTTCGGGCGGTGTCCACGGCCACCCTGAGCCTGGGGTTCATGTCGGGATCACCTCCACCCTGCCTTGCCGCCACGGAGATCTCCTTCACCAGTCTGCTGAAGATCCTGCCCCGGGCGGCATCAGCCTTGCCCTTCTTGTGCTTGATGGTACTCCATTTATTGTGTCCGGACATCGGTATTCTCCTTTTTCATTATGGTGTTCCAACAGTGTAGTTTAGATTGATGCCCCGCCGGGGTCAAGCTCGGCGGGAATGATACTCGAGCATTTCGTTCCAGCGGGGAACCGATCTTCTGAAGAAAGACACTCCGGTATCCCCGATGTACACCTTCTCAACCTCCTGGGTGCAGGGCAGTATGACCAGCCTTCTCCTGGCGGCGGACAGCACAAGCTCTATCTCCGCTATCCAGTCCGACTTCTCCGCCTCCTGCCCCACCGCCACGCACCTGGCAAGCACCAGGGCGTCTTCCGGCGTGATGGAGCATCCGCACACGTCAGGATAGCCGTCTTCCCTCAGGTCCGGAGGCTCAGGAAGCCCTGGAAGAGCAGCGGAAAGGGCAACCCCGGTCCCCGGCAGCCCGTCGAGGTAGAAGCCCGGAAGAAGGAACTCCCTCCTCTCCGATGATGCCGCCGAATCAGAGGTCTTTCCCGGGAACTCTGTTTCGTCGAACCTGGACCCCAGCCTGAGAATCGTCGTAACGAACTCGCTTCGGACCTTTCTCTTCAGCACATGAGCAGCGGCACTTATCCTCCAGAATGGCAGAGGAAGACCCGCCTCCGGAGACGCGTGGTGCTCCACCGCCAATGGAGTGAGTTCCGAACCCTCCACGGACCATCCTGCGCCGCAGTTGGAGCAGACGAATATAACGTCGGTACCAAGCCCACCAAGGGGGGCTCCGCAGGACCCGCAGAGAAGCCGTGTGACCTTCATAGATGGGTATCCGTTCCGGCATGCCTGCCGGCCATGGAAAGGAATCTCACCGACACCGCTCCCAGGGCCCAGATGGAAAGGAGAAAGACCATGAGAACCGGACCAACGGAGAGAATGTTCGACAACAGAACCGCAATGATAACCGGGAACAGCCCGGCCCATACGGTTCCCAGAACTGTGGCGACCCTCTTCCAGTGGCTTGAGTCCGCGGGGAAAGTTCCCCTGAGGACCTCGCCGCTAACTCCATCGACCACTATCCTGAAGGACCTTCCGTCCAGGGAATAGTCCACCGTCCAGAGAGGGTAGTGGATAAGCCTCTCCCGGCTGCCGGTAACCGCGAGGTACATGAACCGCTGTTCCAGCCCTGTTCCCGTTCCATCGCAGATCCTGGAAACGTACTCTCCGGCCTCTTCCCTGGCTTCCAGTATGGATACCGCAGGATCCACCACATGGGCCTCAGGCGGAAGGGCCTCGAAGTCAAAAACCTTCATGGGAAGCCCTGCCCCCCTTCTGCCCAACGCCATTCCACCCAGGGCCATCTGAGAGTTCTTTCCCAGGGAAGGTATGCCCAGGGGCTCCAGCCTGGCGGCGCTTATCATCATGTCGATCCCGTTGCTGACCTGGTGTTCCTCCGCCCGGACGCCCTTTCTCTGCTTTATTGTCCTGACTATCGTGCCCTGTGCCCCTCCGTCATCGCCCTCCACGGCTGCGCGAACCTTCTTCTCCCTGTACACCGGTCTTACGCCGAAAACGTAGCCGTCCATACGGCAGGAGATCAGCCAGAATGGGACATAAGCCAGGAAGGGCTTTCGTACCCTGCATCGTGCGTAAACGCCCCTGGAGAACTCCTCCAGTTTCCTGCGCACCGATCTGAGGGCATGGGTTGCGGACACCGAAGATTCCACAATGTATCGATTTACGGCACCCTGGAGCAGCAGAGGGGTGTCGCAGTGGGAACAGACGGTGTTCGTGTTGCCCTCGCTGGTTCGAAGGAGCCCTCCGCAGGAAGGGCAGCTCAGCGTGAGAAGTCCGCTCATTTGCCTCCTCCCCGAAGCCTTGACCACAACCCGGGAGAGAACACCGCCGCGGCCATGCCAAGGACCGCCGCCCAGAATATGGAGAGGTTACGGAGAAGGAAGAATACACCGCAGGCTGGAAGGACCGATATGGCAAAGGCTTTCACGGCCTCCCTGTAGGGATCGATCCGATCCGTTCCCGCTGATTCAGGAGGATCGCTGACCATGCTTCCACTCACCCCGTCTATGATGTAGCCTCTGCCGGAAGCGGTCTGCACCACCCAGAAGGGATGATAGACAACCCCTTCCTCACCAATGAGGTCAGGATCGGCTGGTATCACCGTGCCCTGGGCGCTGCTCTCCTCCCAGATCCGCCGGTCACCGGCCGGGGGGGAGTATTCATCCATCTCCGGATAGGCCTGGGTAAACACGGGAGCCAGGGATGAAGGGTCGAAGGGGAACCAGTAAATGGTGGAGGAAACGGCTTCACCGGGCTTGAAGAGCCTTCGTGCGTCCTCTTCGGAAAGCACAGGCCGGTGGAGGAAGCTCTCACCTGAAAAACCGGTTATTACGGCCCTGGCGCCGCAGTAGGAACAGTGGGCGAAGGCGTCGGGGGAGGTGACGGCAATGAAGGCTCCGCACTGGGTGCACTTCAGCTTCACCGCAACACCTCCCCCTGTTTATCAGCTATCTGCTCGAAACCACTACCCTTCGGGTGGTGACCCCCGAGGGGGCTTCGAGCCTTACGAAATGAACTCCCGACGGCACATCCGAAACGTCCCAGATCACATTGGAGAAACCTTCTCCGCCGATGGAAGACGAAAGGTCCGCAACGGTTCTCCCTGAAAGGTCGAAAATCCTCAGGGAAACGCCCTGTATGTCAGAAGAGGAAACAGAGACGGGTATCACCGCCGAGACCGATACGGGATTCGGTGTAACCAGCCCAAGGGAAGAAACCGCAGGGGTCACCCCGTGGGCGAAATCGCCGGTGGCGGAACCGCTCACCTGGGCCAGCACCGGCTCCGAGGGCCATCCTGGACCGAAATCGTCGTCAACCGCCCAGACCCTGAACCAGTGGTTGCCGTCGGATACTCCGGTAACGGTGTACTGGGAGGCAACTATATCGTCTGCCTGTATCACGTTGGCGTCCCAGACCTCTATCTTGATGTCATCGATGTAGAGCTTGCAGGAAGAACTGCTGCCGTTGCTCTCCCAGCGGAACATGAGTGTCTTGCCCTGGAACTCGTCGAGTTCGTGAACGTTGAATCGCCAGGTCATGTCATCCCTGCCGAATGTCTGCAGGTAGTACCAGTTGGCCCC
>DAINQE010000047.1:0-12098 GCA_036743055.1 Candidatus Sabulitectum sp. | reverse complement strand
ATCGCCAGGTCATGTCATCCCTGCCGAATGTCTGCAGGTAGTACCAGTTGGCCCCTCCGTCGGGGCTGTATGAGAAGGCTCCCTGGCAGCTCTCCGGGGTAATGTCCTGCATGGACCAGAAACTGATCCGCGCACCTCCGTTTGAAGGAATGGTAACCGTTTCCTGCCATGTCATGGAACCGGTTCCATTGGAAACGTAGCACTGGGGTGAACTGTGGTACTGCGCAGAGGTCATGATCCAGTTCACCCTGTCGAAGGGACCGCTATCACCAGTGTCGTCCAGGAGCAGCTGGTACCCGTCAAGCCTCTGAAGGGTGTAATGGTCGGCGTGGGCGGCGTCGCTCCAGTCCACCGTGAACGGTGGAGTGACCGAACCGATTGCATCCACCACAGGAACGCCGGGTTCGTGGGGATCGTAAGGGCAGCCGGCGAGACATGCGGAAACCAGATAGCTCCTGAGATTCCTCCGGGAGAGCTTCACCACTTCAGTTGCCGAGGGCCAGAACCCCGCAAATGAGGCTCCTGTCTCGTGATTCCAGCTCATGGCTCCGTACAGACCGTAGGAATGGTCCCTGGTGTTTCCTGAAGCATAGTAGAACTGGTTGGATGGGTAGTGATCCTCGCCGGTGGCCCAAAGGACCATCATCTCACCCTGGGCTGTGTACTGTGCCGCATGGGTAGTGGGATCATCGGTCCAGCCCCAGGGGTAGATCAGAGCGTTGCTGTAGGCGTGGGTTGAATGCATCTGGGCTGGGGGATGGCCCTGCCAGAAGGTGTCGATGTTGGATGCTTCAGGTTCGGAAATGGGCCCGGTCCCCCTGTACGTCTCCGAAGAGGGATCGCCGCTGGAACCGGCGCCTCCCCAGCCAACGGACCAGTTCCTGTTGAGGTCGATGCCGGAACCGCCGGCGGAGAAGTTCATGTTCTTCCTGTGCATTCCGCCGCCGCCGGGGCTGGTGGTCTCGTTGTAGACCCAGCCGTCGACGTTGTTGCAGGGAAGGCACCATATCTCCCTGTTCTCCAGGAGCCATGTGGCCTGGTAGCCGCAGTAGCCGTTCCTCTGGTAGTTGCTGCAGAGCCACATCATCCAGTAGCGGATGTTCCGCATGGATGAACCCTCCCTGGCGTGGATCAAACCGTCGTACCAGGCGTTGGCCATTGAAGGATCGTCAGCCCCGAAGGTGTTGTTCACGGAGAGTTTCACCACCCGCTGGGGTCTTCCCTGATAGGTGTCTCCGATGGACTCCACACTGGTGATGGACGGGTTGGCGGCAACGAGGGAGTCTATCCAGGCGTCTATCTCGTTCCAGGTATAGAATCCTCCCATTGAGCGGCTTGTGCCGTTGAGCGACCTGTAGTAGCCCTCCATGTCCGCGATCCTGGTGGTGGCGGCGAGGCCGTTCTCCATCAGGAGAAGCCTTTCGTGGGAACCGGCCACGAAGTCCACCGAACCGTCCTGGTACCTCTGGACCACGTCGAATCCAAGCCTTCCGAAAAGTTCTGCCTGGTCCGGGTATGCAGGAGCAAAATTCATCAGCGAATAAACCTCGGCTGAAAAGGCAAGGGATGCAGCCGAAATGATAAGGAGCAGAAATCTCAAAATGGTCCTCCTTGAAAAACGAAAAGCACGGGGTAATGTATCTGTTATACATAATCCGGTTTTCCCTGGCAATCGGGCCGGCCCCCGCTCTTTTTTGTATCTTTGCCCCATCCTGAAACAGAAAACACGGAGGAGAACATGACCACCTTCAAGGAGCAGATAAGACAGGGCATACCCGACAAACTCCCTCCCATGCCTCCGGACATGGAGAACGCCAACAGAGCGCCGGCAAGGCCACAGATCCTCTCCGTGGGTGAGAAGAGACTGGCCCTGAAGAACGCCCTCAGGTACTTCCCCCGGGAATGGCACGAAACCCTTGCGCCGGAGTTCGCCGAAGAGCTTGAGACCACCGGCAGGATCTACATGTACCGCTTCAGGCCCACCTACGAGATGAGGGCTAGATCCATCGGGGAATACCCCGCCGAGACCCCACAGGCGGCTGCGATAATGCTGATGATACAGAACAACCTTGACAGGGAAGTTGCCCAGCACCCCATGGAACTGATAACTTATGGAGGCAACGGAACCGTTTTCCAGAACTGGGCCCAGTACCTGCTTACCATGAAGTACCTGTCAGAGATGACTGAGGAGCAGACACTGGTCCTCTACTCCGGTCATCCCCTGGGCCTCTTCCCTTCCCACAAAGATGCACCAAGGGTAGTTGTAACCAACGGTATGGTGATTCCCAACTACTCCAGCCAGGACGACTACACGAAAATGGCTGCCCTGGGAGTCACCAGCTACGGCCAGATGACCGCGGGCAGCTTCATGTACATAGGTCCTCAGGGCATCGTTCACGGCACCACCATAACCCTGCTGAACGCCGGCAGGAAATATCTCAACACCGGGGAGGAAGGCCTTGCAGGAAAGGTGTTCGTAACCAGCGGCCTCGGTGGCATGAGCGGAGCCCAGGCCAAAGCGGCGGTTATAGCCGGGGCCATAGGCGTCGTTGCCGAGATCAACCCCAAAGCCCTCCAGACAAGGTACGAACAGGGATGGCTCCAGGAAGTCGAGGATGACCTTGACAAGGTGGTATCCAGGATTCGCAGGGCGAAGAAGGAGGGCAAACCCCTCTCCCTGGGATTCCTTGGCAACATCGTGGACCTCTGGGAAAAACTCGTGGAAGAGAACGTCGATATCGAGCTGGGAAGCGATCAGACCAGTCTCCACAACCCCTGGATGGGGGGCTATTACCCAGCCGGCCTCTCCCTGGAGGAAAGCAACGCGATGATGGTTGAAGAGCCGGAGAAGTTCCGCGAGAAGGTGAGGGAATCCCTCAGGAGACATGTGAAGGCCGTCAACACAATGTGCAGCCGTGGAATGCATTTCTGGGACTACGGGAATGCCTTCCTACTGGAAGCCTCCAGGGCTGGAGCCGACGGAATACTGAAGGAAGACGGCTCCTTCGCCTATCCCTCCTACGTGGAAGACATAATGGGTCCGGTCTGCTTCGACTACGGGTTCGGCCCCTTCAGATGGGTTTGCACATCTGGTGATCCCGACGACCTGAGGAAGACCGACAGGATAGCTGCGATGGTCCTTGAAAGAATGGCCGGTGAAGCCCCGGAGGAAAACCGCCAGCAGCTCCTGGACAACCTTCGCTGGATACGCCAGGCGGAGGAGAACCGCATGGTGGTGGGCTCCCAGGCCAGGATACTCTACACCGACTGGGCGGGAAGGATCGAGCTTGCAAAGGAGTTCAACCAGGCGGTGGGCGACGGCCGGATCTCCGCGCCCATAGTACTTGGCAGGGACCATCACGACGTATCGGGAACCGACAGCCCCTACAGGGAGACCGCCAACATCCGAGACGGCTCGATGTTCACCGCGGACATGGCCATACACAACGTAATAGGAGACTCCTTCCGGGGAGCCACATGGGTCAGCATCCACAACGGAGGCGGTGTGGGCTGGGGCGAAGTGATCAACGGAGGGTTCGGCATGCTCCTGGACGGCTCGAAGGAAGCCGACCACAGGGCCGGCTCCATGCTCAGCTGGGATGTTGGCAACGGTCTGGCCAGAAGGAGCTGGGCCAGGAACGAAGGGGCTATATGGGCGATAAAGCAGGCAATGCAGGCTGAACCGCTGATGAAGGTGACCATACCCGAGATAGCCGACGAGAAGGTCCTGGATCAGTTCTAGCAAAGGGTCTTGCAGAAGGGCGACCGACCGCTGATAATACCATGAGAAGCACCTAAGTAGTTAGGAGCAATATGCTTTTCCTGGCAGCTGCAGTCGCCCTTGCCTCTCCACCGGCGGTGCTCTGGACCGCAGGAGAAGGGGAATACGCGACTAATCTGGAAAACATCGGAGACATCAACAGCGACGGCACACAGGAGATAGCGGCAACCCTCAGCGGTTCTGAAAGCCTCATCTGCGTCGACGGCCTCACCGGTGAAACCCTCTGGTCCTCCACGGCGGTTCAGATCATACCCCCCGCAGGAGCTATGACCGCCATTCCCGATGTTGACGGAGACGGCTTTTCGGACATCGCCCTGGGAATGAATGAGGGAACCGCCGCCGCCATATCCGGAGTCGACGGAACCTTGATCTGGGAAAGGGATACACCCGCTCAGGTACTGGCGGTGAGCTGTTCCGCAAGCCCTACCGGACTCCCGCCCATTCTCCATTTCACCTATTACGAACTGAACGGTTACACATTCTTCCTGGCCCTCGACGGAGCCAGCGGCGACAGTCTCTGGTGCTACCAGACCTGGACCGACGACATGAGGCTCCCTGTGATACCCGACATAAACGGAAATGGATGGGGGGAAGTGGTGGTGTGCCACGACAGAGGGTACGCCTACAGCGGATTCAACGAGGTCATCGACGGTTATACCAGGGAACAGCTCTGTTACGCGAACACCATCTACTTCGGTTCAGCCGACGCCACCGACACCCCAGTGCCCATACTCGGCACATACAGCTGGGGTCAGGACTGTCCCATCAGCGCTAAGAACATCCTCACAGGGGACACTCTCTATGCCGTGGGAGAGGAATACTTCGACGCCGACACCCTCAGCTTCATCGACGGGGTCTCCGGAGGAACGGTCCCCTCCCCCGTTCTCGCCGCCTGGTCGGGAACCAGCAAACTCAGCCTCATCGGAGGCATGTCGGGCGAATACCTTGAAGAGGTCACCTACTCCTCGGGAGTGGTTCTTCCAATGGGCTACCAGGAGTCCGAGATGGTATGGAAGCTGGCCGTCCTCACCGGGGAAAGGCTGTACCTATCCGAGCCCACATCCGCCGGTATACTTCCGGGGCCCTCATGCGCCCTTCCGGCTCAGCCCGGCGGCGACATGTGCCTAGTGGAGTCCCAGGTCTACCCTGACCCCATCGCAGCGGTGAGCATGCTGTCTGCCAGCGGACCGGCGATCTGCGGCATAGCCCTGTCCTGGCCGGAGGGTACCGGTGAATACCCCAACTCATTATTGCCTTCTTCGGGACTTCTCCTTCAGAACCCCTGTGCAGGGGGAGTCCTGATATCAGCGTATGCGGCTCCTTCAGGGATAGTGATTCTCGACCTGACAGGCAGGCAGGTGGCTGAGATCTCACCATCTGAAGCAGCGGCCTTAATCGAACTCCCTCCGGGGGTCTACCATGTAATGGAGATGGAGCAGCCTTCATCCACTGCGAGGGCTGTGGTACTGCCCTAAAAAAACAGAGAAGCTGCCTTCTAGAATAGACTTCCAAGGGGTTCTCTTCTGAATCTTCCAGGCCTTGCCAGAAGCCCCAGTGGGAATGGTTCGTCCTTATGCTTGTTCGAGTCGCAGCTCCATTCCAGGGCTAGTTCCTTCAGTTCAGAAGCTGTAATGAGAACGATGTTTCTGCCAATGTTCTCGGATGCATACCTTACCGCAACCGATTCTGAAAGCTGAGAGAAACACGGAGCGATCACAAGAAAGATCGGCACATGCTTCTTTGATGACTCCATGTATCCGTGAAACTGCTGTATATGGGCCTGCAGATCAACCTCGGAAGGACATTCCTTGCTCTTGTTGTCCCACATGATGTACATGTCTTTGAAACTCAGTAACCCATCGGGTCTGTTAGACCCAGGCTGGTTCAGGGGAGAATGGTTCATGTGTTTCTCGAAGAGGTACTCGGTTGCCTTCTCGAACTTTGATTCTATTTCAAGGTCCTTGTCGATCACCCCTTCGGCGCGAAGCAGATTTCTGTCTCTACAGGCAAGTGACTCGAATACATCGAACCAGATCCTCCTCTCGTCTTCCTCTTCATCCGGATTTCTGATCTGCATTGCATCATAGTACTCTATGATCCTGGAAATCCTCTGCTCCTTCGTTCCGCTGACAGGAAGTTCTATGTCCTCGCACCAGTCGTGCAGATCATCTGTACTGAAATAAGCAAGGCAGGATACCGGACGAACCCTTTCGATGATCTTCTCAACCAGAGAATCGTTCAGATCATAACTTCTGGATGGGATTCTATTCGACTTGAGGATATCCCTCAACACTTGCTTCTTACGGAATAGCTTGTAGCCCAGAAGTATACGATAACCATCAGTACGCATGTCCTTCTGAAAGATATCCTGCATCACCCCGGCAACTTCCTCAGGTATGATATCGAAGTACACTCCGTTCTCATTCTTGATCTGGAACAGCAGACCTCTAAGCTGTAGCTGCTTGCGAACATCCCTTATCTCAGATCTTGTATGTAGCTCGTTGTTGGGTTTGGGGAACTTTCCCAGCTTCGCCTCAAGAATCCTGTGCTGGTGGTTGGTAACACCAAGTCTGAGCCTGAGCTTGCGAAGCAAGTTGGCTTCATCGGGTGATTTTGTGTTCCTGTGTTCCCATGCTACTCCAAGAACGAAATTGTATAATTCAAGATTCTCATAGAAATCCGACTGCTTCCCTCCGGCAAGATCTGGGAGATCCGTCTCATTTGACTTGTCGATAACTGATTGCTCGAACGCAATGATCCTCTCTTCCAGATCATCAACCGCCAGACCAAACCCGATCTCTTCCAGCAGAATGTTCTCAAGTATTATCCTTGAAAGAACTCTGATGGAAATGTCGTTGTCCCTGAAGAAGACGTCCTCGATCCGGTCTTGTACCGTTTCTCTATGAGTGTACTGTGGTTTTACAGACTTAATCGCAATCCTGAGCTCTTCTTCTTTGAGATTGCGGTGATCAACAACATGCGCGCTGGCAATTCTCTTCAGAGTGGAAAACGGGTGAATGTCGTTAACTATTTCATCAAAATTCATGAGATACCCCCTAACGTACCTTGAATAGCTCGATGCACCAACATACCCAGCAGATAAAATGGGTCATATCTCCGCTATTGTAAAGTGGGTAGTGCTTTAGCTACTTTGTGGCATGATGAACATCCGTGTCACATCTCAAAGGCACGAGCCAGTTATAACTGAGCAAGAATCATCAGAGCTAGCGGATGAAAGGCTGAAAGTTTACTCGTATCAGGTCTATCTTCCCATTTTATGATCATTTGCGGGTTTTGATTGTCAAACTTGCGGGCGGCCCGCCGGTACTGCATATTCCGATACAAGTACTCTAACATTAAGGAGGGACAAACATGAAGACACTTGCTATCATGGCCGTTCTCGCCACGGCGGCGTTCGCCGGATCAATGGAGTTCGGACCCCAGGTGGGATACTGGTTCCCCACGGGCGACGCGGCTGATGCGTATTCGGGCAACTTCTACTTCGGTGGACAGTTCCTCTCGCACATGGCCGTGATCGCCTTCGAGGGTGCCATAGGCTACCACCCTCTGAAGCTCGAGGAAGAGGTCGAAGGGGTAGACTTCTCTGGACATATCATCCCCATCACCGCAGGCATAAGGAGTTACTCGGGAACCCTTTACGCCGCAGGCGGTCTTGAACTTGACATGGTCAGCTACACCACCGAGGTTGGTGGTGTTGAAACCGCCGATGAGTCCGAGAGCGAATTCGGCGGCTACATCGGCGCCGGGATCATCACCCCCATCGTTGGAACAGGTGACGTGGACATCAGCGCAAGGCTGCACTTCGTCGACTTCGACGACATGTGGGTAGGCATCCAGGGCGGCATCAACTTCTAGTTGGTTGGAACGGCCGGTTACTCAGGGGCGGTTTCGGCCGCCCCTTTCTTTTTGTAGTGGTAGAGGAACAGAATGCCTGCAGTGGTGAAGAACGCGAAGGACGCAATGAAGTTGGCTGTGTAGCCCAGGGTGGTCATGATAACGCTGCCCAGCACCGGGGCAAGGAAGCCCCTCAGGGCGGTGGCGGTTACATGGAGACCCTGATAGGTGGCGGTCCTTCCCTCCGGGGCAAAGAACATGCTGCTCATGTTCCATGACAGGTTAACCCCGGCTATCCCTATGGCGAAGAAGATCCAGGCTACATAGAAGAGCGGGGTGCCCAGGGCGGGAATGAGGCTGCTGGAGACCAGCACCAGCGGAAAACCCGCAAGGATCAGACAGACCACGCCGGTGAACCTGAATGGGTGGAGCCTGTCCATCCTGGCTCCCAGGAACGGTCCCAGCACCAGAAGCCCCATCTGCCCCAGCACACCCTTTGCCATGGCGTACTGCTCGTATGAGAGGCCCAGGACCTCCCTGGAGTAGAAGGGTATGGCGGGCTGAATGGACATGAAGCCGAAACCGTAGGTCATGAAGAATGCCTCGAAGAGCATGAACTCCCTGTCGGTTCTGAGAACGTTCTTCAGGCTCTGGATGAAGTCCGCCATGGTGGACTTCGCCACTGCCACCGGATCGGTCATTCCCCTGGCCATCAGGCCGACTACCACGGCCTGGCCGGAACCCATTACCGCCTCGATGACGAAAATGGCCCTGTAGAAGGTGAAGTCGGCATCGAGAAGCGCTCCCACCAGCATGGACGCCGGGAGGGCGAAGAGGTTCAGAACGCTCATGGCCCATCCGAAGAGAAGACCCCTGTGGCCCTTCTTGTACCTGCTTCGCATCACCGCGTTCTGCCCCGGGAGCACCAGGCTGTTGCTGCCGAAGTAAAGGAAGAGCAGCCCAAGCATGAGGTTCACGCTGGAGGAGAAGAACATCAGGGCAACGGGAAGCCTCATGGCCGCCCCGATGAAGATCGCCGTGGAGTGCCTGTTGGTACTGTCTATGAAGTGGCTGGTGAAAACGCTGAAGAGGTTGCTGACGGGCCAGATCATTGTAAGCAGGGTTATCTGCACCACAGAGCCGCCCAGGCCGTTGGCGGCTATGTAGTCGTGGTTCATCACCACACCGACGGCAACCGCACCGAGTACCTGGCTCAGAAGATGAAGCTTGAAAGCGCTTTTCTCGTCTTTGGAGAGGGGAACCCTGAACAGGGAACGGTCCGCCATTCCAGGCGGTATCGCCCTCCGCTGGAGGAACAACTCCTACGCTCCCGGAATAACGCCCAGCCTTTCCATGGCCTTCACCACCTCCGCGGCTGATTCCATGGGGGTCTGTCCGTCCGTCCTCAGGTGTATCTCCGGGTTCTCAGGGGCTTCGTAGGGGGCGCTTATGCCTGTGAATGAGGGTATCTCCCCTGCCCTGGCCTTCTTGTAGAGCCCCTTGGGATCACGCTTCTCAACAACTTCCAGCGGAGCGTCAACGAACACTTCAATGAAGTCGCCCTCTCTCTGTATCTCCCTTGCCCTGTCCCTGTCCTCTCTATAGGGGCTTATGAAGGCTACAAGGTTGATTATTCCGAAGCTGGTGAGCAGCTTGGCCACCTCTGAGATACGGCGGATGTTCTCCGTGCGGTCCTCAGGTGAAAAGCCAAGGTCACTGTTCAGACCGTGCCTCACGTTGTCGCCGTCGAGTATCGCCGACCTGAAACCCCTGGAGTGGAGCATTCTTGCCACATAGTCCGCCACGGTCGACTTGCCGCTGGCTGAGAGCCCGGTGAACCATACCGTGGCTCCCCGGTGGTTGTTGAGTTTTTCCATGTCTTCCCTGGAGACGGCGTGGTCATGCCAGGTTATGTTCCTGTCCTTGGCGGTGGTCATTGGAGCTCCTTCTGTTATCGGGTTAAGGCCGAATATAAGGGAGTGGCATGAAAGGTTGCCTATTTCCTATCTTACCGCCATGGAATTTGACCCTTTTACAGCCGGAGGAACAATGAAGAACGCGGAAAAAGTGATAAGGGCCAACCTGGGCAACTGCCTGACGGAAACTGCCCATCTGGGGATCGGTGACTGCAAGCGCGGCAAGGTCCGCGACATCTACGACCTGGGCGACAGGCTTCTGCTGATAACCACCGACAGGCAGAGCGCCTTCGACAGGGTGCTGGCCTCCGTGCCCTTCAAGGGACAGGTGCTCAACAGGGTAAGCGCCTGGTGGTTCAGGAACACCGAACACATAGTTCCCAACCATGTGATCGACATTCCCCATCCCAACGCCACCCTGGGCAGGAAGATGGATGTCTTCCCCGTGGAGTTCGTGATGAGGGGATACCTTACAGGGAGCAGCAGCACCAGCGCATGGACCCTTTACGACAAGGGAGAGAGGAACATCTGCGGCAATGTGCTTCCCGACGGCATGGTAAAGAACCAGAAGTTCGATGCACCCATAATAACCCCCACCACGAAGAGTGAAGTGCATGATGAGTCCATCACCCCTGAGGAGATCGTATCCAGCGGCCTTATGACCCGGGAGGACTGGGACGAGGCCTCGAGGATAGCCATGGAACTGTTCACCTTCGGAGTGAAGACTGCCGCCGAACACGGTCTCATCCTGGTGGATACCAAGTACGAAATGGGTAAGGACAACGATGGCAACATCGTTCTGATAGACGAGATCCATACACCGGACAGCTCCCGCTACTGGCTGGCGGAAAGCTACGAGGAAAGGCTCTCACAGGGGCTGGAGCCCAAGAACATCGACAAGGAGTTCCTCAGGCTCTGGTTCCGGGATAACTGCGACCCCTACAATGACGAAGTGCTCCCGGAAGCTCCGGAGGACCTTGTGGTGGAACTTTCATCCAGGTACATCACCCTCTTCGAGATGATCACCGGCGAGGAGTTTGAACCTGTTGGGGGGGATCCGGCCAAGGACCTTCTCGAAGCGGTTTCAAAGCTTCAGTGAAACTCTCCTCCGGGCTGTTCTACCTGCTTGCCTGGCCGCTGATGGCACTGGCTGGCATACTGAACGGAGTGATTCGGGTCTACGGCTACGGCCCTCATATGAGTGAACTGGCAGGGCATCAGGTCTCGACCCTGATCGCCCTGCTTCTCTTTCTGGGATTCGTATGGGTACTTACCGGGATAAAGGCGCCTTCCGGAAGGAGGGAAGCCCTGGGCCTGGGTCTGATGTGGCTGCTCCTTACGGTCCTCTTCGAGTTCGGGTTCGGCCACTGGGTTGCCGGGCATTCCTGGGAAGCCCTGCTCCATGACTACGACATCACATCGGGTAGGCTGTGGGTCCTGGTGCCTCTATGGATAACCGTTCTGCCCCTTCTGTGCCTGGAGCTTCGAAGGCGGAAGAGCTAGACCTTCCCCTGCCCCACCAGTCTGGCGAAGTGCTCGAAGGACCTGTCCCATGTTGCCTCGGCATCCTTCGGAAAGCAGCAGCCGGGAAGCTGCCTCATCCTAAGATGGTAGGCTATGCAGTCGCAGCAGATACCCTTCCTTGAGCAGGGGTCATAGGTGCAGTTACACCTCTGCAGGTTGCTCGGTTTCTTGCATTCCATGTGGTCTCCCTGTCAGTTGATATCGCCGAGATAGACCGGATGAATCCCCGGGATGCCTTCCTTGAGGACATTCTTCAGCTGCTTCGGGTAAAGGGCGTACTCGCTGAGCCTGTTCAGGGGAAGCCAGGCCACCCCTGTCTGCCACCTGTCGGCCCCGGGTCCCATTGCCGGTTCGGCGCCGTCTTCTATGGTGCACTGGAACATGAACTCCACCTGGTGGGCGTCGCCGTCCTCCTCTGCGAACTCGTGGTTCCGTGAGATGTAGTCCCTTACGAAGAGAATGTCTCCTGGATGCACACCGATGGATATCTCCTCCAGGCACTCCCTCTTCAGGGCATCCGTAAGGCTTTCCCCGTGGCGCTGACCGCCTCCGGGAAGAATGTACCAGTCCATGCCGCCTGAGTGGTTCTTCACCGCCAGGAGGCTTCCGTCCCTGATTATTACAGCCTTTGCGGAGGTCCTTACCCGGAGCTTACTCATCTTCGCCGAAAAGGTCCGGGGTTCCGCCCTCGAACTTCCTCAATATGTTGTTCATCCTGTTCCTCAGGGCTTCGGCTTCGGCGTTTATCTCATCGATGGATTTCCTGGGCCGTGGTTCCGGGGTCTCCTCCGGGGTCTCCTCCGGGGTCTCATCATCGGTACTTTCATCGGGTTCGTCGGGTTCGGCTTCCGGTTCCGGTTCATCCTCTATCTCTATGGCCTTCAGGGTGCTTATCACCTTCTTGCCGCAGAGCTGAACTCCTCTGGCCTTAACCCCCTTCACGGCGATTTCCTCGAGGCTGGTCTCGCCCTTGCGGGTCTTCATCCTCTTCGTTCTCTGGAACCAGTAGTCGAGGAGAACGT
>DAINQE010000046.1:0-19599 GCA_036743055.1 Candidatus Sabulitectum sp. | reverse complement strand
GAACTGGAGCAGGGCAAGGCCCTTCACAAGGCCCTTTCCATGTCCCCGGTGGAGGTCATAAAGGACGTTAAGACAGCCCGTCTTCGAGGCAGGGGCGGAGCCGGCTTCCCCACCGGTATGAAGTGGGAGTTCACAAGGGCCGCCCCCGGCGACGAGAAGGTGGTTATCTGCAACGCGGACGAAGGTGAGCCCGGAACATTCAAGGACAGGGTGATCCTCACCGAGAGACCGGACATGATGTTCGAGGGAATGACCATCGCCGGCTACGCCATAGGAGCCGGTACCGGCGTGGTATACCTCCGGGGGGAATACGCCTACCTGCGTCCCTTCCTCGAGAGCGTGCTGGCGGAACGCAGAAGGAAGAACCTGCTTGGCAACTGCATCCTGGGCAGGGAAAACTTCTGCTTCGACATAAGGATCCAGATGGGCGCCGGAGCGTATGTCTGCGGCGAGGAGACCGCTCTTATAAGCTCCTGCGAGGGGCTCAGGGGCGATCCGAAGAACAGGCCGCCGTTCCCTGCCCAGAAAGGCTACCTCGCCCTTCCCACTTCGGTGAACAACGTGGAGACCTTCTGCTGCGTCTCCCAGATCATCGACAAGGGAGCGGGATGGTTCGCCGAGATGGGTTCCAGGGGCTCCACGGGAACCAAGCTGCTGAGCATATCCGGCGACTGCACCAGGCCCGGGGTCTACGAACTGCCCTTCGGCATTAAGGTATGCGACATGCTGGAGAAGGCAGGGGCGGAGAATCCCTACGCCGTTCAGATCGGAGGCCCCTCCGGTCAGCTGATAGGCAGCGACGACTTCTGCAGGACCATATGCTACGATGACATCGCCACCGGCGGTTCCGTGATGATCTTCAGCGAGGAGCGCAGCCCCCTGATGATCGCCCACGAGTTCATGGAGTTCTTCTGCGAGGAGAGCTGCGGTTACTGCACCCCGTGCAGGGCCGGCAACGAACTGCTCAAGGAGCGTCTGGAGGTCATCATGAGGGGCGAGGGAACCCCCGAGGACCTTGACTACCTGAAGCAGCTGGGCGAAACGGTGGCCTTCGCAAGCAGGTGCGGTCTGGGGCAGACCTCCCCGAACCCCATACTCTCCTCCCTGAAGAACTTCCGGGGCGAGTACGAGAAGCTGGTCAGAAAGAACATAGACGGCATGCAGCCCACCTTTGACATTCACAAGGCGCTGGCCGCCGGTGAAGAACTTCAGGGACGCAAGTCCGTGATCTACACAGACTGAGAAGGGGTTGAACATGAGTGACAAGATCAGGTTCACCATCGACGGCGTTGAGGTAGAGGCAACCCCGGGTCAGACCATCATGCAGGCAGCGGATGCGGCGGGTATCTACATCCCCCGGCTCTGCGCCCACAATGACCTGAGCCCCTTCGGCAGCTGCAGGGTGTGCACCGTTCTGGTGAACGACAGACCCCAGGCGGCGTGCACACAGCCCGTGGCGCCGGGGATGATAGTGGAGAACGACACCGAGCAGCTTCGCCAGGTGAGGGTGAACATCATCGAGATGCTCTTCGTGGAGGGCAACCACTACTGCCCGTTCTGCGAGAAGAGCGGCAACTGTGAACTGCAGGCGCTGGGATACAGGCTGGGCATGCTCGCTCCCAAGTATCCCTACATGTTCAACGAGCATGATGTGGACGCCAGTCACCCCGACATCTACATCGACCACAACCGGTGCATACTCTGCGGCAGGTGCGTGAGGTCCTCCAAGGAGCTGGACGGCAAGAACGTGTTCCAGTTCGTTGGAAGGGGGCTTCACAAGAAGGTTGCCTTCAATTCGGACACCGATCTGTCCGCCACCGACGTGTCGGTAACCGACAAGGCCATAGAGAACTGCCCCGTGGGCGCCATCCTCAGGAAGCGCGAGGGGTATTCCGTGCCCATCGGGCAGCGCAAGTACGACAAGCAGCCCATCGGCTCGGACATAGAGGCCCGCAGGGCTGAATCAAACAGGTAAGGTCGAGGTAACGATATGGCAAAACCCAAAATAGCTACCGCGTCACTGGCAGGGTGCTTTGGCTGTCACATGTCGCTGCTTGACATAGATGACCGCATCCTCAAGCTCGTTGATCTGGTGGACTTCGACAAGTCCCCGGTGGACGACATAAAGAAGTTCTCGGGACGCTGCGCGGTGGGCCTCATCGAAGGCGGCTGCTGCAACGAGGAGAACGTTCACAACCTTCAGTACTTCCGGGAGAACTGCGACATACTGATATCCGTGGGGGAATGCGCAATAATGGGCGGCATTCCCGCCATGCGAAACACACTTCCCCTGAAGGAATGCCTTGATGAGGCATACCTGAACGGTCCCACGGTTTACAATCCCTCCGGGAGCATCCCAGGGGACGAGAACCTTCCGCTGATCCTGGACAGGGTCTATCCGTGCCACGAAGTGGTGAAGATGGACTACCATCTGCCGGGCTGCCCCCCCAATGCGGAGATACTGTGGCAGGCGCTGGTGGCACTGCTCGAGAACAAGCCGATGGACCTTCCCTATGAAGTCATCAAGTATGACTGACGCTGTAAAGGAGGATCACCTTGGGAGTAATTAACAAGGTTGTTATAGAGCCGGTGACCAGGGTCGAGGGACACGGAAAGGTCACCATACATCTGGATGAGGCGGGGCAGGTAACACAGGCCCGGCTGCACATAGTCGAGTTCCGTGGTTTCGAGCGTTTCATACAGGGCCGTCCCTACTGGGAGGTTCCGGTCACCGTGCAGCGCCTCTGCGGCATATGCCCGGTTTCCCACCATCTGGCGGCGGCGAAGGCCATGGACGTCATCGTGGGCGCCGACAGGCTGACCCCCACAGCGGAGAAGATGCGCCGGCTGATGCACTACGGTCAGACATACCAGTCACACGCCCTTCACTTCTTCCACCTGGTGTCCCCGGACCTCCTCTTCGGGTTCGACGCCGATCCGGCGGTGAGGAACGTGATCGGCGTTATAAAGAAGTACCCCGAACTGGCGGTGCAGGGCGTTATGATGCGCAAGTACGGCCAGGAGATTATCAAGGTAACCGCCGGCAAGAAAATTCACGGAACGGGCGCGATCCCCGGCGGCATCAACAAGAACCTCACCATCGCCGAGAGGGATTCCCTGCTGAAGGACATCGACCAGCAGATAGAGTGGTCACGGGGTGCTCTGAAGATCGCCAAGGACTACACTGTGGATCACCTGGAGAACCTCTCCGACTTCGGATCCTTTGACTCGAACCACCTCTCCCTGATAAGGGACGACGGCGCCATGGACCTGTACCACGGCGGCATCAGGATGATCGATTCCGAGGGCAACAAGGTCGTGGACCACTTCGATTACCAGAACTACCACCATATCATCGCCGAGGAGGTCAGGGACTGGTCATACATGAAGTTCCCCTTCCTGAAGGAGCTGGGAACGGAAAAGGGATGGTACAGGGTAGGTCCGCTGGCCAGGGTCAACACCGCAGACTTCATCGACACCCCTGAAGCCGAAGCCGCAAGGAAAGAGTTCATGGCGGTTACCTCCGGTAAGCCCAACAACATCTCCATGGCCTACCACTGGGCCAGGATGATAGAGGTGCTCCACTCCGCGGAGAAGATAAGGGACCTTCTCAACGACGACGATCTCCAGGGCGAGGACCTTGTGGTGAAGGGAGAGAGGCGCCCGGAGGGAGTGGGTCTCATCGAAGCCCCCAGGGGAACCCTGTTCCATCACTACAGGGTCAACGAGAACGACCAGGTGACCATGTGCAACCTGATCGTTTCCACCACGAGCAACAACGTGCCCATGAATCTTGCGGTGGAGGGCGTGGCGAAGAAGTACCTCTCCGGAACCGAGATCACCGAGGGTCTCCTGAACCATGTGGAGGTGGCCATCAGGGCCTACGATCCCTGCCTCTCCTGCGCCACCCACGCACTGGGCAAAATGCCCCTTACGGTGAGCGTCGTTGACCATACCGGTGAAACACTGGCCACAAGGTCCACCTGACCTGATGTGATGCCATGAAAGGTGACGGGAAGAGGATCCTGGTATTCGGGTACGGAAACCCGGGCCGTCTTGATGACGGCCTGGGGCCGGCCTTTGCCGAGGGTATCGAGAAGCTCGGGCTCGATGGCGTTACCGTCGACTCCAACTACCAGCTCTCGGTGGAGGACTCGGCCGAGATAGCCATGCATGAGGCGGTGGTGTTCGCCGACGCGGACCTTTCCTGCCGGGAGCCCTTCCGCTTCCGAAGAGTCGTGCCTAAGGCCCATATGAGTTTTTCTTCCCACAGCATAAGCGCGGAGGCACTGATGGCCCTGGCCGGGGATCTGATGTCCAGCAGGGCCGAGGCATTCATGCTGGGGATAAGGGGATACGAGTTCAACCGGTTCGGCGAGGGGTTGTCCCCCGGGGCCAGGAAGAACCTGGAAGCCGCCCTTGAATCGGTTGGGAAGGCCATACAAGATGATGATCTTTCCGGACTTGCCGAAAGGTTCGGAGCTGAAAGCGAGGAGTTGCGATGAAAGACGGAAAACACGTAGTACTCTGCGTGGATGACGATCCGGATGTTCTGGAGTCCCTCCAGATTCTTCTGGAGAACCTTGGCTGCACGGCCCTGTGCGCCTCCAGCGCCGAGGAGGGCCTGAAGAAGTTCAAGTCGGAGTCCCCGGATCTGGTGATAGCCGACATGATGATGGAGGAAGTTGATTCCGGGTCTGGGCTTGCCAGGGACCTGAAACTGGCCGGCTGCACCGTTCCGGTCTATTTGCTCAGTTCCGTAGGGGACGCCCTGAGGGCCAATGCCAGTTATTCCGATCTGTCCTTTACAGGGGTCTTCCAGAAGCCGATCAAGCGAGATGTACTGGAAAGGACCCTGAAAAAGGAGCTTGGCCTCTGACGGATGATTTCGTTCGTCTCACGGCGGATCTGAAGGGCATTCTCCAGGGAGTAGGCTTCAGGCCGTCCATTGCCAGGGCGGTATCGAAGGCCGGGCTTGCAGGGTGGGTCCGGAATCAGTCCGGCACCGTGAGGATCGTCCTTGACGGCCCCGCCGCTGCAGTGGACGGATTCATTAGCGATCTGAAAGGGGAACTGCCTCCAAAGGCCAGGCTGGACGAGCTTCGAATAGTCAGCCGGGTACCGATCCCCAGGAGCCACTCAGCGGAGGGGTTCCGGATACTGGACAGCTCCTCCGAAGGCGTCATGCGGGTTTCCATACCGGCTGACCTGGCGGTGTGCACCGACTGCATGAAGGAGGTGTTCCACAGCCATTCCCGGTTCTACCGGTATCCCTTCACCACCTGCACGAACTGCGGCCCTCGCTACACCGTTGTGGAGGCCATGCCCTACGACAGGGAGAGAACCGCGCTGAAGGGCTTTCCGCTCTGCGGAACCTGTCTTGGGGAGTACACCGATCCATCGAACAGGCGCTTTCATGCGGAGAGCATAGCCTGCCCCGACTGCGGTCCCGGCCTTTTCTGGGCCGGTTCCAACGGCGAGGGAATACAGGTGGAGGATCCCCTGGCGGAGGCAAGGAAAGCCATTAAGGCGGGTCACATAGTCGCCGTAAAAGGACTCGGCGGCTACCTGCTTGCAGCGGATGCCTTTAACCGCATCGCCCTGGAAAGGCTCAGACGGGCCAAGCATCGTCCCCACAAGCCCTTCGCGGTAATGGGCAGGAGCATTGAGGCCATAGGGAGGGAGTGCATGGTATCAAAGGAGGAGAGGGAACTCCTCACCTCCTCCCAGGCTCCAATCGTGGTGCTTCGTACAAGGGCCGGGACCAGCCTTCCAGTCGACCTGCTTGCCCCCGGGCTGGGAAATCTCGGCGTGATGCTTCCCACCACCCCTCTCCACGCCCTCCTGGCGAACCCCACCGGCGACGACACCATCCCACCCTTCGACTTCCTGCTGATGACCAGCGGCAACCGGGGAGGGGAGCCCATCTGCATTGAGAACGAAGAGGCCTTCTCGAGGCTCTCAGGAATAGCCGATTTCTTCCTGTGCCACAACAGGGGGATCAATCTCAGGAACGACGACTCCCTGGCGGTGGTGAACGGCGCCGAAGTGCAGCTTTGGAGGCGGGCCAGGGGATACGCCCCGGAAAGCATTCCCATGGGCGGCCCCCTGGAGAGAACGGTGCTGGGAATGGGGGCCGGGCTCAAGAATACCATATGTCTGGGGTTCGGAGACGAAGCCGTTCTCTCGCCCCACATCGGAGACCTGGAGACCCCGGAGGCGCTGGACGGCCTTGAACTGGTGGCGCGGAAGTTCCCGGAGTACTTCGGCAGGATGCCCGAGCTCATTGCCGTGGACCTGCACCCGGACATGCAGTCCACGAGGCTGGGCAGAAGGCTGGCCGGTGAGCTGGAGGTTCCTGTTGTGGAGATCCAGCATCACCACGCCCACGCGCTGTCGGTGATGTGCGAACACCGTCTGGAGGAGGCCATCGCCATAGTCTTCGATGGTACCGGCCTGGGAACCGACGGAACCATATGGGGGGGCGAGCTTTTGCATGTAGAGGGCGGCCGCTGGGAACGACTGGGCACCTTTGCACCCTCGGAATTAATTGGAGGAGACGCCGCTGTGATCAGACCGGCCCTGCAGCTGATCGCAAGGTTCTGGAGCGCGGGTCTTGAGGTAGATGAAGATTGGGCTGGTCGGCTGGGCGTTGAAGAGAACGAGCTTGAGATCTGGAGGATCCAGTGGGAAAAGGGGCTGAACACATTCACCACCCATTCGGTGGGAAGGGTTTTCGACGCCTTTTCAGCTGGTCTGAGAACGAGCCCTCCCCTGATCACCTATGAGGGTCAGGCCGCCATACTGCTCGAGGCCGAGGCATGGAAAGCCCGCGGCGGCGGTATCATGCCGGCGGACATGGAGATGGAAGTGAAAGAAGGTCTTTTTACGGTGGATACCGCCCCCCTGTTCCACGCACTACACGGGGAAAGGCCCGGGAAGGAGGATATGCCCTTCTGGGCTGCCCGTTTCCACCGTGCCATTACGGAGGCTGCCCTGGGAATGGCCGTTTTCGCCCGGGATACCAGGGGAGCGCTGCCGGTGGTCCTTTCCGGAGGTGTAATGATGAACAGGTACCTTACCGCCGGACTTACTTCAGGTCTGACGGAGAGGGGAATGGAAGTGTACTGCCACCGGCTGGTGCCTCCCAACGACGGAGGCATTTCCCTGGGGCAGGTATACGGAACCCGGAGGATGAACTGAGATGTGCCTGGCAGTACCAATGAGGATCAAGGAAATGGGTGAGGGAGGAACCGGCGTCTGCGAGCTGGAAGGAGTTACCTGCCAAGTTGACCTTTCCCTGGTCGAGGACCCCGGGGTGGACGATTTCGTGATAGTCCACGCCGGGTTCGCGATAGAGAAGCTTGACAGGGAAGAGGCCGACTCCCGGCTCAGGCTCTTTCAGGAGCTGGCTGAGATGCGGGGAAAGATACCCTCGGACCAATGAGATACATCGACGGTTTCCGCAGCGGCGCCGCCGCAGCGGCGATATCTGAAGAGATAAGGGCCATCGCCCTGGCCCTTGAGGAGAAGGGCGCAAGCCCCAGGATAATGGAGGTCTGCGGAAGCCATACCATGTCCATAGGCAGGTACGGCATAAGGCGCATCATGCCCTGCAATGTAAGTCTCCTCAGCGGTCCGGGCTGCCCTGTGTGCGTTACAGATGCGGCATATATCGACGCCGCGGTGGAGCTTGCCCGTCGGGGTGTTGTAATAGCAACCTTCGGCGACATGCTGAAGGTTCCCGGCAGCACCTCCACCCTCGCGGATGCCAGGAGCCAGGGAGCCAGGGTGCATGTGTGCTATTCCCCTCTGGAGGCCGTGAAACTGGCAGGGGATCATCCCGGTGATGAGGTGGTGTTCCTGGGAATAGGCTTCGAGACCACCGTAGCGCCTGTGATCTCCATCGTTAAGAGGGCTTCCGAAGGGGAAGTGAGGAACATTTCCGTCCTTACGGCATTCAAACTGGTCCCTCCTGCCCTGGAGGCCCTGGCGGCTGACAGCCGGGTGGCGGTGAACGGATTTCTGCTTCCAGCCCATGTATCCGCTGTCATTGGTTCCGACGCATACCGGGGGTTCGTGGATGCGCACCGTCTGCCTTCGGTGATCGCAGGGTTCGAGCCGCTGGACATACTGCTGGGTATCAAGGGCCTTCTTCAGCAGCTGGCGGACGGGTCGGCCAGGCTGGAGAACCAGTATACCAGGGTGGTCAGACCCGGCGGGAATCCCCTGGCCCTTGCGCTGATGGAGAAGTATCTCCAGCCTGCTGACGCTTCCTGGAGGGGCATAGGGACCATACCTGAAAGCGGTCTGGAACTGAAGGAAGAGTACAGCGGCTACGACGGGGGAAAAAGGCACGGAGTGGCCACCACCGGAGGAAACCCCGACCCCAGATGCCGCTGCGGCGAGGTTCTAAGGGGAATATTGCTGCCTGGCGAGTGCCCCCTCATGGGCAGGGAGTGTACGCCGGCCTTTCCAGTAGGGCCCTGCATGGTGAGTTCCGAGGGGAGCTGCGCCGCCCATTACAGGTATTCGAGGTGAAGTCATGAAGCATTCAGAGAAGGTACTACTGGGGCATGGCGGCGGAGGAAGGCTCTCAAGGGACCTTATTGCCGAAGAGATCGTAACCAGGTTCGCCGACGGCGGGCCACTCCAGGGACTTCCCGACGGAGCCCTTCTGGACTCCCCAGGGGAAGCGATAGTTTTTTCCACCGACAGTTTCGTCGTAAGTCCGCTGGAGTTCCCCGGGGGCGACATCGGATGCCTTGCTGTACACGGAACGGTGAACGACCTGGCGGTCTCCGGGGCGGTTCCCCTGTGGCTCTCCCTGGCGCTGATCATAGAGGAAGGCCTGGAAATGGCCCTGCTGCGCCGGATCCTGGACTCTGTGAAGAGGGCCTCCATGGAGGCAGGTGTTCAGGTGGTCACCGGCGACACGAAGGTGGTTGCCAGGGGGCAGTGCGACGGGCTGTACATCAATACCGCGGGAATCGGAAGGAAGATCGAGTCGTTTCAACTCGGCGTGGAGCGGATACGAAGGGGAGACATGGTAATAGCCAGCGGAACCCTGGGAGATCACGGGATGGCTGTGATGGCTGCCAGGGAGGGGCTTTCCATCGGGGGAACCCTGAGAAGCGACACCGCTCCGGTTCACCGCCTTGCCGCCAGGGCGGCGGAATGGGCCGACGCTGTGAAGTTCATGAGGGACCCCACCAGGGGTGGCCTTGCCTCGGTGCTGGGCGAGATCGTTCAGGAAGGCTCCTTCGGGATAGAACTGATCGAGGGTGCCATTCCCTATGACCAGGGGGCAAGGGCCGTTTCCGAGATGCTGGGAATAGACCTGATGCATGTGGCCTGCGAGGGCCGCATGATCCTGATCTGCTCACCTGATGCAGCCCCGGGTATAGTTTCCGCCTGGAGGGAGATGCCCAATGGGGCCGGCGCCGCGGTGATAGGCGAGGTAACCGGTGAGGCCCGCCGTCTGATACTGAATACCGATATCGGAGGCAGAAGGCTGGTGGACATACCCCAGGGGGAACTGCTGCCCCGGATCTGCTGATTCATGATCTGAGCCTTGTCCATCCGCCAGCCGGAAGCTGGTGGTTACAGCGCCTTAGCCGTTCAGCTTCCAGAGGGTGTGGTTAAGCACCGAAGCGAAGCTCACCCATAGGATATAGGGCACGAAAAGGGCACCTGCGGCAGGCCTTACCCTCCAGAAGACGATCATGGTAGCAAGTATCAGCACCCAGAGTACTAGTATCTCGTAGAACGCCAGGTCGGGCCTGTTGAGCCCGAAGAAGAGCCAGGACCACACCGCATTGAGCACAAGCTGGGCAATGAACAGGTACACACCGGCGGAGAAACCCCTCTCCTTCCATACAAGCCAGACCGCGATCCCCATGAGGATGTAAAGAAGGGTCCACACCGGGCCGAACACCCACGAGGGCGGGTTCCAGGATGGCTTTTCCAGGCCCTGGTACCATTCCCCCGGGGGAAACCGGGAACCGATGAAACCGGCGCTCAGTGAAACGGCAATCCACACAGCGAGCACTATCCAGGTCTTCAAGGGCGCCTGCTCCTTTCACTCTTGTTTTGAAGTATTCTAAGGCCGATCACCGCCGGAGACTAGTGCCAGGGGCTATTCCTCTTCTTCGGAGTCTTCCTGATCGCGCTCTCTGAGAACGAGTACTGGAACCCCTGCGTTCTTGACCACCTTGTCAGCCACGGAACCGAAGATCTTTTCAAGTATGTCGTCATGCTCGCCGCTGTCTATGACCACAAGGTCGTAGTCACCGCTGTCGCACTCGTCGATTATCGTGGAGCCCACAGTTCCAGTGCGGACTATCCTGCCGGCGATGCGTTCTTCCGGCAGTGTTCTGTCCACTACTTCTCCCATGGTGCTCTGAACCCTTTCCTCCACTGCTTTCTGGTATGCCGGCATGTTCACCTGCCCCGATCTCTGGGGCATCATGATCCCGCTCGTGAGGGGAACCGCAGGAAAGGGCAGAACCACATGCATCACGGATACCTTGGCATCCATCATCTCCGCCAGTTCACCGGCGGTCCTGAGCACCCTTTCAGCTGACGAATCCAGTTTTACTGGAACAAGTATTGATTTGAACTGCTTCATTATTCCCGTCCTCTCCCTGTTGTGATGGTATCTCAGAATGAGAATCATCGTTTTCATATTCAACTTATAAGAATAGTTATTGATGTCAACCCTTTATCTTTTCCAATAACTTCAATAGCACTTGACAATAGCTAATGAAATTTGTTAGGTGAATAGTTAAGAGCTCATAGTCGATTCAGGTTGACTGATGGGTCTTGAGTGTTATCGGGAGAACGGTGTTTCGCCGAACTTCTCCGCCGCTCCTGGGAGAGCGCGCCCCTGGAACAGGCGGCTCATAGACGCGCTGTCAGGTCATCATCATGATTATTGCAGACATTCTTATAGCACTTCTTTTCGCCCTGCTGCTCAGTACCGTTCTGGGCTGGGGGCTTCGGTGGAGACATCCAGGCCGGGGAGGAAGCGCTATTGCTTCAGCCATGTTCCTTTTCGTGGTGCTCTTCGTTACCATGTGGCTTGCGGCGTTGATCATTCCCGAATGGGGTCCGATCTACAGCGGGTCATCCTGGCTTGGGATGCTTCTTGCCGGTCTCTTCATATCGCTGATCATCCTGGCCGTTGCCACCCCGGATTGGCGAAGAAGGCCTGCCGCGGCTTCGGAAGAAGGCGTCGAGGTAAGGGAATCAGCAGCTGTGTTCGGCTGCTTTTTCTGGGCTCTTCTGATACTCTTCCTGATGGTTCTGATCCTGGGTCCGTTCGAGTAATGCGCAGCGGTTCAGAAGGGTCGGCTATGCGTGGAAGTACTTTTCCAGGCTTGAGCCCTTTCTTCTGAGCCGCTTTTCCAGGCCTGCGAGGAACACGATCAGGGGAACGGTTCCCGATGCCGTGATAAGCGACCAGGTAACACCGGGTGTAACGGTCAGGTCGATGAACACGGTAAACAGAGCGATTCCCGCCATGGCGGACAACAGCCTTCCCATGAAGGAGAGGTTGAAAAGCCCGTTAATAGCCGTTACCAGCAATGAGATAAGTGCCGCCGAGGTCACCATCGGAAGGGCAATGGCGTGGAACCAGCCATCTCCGCCGGAGGTGAGATCGCTGAGGAAATGGAGAAAGAGTCCGGTGGAGAGGGCCGAGGCGGCAACGGTGAGATACCTGGAGCGCCATGTGAGCGATACCAGGTACACGGTGACCCATGCGTATGCCAGGGAGAGCAGCGGTATCCGCGACCAGGTCAGGGTTCCGGAATAGGCGTAGTCGGTGATGAAGGCGATCAGACCCGCTGAAAAGGCCGAGAAGGTAACCATCTCCCGGAGATGTTTTCCCACGTTACTGCGAGAGCCCTTGCCAGACGGCGGTTCTGGCTTCCTTCTGACGCAGAGTGGGCATTCCGCCTGATGGTCCTCGTACCTTATTCCGCATTCGCCGCAGATCCGGGTCATTGAATCTCCCTTACCGTTACATCCGCACCGCTCCCGGCAAGGAAGCGGAAGAACAGCTTTTCCAGCGTTAAATCCTCGATGACGCTTGCAAAGGTAATATCGAGCATTCCTCCGAAGGAGAGGACCGAACAGCTTTTCTTCATCACATGGTTCGGCCGTATCATCATACCCAGGGATTCAATATGGCTGGCCATTTCCTCAGGCACCTGCACTCTGCCCAGGTTCGAGATAACCCCGGAGTGAAGCCCTTCTCCCAGTCTGGAGTATGAAAAGGAGAGCACCATGTCCTTCAGGAATCTGGGAAGATACCTCACAAGTGGATTGAACTCGGAGCCCACATTCCGGTGAAGCTGCCTGCCAAGCTGTTTACGGGACTTCATGAGACCCATACGGTGATGGATCTCGGTGACCGTTTCATCGAATGTCCATTCGCCCAGGGCAAGGTCTATCTCCGGGGAGAGGTAGAGGGAGAAGTTCCTCATGGTCCTGGACGGGAAAACCCGCCGCATGTCCAGCGGTATCTCCAGCCGGATTATGTTCCTGCCCCTTCCCGGGTGGATTTCCGCAAGGGAATGAAGGTATACCGCCGCCAGGTACTCGGTGATCGATACCCCTTTTTCTCCAGCCTGGGAGTGAACATCCTCAACTGGAACGGATCCGGAGAGCACCCTGATCCGACCCTGCTCCATGGGTTCTCCCGGAAGATGCCAGGCCGGCTTCATCCGCTCAGGGGATATGGAAATGTCCGGGAAGTATCTCCTGTGTGCGTCCTCGAACTCCTCAGGAGAGGGTTCTTCATCGGGGTTCATCACACCAGGGGGAGTTCTTTCCAGGAGCCCCGCTTCCCTGAGGTACATGGCGGCCAGGGCCAGCAGGAAGGCCATTCCCCCTGTTCCGTCGGTGAGGATGTGGGAGAAATCCACCGCAACGGTTGCGCCGGCTGCACATATCCTGAGAAGTCTGGTGGAGTGCCCCCTTTCCGAGGGCATTCCCAGGGGCATATTCGACATGGGACTTATCCCGGGGCTAAGGTCATTCCGCTGTAGGTAATACCAGAAGAAACCCTTTTTCAGGAGTACCTGGTAGTAAGGGAACCGGGGCATTACCCTTTTCGCCGCTGCCTCAAGCCAGATGAGCCTTACGGGCTCTTTCACGGTGAAGGTCATCCGGAACTCCGCCGGGGATCTGGGAGAGGCCGTGGCTGGGTATATCTTTGCGGCGTTGTCCAGGGAGAACCAGTCCTTTTCACCCGGGCGGCCTGCCATGATCATCTCCTGTCCCATCCTGGCTCTGCTCGAATTATAGCGGATAGGAACGGATCCTACCGTTCGTGTATCACCGCTGCCCTTGGTCTTCGCTTGATCTGTGCCAGGAAGATGCCTGTTATCACCACAGCCATTCCCAGTATCTTCCTCCCGGTGAAAGCCTCACCCAGCAGTATCCAGGCGGTGATCGCGGTGATTATCGGTATGATGTTGGTGAACACGTTCGTTCGCCCTATGCCCAGTTCCCTTATGGATATCGTTACCAGCATGAAGGCCAGGGAACTTCCGAACACCGCCAGCATCACCAGATTGGCAATCACTTGGGCCGGGGGGTCGGCGGCCAGGCTGGCCTTCAGCTCGAAGATCGCCAGGAAGGGCAGGAAGTAGAATCCTCCGATAAGGTTCTGTGTACGGACTATGGTGAGGGGCCTGTACCTGTGGGAGAGGTTCTTCACCACCACGCTGTAGCCTATTCCGGAAAGCACGGCGAAGAGCAGCAGCAGGAGCCCCCTGGGTGATGCCTCCAGGCTGCTCGTGCCGGTGGTGGAGAATATCGCCACCCCGAAGAATGAAACCAGCAGGCCGGCTATGTTGATGGGGGTGAGCCTCTCCCTGTGGAAGAACCAAGCGAAAACAGGGGAGATCACCGGGATCAGGGCTATCATTATCGAGGCAAGGGTGGGGGAGACCAGGATCAGGCCGAAGCTCTCGCCGACGAAATAGCAGAACGGCTCCAGGAAGGCGAGCAGCAGGAATGCAGGCCAGTCTTCCTTCCTGACCTTCTCCCTGTTCCCGGTTCCCCTGGCGTACAGGGTGAGGAGGGCGGATGAGATCAGCAGCCTGAGGAAGACGGTGGTGAAGGGCCCGTAGTGCTGAAAGACGATCTTCGACCACACGAAGGATATCCCCCAGAAGAACATCGCCGCCAGGGTTCCCGCGTAAACCAGGAGCCTTCTATTTGCGCTCTTCAGAACCACTTCTTCCTCTTGAAGAACCAGATCATCAGCCCGGCCACGGCGAGCATCAGCACCAGCACAGCGGGGTAGGCCCAGGGTTTGCTGAGTTCGGGCATGTGGTGAAAGTTCATGCCGTAGACCCCGGCGATGAAGGTCAGTGGTATGAAAATGGTTGCGATTATGGTGAGCACCTTCATTATGTCGTTCATGCGGTTGCTCACGCTGGTGAGGTAGGTGTCGTGCATCCCGGCAAGGAGATCGCGGTGGGTCTCCACCATGTCGATCACCTGGATGGTGTGGTCGTAGAGGTTCCTCAGGAACGGTCCGGTTCCCCGGGTGATCAGCTCCGACTGGTTCTTCTCCATGGAGCCTATCTCCTCCCGAAGTGGCCACACCGCCTTCCTCAGGGTGAGCATGCACCGTTTCAGCCGATGGATCTCGTTCATGTGTGCCGGGAGAGGTTCTGTCATTATCTCCTCGTCGATGGTCTCGACGTACTCGCCCAGGCCTTCTATGGCAACGAAGTAATTGTCCACCACCATGTCCATCAGAGCGTAGGCCAGATAGTCAGCGCCGTGCTTCCGTATCCGTCCCACCGATGACCTTATGCGCTCCCTGACCGGGTCGAAAACATCACCGGGCCTCTCCTGGAACGATAGCACCCAGTTCTTTCCGAGAAGGAGGCTAACATGCTCGACATCGATGTCCCTCCTGCCTTCGTGGTAGGTCATCATCTTCAGAACGATGAACATGTAACCGGGGAACTCCTCCAGCTTGGGCCGCTGGTCGGTGTTCACTATGTCCTCGCAGGTGAGGGGGTGAAGCCCGAAGCGCTCCCCGGCGGAATCGATCAGGGCGGTGTCGTGAATGCCGGTGATGTTGATCCAGGTCACAGCCTGGGATTCGGAAAGAGCAAATGCCCTGTCCAGCGAACAGTCCTTCTCCTCCGTAAGGGAATCCGGGTCGTAGCATATGACGTCGATGGTGGTCGAATCGACCTTTCGTCGGCCTATGAACACAGCCCTGCCAGGGGGCAGCCCGGCCCTTGCAGCCATTGCCGCCGCGCGTCTGCCTCTTCCCTCCATAATCCCTCCTTATGCGAACGAGACCTGGGGGATAATATATTGCCATTCATGAACGCCCATACCGAACAGGTACCCGCACATCACCCTTTCCAGCCCTTCGTACCCCGGGGCTGCAGCAGGCTGCTTCTGGGTTCATTCCCGGGAAGCCGCTCCACCGGCGGTTCACCTCCCCGGGGAGACTGGTACTACGGTGCACCCAGGAACCAGTTCTGGCCCATCATGGCTGAACTCTTCCCCTCCCATGACCTGTCCTGCATCCAGGGGAAGAAGGGGCTCTTCCGGGAGCTGGGAATGGCGGTTACCGATGTGATACTGGCCTGCGAAAGGAAGCGCGGATCGAACCTGGACGGCAACCTCGTGAAAAGGGTCTACAACACCGAAGCTGTTGAAAGGATCCTCTCTGAGAACCCCGTGGATACGGTTCTCTTCACCGGGAAGGGTGTAATGACCGTTTTTCAGACCAGGTTCAGATACCCGCAGGACCTCAGGCTGGTTTGCCTGCCGTCGCCTTCACCGGCATTCTTCAGGATGAGCTTTCAGCAAAAAGTGCAGGCCTGGCGTGATGCCTTCGCAGGGCTTTTGATTCTAAATGGTTGACAATTTGCAATCAAATTGCAAGATTTCAACCAAAGGAGGCTCAATGGACAATGTCCGCTACATCAGAAGAACTGCTGAAGCAGTTGTACGCGAAGCGGCTGAAGAGTTCCCTGCTGTTGTCCTTACAGGTCCCAGGCAATCCGGTAAGACGACCCTGCTGAAGCACCTCTTTTCCGATACGCATGACTATGTTTCACTGGAACTCCCCGATGTAAGGGCATCAGCCCTTTCTGATCCCCGCTCATTCCTTCGCTCCTGCGGCACTCCAGTGATAATGGACGAAGTTCAGTATGCTCCGGAACTCCTTCCATACATAAAGGAGGAGATTGACAGGAACAGGTCTTTCAAAGGAAGGTACATCCTCACCGGATCCCAGAACCTTGCCTTGTCTGAGAAGGTGACCGAGTCACTTGCCGGAAGGGCAGCGGTTCTCAGTCTTCTTCATCTTACAGCCAGAGAGGTGTCAGGTGATCCATTTCGATCGTTGCCCTGGGAAGGCGAACTGGAACGGTCCCCCATGGAAGGCTTCTCTTACGAAGGCTTGTGGACGAGTTTCATCAGAGGCTGGTTCCCTGAGATAGCCCTGAACGGCAGAAGGAACTTCCAGCTCTGGCATTCATCATACATTCAGACATACCTGGAAAGAGATGTTCGAAGCCTGAAGAATCTTGGGGATCTAACCATGTTCAGGAACTTCATGTCGCTGCTGGCATCTCGGGCCGCACAGCTGCTGAACTACTCTGATCTGGCGCGGGACCTGGGGGTGGCGGTTAACACCGTAAAAGCCTGGATCTCCGTTCTGGAAGCAACTTATCAGGTTTTCCTGTTGAGACCCTACTTCGTGAACAGGGGAAAGCGTCTGATCAAGACCCCGAAGATATACTTCACAGATACCGGAATGCTCTGCGGGTTGCTGGGTCTGACGGATCCATCCCATGCAAGGCTGGGTCCCTCCGGCGGGGCCATAATGGAGAATGCCGTGGTTTCGGAGGTGTACCGGTCGCTGATTCACAGGGGGATCAGACCCTCAGTTTACTTCTGGAGAACGCAGACCGGTAACGAAGTGGACCTTCTGGTGGAGCATGACGGAACCATCACTCCACTGGAGATAAAGGCGAACTCTACGCCCCTTCCCGGAATGGCGCGCTCCCTCAGATGTTTCAGGAAGGACTATGAGGAAGTGTCCACCAGGGGATATCTGATCCATTCCGGTGATACTTCACTTCCCCTGGGGGAAGGAGTACTCTCCCTTCCATTCAGCCTTCTCTAGCTACAGGCACTTCACTATGAAAACGATGATGACCACCGCCGCCAGTATGGCGAACAGGGAGATCATGCCGGTTATGCCTCCGCAGCAGCCCCTGCCGCCTCCCGTTGACTGAACGGGCTGGGAGCCGTTCTCGGTGTATGACTCCCCGCGGTACTTCTCGCCGGGATCGTTGTAGGGCTTGGTGAACCCCGCTCCGGAGCCATTATCGTGATCACGCCTCTTCTCGCCAGGGTCGTTGTCCGGCTTTACGAAGGAGGATTCCTTCTTCCGCCGTATCTTGTCCTTCAAAGAGCTGCCCTGGGACGAGGCCCTGTCGGTTTTCACGCTGGACCTGGAGCTGCCCTTGAAGAACGACTTGCCCGAAGAAAAGGAACTGGACTTGCTGCTGGAAGAAGACCTGGGCTTCTTCGACGAAGAACCTGAAAACCCCTTTTTCACGAGACCCTCCCTCTTATGGTGTATTTGAACATAGCAAAGCCCCGGCGGGAGGCAAGAGGGTTCTCAGGGAGCCTTTCTTCCCAGGAGGACCCTTATGTCGAAGAGCCTTACCTTGCTGTACAGTCTGAGCCTGTTCAGCACCGCCGCAAGGGGAACCGCGTTGGGCTCGTCCACCCGGGAGAGGGGTATGATGGCGCTGAGCCTGGCGAATGCCGTTGCAAGGAAGAGCACCTGCATGGGGTGGAGGCTGAGCCCGGCGATGCAGAGTGGCTTCGGCATCAGGAATCCCGAAGCAAGCATGGTGATGATCATTCCGATGCCGCTGAATGCCCCGTACAGGCCGGAGTAAGACTGAACCCTGTCCTCCGGGGCCACGGCCAGCACCAGGTTGGCGGTCACTATGCCCACGCACCCCCACATGCTGCCTGAGATCACGCTTTCAGCGAAGATGATCCAGAGTCTGTCCGGGGTTACGAACAGCCAGATAAGGGGCACCGCGGTTCCGATCATTATTGCCAGCTTCATCGCGGCGATGTTCCCGAACCTGTCCACCAGCCTTCCCCAGTACTTCAGTGTGAGAACGGTGCCCACCGTGCTGGTCATGCCGTACAGGAGCATCTGTGTAACCCCCATGCGCAGCACCTGTATCATGAAGGGCTGCCAGAACGGTGCGCCTATGCCAACCGCCATCATCCACCACACACCGAAGAGGCACAGTTTTCTGAAGTTCCTGTCCCTGAAGGGCTCAAGGAGTATCCTGGAAGCCGGAAGGGGATTGGGAGGAACCGGCTTCTCCGGCTGGGTGGAGAGGATCCGAAGCCCTGCCAGCCCTATGATCCCCGCGGCGGAGAAGATCACCAGGAAGATGGTCTTCAGCCTCTGGGAGTCGCTTCCCGCCCCATCTACGATGATCCCCACAACGAACGCCACAGCAAGGCCGAAGGCAACCAGAATGGAGTTCCTCCTGGCAAAGAACCTTCCCCTTATCCTCAGGGGGACCATCCTGGCGATCCATCCTGTCCAGATGTTGGTGGACACGGAGAGCACCGCGGTTGAAAGGGCGTATACCAGCAGTACCGCTGTAAGGGCTTCCCCGGACGGCAGCAGAAGAGGGATCACCCCCAGCAGCGGGGTCATGATCCTCCCCGCCGCGGCCCAGAGCACCGTTGAACGCCTGTGATGGGTCATCCTGCGGGTCACCAGCGCACCAAGGGGCTGCAGCACCATGGAGAGCTGGCCGGTTGCGGAGAGAATGCCGAACTGACCGGAGGAAGCTCCCAGGAGGGTGAGCAGTTTTGTGAGGAACACAGACCCCGGTCCTGCCAGGCCGTTGTACACCTGGGAGAAAACCCCTTCCGTAATGGATATCCTGAAGGTCTCCCTCAGGTCGGATCGCTTCCCGGCGGTGTTTTTCATGCCGGGGAACATACTCAGCGGCGCAAGCTCATGACGCCGTGGCTATGGTGTAGCCCCCCATTATGATGAACAGCGCTCCGGCTCCCCACGACAGGTACTTCGTGTTGATGTGGTCGCAGAGGAACTTTCCGGCCAGCACGCCTATCGCCGTGGTGAGGATCAGAGCCAGCGATGCTCCAATGAATACCGTGAGCCTGCTCACGTCCTTGTTGGTGGAAAACAGCATGGTGGCCAGCTGGGTCTTGTCCCCCAGCTCGGCTACGAAGATCGCGGTGAATACCGACATGAGAACCCTGAAGTCCATTGAGTCTCCCTTCTCTGGACATGCCGCGGCACGGCTTGGATATTCCGACTGTTTCAGGAAGCCTAACATGAAGGTGAGAACTTGTGAATGCAATGATCAGGGCGCTGCAGAACTGGAAGGTCCCATTCTTCCTGCTGATGACCCCGTTCTTGTACATTACGATCGCGGTCCTTGCCAGCGGGGTGCCAGACCTGCCCAACTCCGGCGACGCTGCCCTGCTGGAGCTCAGCACCAGGAACGTGTTCTCAAAAGGGATACT
>DAINQE010000045.1:0-21775 GCA_036743055.1 Candidatus Sabulitectum sp. | reverse complement strand
GGTCTCACCGCGGGGATACGGAGCACCCCGGCGAACGTCATCCTGCTTTCTTTTCTTGGTATAGTGGCGGTGTTCGTGCCACCGGTGTTCGTCCTCGCCATGGTGAGTCCCTTCATGGTTAAGCTCCTGGCCCGGAGCGACAACACCGGCAGGACCGCCGGGTCGCTCTACGCAATGTCCACCCTCGGGAGCATCTTCGGCACCCTGACGCCCACCCTGGTCTCCATTCCGCTTCTGGGTACCAGGGAAACCCTGTTCATCTGCTCAGGGGTGCTGATACTTCTGGGTGGGATGGGTCTGGGCAGGAAAAAGGCAGCAGTGTTCCTTCTTCTGCTTCTTCCAGCCGCGGGGTGGATCCTTTCAGGACACGCTGTTAAGCGGTTGAACCATGTGATCCACGAGGAGGAGAGCAGCTACCAGTACCTTCAGGTGCAGCGCAGGGATGACGGAACCACGCTTCTCATAGTCAACGAGGGCGGAGCCATGCAGTCCATCGCCAGGGTGAACGATGTTCTTAATCCGGCATCGACCTACTACGAAAGCTATCTCCTGCTGCCCTATATGGTGGATCCGTCGCCGGATCCCAGGATACTCATCGTAGGGGCAGGCGCCGGTACCATTCCGCACCTCCTTTCGGTTCATGTTTCCCGGAGTTTCCCGGGAATGGAGCTGGAAGCGGTGGAGATAGATCCCAGGGCTACGGAGCTGGGCTATCTCTACTTCGGAAGCACCCCCGGGGAGTGCACTGTTCACACCGCCGACGGAAGGTCATTCATGGATTCCGCCGAGGGCACGTGGGACATCATAGTTACCGACACCTACAGCAATCAGATATACATTCCCTTCCACCTGACCACGCTGGAGTACTTCAGCGCGATGAAGGACCGGCTTTCCCCCGGGGGCATAGCGGCGATGAACGTGAACGCCCTGGATGAGACCTCTGAGCTTCTCAACTCCATCGGCAGGACGGCGGGGGAGGTCTTTGCCCATGTCTACCTCGCGCCGGTGGCCGACGACTACAACTACATGCTGCTGGCCTCCGACTCCCCGATAACCGCCCCCGACGGAGACTCCATGGGGGTGTGGAACCCGGACCTGCAGTACACCGCGCAGCTTTTTCAGCCCGCCTTCGAACCCTTTCAGCCATGCGGAGGAATGATTCTCACCGACAACAGGGCCCCTGTTGAGTTCATGACGGACCTTATGATAGCCAGGGGCGCTTCGGATACCATGTGATCCAGGGAGGTTCCATGAGATACTTCATCTGCTCTCTGTTCCTTGCCGCGGTCGCCCTGGGCGGTTTCGCCGAGATAGGTCAGGGGGGTACACTTACCACCAACAGGCCGTTCTGCGGGTCTTGAAGCGACCCGGGAAGAAGGTACCAGGTCCTGGTGCTTCAGGAAGAGCTATCGGAGCCGCTACAGATCAACCGCCTGGAGCTTTTCGCCACCCATTCCGCCCACGCCTCAGGCGAGTTCTACCAGTTCAGCATACTCCTGTGCGAGACCGAGGTGCAGTCTCTCTCCACCAGTTTCCAGGCTAACTACGGTACCGGAACCCCGGTTACCGTGTTCAGCCTGGATACCCTCTCCATCGAATGGTCTCACTCAGCCCCGGGCTGGAACGGCTTCGACCTTGAAACGCCTTTCCAGTACCATGGGGACCGCAACCTGATCATCGAGTTCCGCTACCTTGGCGACGACGGCCATACCGTTAACGCCAGGGCAGCCGGCCTTCCCGCAGCCGACAGGTGCCTTTCAGCGCCGCATCCTTCAAGCGCATCGGGATCCCTGATGTCCTTCCTTACCTGCATGCGTATCCATTTCATCTCCCAGAGCGTTCAGAGCGCCACCTTCGGAGGGATCAAAGCCCTTTTCATCATGTGAACAAATGTTTAGTGTATGCCCATGGAAAGACCGTTCCTTCTATGGGTGAAAAGCGCCTTCAGCTTCCGGTGGGGAACCGAAACCCCCGAGGTCCTGGCCGGAAGGATAGCCGCAGCCGGCTATGCAGGCGGGCTCCTGGCTGACACAGGCGGAGTCTACGGAACACACAGGTACGCCGAAGCCGCTTCTGACGCGGGCATAAGGGCACTTGCCGGGGCCGAGGTCCATGGAGCGGTGTTTGGTGCGCTGTCCTCCGGATGGGGGCAGCTCTGCAGGCTTGTTACATCCGCGCACCTTCCGGAAAGGGTTTCTCCGGAAGAGGCCCTGGGGGATTCCGGGAACCTTTACGCAATAGCGGCAAACCCTGGAGCTGCGGGGAAGCTCATAGAGAGGGGGTTCCGGGGCAAGGTGTACCTTCCGGTTCTTCCCGGTGAAGCCGACCCGGACTGCCCCCCGGGCATGCTTCCCCTGGCATGCGCCCCTTCAATGTACTGCAGGGAAGGTTCTTCCGTTGTCCACTCCATTCTCAGGAAGTACGACAGGCTGCTGCCGGAGCCCCATGTGCAGAGCCCTCCCATGAACGGCTGCACCGAAGCCCTTCCAGGGTGGCACGGGGGAATGTGGAGCAGGGCTCCCTTTTCCCTGGAGAACAACCTCAGGCTGGGGGAGATCACCTGCAGCCTTCCCTTGAGGAGCCCCTACAGGCCACCGGTGATAACCCAGGATGACCCGGGCGCGTTGAAGGCACTGCTTTTTCCAAGACTTCGCAGCCTGTACAGCGGCAGCGAAGCCGCGGAGAAGCGGCTGATCGACGAGCTGAGGGACCTTTCCGAAGCCGGGCTGTGCGGCTACTTCCTGGTGTTCCACAGAATACTGGAGTACTGCAGCGGAAGGAGGATACTTGCGGTTGCCAGGGGGTCCGCCGCGGGGAGCCTGGTATCCAGGCTTCTGGGCCTTTCCGCGGTGTGCCCCATACGCCACGGCCTCTCCTTCACCAGGTTCTTCAACCGTCTGAGGGACGACCCTCCGGACATAGACCTGGACATCGACGGAAGCCTCAGGGACCAGGTATACAAGTGGTTCCTGAGGGAATGGGGCGAAAGGACGGCGGCGGTATCCGCCACGGTGACCTACAGAACCAGGTCCGCAGTTCGGGTCGCCTGCGCCGCCCTGGGGGTATCCCGGGACGAGACCGACATCCTGGCAACACTTTCTGGAAGCACCGGGGATCCCATCTGGAAGCAGCCGCTGCCCGGGGAGGTCCTTCGGAGGTCGAAACTCCTTCTGGGGCTGCCTTCCCACCTTATGCCCCACCCCTGCGGCGTTGTGGTGGGCCAGGGCCTGATAGCTTCCACGGTGCCTGTGGAGATGTGCTCCGGGGGGCTTCCGGTTACACAGCTGGACATGCACGGAGTTGAATACACCGGGCTAATCAAGATGGATCTGCTGGGCCAGAGGGGGCTCACATCACTGGCCCTTGCTTCCAGGGGATCCCCTGGAGCGTCCATAAGCGGCGGCGGCAGTCTCGGAGGAAAGACCCTTGAGCTGGTCAGCCGCGGCCGCACCATAGGAGTGCCCCACATAGAGAGCCCGGCGATGAGGGGGCTGCTCAGAAGGATGACCATACGCTCGGTGGAAGACGTGGCCAGGGCCCTGGCGCTGGTTCGCCCCGGGGCAGCCTCCGGAGGGGGGCGGGAGAGATACATGACCGGCGGCGAGCGGGATGTTCCCGAACCCCTGAGGAACATCCTCAGGGAGAACCGCGGTGTGATGCTTTATCAGGAGAACGTCTCCGAGGCGGCATCGATCCTTCTGGGGTTGGACCCCGCCGGCGGAGACCTGATGAGAAGGAAACTGAAGAAGAAGTCGGTTTCCAGGGAGGAGATGATCACCCTCTGCGAGGAAAGGGGGCACAGCCGCAGAACCGCCGAAAGGGGATGGGACCTTCTCTCCGGGTACGCCGGTTACGGCTTCTGCAAGGCACATGCCATGACATACGCCGCGGTTGCCTGCGCCTACGCCGGGATCAAGGCCGAAAGGCCGGCGGAGGCCATGGCGGCGTTCCTCGCGGCTGGGGGGGGCTTCTACAGGCACATGGTGTACGTGGAGGAAGCCAGAAGGCTTGGGATAACCATACTCCCCCCGGATGTGAACCGGGCCGAGTGGTTCTACTCATCCTCAGGGGACGGGGGGCTGATCATAGGAATGGGCTGCCTTGCGGGCATGGGGGAAACCGAGTTCGAAAAGCTCAAGGCCGGAAGGCCCTACACGCACCCTGTCCAGGTAAGGGCGGCGGGGCTGGGGCCCCGGCTGGCAATGAACATGGCCATGGCGGGCTGCTTCGACTCACTGGGGATGAACCGCCCCCAGGCCGCCTGGTGCATCACCGAGGGGGCTACCACCCTTTTCCCATTCGGCATGCCCCCCCCTCCTCTCCCGGGGTACACCCCGGCGGTACGGGCGGCCAAAGAACTCGAACTGATGGAAGTTACGACCGAGGCACACCCCCTTGCCTTCCAGAAGAGGCCCGAGGGAACAGTGCCCCTTTGCCGGGAGGAACTGGCCGGTAACGGTCTGGTCTGGGGCAGGGTACTCACGAAGAGATCCCTGGGGGACGGGGCGGGTTTCCTGATGCTGGAGGACGATACCGGGGTGGCGGACCTTTTCGTACCCTCGCCCTGGTACCGGAAGGTCTCCATCATCCTCCGAAGACCCGGAGCCGCGGTAACGCTCCGATGCAGAAGAACAGGGGAGCGTACCGCGGTCGCGGGAGTGGCAGGGGACTAATCCGCCCTGTAGAGATGAACGTCGGTCTGGGGGAAGGGTATCCCTATCCCCTCCGCGTCGAGGCGGAGCTTGATGTTCTCGGTGAGGGCGAAGTACACGTCCCAGTAGTCTGAGGTCTTCACCCAGGGGCGCACCACAAGGTTCACCGAGCTGTCGGCCATTTCCAGAACGCCCACCATGGGGGCGGGGTCCTTCAGCACCTTCTCGTTCTTCGTGATCTCGTCCATGAGAACCTGGCGTACCTTCCTCAGGTCGCTCTTGTAGGAAACGCCAACCTTCAGGTCGACCCTGCGCACCTGTTCCGCGGTGTAGTTGATAATGGATGCGGAGATGATCGAGGAGTTCGGTACGATCACCTTCTTGTTGTCGATGGATTTCAGGGTGCTGTTGAGAAGGCTGATAGCCTCCACAACTCCGGCCTGACCTCCGGCTTCCACATAGTCGCCGGCCTTGAAGGGTCTGGTGACCATGAGAAGCACCCCCGCGGCCAGGTTGGAGAGTGACCCCTGCAGGGCGAGGCCTACTGCCAGGGCTGAAGCTCCCAGAATGGCAACTATGGAGGATGTCTGCACACCGATCTGGCTCAGTGCGGCCACCACTATGAACGCCATGAGCAGGGCATAGGTGACAGAGCAGGTGAAGTTGATGATGGTTCCGTCGAGCTTTCTGCTGGTCATGCCCTTACGGACACCCTTGCGGATGGCCTTGGCTACCCAGTTCCCGAACAGGACTATGAGCACCGCCGTGAGCACCTTCAGTCCGTAGGTCGAGAGGAGTTGGGGAAGGGAGTCCAGAAATTCCTGCATCGCAGCTCCTTTCTTTGCAAAACCGTTATGAATGGAAGTATACGAAGGAACCCCCGGGAATACGAGTCTTGATAAAAAAACTGATTCTGGTATTCTTAAGCGCATAGAGATGATCCCCAGGAATTTCCAATCCGGAAGGTGGAGCAATGGAATTCAAGCCCCTGGAGTCGGGAAAACTCAGGTGGACCTGTCCCGAGGACATGTTCCAGTTCGAGACAAGCAGCGACCTGAAGCCAGCGAAGAAGATAGTGGGTCAGCCAAGGGCCGTGAGGGCGGTAAAACTCGGCCTGGAGATCCCAAGCAGCGGGTACAACATGTTCGTCACAGGTGTGTCCGGCAGCGGCCGTGAAACCACCGTGAAGAGGATACTTGACCAGATAGACACCACCTGCAGGGACCTTCTCGACATCTGCTACGTCTACAACTTCGAGGATTCCTCCAGGCCCAGGGCGCTGGTGTTCCCGGCTGGGGAAGGCAGGAAGTTCAAGGAGGGCGTGGAGAGCTGCGTGGAACTCCTGAGGAAAAACATTCCTGTGGTTCTGAAGAGCGAGGGCACCGCCGCGGAAAAGGGAGCCCTGCTGGAGAGCTTCACCGAGAAGAAAAAGGTTCAGATGGAAAAGGTGGAGAAAGCCGCCATCGAAGCCGGTTTTGCCGTGGTGAGCATTCCCGTGGGTCCCGGGCAGAGCAGACCCGACGTTCTTCCGGTGATAGACGGCAAGCCGCAGACCTATGAACAGCTTCAGCAGCTTGCCGCCCAGGGGGAGATCACCCAGGAAAAACTGGCCGAATACAGGAAGACCCATACCCGGCTTTTCAAGCTGCTCACATCCGCCATAAGGCATGCCCAGACCATAGAGATACAGGCCCAGGAAGATATAGAGCGGCTTCAGAGAAGGATTCTCAAGCCCACTGTGAACGGAATCCTTCACCAGCTTTCCGGGCTTGGGGACAAGGAGACCTCCCAGCATGTCGAGCGCATGGAGGAAACGGTCCTGAACAACATCGACGCCTTCGCGGCTGAGAGCGAAGAGGCTGACCCCTATGTGATATTCGAGGTCAATCTGATAGTTGACAATTCCGAAACGAAGAAACGCCCTGTTGTGGTGGAGCAGTTCCCGGACTCGGTGAGGCTCTTCGGTAATGTGGACCATGTGCTCATAGACAACAAGCCCTACAGCGACCACACAATGATCAGGGCCGGGTCCATCCTCAGGGCTAATGGAGGCTATCTGATCATCAACGCCATGGACGTGGTGCGGCAGCCCGGTCTCTGGCAGACCCTGATACAGACCATCAGGAACAGAACGGTGGTGACAAGACCCAACGACATCACAAGGGCCTTCATGTCCGTGGAGCTCCAGCCGGAACCAATAGAGATCGATGTAAAACTGATCCTGATAGGCCCCAGATGGCTCTACACCCTTCTTGCCTCCCAGGATCCGGATTTCGGCTACCTTTTCCGGATCCGCGCCGACTTCGACGACCGTATGGACCTGACTCCCGAAAACATAGAGGACTTCGCGGGGGTAATCGCTTACATATGCCATACGGAATCGGTGCTGCCCCTGGATCGAAGGGCGATGGCGGCCATTGCCGAGCAGGCCGTGAGGATCACCGGAAGGAACGACAAGATATCTCTTAAGTTCAACATGGTGGCCGATTTCGTCAGACAGGCCTCCTACTGGGCCGGCCAGGAGGGCCGAGAAACGGTGACCGCCGACGATGTCAGAACGGCGATCAGGGAGAAGCAGTACCGCCTGAACCTGGGTGAACAGTACGCCAGGGCCGGGATACTGGAGAACCAGGTGATGGTGGACACCCGGGGGACCGCCGTGGGGCAGTTGAACGGCCTGGCGGTCTACTCAGGCGTTGACCACTCCTTCGGCCTGCCCAGCAGGATCACCGCAACGGTGAGCCCGGGGGTGGAGGGCATAGTGAATGTCGAGCGCGAGGCGGAGATGTCCGGAAGCATCCACACCAAGGGTGTTTATGTGATAACTGGCTTCCTGAGGGACCGTTTCGCCTCCGACTATCCCATAAGCCTCTCCGCAGGGATCGTCTTCGAGCAGAGTTACGGAGGAGTAGACGGCGACAGCGCCAGCTCCACGGAGCTCTACGCCCTGCTCAGCGCTCTTTCCGGGATACCCCTGAGGCAGGACCTGGCGGTAACGGGCTCGGTGAACCAGCACGGCCGCATACAGCCCATCGGAGGAGTGAACCAGAAGATCGAGGGATTTTTCAGGATATGCAGCGAGAGGGGTCTCACCGGAACCCAGGGAGTAATGATCCCCGACTCGAACGTGATCCATCTCCAGCTTGACCACGAAGTCATCAAGGCGGTGGAGGACGGCATGTTCCATGTGTATCCCATACGGACCATCTGCGAAGGGATCGAGCTGCTCACCGGCGTTGAAGCCGGGGAGAGGAACTCCCACGGGGGATACCCCGCCGATACCGTTCTCGGAATGGCCGACGCCAGGCTGAGGAAAATGGCTGAAACGGTGAGGGATTTCGGAGGCAGGCACTGAAAAAGGCGGCATCTTTCAGCTGGGGAGAGCTGGAAGCGGAGGGCTCCAATGTAGGGGATACCGCCATATTCCAGTCTCAGTACCGCGACCTGACCGCCATGGGTCTTGAAACAGGGATAATGACCGCCGACCCTGAAAGGACCAGAAGCAGGTATCCAGGGATCAGGTGCTTCGACGTGAACAAGGGAAGGCTCAGGGCCATGGCAGCAGCCGCGGCGTGGTCCGACATTGTGATCGTCGGCGGAGGGGAGCTGGTTCAGGACAGCTCATCACTCCTCTACAGCCCCTTCAATCTGCTCCCCCTCTTCCTGGCGCGGCTGATGGGGAAGAAGTCCTACGCCTGGGCGGTGGGTATAGGCCAGGGAAGCGAGCTGAGAAGATCCACAAGGATGCTCACCAGGTTCGCTGCCCGGTCCGCAGACGGCATCACCGTAAGGGACAGAGGTTCATTCAATACTCTGCATCACCTTGGTCTCCGGGAACCTGAGATGCTTCTGACATCCGACTGCGCCCTTTCCCTGGAATTCGAAAGATGTCCCAAGGATAACCTGATAGGCGCCGCTCCCAGGGACGTTTCCAACCGCACCGGTCACCTGCTCCCCCTGGAGGTGCGCAGGAAGCTGGGAGCAAAAACCAAGGCAAACCCCGAAGCCGGGGCCATGGCCTGGGCAAGGCTCCTCGACTGGTGCTCGCAAAGGTACGCTGCCGATGTGGTTCTGTTCCCTTTTCACACAGGTTCCCTCTCCAATGACGACGGCGCGTTCTGTCGCATGGTCGCCCACAGGATGAAGAGGGGCGGCGCGGTGAGCATTGCCGATCCGGGGGACACCAACGGGTTCCTGAAATCCATCGCCAGATGCAGGGTCATGGTGACCACTCCGCTCCATGGAGCCATTCTCGCCTTCGCCGGGGGAACCGTGCCGGTTTCCGTATCCTATTCCAGCAAGTGCCTCAGGTTCATGGAGCAGGCGGGGTTGCAGGAACTGGTCTCCCACGGAACTCCTGGGATCCCCGACAGGAGCACCGCGGTTGCCGTAGAGAAGGCCTGGAAGGGAAACGATGAATTCCGGCTGAGAATGGATGAAAGGGCAGAGCAGCTCAGAGCCAGGGCGAAAAGAACCCCGGAGCATTTCAGGAAGACCTTCGGACTATGATCCCGGGCATACATGTTTCCACCGCAGGCGGTATTGAGAAGGCTCCGGGAAGGCTGAGGGATCTCGGCCTCGAAGCGGGTCAGATCTTCACCGCCAATCAGCGACGGTGGATCTCCCCTCCCCTTGAGGAGAAGAGCATTGAGGCCTTCAGGAATGAAACAGGCGATCTCCTGTTCGTTTCACACGCCTCCTACCTCATCAACCCCGCTTCATCCAGGGATGATGTTAGGGAGAGGTCCGCTGCCGCCCTGAAGGATGAGCTTAACAGATGCATCCAGCTCCGTATTCCTTACCTGGTCCTCCATCCCGGGGCCCATCAGGGGGCAGGAGCGCAGGAGGGCATTAGAATGGTTGCGGAAGCCCTGAAGAAAGCAATTGAGGAAACCGGTTCCGGGCCGGTGATACTGCTGGAGAACACCGCCGGAGCCGGTACCACCCTGGGCAGAAGCTTTCAGGAGCTGGCAGAGATAAGGGACCTCGCCGGTATGCCGGAAAGGACTGGTTACTGCATCGATACGGCCCATGCCCACGGGGCGGGATACGATATTGGGGATGCTGACTTCTCCGGAACCATACAGACCATCTTAGGCGCGGGGAATGTCAGGGTGTTTCACATGAACGGGTCGAAGGTGGAGATGGGAAGCCTTCGGGACAGGCACGAACACTTTTCATGCGGTACTATCGAGCTGAGCGATATCATGAACCTTTACAATGATCCGGCATTCGAAGGAACACTGGGCATTGCCGAAACCCCCGGTTCAGATCAGGACAGGGCGGCTGACATGGGAATGCTGGAAAGGGAGGATGAGATTTGAAAAAACTGCTTATAGCGATGCTGCCCGTTCTTCTTCTTGCCTGCGGTGGAGGGGACGAACCTGCGGCGGGTACGGAAGACTCGGCAGGACCAGGCTCTTCAGATGATCTTCACGCTCTCTTCCAGGCTGTATCCGATGCGGTCCTGGAGGTTGAAGCGGTTGAATACAACTTCTCAGTGGAGGGTGTGAACGTAAGGGAAACCACCGTTGAGCATTTCTCCACGGGCAGAGCAGTACTGCAGAGGGGTACCAGCATCGATGATGCGAACATCTACATGGAATTCACGAGGATGAATCCCGACGGTTCCTCCGGACCGGTTGAATACGCCGTTTCCAATCCGGAGTACGCAGCCTACCTTAATCCCGCCGGTGGCAACTACATTTACGGCCTGCTGGAAGACGGCGGGGCTCAGATCGTTCATACCAACGGTTTTCCCCAGGGAGCGGTGCTCAGGGAGTTCCTCTTCCCGGTGGAACCCTATGGAGCCGAGCTGAACGCTCCTGGCTACATGGAGCTGGAGCAGGAGGAACTGTCCGGGATACTCTGCAGGGTGATAGCCGTGGACATGTCCCCCTACGAATCAGTCTGGTGGATAGACCCTGAGACCATGCTTCCAGTTGCCAACAGGATTGCCTTCTGGAACCCGGACGGGACAGGCATGGAGTACAGGATAGTGTTATCAGACATTAACACAGGAGTCGTTCCTTCTCCTGAGACATTCCAGCTTGAATGTCCCCCGGGAATAGAGCCTCTTCAGGTCCGGGGCTCCATTCCGGTGGGCTCTCCGGCTCCTCCCTGGACGCTGGAGACTCCGGAGGGAGACATGGTTTCCCTTGAAGACCTGCGCGGCAGGGTGGTGGTCTTGGACTTCTGGGCAACATGGTGCATGCCCTGCAGGCAGGTCATGCCTGTCCTTCAGGAGCTTCACGAGACCTGGGGGGAGGAACTTGCGGTCATAGGGATCAATACCTGGGAGCAGGCTCCGGACCCTTCGGGTTTTATCCGTGACCTGGGCATGACCTATCCCGTTCTCCTGGGCGGTGACCAGGTTGCTGCCGAGTATCTGGTGGAGGGAATACCAACCTTCTATGTGATCGACAGGGACGGCAGGGTGGCCTTCCACGCGGTGGGCGCAGATCCGGCCAACGAAGAGGCCCTCAGGGAGATAGTGGGAACCCTTCTGGAGGAATAGGGTTATATTGTGAAAAGGCGGCGGCGTCCGCCGCCGCTGCAGTTTTCGAAGGGAAGAGTAATGAGATTTCCGGCCGCTGTTCTGTGCGCTTTCGCCTTTTTTTCCATGGCATCGCCCCAGGATGATATGAACGAGCTGATCGATGCAGTCTACAGGGCCGACGGAGAAGCGGTGTTCAGAAGCCTTACCCTTGAGAACCGCCAGGCCCTTTCCATGATGGTTACCATGTTCAGGCTGGCCCCGGGTGAAGTTGCCGAGCAGCTCAGGCAGGAGCTTCAGGTTCAGCTCTCCACTTCGGAGATATCATGCATGCGTGAGGAAGACCTGGTGAGGATAATCCTGGATTCCCCCATGTTCAGGAACGAGATCCCATGGCCCAGGCACATGGTCTCGATAGAAAGCTGCTCCATGGCCGGCGACACCGCGCTGGTCACCGTGACCATAGAAGGGGAGCCGAACTCATACAGCTATCCCATGGTTCTCCAGGAAGGCGGCTGGAAGCTGGCTACCGAGTTCTTCCCGGAAAACTGAAGACAGGGGCATTGACCCCTCCTCCCGTTTTGCTTCTACTATTCCCCACAGAAAAAAAGAGGGAGGTTGCATATGTTCGCGTTCATTATCTCGGTTACGGTATCCCTTACGGCGGGGTTCATCGCCCCTGAGACCGGCTGTGTTCTGCCCATGGCTGAATACGGTCTCGAATACTCTTCGGCGGAGGTTCTCCCGGCGGGTGTGGGGGAATGGACAAGGACAGGCCCCTGGGGCGGCAACATCAAAGCCCTCGCGGTTTCATCTGTTGACTCCAACCTGGTACTCGCAGGCTGTGGTTTCTCCATGGCCTCAGATGCAGGGGGTATCTACAGGAGCACTGACGGCGGAGCCGCCTGGGCAGAGACCGAACTCTTCCCCATACAGGTAAACGATGTCTGCGCAGCGGGGCCCCTGGCCCCGGAGACCTTCTACGCGGCTACCAGGACTGGTCTGTACAGATCCACCGACGAAGGGGTCACCTGGGAAACGGTAGCCGGGATGGCCTCCAGTTATGTGATAGGCATCGGTGTTCATTCAGGGAACACCGACATACTCATAGCGGGGCTCTCATCCAGCAACGGGATAAGAAGGTCCGACGACGGCGGCGTTACATGGGCCGAGGTGGGAATGGGCAGCGGGTACATGAAGGGCCTGGGCTGCGACCCTGAACATCCCGACACCATGTACCTGGCCATGTCCGGTCTCGACAACTGCCTTTACCGTTCAACGGATGCCGGGCTTTCCTGGAGCCCCGTGGGCCCCTCGGGTTCAGGCTGGGCGGTTCTTGTGGCGCCCTTCGGCACAGGGGAGACCATCATCGTGACCACATCCGACGGATTCTACATGTCCCAGGATCATGGAGCGAACTGGGATCTCGTGGTCGCCGGCTCCAGCTACGCCCCTGCTGTCTGCGACGGCACCAGCCTCTACGCCCCGGTGATCTCCGCCGGGGGTGTTTATGAAAGCACTGATCAGGGAACCACATGGACGCTGAATACCCAGGGGATAGTTGCTTCTTACTGGCAGGCGGGCTGCGCTTCTACCCAGGGGTACCTTGCGGGTCACTATGGAGGGGTTTACAGTGCACCTTCCCCCGGAATGGCATATACGGTCTCCCAGCAGGGTATCAGCAACGGTTTCTTCCACGCGGTCAGCTATCTCGCCGGACCAGGCACGCTTTTTGCCGGGGGCGACCACCACGGGCTCTGGCGGAGCACCGACCTGGGGGAGAACTGGGAGATAGTGTTCCCCGGCCCGGCGAACTGGAGCATCTACGACATCGCGCCCCAGTCCGACCTTCACTACACCGGGCAGGTGATGTACGCAGCCACAGGCAGCGGGGTCTTCAGGTCCCAGGACGGCGGAGACAGCTGGGCTCCCGCGGGTCTGTCGGGAACACAGATCTCCAGCGTGGCCTTCGATCCCTCGAATCCCGACAACGCCTGGGCGGGTACCGCATCTTCCGGTGTGCACTACACCACCGACGCAGGGGCCACCTGGACCCCGGGAAGCGGCTTCCCGTTCGCCCTCTATCCATCCATCGAACTCATGGAGAACGGTTCAGGTGACCTCAGGGTCCTTGTTTCCTTCCAGCAGAACGGAGAAGGGGTGTACTACTCCGACGACGGCGGAGCGAGCTACAACACCGTTGCCGTGCCGGGTTCCTACCACCCGGACCTGTCCGCCAGGTATGGGCCCGGTCTGGCCCCCATGGGATACCTGGCCACCGACAACGGCATCTACCGATCAGACGATCTGGGAGAGAACTGGTCTCCCTGCCCTGGATCCTCGGGTCTTATGTGGGAGGTCCAGGGCGAATACGACTCCAACGTCTTCGCTGGAACGAACGGCAGCGGCATAAGGCGAAGCCCGGACACAGGGTCAACCTGGGAGTCGCTGAGCGAGGGCATAGAGGACAAGGTCGTGTGGGATATTGCCTACGGAGCTTCTTCGGTGCAGCTTTTCGCCAGTCTCAGGGGTTTCGGTCTCGCTGAGCTCACTGAAGAGGAGCTTGGAGTCGGCGAAGAGGAACACAGCATGTCCCTGACGGTCACCCCTTCAGTGAATCCCGTATCCTCTTCGGTTACATTTACGGTGGCCGGGGCCGGAGACACCTCAGGAGTCCTTGGCATCTATTCCGCCGACGGGCGACTGATCTGCAGGAGGCGGGTCGAAGGCACCGAAACGACCTGGATTCCCGGGGAAGGAACTCCTGCGGGCATCTACCTCATAAGGTTCAGGACCGACGGAGGGGACTGCTCCACCGCCAGGGTGGTTATCGCAAGGTAGAACAGCAGGTATATTAGCAGTTGCAAGGAACTCGCCGTTCTCCGACGAAGGCATATCGTTCATGCTGCGGCATCACACTCGAAGGGTCATTTCTTATGCGGACTCATTCCATCATTGCCCTGCACCCGGAATTGATATCCGTGGGGATCCCGGCGGGATCAACCCCCTGTCCATTCAGACCATGAGGGAACTTAGCTGCATTGACTGAAAGGAACCCCAGCCGCAGCTTCCGCTGGTATTTCCTCCTTGCGGCCCTTGCGAGTGTCGCTGTTCTGTACCTGCTGGTCTATTCCGATATGCCCATCTACGGCGATGCATGGGGTTACGGCTACAACTGTGCCAGGTGGATCTCGGACAACGGCCTTCCGCTTGTTCCTTCCGGTACCGGAAGGGGAGAGACGGCTATGGGTCACGGGGCTTTTTACTTCTGGATGTGGGCCGTGACCATGAAGGTTTTTGGCAATACGGTGTCCATCGCTCATCTGCTTCCAGCGGTGTTCACTTTCATTACCCTTGCAGGCATGGGGAAGCTGGCTGACGACCTGGGCGGCCGGGAGCTTTCCGTGCTGTCCACCATCGCTTTGCTTGCGAGCCCGCTTTTCCTGGCCCAGACGTTCCGCCCCCTTCCCATTGCCGCGGGAATGGCAGGGTCCGTGTGGGGCCTCTATTTTTTCAGGGGGGGAAGGTATCTCCAGGCCTCTGCGGCGATGGTCTTTGCCGTAATGATGCGCCAGCAGGCGATGGTGGTGCCATTCTCCTGCATCCTGGCCAGCTTTCTGATCATGGGCCGGAAGACCCCCAGGGGAATTTTCCTCCTGCTGTTTCCATTCCTGGTACCTGTGATCATAGTGCTGTCGAACTATCTGGTTAACGGTTTCCTTTTTGTCTCCGGGAACGATCCGGGGATAAACCAGCCATTCTCCCTTGGCCTTTTCCTGCACAGGCTCAAGTTCTTCGGTTTCCTGCTCACAGGGCATTACAGATGGCTTCCCGTCGCGTTCGGTCTGGGATTCCTTTACCGCCGACGTGCCGGAACTGCAGCCGGTGTTGCAATAGGGGTACTACTTGCTGTTCTCGGGGCTCTGGAGAGGTTTCAGAACTACTTCACCATAGTGCTCATCCTGGCCCTGCTCTGCCTCGGTTTCCTTGAGAGGAAGAAGCTGGAGCCGCTCCATGTGGCGCTGGCACTCATCCCCTTCCTGATGATACTGTCGTTCTCAATGATCGTTTTCGCTGCTGCCAGCGTAATGCAGTTCAATTTCTTCAGATACCTTCTCGCCGCATATCCCGCCCTTGTTGCGGGTATGATGTGGATGCTCCACGGGAATGGATGGAAGGGCCGAGCCGTTGCGGGTGCATTCCTTCTGCTGACCGCCTGGGGGAACACAGGGATCAGATACGAAGCGACCTACACCGATACCACCCTGGCCGGTTATTCCGCTCCGCTGCTGGTGATGAGGGATGCTGGATCATGGGCGGCCGCGAAGGATGTGCCAACGGTTGCCCTTAATGCGGTGACCGGCCATTTCGACGACCCGGCCCTGGGATACACCGAAAGGCCGCTTGAGGTGATCATGCCCGGCGAGCTTCTGCGAACCGAAGCTCCAGGTCTCTACGCTGTGGTGATCCCGCCCCTTTTACCCTGGGGTGACGACGTATCCCGCTCGCTGGAGGAACTCCTCGACTCAATTCGCACTGAGTATTCCCTGCATACGGATACGGTCATTTCCAGAGGTCCCTTCAGCGCTCGCTGCATTCTTCTCCGTATAGGCACAGAATAGAAAAGCCCCCTCCGCGGAGGGGGCCCTTCACAACACTCCGCTAGACCGGGAACTCCACTCCCTGGGAGAGGGGTATGTCGGTTCCGTAGTTTATGGTTACCGTCTGCCTCCTGGCATAGGATTTCCAGGCGTCGCTGCCGCTCTCGCGGCCGCCGCCGGTCTCCTTCTCGCCGCCGAAGGCTCCGCCTATTTCCGCACCTGCAGTGGATGTGTTCACGTTGGCGATACCGCAGTCGGAGCCCCTGTATGAGAGGAAGAACTCCGTTTCCCTCATGTCGGTGGAGAAGATGGCGGAAGAAAGACCCTGGGGGACATCGTTGTGGAGCTTCATGGCTTCTTCGAGGTCACTGTACTTCAGTACATAGAGCACCGGAGCGAAGGTTTCCGTGAGGATGATTCCCTCCTGGGCCGGCATCTCGATAAGGGTGGGGGTAACGAAGAAACCCTTCTCGCAGCCGTCTACCTTGTGCAGGGTTCCCCCGTGCACGATGCGTCCGCCCTGAGCCTTGGCTTTTTCAACTGTGGACTGGAAAGCCTCAACAGCGGAACCGTCCACAAGGGGACCCACGATGGTGGAGGGATCCAGGGGACTGCCTATGTTCACCTTGCGGTAGACGTCAGCAAGGGCATTCAGGAAATCATCGTAAACATCCTCGTGAACGATGGCCCTTCTGGTGGATGTGCATCTCTGTCCCGCGGTGGCCATAGCTCCGAAGGCCACACCCTTCACGGCCATTGGCAGGTCGGCGGAGGGGGTGATGATGGCGCAGTTGTTGCCGCCGAGCTCGAGAATGGACTTGCCGAACCTGGAGGCTGTACGCTCTCCGACCACCCTTCCCACACCGGTGGAACCTGTGAAGGAGATAAGGGGAAGCCTTTCGTCGTTAACCATCCTGTCGCCGATGGTCCTTCCGCTGCCGGAGCAGAGCAGGAAGATCGATGGAAGACCATGCCTCTCAAGGACCCTGTTAGCCACTTTGGTCACGGCAACCGCCGTGAGCAGGGCGCTGCTGGAGGGCTTCCAGACCGTAACGTCGCCAACGACGGCGGCGATCAGCGCGTTCCAGGCCCAGACGGCAGCGGGGAAATTGAAGGAGGTGATCACGCCGATGGCGCCCAGGGGCATCCACTGCTCGATGAGCCTGTGGTTCGGCCTTTCGCTTGCAATGTTAAGACCGTAGAGCTGCCGGGAGAGGCCGATGGAGAAATTGGCGATGTCCACACCCTCCTGTATCTCGCCTGCGCCCTCGGTGAGGGTCTTGCCCACCTCGATGGTCACCAGCAGACCGAGAAGTTCCTTGTTCCTGAGAAGTTCCTCGCCGATCTCCCCGACTATTTCCCCGCGCTTGGGGGAGGGTATCTTCGACCACTCCACATAGGCCTTGGCCGCTGCGGCCATTACCTTCTCGTAATCTTCCTCTTCACCCTGGGCAACCGCACCGAGCACCGAGCCGTCTATGGGGCTCACAGACTTGATGATCTTCCGGCCCTCCACGGGCATCCATTCTCCCCAGAAGACACCGGAACTGGTTTCCTCGATGCCAATGCCTTCAAATATCTTCTTCTTTGCTTCCGCTACGTTCATAGATTTCTCCGTCTCCATCGCTTAGAACTGAGTTTGAGCTGGTCAAGTGATTCCTGGAAGGTGGAAATATACAAGGAATACCCTCCTCCGCGGAAATGGCATGCTCCCCTGGAAAAGGGTTATGTTCCGGGAACACCCTGAACAACATCGAATCGAATCGAATGAGCCGAGTTCTTTTGCGAAAAACCGCCATAAAGGGCAACATAGACATGACCACCGGGTCCGTGCGCAGGAAGCTCCTTCTTCTGGCATGGCCGGTGATGCTTTCCCACCTTCTGCAGACCCTGTACAACCTGGCCGACGCTTTCTGGCTGGGTAAGCTGGGCAGGCAGGCGCTTACTGCGCCCACAATAACCATGCATGTGTTCTTCCTGGGCTTTGCCCTGGCGATGGGAATAGGGGCTGCCGGCACTACACTGGTGAGCCAGTACAAGGGGGCCGGAGACCAGAGGAAGGCTTCCCTTGTGGGAGGTCAGCTGTTCACCCTTCTCACGGTAATGGGAACTGCCCTGGGGATCGCGGGATTCTTTCTCACTCCGGCAATTCTCGATCTGCTCCAGACCCCTGCGGACTCCTGGCAGATGACCTATGACTACATGAGATGGATCTTCACCGGTTTCCCGCTGATGTTCTCCTTCTTCGTCTACCAGAGCATCAGGACCGGGCTTGGTGATACCATGGGCCCCATGCAGGTCAACCTCATATCGGTTGTGGTGAACGTGATCCTCGATCCTGTGCTGATATTCGGGCTGGGCCCATTCCCCGAAATGGGCGTTGTGGGAGCCGCCGTCGCAACGGTTTTCAGCAGGGCCCTTGCTTCAGTAATAGGGATGATCAGGCTGTTCAGAGGTGATGGTGGAATTACAATAAGCCTCACCGATATGATCCCCCGGCGTGAGATGATGAACAAGATACTGAAGGTGGGAATGCCCATTGGCCTGGGTCAGCTGGGCACCAGCTTCGGCTTCACGTTCATGATCGGCATAGTGAACTCCTTCGGCAGCGCGGTTACCGCCGCGTTCGGTGTGGGGAACAGAATAATTCACATGGCCATGGTGCCGGCAATGGGCCTCAGCCAGGCAAATGCCACCGCCGTGGGGCAGAACCTCGGCGCAGGGAGTCCCGAGAGGGCTGAACGGTCATCCCACTCAGCACTGCTTCTAATCGGGGTAATACTCCTGCCGATGACGCTGTGCATGTTCCTTTTCGGAGGTGACATCGCCAGGGCTTTCGTTGACGACCCCGAGGTTATAGCCCTGGGAAGGACCATGTTCAGGGTAACCACCCCGTCGGTGTTCGTTTTCGGTTTCCTCCTTGTTCTACTGGGCAGTTTCCAGGGCTCCGGGTACACCGTTCCAGTAATGGTGCTTAACATGTCACGACTCTGGGCGCTCCGGATCCCCGGGGCCTATCTGCTGGCGTACACCGCGGGAATGGGACCCATGGGCATCTGGTGGGCGATGTTCATATCTAACACGGTTACGGCGGTATCCGGATTCATCTGGTTCAGAACGGGGACATGGAAGACCAAGGCTGATCATCTGGTGAGCGATGCGGAGGGTGTGATCACCGGAACCGACCTGGACTAGCCCAGCGCCTGTACCGCTCCGAACACTCCCAGAAGGGCCAGCACCACCAGGGCTATCCGCCTGAACGCGGTGCTGTCCACCTTCCTTGACACCAGGATTCCCAGAAGACCTCCCGCCCCGGCCCCGGGCAGATAGAGCGCGGCGTGAAGCAGCCCAGGGCCGTCCACCACCCCCGTTCCCAGGAAGGAGGGCACGCTCACCAGGGTAAGCGCCAGAAAGTAGGCCGACAGGCTCCCCCTGAACGAATCCTTCTCGGTTTCCGTGGCGGAAAGGTATATCACAGCGGGAGGGCCGCTGAACGTAGTGAGTCCGTTGAACAGCCCGGAGAGAACCCCTGTGACCGCCATACCCGCGGAGGATCTCTTCAAATGGGGCGACCACCGCGACAGGGAGAACACTGCGGATAGGGCAACGGTCACCCCGATAACCAGCCTGACCGTAATATCCGGCAGCAACTTCAGGAGCAGCGCCCCCAGCGGGGTGAAGACCATTCCGCAAATGACCATGGGAAGCAGGCCGCGGAACAGTATCTTCTTCCGGGACGAAAGAAGCACCAGGGAGTTCACCGTGATGCTGGTGACGGCAAGTATCGGCACCGCCCACTGAGCAGGGGCGTACAGGCATATCAGCGGCAGAGCCACCAGTGAGTACCCGAACCCGCAGAAACCCTGCAGGACTCCCGCCGCGAACAGTATGGCAAAGGTTGCTGAGACCATTTTCCCTTTCCTTGGAGGAAGCGGAATTATAGTATGATAGCCCGGCACCGGTGAAAGGTGGAGAAAATGAAGTGGTGGATAGACGAACCGAAGCTCATGGGTTCACACAACCCCAAGCAGAGCGAGCTGAAGATAAAGGACCTTTCCCTGATCATATCCCTGATAGACCCCAGGGAATCATCGCTGAAGTACAATCCGGCCATTCCCGGAGTGAAGTGGACAGAGATCCCTGTGAGGGACTTCACCGCCCCATCCATGGACAACCTGAAACTGTTCATCAAACTGGTGGAGGAAACCCCCGGAACCGTACTCGTCCACTGTGAAGGCGGCAACGGACGGACGGGCACCTTCGGTGCCGCATGGCTCATGCGCAACGGCGACCTCACCGCAGCGAATGCCCTGGAGATCCTCAGAAGCAGGAACCCGGAAGCCGTTGAGACCGATGAACAGGAATCCCTCCTGGGCAGGTTCCAGAAGGCCGCCCGCAAGTTTGTCAACTAAATCCTGCAACTGACCATAATAAGGCGTATTAGCCGGTATCAGGTCTGGCTGTTCGAATTCGTTTCGGGGTAGCACAACTGCAGTTACGGCAGCTCCCGGGAAGAGAAACCAGCCCAGTTTGCCTGGATCATGCATTCTAGTATATTACCAAAGGAGTTGGTTATAAAACCAAAGAAATTGGTGGTGTTACTTTGATCCTTGGTTCCTTCTTAGTGTCTGAGGATGCAGAGAGAGTTCTTCTGTTTCTTGCTGCAAGGCAGAAAAGCTATGCTACTGAGATAGCTGACTTCTACGAAAGAAACCTCTTTGGAATACAAACGCAGCTGGAGAGATTCGAGTCTGGTGGTTTGCTGATAAGCAGCAAAGTTGGAAGAACCAGAGTATATGAGTTCAATCCGAGATACCCTTTGCTGAAGGAGTTCCTGGAGCTTCTGCAGAAGGCTCTTCAGTTCCTGCCAAAGGAGGAACAGGAGCGGCTTACTGTTTTCAGGGGAAGACCTAGAAGGAAAGGGAAACCCCTATGAAGGCCATCTCTGAGATGAGCAGAACAGAGTTTGCTTCATTCATTGCCTCAAGACTCAGAGAGAAAGGGATCACTGTTGTTTTGAGTGGAGGATCTTGCGTATCCATATACAGTGATGATAAATATGTCTCAATGGATTTGGACTTCATTGAAGTTGGATTATCTTCAAGATCAGCTGTTAAAAGGTGCATGTATAGTCTGGGTTTTATTGAGATGAATCGCTATTTCCAGCATTCCGATACAGACCTTCTTGTTGAGTTTCCAGCCGGACCGCTTGGTATCGGCAACGAGCCAATCTCAAAATATGAAGAGATCATTAACCTGTAGGGTGTCTTAGACTGCTGACTCCTACAGACTGTGTGAAAGACAGACTGGCCTGGTTTTGTCACGCCGGTGACACTGAATGTCTTGAACAGGCATATAAAGTAGCTAAGCACCAGAGAGTCGATGTTCAGGAGATAGAACGCTGGGCAGTTGGCGAAGGCAAGGAGAAAGATTATTCCGAGTTGAAAAACACTTTGATCTCAACTCAGGAATGATGCTGCCTGATAGGGTCTAATGATCTTGACGGGTTCAAAACGTGCCCACCACGGGGTACCCAAAGCGAATCTTAGAACTCTGACTTGAAAGTTCTAAGATTGTCCACTGAGAAGGAATACCCCAAGCAGATTCTAGAACTTTGGTGCGCTTTGAGCAGGCACTTACCTAGAAATCAGAAATTCATTTAGATTTGCTTTGTGTCTTCAAAGCAAATCTATGTCGGTCAGGGGGATTTCAATGAGAATTCTTTGCGTGGGGAAGCTGGTTGTTTTTCACAGCTAGTTGTCTTTCTCTTTATCTCTTCCTGTTCCTCGTACTACTGGACATCCATTGATGACGCAGATCTAGTAGAGGGAGATCAGGTTTATAAGGTAAAAACACTCGCCGGAGAAACTGTCAATTTCAGAAGTCGGCCAAGATCATCAGGGATTTTCAATGGTGAAGAGATTTACGGCGTTGATGAGAGCGGGAATGAGTTGACCCTGGGACTTGATGAAATTAGTGTCTCCTCCGGGGATGGTGGAAACCCCTCGCCTTCAGGCGAAGCACAT
>DAINQE010000044.1:9178-21889 GCA_036743055.1 Candidatus Sabulitectum sp. | reverse complement strand
GAACTTGACGTCATCGACTGGGAGGAGCATGGGGCAGAGCTTACCATAGGGGAGAGGACCTTCCCTGTGCTGCCCAGTCCGTATTCCCCCGGTTGTTCAGCGAAAGCTCCCCTTGTAAGTGCAGCTTCTTTTCAGGAGCTTCAGGAGCTTGACATGACAGGGAGTATCCTGCTTCTCCACGGCGACATAGCCGCGGAACAGCTCATGCCGAAGAACTTCGTTTTCGACAACCCCCAGGAGCACAGGAGGATAGTAGCCCTGCTGGAAGAAAGGAAGCCCGCTGCGATAGTAACCGCCACGGGAAGGAACGCCTCGCTGGCCGGGGGCGTGTATCCCTTCCCGATGATAGAGGACGGGGACTTTGACATTCCCTCGGTCTACACCACTGAGGAGACCGGCAGGCTCCTCCTTCCCCTGACCGGGAGAACGGTTCACCTTGAATCCCGATCCGAGAGGATCCCTGCGAAGGCCTGCAACGTTGTGGCCAGGAAGGGCCGGGACATGTCCAGAAGAGTTGTGGTCACGGCGCACATAGACTCGAAGAAGGGTACTCCAGGGGCTATCGACAATGCAACCGGAGTAACGATTCTGATGATACTGGCCGGGCTTCTGGAAGACTACAGGGGAGACTGCGTCATCGAGCTGGCTGCATTCAATGGTGAGGACTACTACGCCGTTCCCGGGCAGATGGACTACCTAAGGAGGAATCAGGGCCTTTTCGGGAACATCATGCTGAACATCAACATAGACGGAGCGGGTTATAAAGAGGGCGTCACATCCTTTTCCTTCTTCGGAGTTCCCGAACCGGTGAGGAACACCTGCGAAGAGCTTTTCCGCGAACACCCCGGGATCTCGGAGGGAGTACAGTGGGTGCAGGGGGACCACAGCATCTTCGTTCAGCAGGGGTGCCCAGCAATAGCGGTGTCCTCCCGGTGGTTCATAGACAACATCGACTCTCAGGAGATAACGCATACCCCGAAGGACGATCTGGATATAGTGGACTTCAGCATAGTCGCTGACGCGGCAATGGCCCAGCATCTCATAAGGAGGCATTTCGCATGAACCCGGTATCGTTCACTGTGATAGTGTTGTGCGCCGGCCTGTTATCCACCGGAACAGGTGGAGAGGGGTCGATGAACCTGGAGCTGATCCAGGAGGACACTGTGTTCCTGGAAACGGCGGACTGGGACATGCCCAGGCCCTATGGCGCCCACTGTGACACAGCAGGGGAACTCCTTATCCTTCTCAGCGGTCCGGTGGTACAGGGTAACCTCACCAGCTGGGACCACTGGGGGATAAGGATCGAAGAAGGCGGTCCGGAAGTAATTGATTCAGTGAACCGCACAGGAGCCGGTATGAGCGTAAGCTTCTTCTACGGAGACGGCTCGCAGCAGTGGCTGAGCTGTATTGACGAAGACGGTGACACACTCTGGTCATGCCCCCTGGTGGGAACCGACGACTTCGACAACGCGGTTACAGGGTACTGGCTCGATTCCGGCGACTTCGCCGCGGTGAGCCACCCTGACTGCTGGAGCACAAGCACTTACATCGCCAGGTTATCAGACCGTGGAGATATGCTGTGGCATGGCCAGCTCACCACCAACTACCTGCTTGACATGGGGAATGAGCCAGGCGAGATCTACCCGAAGATCCGGTCAGTAAGGGAAACCTCCAGCGGGGACCTGCTTGTATGCGGGACCGTATCGGAGTGGGCCAATACCCCCTCAGCTATGTTCATAGCTCTGCTTGACGGCGATTCCGGCGAGCCCATATGGAAGTACGCGGATCATCTGCTGGGTGAGGCATGCGCGTGGGATGCGGTTCAGCTCCTCTCCGGCGGGTTTGCGGCGGTTGGATCGACCTCCGAAACCGTTTACACCGATGAATACCCCAACATAGCCCAGTGGGGCAACGAGCGGCCCTTCGTAGCAACTCTCGATGAAGAGGGGAACCTCACCGCCTCCGAGTTATGCCGCGCCACTTCCGCCGAGAGGTTCACCGGAGTTATTCAGCCGGAGGGAACCTCGGGAGAACTGGTTATACTGGGTTCCCCCTCGTTCCACGATCCTGTGAGACTCGTTGTCTCAATGGTGTCCCTGGAGTTCAGGTAAGGGCTTCGTAGAGTTCCCGGCCGGTGCTGCAGGAAAGCAGCTTCGCCATGCCTTCTCCCCTCACTGTGCGGCTTATGGCTGCCATGAACTCCAGGTGCGGAGCCGGTCTGTTCACCGGTGAGATGGTGAGAACGATGAGCCGTGCCGGCCTGCCGTCCATGGACTGGAACTCGATTCCCTTCCTGGAGATCCCCGCGGCGCACACCAGCTGCCTTACGGAGTCGGTCTTCCCGTGGGGAATGGCCAGCCCGTTCTCCATTCCGGTGGACATGCTCCGCTCCCTCTCCATTACCGCCTGAAGGGCAGCCTGCCTGTCGCTTACCGCCCCGGTCCTGACCAGGATGTCCAGCAGTTCCTCTATGGCTTCGTCCCTTGTGGTTGCCTTCAGCCGTGCCCTTACCTGATCCGGGCGCATGTAGTCCCTTATGCTGAACTCCCTTCCTCCAGCAGGGCCGTTACCGGTTCCGCTTCGCAGGGAGTGGGTGTCAAGGGGCTTCCTCAGTTCCCCCAGAGCGGCTTCTACCCCTGCCAGGGCCTCCTCTATCGCGGTCCTTACCATTGGAAGGTCTTCGGCGCCGCAGTCGAATCGCAGTTCGTTCCCTTTCCGGGTGAAGTTTATCACGTAGGAGTTCTTCCTTACCTGATAGATGTCGTCCTCGTGTCCCAGGCGGTGAACGAAGAAACCCTCGCCCTTGAACACCGAGCAGAGTTTCTCCACGAAGAATGTTGCCATTATCCCTGAGGGGAAATCGAAGGCTATCTGCGTTTCCATGGCCGATCCGGCGTCGGATCCCCTGCGAAGGCCGCTCAAAGGGTTCCTGAAGAGCTTCACTAGTACAGGGGGCGCAACGATGGTGTTAACCACCACCATGAGGATCACAGAGGCGAAAAGACCCTGATCGAGGAAACCCGCCGAAAGACCGATCCCGGCCACTATGAGGCCAACCTCGCCCCTGGGCATCATTCCGAAGCCGATCCGCAGGGCGCCGCGGAGGTTGAACCCGGACATCAGCGCCGGCAAGCCGCATCCCGCCACCTTGGCCAGAGCCGCCACCAGGGTGTACGCCGTTCCGAAGACGAGTACGGTCCTGGACAGGAAGCTCGACGGGTCGATCTGCATTCCCGTTACGGAGAAGAAGACGGGAACCAGGAACGCGTAGATGATGTGCAGCTTTTCCCGGACCATGTGGACCACGTCGGTCCTGGAGAGGGAGAGGCCCATCACATAGGCTCCGATTATCATTGCGAGGCCGGCCTCCTCGAAAAGCCCGGCAAGCACCAGCGCAAGGCCCAGCGCAAGCACAGTTATTGACTCAGGGCTCTTCGACAGCTTAAGGAGCTTACCTATCCTTCTGGAAGCAGTTATCCCGAGCACCGTGCCGGCCAGCCAGACACCCACCGCCTTTGCGGATACTATCCCGATGTGGGACCAGTCGGTGGCACCGGTCCTGCCCGCTGCAACCATCCCCATCACAACCGCCAGCACCACGATTCCTATAACGTCGTCGATCACCGCCGCAGAAAGGATGGTCACACCTTCCGCGGTGTCCATCTTCTTCTTTTCGGAGAGGATCCTTGCGGTGATGCCCACCGAAGTGGCGGTGGCTACGGTTCCGGCGAAAAGGCATTCAGGGGACATGAATCCCAGGGGTGTACCGGAAAGGGTTCTGGAGAAGAGGACTAAGGCGTAGTCACCCAGGAAGAAAGAGAACAGGACCCCGCCCAGGCCCACCATGCCCCCGGAGAAGGAGTACTTCAGAAGAAGCTTCAGATCTGTCTCCAGACCTACGTTGAAAAGAAGGACCACCGCCGCAATGGAAGAAATGCCCATTAGTTCAGGCCAGATCACACCCCCTGAACCGGCGGCATGGTACACCGGAAAAAGCCCCTGGGGGAAGCCGTAGAAAGGGATGCCGCCAAGAAGGAAGGGGCCGATGATGATGCCCGAGACAAGCTCTCCCAGCACCCCTGGAATACCCGCCTTCTCCGCCAGGACCCCGAAGATCCTCGCGGTGAAGAGGATGATACCCAGCTGGATCGCCAGGACCATCATCCTTCCGGTGAGATCCGCCGACGGAGCATCGCCTGAGGCTATGATGAAATGAATGAGCTGAAGTGGAACGGCCATATCAGAGCCTCCCCTGAATTCGCAGCAGACCGTCGAGAATGGTCAGAGGGTGTGGAGGACAGCCTGGGACGAAAACGTCCACCTCAAGGAGGGAGGAGGCTCCAGAAAGCTGCTCTTCATGTTCCCGGAAAAGGCCCCCGGAAATGGCGCATGCCCCCACTGCTATCACTATCTTGGGTTCAGGCACCGCTTCCAAGGTGCGGATGAGGGCTTCCCGCATGTTCCGGGTTACCGGGCCGGTTACAAGTACCCCGTCGGCGTGCCGTGGAGATGCGGTGAACTCAATGCCGAACCTCCCCATGTCCCATGCCGGTGTAGAGAGAACATTGCTGTCGGCTTCGCATGCTCCGCAGCCTCCTGCTGAGACCTGCCTGAGCTTCAGTGACCTTCTGAAGGGAGCTCCGGCATCTATACTCTTCATTGGCGCTTCCTCCGGATCTCCCGGTCTGACCATCAGATCATTTCTGCAGACCGCCGCCAGCCTGTGATCCCCCCTGAAGGAGATAACATCATCAGGACAGGCTTCCTCGCAAGCGCGGCAGAAAAGGCATCGCCCCATGTCCAGCGCTTCTATTCCACTCTTTCCAATCGATATGGCGTTTGTGGGGCATGCGCTGGAACAGGCTTCACAGTCTTTCCTGCATCCGCTTTCCCTGATCACCGGACGGCCGGGATATTTTTCCGGAAGCAGCGGGGGGTCCCCCTTCGGATAGGCCATGGTGCGGTGTTTCTGGAGGAACCTTGCTTTAAGTATGGCGAGCATGCGCTATACGCACCCTTCTAGAGATCGTGTCCGCAGTAGGACAGATTGAAGCTCTTGTTGCACAGCGGGAAATCGGAGATCTCCTCTTCTCTCATGGCCATGGCGAGACCGTGCCAGTTGTGCACCGAGGGGTCGAAGATCCTGTACCAGGCCAGGTCTCCTGAACGGTCCGTGGCCGCAATATGGCATACTTCACCCCTCCAGCCTTCAGTAAGGGCAACGGTGACCATATCCGGCTGCATGGGAAGCTCATGGTTACGCTCGGGCCCTCCGGGAAGGGAATCAAGCTGTTCCCTGAGGAACCTGAAAGACTGCCTGACCTCCAGCCATCTTACGCATGTCCTTGCGAAGCAGTCCCCGGAAGCCCATGTGCATACAGGTATCTGAGCGAAGCGGTAGATGCCGAAGGGGAACTCGTTCCTGACATCAGTGGCAACTCCGGATCCCCTGGCGGCAACGCCTACGAGCCCCAGCTTCACCGCGGTATCTCCGGTCACCGTGCCGGTACCCTCGAGTCTGGTGATTACGGAAGGGGTTCCCAGCATGAGTTCGATGGCGTTCGTCGTGTCCCGTTCTATGAGTCTCAGCCTGGAACTGATCTCGCTTATGTCGTCACCGGTGGCTTCAGATGCGGTTCCTCCGGGCACGATGAGCCCTCTTCCGAACCGGTTCCCGCAGAGTACGGCGGTCAGGTTAAGTACATCGCCGCGTATCCTTCCGCAGTAGTCCTTCGTGGGAAGGAATCCCACATCCCCGGAGATAGCACCGATGTCACCGATGTGGTTGGCCAGCCGCTCCAGTTCAAGTGCGATGCCGCGTAAGGATTCTCCCCTGGCCGGAACAGTTGTTCCTGAAAGGGATTCCCTTGCAAGGCAATGGGCAATGGTATGTCCCACGGTGGAGTCCCCGGCGGCGGTTTCCATGTAATGAAGGACCCTGTTAGGTGGAGATGCCGTGATCATGTCCTCGATGCCCCGGTGCTGATAACCCAGGGAGATGTCGAGATGCTTTACCGTTTCTCCGTGGCACTGAAAACGGAAATGTCCCGGTTCTATCACCCCTGCGTGAACAGGGCCCACCGCAACCTCGTGGGTGATTCCACCGGGGATGGAGAGGAATGTGGCGGTGCCTGGATTCCCTGCAGGATAGCGCACCGGTTCCGGCATGGGATGCCCATCCGGTACGATACCCCACTTTTCCAGGATGAGCCTTTCGAACAGATGAGCAGAAGGGCATTCTGGAGTAAGGGATCGATATGACGTTCCAGTTTCTGCACGGAGTATCTCCAGTTTGCCCGTTGAAGGATGCGAGAGCGCCGCCAGAAGCACAGGTGTACCGGATGGGTTTCCATACGCCGTGAGGGCGGACAGCCTGGCCCCTCTCTCGACCTTCTCCACAACCTCTTTGCGAAGCTTATCGATCCCCGTCACGGGGATACTCCCCAGGGCAGACGACTGACCGCAGGCAAGGATACAGGCTTTCTCCTTCACAGGCCTGAACCTCCCATGAAGGCTGCGATCCTTGTGAACACCTTCCAGAGAGATGCGGGTATGAACAGGCCGGCCGTCAGGAGTGTCAGGGCAAGAGCGGCAGGTCCGAGGATTGAATGGTCTCCCTTCCCTGCTTCCGGCCTCTGCCTGTTACCTGAGGGTCTGCCGAAGGACATGGGTATCACAAGCCTGGTCATCGCCACGAACACGAAGGCCAGAGAGATGAGATAGAGAACCACTGACAGAGGCTGTTGTTTTTCAAGGAGCCCTTTAAGAACGATGAACTCGCTCATGAAGACACCGAATGGAGGAGTGCCTGCCACTGCCAGTATCCCACCGAGCCAGAAGACGCCGGTCACGGGGTCGAAACTCATGATACCTCTTACCGCTGATATCTTCTTGGTATCATACATCCACACCAGTTTCCCCGCTGTAAGGAAAAGCAATCCCTTCGCGGCGGAATGGGTTACGGTGTGCAGCATGGCTCCAGCCGCTGCCAGGCCTCCGGCGCCTGTTCCAAGGGCTATGATCCCCATGTGCTCGATGCTGGAATAGGCAAGCATTCGCTTGTAGTCGGTTTGCCTGATCATGAACACTCCCGCGGTGAGCATTGAGAGAATGCCGAATATCATAAGGAGCCCCCCGCTGAAATCTCCCATGCCCGCCGCTGCGCATATTGAGTGTCCGCGAAGTATACCGAGGAAGGCGCAGTTGAGCAGAGCCCCGGAAAGAAGCGCGGATACCATTGAGGGCGCTTCGCTGTGCGCGTCGGGAAGCCATGTGTGAACAGGGGCGAGACCCGTTTTCGTGCCGAATCCCACAAGCAGGAGAATGAATGAAGCCTTCAGCCAGACCAGGTCCATGGAACCTGCGTTTCCGAGAAGCCCCTGGATGGTCATGTCCCCGGCGCCTTCACCGGCTGCCGTTGCCAGGAAGAATATTCCGAGAAGGGCGATGGCGATCCCCGCTGAGCATATCAGAAGGTACTTCCAGACAGCCTCCAGGCTTCTAGGGGTGTGATGCAGGGTTATCAGCGGAGCGCTGGCGAGGGTGGTGGCCTCTATGGCAACCCAGTACAGACCGAGATGACCGCTGGTGCAGGCAAGGCTCATGGACGAAAGGAAGAGCAGCAGGCAGCCTGCGTAGTTCGTGTCATTCCTCCGGGGGTGCTTTTCCCTGTCCCTTCTCAGGAATCCAGTGGTGTAACCGGCGGTTGCCAGGAAGAGGCCGCTGGTTATGGCAAGGAAAAGCTTCCCGGGAGGGTCGGGGCAGATCCAGGAACCTGCGGCGGGATCGTAACCGGTGGAAAGAAGGTACGCCACCGCCGCAAAATGGATCAAGGCTGAAGCCATGAGCACTGGCCCGATGACCCTGTTCTTCCTGGTCAGGAACAAAATGATGGCCCCTGCGGCTGGAAGCAGGAATACAGCCCAGTAACCGTTCATCAATCCCTCAATTCCGTAAGTTTATGGGTATCCATGTGATCGAACTCCTGGTTGATACGGTAGATCACGATGCCCATTACGAAAACGGCGACGAAGACATCCAGGAGCATGCCGATCTCAACCAGGAATGGGGCTTCCACCGCCAGGGACGTGCCGAAGGCGTATATACCGTTCTCCATGGCGAGATAGCCCAGCACCTGGGTCAGTGCCTTTTTTCTGGTGATGATGATGAACATGCCGGACATTATGGTGAACATGGCCCCGGGAATGAGCATTCTTGACTGTTCACTGGCAGCTGAGTCCAGGAACGGCCTGGAGATTATGAAGCACACAGAAAGGAGCACTGCTCCGAGAAGGACGGATGTTCCGAATCCCACGAATGGCTGTATCTCCCTGCTTATCCCGACGTCTCGAACGGCCTTGCGCAGAAGCGCGGGGAGCAGTACTCCCTTCACCGCCAGAGTGGATGCAGTAAGGATTATCACCCATGGTGAGAGGCGCCATCCGGCCGTGGTGAGCGTTATCGCACCCAGCAGCACGGCCTGGAACGCAACGGTACTTATGCAGGCCGGCAGACGGCTGGAACCAAGCAGTCTGAAGTTCGTGAGCATCAGAAGCATGATAAGTATCTCGGCAAGGCCGTTCATACGAGGATCTCCCACAGGAATGCGGTGAGGGCCAGAACCGAGGCCAGAGAAAGCATCTCTGGAAGCCTCTTCATCCTTATCCTGGCCATGGTTGACTCTATAACGCCTGTTACCACGGCGGTGGCGAATACCCCTGCCAGCCCTGCAAGCAGGTCCGCCCAGAGTGATCTTCCGGCAAACGGAAAGCAGATCCCGGAGAAAAGAGCGGAGAATACCCACAGTTTCAGCGCTGAACCGTACTGTATCAGGCAGAGATCTATCCCGCAGTGATCCAGGACCATTACCTCGTGTATCATCGTCAGTTCAAGATGCGTGCGCGGATCATCCACCGGGATCCTGCAGTTCTCAGAAAGGAGAAGGATCAGAAGAACCGTGGCGGACATCACCGATACGGGACCGAAGGTGTCCATTTCCCGGTAGACCCCCGAGAGAGAGAACGAACCCGCTGCGGCTGCCAGTGCGGCCAGGCAGAGCATGAAAGCGACTTCGGAAAGAGCCGCCAGCAGCACCTCCCTTGAAGCTCCCATCCCTTCGAATGATGAACCTGTATCCATGGCTCCCAGGACCATCAGAAAGCGAACCGCTGCAAGCATGTAGACCAGAACTATCATATCGCCATTGAAGGAAAGCATTGCCGGCACCCTTCCCAGGGGGAGCAGTGCGAGAATTGCAGCTGGACCCGCGGCTGCCGCCAGGGAGGATATCCTGAAGATCCAGGTGGTGGTGTTCCCGTACACCGCCCCCTTGCGAAGAAGGCGGATCATGTCGAAGTAGGGCTGCAGGAGAGGCTGTCCCCTTCTTCCTCCGAAGAATGCCTTCACCCTGTTGATCACTCCCTGAAGCAGGGGGGCTGAGATCAGCGCCAGCAGTACATGGACCATGGACTGGATCATGCCCCGGCTAGACCCCCAGTTCCCACAAAAGGAGGATCAGGAGCACAGCAGCCATGTAGAGTACATACAGCTGGTTCCTGCCGTGCTGCATTCCGCTGAACCAGCCCGACAGCCGGTGCAGTGACCTGAACAGGGGCTCGTAAAGACGGTGCATGAATGAATCCCTCAGGCCGGACTTCAGCGAGAGGCCGTTCGGGAAGTATTCCCCATTTGATCGAGTGGTCAGTCTCAGCGAGACGAAACCCCTGAACAGAAGGAGAGCCGGAAGCGAGAAAGATGAGGCGGTGTACTGCATTCGGCTTCCGGGAAGGATGTATCCGCAGCCCCAGGTATCGGAGGTCGTTGTTGAACGGCCCGAGAGCAGGATCTTTCTGAGGGCTCCTGCCAGAAGCATCCCAGCAGGGAGCGCAAGGGAAACAAGGGCGATCCTGCCGAGTACCTCAGGTGTTCCGGATGCAATGGAAACACCTGGAAGAAAACCGACGACGAGGTGGGCAAGAAGCCCCCCGGCCAGGCAGAGAACAGCAAGGATCATCATCGGGATGTACATTGAACCCACTGTTTCACAAGCCTTTCCAGCGTTTTCGCTTCTTGGCGAGCCAAGGAACACGGTTCCGAACAGTCTTGTGAAACAGATCATGGCGAGACCTCCGGCAAGAGCAAGAGCCGTTATTGCCAGGAGTCCGGATACGCTGGCATGGAAGCCGTTATCGCCGTACACTGCGGAGAATGCTCCCCAGTAAATAAGGAACTCCCCGGTGAAACCGTTGAGAGGGGGCAGCCCGATTATCGCCGCCGAACCTGTGAAGAAAGCCAGACCTGTTCTCCCCATTCTTCCGAGAAGACCGCCGGTAAACTCTATGTCCCTGGTACCGGATGCTTTTGCCACCGATCCGGCTCCGAGGAACAGAAGACTCTTGAAGATCGAGTGGTTCCATACATGCAGCAGGGCTCCTGCAAGACCAAGGGACGACATGAGCGCGTTGCCGGTGGACGCCCCAGTCATCCAGACCCCGAGACCGATGAAGACAATTCCCATATTCTCAACGCTGGAGTAGGCCAGAATGCGTTTGATGTCCCTTTGACCCAGCGCGTTGAGTATTCCGTACAAGGCAGATACAGCCCCGGAGCCTATCATGACCCATCCCCACCAGATGGGCCACTGCTCAGGAGAACCCAGACAGGTGAGCATCCTCAACAAACCGTACACGCCGGTTTTGATCATCACTCCGCTCATCACGGCGGAAACATGGGATGGAGCTGCCGGATGTGCCTGGGGAAGCCATACATGCAGAGGAACGATGCCCGCCTTGGTGCCGAAGCCGACAAGGGCGAGAAGAAAGAACAGCCCATGACTGCAGGCGGGATGGACCAGTGTGCCGGAGCCGGTCGCAGCCGCCCCAGGGAATGCGAACAGAACCAGGATCAGGGCGGTGCCAATGTGGGAAGCGGTGAGGTAGATCCATCCCGCCCTGCGGACCTCTCCCTTTTCGTGGTATCGCGTCACAAGGAAGAAGGAGGATACAGTCATTGTTTCCCATGCGACCAGGAAGAGTATTCCATTGGATGCGGCGATGACCGTGATCATGCTTCCCATAAGCAAGAGGAACCAGGTCCAGCTCAGCCTTCCCCCGGTGGAGTTCCCCTCATCCGCCATGTACCCGGTGCCGTAGATTCCGGCAAGGCCGCATACCAGTGAGACCGGTATGACGAAGAAGGCTGACAGCTGATCCAGTTTCAGTGAGAAGGACGCGAAGGGAAGCTGCCAGACTGAGCTGAAGCATGCCTGCCCGCCATTGACCAGCACCAGAATCGCCGCCAGTAAAGCTGCACCCCCGGCTGCAGCAGCGGAGTATCCTCCGATCAGTGGCGCAACCCGCCCCTTAAGGAAAGGCATGGAACACGCTGCGGCCCCCAGGGCGGTAATGCCCAGTGAAGCCAGAAGAAGGATCTGGATCACATGTTTTCCTTTTTGCCGCCGGGGAGGGACTGGTCCAGTTGAGACGCAGCTTTCAGAATGTCCTCCCTGGAAGCCTTTTCCGTTACCCTGTCGAGAAAGGTGGATCCGCGCAGGCCATGGGACAGCCTGGCAAGAAGGCTGAGGTGTGCTCTGATCGAGGGGCTCACTATCGTGAACAGGGTGTGCACCGGCATGCCGTCCAGGGCGTTGAAATCTATCTCCCCGGCGAGGAAGCTAAGCGAGACGATGGGCTGGGTGACATTAAGCGTGATGGGATTACGGACATGGGGGATGGCTATGCCGTTGCCTATGGCGGTGGATCCAATTGATTCCCTTGCAAGAAGGACCTCCAGCAGGAATGCCCTGTTCACACCTTCAGGAAGCGGCAGTATGTCCACGACGTTCTTCAGTGCTGAGCTGCAGTCGGTACCGCCGACCCTGTAGTGGATCCCCCCTGCCCTGAGAGCTTCAGCAAGTGAGGGTATATAGGCGTCCTCGGGTTCCTCGTACATCCTGGAGGATACCGGTATCTGTCTGGAGGAACTCCATTCCAGCAGTTCCGCCCTGTTGAACCGGTACTGTTCATTCACTCTGTGGACCGGAAGACCCTTCGTCGCTATCCATCGATAAATGGTCTTCTCAGACACATCAAGGAGCTCTGCGGCATCCCTGACTCTTAGTCTCATCTTTCCCTTTTCATTCTCGTATCGTTACCACTTCTGACAAATGAGGAACCAATGATAATACCGGCCCGTCCCGGGTCAAGTGGTGTGACGAAGCCGTGAGCAAGGCTTTTTTCGGGATGGTCTCGCGCACCGTGCAACCAGTAGATTTCAAGGTATACCGGTGATGAAGGAGGAACCTGTGAATAGACTCTGTCCTGCGGCAGTTTTCTTCCTGCTCTGCGGGTGCATCAGCTTCGGTGAAGACGTTAAAACAACCGATCCGGCGCCTGAGCATGTGGAAAGATGCCGCCTGGAGATGCACATTCTTCCCGAAGTTGAGATTGAACCGGAGGGTTTCTTGCTCCTTGGGTCGGGGATAGATGACGCCATCTGGTTCAAGTTCACCACCCCTTCGGCCATGACTGAGATATTCGACCCCCTGATAGTGGATCCTGATTCGCTGGAGGATGTGAGCGATTCCTTTTCAATTATGGAAGACATGCCATGGTGGGACCCTTCCGGCAGGGAACTCACAGGAGGAGCGTATGAACTGCCCGGAGTGCGCTTCATGCTGGTTGGCATGGAGGAACTTCCCCATGGGGGAACCAC
>DAINQE010000044.1:0-9078 GCA_036743055.1 Candidatus Sabulitectum sp. | reverse complement strand
CTGCTCCCGGTGCAGGACCTTCCGGAGATGAAGAGGATAATCCTGGAGGGCAATCCCATACGCATCATCCATACCCCCGGTCACACCCATGACTCGGTGTGCTTCTACCACGGGAGCGACCTTCTCACCGGGGATACGCTCTTCAACGCCAAGATAGGCAGATGCTTCACAGGGGACACCAGGGCTTTTTACGAGTCCATCATGAAGATACTTGGCTTTCCCGAGCAAACTAACATATACGCAGGGCACGACTATCTGCTGGAGTACCTGGACAGGGCGGAGGAACTTGAGCCCGAGAACGATCTGATACGGGTCTACAGGGAGGGATACGTTCCCGGAGGGCTCCTTACCGCCACCCTGGGATGGGAGAAGAAGGTGGACCCTTTCCTTCGGTTCAACAGGAAATCCATCATCAGCCTCCTTGAGAACAGGGGGCTGCCCTGCGGGACCGACTTCGAGAGATTCACTTCCATGCTCACACTTATGTAAAGGAGCCTTGATGGAGAACGGCAGACCCACCAGAACCGAAGCCTTCGAACTGCTCAGGGAGCATAACAGCAGCCAGTCGCTGATCAACCATGCCCTCTCAGTGGAGGCGGTGATGCGCCATGTTGCGAAGAAACACGGCGAGGATCCGGACAAATGGGGAGTCATAGGTCTGGTTCATGACCTGGACTACGAAAGGTATCCCGACAGGCACTGCACCATGACGCACATGATCCTGGCCGGAAAGGGGTGGCCCGAGGACTACATCCGCGCGGTGATGTCCCACGCCTGGGGGATCTGCACCGACGTGGAGCCGGTGCACATCATGGAGAAGTACCTCTACGCCATAGACGAGCTCACCGGCCTGGTTACCGCCTGCGTACTGGTTCGCCCCTCGAAGAGCCTTTTCGACCTGAAGGTGAAGTCGGTGAAGAAGAAGTGGAACACGAAGCACTTCGCCGCCGGCGCCAGCAGGGAGATAATGGAAAAGGGTGCTGAAATGCTGGGTGTTGAGATCGCCGAGCTGATACAGGACGTTATAGACGGAATGAGGACCGTTGCGGACGAGATAGGCCTTGACGGTTCAGCCGCTGAAGGGGACTCGCCCCCTCAGTAGAGCTTCTTAAGGTCTTTCCGCACTATGCTGTACCTGCGGTAGCCCAGCACCCCAACCGCCAGAGCAAGGGGGATGAGGACCCAGCCGAGGATCCTCAGTTCATTGTCCACCTTTAGGAGCTTGAGGAGGGTAATGCCAGACGCGAGGAGCATTATCGCCGTTCGCACATATGCAAGAAGGGTCCTTTCGTTGGCCATCTCGGTACGGTCCCTGGCCAGTTCGTCCCTGAGGTCGGAGCAGGTGTGTTCGGTTTTCATCGGATCTCCCTTGCGGAGAAGGTCTGCAGGTCTTTCCCGTAGACCACCTCGCCAGAATATGTTCTCTTTATCTCCTTCATTAGCGTTTCCTCGTCAACCCCGTGGAGAAGCTGATGGTAGAGGACCAGGAGTTTCGGTCTTACCTGCGAAGCTATTCGGGCAAGCTCGTCGGCTGAGGTGTGAACGGAGCTGTGATAACGCTTCCACTCCTCCTCCCTGTTCATGAACCCTGTGCTTGAATAAACCTCGTGGACAAGTACCTGGCATCCTTCATACGCCTTCGTCATTCCCTGAAAGGGCGCTGTGTCTCCGGAAACCACAACGGCGCCCTCCTCTGATTCGAACCTGTACCCCCAGGAGGGCAGACCTCCATGGTTCGTCCTGAAACAGCTGATGCGCACCTCTCCTGTGCTGAGGGTTCCTTCCCCGCTTATCTCCTCCACCTCGGTCTTGCAGCCTTCATGATTTGCGGGTTCCAGGCCTTCCAGCCTCTCCCTTATGTCCGCGCTGTATGCTTTCGTGAGTGAGGAGGCCATGGCGGCTGTTCCTTCCGGGCCGGTTATCCTCAAAGGCGCATTCCTGCCCAGGACCCACGGGGTCAGCATGATGTCCGCCAGCCCGGCGGTGTGATCGGAGTGAAGATGCGTCAGTAGCAGTTTCCTGAGATTGCGGGGTTCCAGTTCCGGGTTCCCTGCCCGTGCGGCTGCCGAGGCCCTTCTCACAACTCCGGGGCCGCAGTCCACCACCCAGGATTCCCCTCGGTGAGTAATGGCCACCGATGGACCTGAACGGTCAGGTTCGGCGTTGGGAGTTCCTGTACCAAGAAGGATGACTTTCAATGTGCAAAATCCGTTTCCGCTGTTTTGGTTGAAGGCTGCCACGCGGATTATAATCCTTCCTCAAGGGGGCGTTTCAGTTCATCATCACCGGGGGAGGGAGATTCATGACCGGAACACTTGTGAACACCGCCACGGTGATCGCCGGGGGAACCCTGGGGAGTCTCCTGGGAGCCGGCCTTCCCCCGCGTATGAAGGAAACCGTTATCACAGGGATGAGCCTTGTGGTGGTGGTCCTCGGGGTAAAGATGGCCCTTGCCACACAGAACATCCTCATTGTGCTGGGCAGCGTCGCCCTGGGGGGGATCATCGGCGAAGCCCTGGGAATACAGAAGCGGCTTGATTCCCTGGGGGACACCCTGGAGCGAAGGGCCGCCTCATCGCCGTTCCTCTCCCGGGGGAGGTTCAGCCAGGGGTTCGTTACCGCTTCCCTGGTCTTCTGCGTGGGTCCCATGACCGTACTGGGGTCGATACAGGATGGTCTTGCTGGAGACAGCTCCCTGCTGCTGGTAAAGAGCATGCTCGACGGCTTTGCCGCCCTGGCCTTCGCCAGCGTGTTCGGCATGGGCGTTACCGCTTCGGCGCTGGTGGTGCTCGCGGTGCAGGGCTCCCTTACCCTTGGGGCGTCGTTCTTCAGCGGCATCCTCACGGAAGCAATGGTAACGGAGATGTCCGCCGCCGGCGGGGTGATAATGCTGGGTATATCCGTTCACATGATGGAACTGAGGTCCATCAGGCTCGCCAATTACCTCCCTGCGCTTGTGCTGGCGCCCGTTGCAGTGTGGGCCATCGGTTTTTTCCAGTGAAGGTTGCGAAAGCGTCTGGTCAGGGGTATTTATTGACCTGCGGAAACATCGAAGGAAGTATGAATTGAACAGAGCCGCCTTTTTCGTGCTGCTTCTCGTTGTGGGTGCCGGTCTGGGTTTCCTCTCGGGAACCCTCTCTGCTCCCATGGTCTTCGAGACCCCTGTTTTCCTTTCATCAATGGGTTCATCCGCCGCTCCCGTTTCGGTCCCCGACGTCACCGGGCTCACCAGGGCGGAGGCCCAGAGCCTTATCGAAGGCGGGAACCTGGTGCTGGCCGGGCAGTGGAGCGAGTACGGCGATTTCGAGACCATGGGCCTGGTCACCAGGCAGGATCCGCCTCCGGGTACACAGGTTCCCCAGGGGGCGCCGGTCAACATCTTCTGGAACGTGGGGCCGCTGTTCAGGGCCTTTCACCCCGATTCGCTCATAGGACTCTCCGCCACCGACGCCGAGGAGAAGATCGCCGACTGGCAGCTGTACTCCGCAGGCAGAACAAGGATACCCCACCCGTCGGTTCCCGAGGGGCATGTGATAGCAGTTGCCCCCAGATACACCGACAGCATCTCCGTGAGGCGGCCCATAAGGCTCCTTGTCTCCTCCGGATGGACAGGGATACCGGTACTAACCGGCCTTTCAGTGGCCGAGGCGGACAGCCTGGCCTCATCCCGGGGCCTTGTGTTCGTGATAGGCGAGGAAAGGACTATAACCGATATCCTCAAGGAAGGCACCGTTCTGGAACAGGCTCCACCCTCCGGGGGACAGTGCTCCAGGGGTGACACGGTTACCGTTGTGGTTGGAAGAACCGGCGGGGGAGGCTGGGGGCAATGGTGATAAGGGTTGCTCCTTCGCTCCTTGGCTGCGACCACGGCCGGCTGGCCCAGGCCGCCATGGAGATGGAGAAAGCCGGAGCCGACATGATCCACCTCGATGTGATGGACGGCGTATTCGTTCCGGTTCTTACCTTTGGCGCCGGAGTTGCCCGGTCCATTTGCGAAGCGGTTTCCATTCCTGTGGACGCCCATTTGATGGTTGACAGACCAGCTGACCTTGCGGAGGCCTTCGCCGATGCGGGATGCAGCTGGATAACGGTTCACCCGGAAAGCTCCGAGAAACACCTGCACAGGCTTCTTGGCAGGATAAAGGAACTGGGCTGCAAGCCGGGCATTGCCCTGAATCCGGCCACATCCCCCGATGTGGTGGAGTGGACGGCCCCCCTTCTTGACCTTGTGCTGGTGATGACCGTCAACCCTGGATACGGAGGCCAGCGACACCTGGACTCCATGCACACGAAGATCAGGCAGGTGAGGGAAATGCTCAACCGGGCCGGCAGGTTCGAAGCATCGGTGTCGGTGGACGGCGGTGTTACCGGGGAGAACGCAGGCGACCTTGTAAGGGCGGGAGCGGACATCCTGGTGAGCGGTTCCTTCGTAACTTCCTCTTCTAATCCGGCCTCAGCCGTGAGGACCCTCAGGGTAATGAAATGAAACCCTTAGCCCCCGCTGTGGTGATTCTGTTCCTCCTTGCAGGATGCGGAACGGAAACCTCGGACGCTCCCGACCTGGATATGATAAGGGACAGACTGAACAGGAACGCCTGCAGGATGATACGGGAGGAGCTGGTTTTCCAGATGGGGGAGCTTGAGTTCCGCAACGACTCCACATACTCAGCCATCCCCGGGGAACTGCTTCCCGAGTCCCTCCTGATATGCCCTGTGACCACGGAAGCCTTCGAGATGCTGGTCGACGGCGATGACCGGATGATACGCTGCCCCTCGGGTCACGGGGAAACCCGCTTCTGACCCCGTTTGACACTTCCAGGGCTTAAGTTATAATTGCTTGACACTTGGGTGGGGTTTCTGTACCCTGCCGAAGGAGTGCAACGGGAACGAACAACGTTTTATAAGGATAATTAATGTTCGATAAGCTGTCTTCGCGTCTTGGTGACACATTCAGGAACCTCTCCGGAAGAGGGGTGCTGAACGAGAAGAACATCGCCGACTCCATGAGGGAGGTCAGAAGAGCCCTCCTGGAAGCCGATGTGAACTTCAAGGTCGCAAAGGACTTCGTTAAGGAAGTGACCCTGAAAGCCTCCGGTGAGAAGGTTCTCAAGAGCCTTACCCCGGGGCAGCAGGTGGTGAAGATAGTGAACGACCAGCTTGTGGAGCTTCTGGGAGGTACCGGGGAAAAGCTGCAGCTTACCGGAAAGCCCCCTCACGTGATCCTTCTTCTCGGTCTTCAGGGTTCGGGAAAGACCACCACGGCGGCAAGGCTCGCCTGGCACCTGCAGAAGCGCCAGAACCGCAGATGCATGGTGGTGGCGGCTGACCTTCAGCGACCGGCGGCCATAGATCAGCTTGAGGTCATGGCTGGAAAGGCAGGCGCCGCTTTCCACTGCGACAGGCAGCAGAAGGACCCGTCCCTGGTGGTGAAGGAAGCCCTGAGTCAGGCGGTTCTCCAGTACCACGACGTGGTGATAGTGGACACCGCCGGAAGGCTTCACATAGACGAGCCTCTCATGGAGGAGCTTAAGAGGGTCCGTGAGGTGTCGAAACCCGACGAGTCCCTCCTTGTTCTGGATGGCCTTTCAGGTCAGGACGCGGTGAACGTGGCGGTGGAGTTCCAGAAGCAGATAGGCTTCACCGGCGCCGTGCTCACCAAGATGGACGGCGATTCCCGCGGCGGCGCCGCCCTTTCTTTCCGGGCCGTTACCGGTAAGCCCATAAAGTTCATGGGAGTAGGCGAGGGTGTGGAAGGCCTGGAGGAGTTCGAGCCGTCAAGGCTTGCCGGCCGGATACTGGGCATGGGTGACATCGTGGGTCTGGCGGAAAGGGCCCAGGAGATGTTCGACGAGAAGGAAGCGGTGAAGCTTCAGAAGAAGCTCAGGACCAATTCCTTCAACCTGGAGGACTTCAGGAAGGAACTGAAGAAGATCAGGAAGATGGGTTCCCTTGCGGAACTGGTTTCCATGCTTCCCAGCGGAATGAGGCCGGCGGGTATCGACCTCGACCAGTCTCAGTTCACCAGGATGGAAGCGCTAATGGACTCCATGACGGTGAAGGAGCGGCTGAAGCCGGAGATAATCAACGGAAGCAGACGCAAGAGGATCGCCAGGGGAAGCGGCACCACGGTTCAGGACGTGAACCGCCTCCTCAAGGAATACAGAACCATGAAGAAGATGATGAAACAGATGCGCTCCAGCCGTGGAATGGCGGGAATGTTCCGCTAGACCCGGCTGAGCCGTGGAACAGGAGGAAACGATTGGTCAAGATCAGGCTGAGAAGGATGGGAAGCGCTAAGACTCCCTTCTACAGAATAGTTGCTGCCGATGCCAGGAAGGCCCGTGGCGGCAGCTTCATCGAAATACTTGGATACTATGATCCCCTGCGGAAGCCCCTTGAGCTCAAGGTCGACGAAGAGAAGGTGTTCAAGTGGCTCGGCCACGGGGCCCAGCTCACCGACACCATGAAGAGCCTGCTTCGCAAGACCGGAACCATGGCGAAGTGGAACAGGATCCTTCACGGTGAAGAGGGAGTGGAACCGGAAACCGTGTTCATCAAGGGCGAGAGCAGAAACAGCTGATACCTGGATGTATGACCCGAAACCACACAACCGGAGGATAAGATGAAAGAACTCGTTGAACACATGGCCCGCACCCTGGTCGAGAATCCCGACGGTGTTTCCGTCGAAGAGACCACCAGGGAAGACATGACTGTCTACGAGCTCAGGGTCGAAGACGCGGATCTCGGCCGCGTAATCGGCAAGGAAGGCAGGATAGCCAAGGCCATGAGGATGATAGTCCGCTCGGCCGCGGCGAGGAAGGGTGAGAAGGCCACTATAGAGATAGTGGACTAGCAGGTTTTTCATGGAAGAAAAGGTAACCTACGGATACGTCGAAAGAACCCACGGTCTCAAGGGCAGGCTGATACTCAAGCTGTTCGTGCTTGGTCCCGCAGCCGCACTTGATGAGGGTTCGGTTCTTTACATAGGTGAGAAACCCTTCACGGTTAACCGTTCCCGCAAGAAGGACAACGAGCGGATCACGGTTGACTGCGAAGGGGTTTACACCAGGGAGCAGGGCGAGGCCCTCAGGGGAAGCACGGTTACCGCCGAACTTTCCACCGTCCTTCGGGATGACCTTCCGCTCCCGGTCCACGGATTCCGGGGGTTCACCATCCTTTCCAACGGAAAACGCTATGCGGTGGAGGAGGTGCAGTACAACAGCACCAACCCGCAGCTGCTGGTGATGGGAGAGGCGGGGATCTTCCCCGTTCCCCTGAACATGGCGCTCACTGGAGAGGTCGATCCCGGGGAGAGGACCATTGCGGTGGACCTGCCCCAGGGTCTGGAGGAGCTGGAGTCATAGGACCTGCCCTGAAGGTCGCCGTGGCGACCGCTTTTCCGGAGCTTTTTTCGGTATTCCTCAGCTCGGGGATAGTGGGCAGGGGAATAGGGAAGGGCATTGCTTCCGTGGAGCTCTTCGACCTGAGGGATCACCCTGTGGACGCCAGGGGCTCCATAGACGACTACCAGTTCGGCGGCGGAGCCGGAATGGTGATCAGACCGGAGCCATTGTTCGATACCCTGGAAGAGATACCCTGGCGGGATAACGCCAGGGTAGCCCTGATGACCCCCCAGGGCAGACGCCTGGATACGGATTATGCCCGTGAACTGGCGTCATGCGGAAAGCTGATCGTTTTCTGCGGAAGGTACGGAGGGGTCGACGAGCGGTTCCGCAGCGAGGCGGTTACCGACGAGATTTGTGTGGGAGACGCGGTCGTATCAGGCGGGGAGATACCTGCCATGTTCCTGATAGAGGCCGTATTCCGATGGCTGCCCGGTTTTCTGGGCAGGCTGGAATCGGCAAAGAGCGACAGTTTCGCAACGGGCCTGCTGGATTATCCCAGGTACACAAGGCCGGCGGACTACAGAGGAATGACGGTTCCCGAAGAGCTTCTCTCCGGAAACCACGCAAGAATAGCTGAGTGGCGTTTCAGGGCGGCCCTGGAGAAAACCATGACGGTGCGGCCTGAAATGCTTGAGAATTGTGAACTGGATGAACTGAAAAAGAGGTTTGCCGAACTCATGAGGGAGGCAGACCGTGCAAAGGAGCAGGACGATGGATGAACTGCTGAGAAGCGTCGGGCAGTTGCAGACCAGGACCGATCTGCCGGACTTCAGGGCTGGTGACACCGTAAAGGTCCATTACCAGGTTGTAGAAGGCGACAAGGTCAGGGTGCAGATATTCGAGGGAACCGTTCTTTCCAGAAGGGGCGGAGGCATCGACGAGACCTTCACCGTAAGGAAGATCTCCGGCGGCGTAGGCGTGGAGAGGGTGTTCCCCCTTCACTCCATCCGCATTGCGAAGATCGAACTTGCAAGGCGCGGAAAAGTGCGCCGCAGCAAGCTCTTCTACCTTCGCAAGAAGACAGGTAAAGCCGCCAGGATCAAGGAGCGGAGAACCTTCGAGGGATAGTGAACCCACTGTTCCTTTTCGATCAGGAGCACCGGGAGCGCTACGGGCGCATAGCCGGTGTTGACGAAGCGGGAAGAGGGCCTCTGGCAGGCCCTCTTGTTGCATCTGCTGTTATCCTTCCCCCGGATTTCCATCACCCGCTGCTGAACGACAGCAAGAAACTCACCGACAGGCGGCGGAGGGAGCTGTTCTCCGTTGTTACCGAAGAAGCTGAAGCCTTCGCCACCGGAGTGGTAACCCCCCGGGAGATAGACGCCAACAGGATGGCCTGGGCGGTGCGCACCGCCTTCAGAAGGGCAATGGAACCTCTTGCGAAAAAATGCGACCTCTTCCTTGTGGACGGGAACGGCGTCCCCGGTCTGGGGCATCCATCCCTCTTTCTCGTAAAGGGTGATTCTAGGAGCCTGTCAGTAGCCGCCGCCAGCATAATCGCCAAGGTGACCCGGGATGATATGATGATGGAAGCGGCTGGGAAACACCCCGGATACAGCTTCGACAGACACAAGGGGTACGGAACCGCGGCTCATCTGAAAGCCCTGAAGGATCTGGGGCCTTCACCGTTGCACAGGATGTCCTTCGAGCCGCTGGCCTCACGGTATGAAAC
>DAINQE010000043.1:15917-22059 GCA_036743055.1 Candidatus Sabulitectum sp. | reverse complement strand
CTGAGCATGGTGATAAGCCTGTCGATGTCCTCCCTGGTGCTGTAGCAGCCCAGGCTCATCCTTACCATGCCCGGCATCCTGGACTTGTCGCCGGCGAGGAACTCCACCCGCCAGTTCTCGGCTTCCTCATGTGAGAGACCGAGAAGGCTGACCACATAGGGGTGGGCGCAGAAGCATCCGCTCCTGACCCCTATGCCGCCTTCATAGCCAAGTATGGCGGCGAGGAGGGAGTGGTGAACGCCTTCCAGGTTGAAGGGTATCACGCCGACCCTGTCAAGCTTTTCGGGATCGCTTTCGCCGTAGATTATCATTCCGGGAATCTTCTGCAGCTCGGTGAGGGCGTACTTCGTGAGTTCCACTTCGTGCTCCTCCACCTTCTTCATGGTGCGCTTCATCAGCGCCCTGGCGGAGGCGGCCATGGCTATCGCCCCTGGAACGTTGGGGCTTCCGGCTTCCTCCTTGTCGGGAAGACCGGCCCAGTAGACCTCGGTGGGGGTTACCACATTCACCGTTCCGCCGCCGCTGTAGTCAGGTGAACACTCCATGAACACATGCCTGGGTCCGATGAGGCATCCGGTGCCGTAGGGTGCGTACATCTTGTGCCCGGCGAGTACTATGAAGTCAAGGTGCTCAGGGTGGTCGTCGGGTTTCATGTCGATGGCCCTGTGGGGCGCAAGCTGGGCGGCGTCGATGAGGATCAGGGACCCGGCCTCGTGCACCTTTCTGGCAAGCCTGTGAACAGGCTGCAGGTAGCCGGTGACATTGGCCGCTCCGGTAACGGCCACCAGGGCGAGCTTGTCTTTGTGCAGTTCCAGCTTCCTGTCAAAGTCGTTCTCATCCAGCCTGCCGTCGGGAAGTATGTCGACATGGACCACCCTGTAGTGATCCCGCCAGGGCAGATCGTTTGAATGGTGCTCCATGCGGGTGGTCATTACAACGCAGTCATCTCCATGGGGAAGACTGTGGGAGAGCTTGTTTATGGCTTCGGAAGCGTTCTTGCCGAAGATGACGGTGTTGTGCTCCAGATTCGCTCCCACGAACTCGGCAATGACCTCACGGGCCTGGTCGAAGGCCCTGGTGCTGAGCCTGGACTTGAAGCCTGTGCCCCTGTGAACACTTGAATAGAAAGGCATGAAACGCTCCAGGGCTTCAACGGCGTCCATCATCGGGGGAGTGCTGGCTCCGTTGTCGAGATTAACATAGGTAACCGTTGACCCGTCAAGCAGCGGGGTCTGCCTGTCCAGTCCCAGGATTCTGTCTCTCATCATTCACCTTTATGTTTGGACCGAAAATCTTTCATGGCGTGCAGAAGGAATATAACAATACTTTTCACGAAACTCCAACCATGGGTTTCAGAAAAAGATACTTAACTGAATATCATACTAATGAACAGGTTTCCTGAAAAGTGCGATTTCTCCATGCCGCCGGCAGAAGGTCATGTGATCGTTGACCATGCCTGTTGCCTGCATGTGGGAATAGCATATGACCGGCCCGAAGAACCTGAATCCCATCTTCTTCAGATCACGGCTGATCCTGGTTGAGAGGGGTGTGCTGGCCGGTACTTCCGACAGTTCCCGATAATGATTTACGATCGGTTCTCCTTCGGTGTAGCTCCATATGAATTCGCAGAATGACCCGTGTTTTCCGGCGATGTCCAGGAACACACCCGCGTTGTTTACCGCCGCTTCTATCTTCATCCTGTTCCTGATGATCCCGCGGTCGAGCAAGAGCTCTTCCACCTTTTCCGTGGAAAAGGCCGCCACCCTCCGGGGATCGAATCCTGCAAAAGCCCTCCGGTACTTCTCCCGCTTTTTCAGTATGGTAAGCCAGCTGAGCCCCGCCTGGGCGCTTTCAAGCACCAGGAATTCGAACATTTTTCCGTCGTCATGAACGGGAACGCCCTATTCTTCGTCGTGGTAGTCCTTCATGATTCCCGGGGTAACGGCCCAGGGACACGTGTTCGCCATGCTGCTCCAAAAAAAAGAGGGGCGCCAAAAGCGCCCCCCGGGGATGGATCTAGCCCTTGAGCACCTTTCGCATCTCATTCATGTTCTTCTTCATGTCGCGGTTCGCCACGGCTATGGTGGTGAAGGCCTCGTCGATGAACTGGAGGCGCTTGATGAGGACGTCGGTGAACCTGAGCAGGAGCTTGGCGGCAATTGCCGGCTTCTTTTCCAGGAACTCGCTGAATTTGCCCCAGGACATGCTGTAAAGAACGCTGTCCTCGGTGGCCAGCACCGTTGCCGATCTGGGAGAGCCTTCCAGGAACGACATTTCGCCGAAAACGTCCCACTCGGAGAATATCGCCAGGGGAACGGAATCCTCGTCCCAGTTGTCGCTGGCCTTCGCAGCGCCCTGCTGGATGAGATAGAGGTCCCTGGAGTTCTCTCCCTTTCGGATTATCTCCTGATCAGCCAGGAACACCTTCTTCTCACAGAAGGAGAGGAATTCGGTCCTCTCCTCGTCGGTGAGTTCGTCAAGAAACTTGCGTGCCATCGTGCCCTCCTTCAGTTTTCGTTGCATAATAATATGAACAACACCGTTGAAAGAAAAGGAGCTGTTCATGAAGATCGCTGGCATTATGGCCACAGGTTCCCTGATGCTGCTCTGGGGATGCGGGGACACACAGGAACCCTGCCTGGAGAACGGGAACGGTTCTCAATTCCCAGATACCATTACCATCACAGCTGCGGATACCCTGGGAAAAGAGTTCGGAGAAGGTCCCGATGTGTTCGCTTTCATCGCAGACGCCGCCTTCACCCCTGATGGGAATGTGGCGGTGCTGGACGCCGGCAAGGTATCCCTGCAGGTCTTCACACCGGAGGGGGAGGAGCTGTTCACCGCAGGGAGAAGGGGCTCAGGGCCGGGTGAGTACACGATGCCCCTGGGCCTCGCCGTTGTAAGGGGAGGCTTCGTTGCATCGGACCTGGCAGGGGGAAAGCTGCTGATGTTCGACTCCACGGGAGCTTTCACAGATGAGATCACAGGTTTCTTCCCGGTGCCTCCCGTGAGGATAAAGGGTGCCGGTGACCGGTTACTGGCCACGGATATCTTCATGGACATCCGGGAGGGCAGCCCTCCTTCGGTATCCATGGACTTCGTTGCCTTCGAGGGAGGCAGCGAACCCGCAGTTGTGTATGAAAGCCACCCCATGCAGATGAGCGGGGGAATGGTGAACTCCGATGAAGCACCGGATTTTGCCTTTGCCGCTGGTCCGGGCGGGGAAGCGGTCCTTGTCCTGGTAAGCGATTCTCTGTTCAGGCTTGCCTGTTACCAGCGTGATGGAGGACCGCTTCTGGAGATATCCGAGGAGCGGGAGAGAATACCTCTATCCGAGGAAGAGCTTGCAGAGGAGGAACTTGCCATCTCCCTTACCATGGAGAACGGCGAAACCTCGCTGGACAGGTCCAGACAACCCGTCTCCGCCACGCACAGGAACATAGCCGAGGAGGTGGGTGTCGACGCCGGCGGCCTTCTTTGGGTAAGGATGGGTGATTCAGGGTCCCCGTATTTCAGGGTCTACACGCCGGAAGGAGAGCTTCTGCACATTGCCGTTCCAGACGGAACCATAGACCCCGACGCCAGGTATTCCATCTCTCCGGAGGGGATGCTGGCCTACGACACGGACCCGATGGACTGGCCAAAGGTCTATCTGCTTCAGGTCAACTGAACCATGCTGCAGCTGCTTGCGATTTTCGCTCTTCCCGTTTTCCTCAGCGAGGTGTCGGGAGAAGGGGAAATACGGACGATCGGGACCATACAGAACTCAAACGGTTATTTCACCGTGAGCAACATCAGGGATTTCCCCGGAGCCGTTCCTGACACCTACCTCAGCTACCTTGACAACTCTGGTGAATCCACCCAGGGCTACTATCTGGGAAGCCAGGGAGAAGCGATGCAGCTCTGCAGCTTTTCCGGGAAGAAGACCATACTGGTGCGCAAACCGCTTCAGAACTCAGTGGTCGTTCTTCAGGTGGGTGGAGCTGAATCCCGCTATCCGGCATTTGAGGACCAGTTCATGGGCGGGGTGTCCATGTTTCCCGGCATGGAGCACCTTCTGCTGGCCGGGAATGACGATCCCAGCAATGGCCCGGTAAGGGTTGCGGTGATTAACCAGGATATGGAGGTGCTCTCCAACCAGCTTTTTCCCGATGTTCAGATGGAGGTGGTCTCTGTCTCCCTGGTGGACGGCGAGACCTGCGTTCTGGGATCCACAGGGCTTAACGGATGGGAAAGGGATGTTGCCCTGTTCTTCCCTGGCTCCATGGAGGTCCTGCACTTCATTCCCCAGTCGGGAAGGTTCAGCCCGGTGGAGCTTCTGCCGCTGGATGAAGGGTGCATCATGGTCTGCAACGCCATCACCGGGGAGAACGGCCAGATTGGCGGACTGTTCCTCATGAAGCTCGATGGCTCGCTGTCAATTGACTGGACGGTCACTCTCTACGGCGAAAGCTGGCTCTCGGCCTCGGCTGCCGATGCCACCGGGGAGGGGATCATCGTCACAGGCTGGACCAACGACCTGCCCATGTCCGAGGTGAACCGTTCGGACATTTTCCTTGCGGAGTTCTCCCTGGATGGTGATCTGCTCTGGACAACGACCCACGGCGGCGGCACGGTGGACTACGGGCTGGACGTGACCACATGCACCGATGGGGGGTTCGCCGTCTCAGGCTGTTTCGCGGATGATCTCTACAACGGCCTGGTGCTCAGGACCGACTCCCTGGGAACCCTGGAGGGCATGGGTCTCGAGGAACAGGGTACGGAGCAGCCGCTGGTATCGGTTCTGCAGAACCCTTCCCGCTGCGGAACGATCGGCATCCTCCTCCCGGAAGGCATAGGAACGGACGTTTCGGTGAGTCTGATCGACATGTCCGGAAGGATCGTGGAGAGGACTTCCGCCGCAGGCGGAGGCACCGCGGTGTTCACCGGCGTCCCCCCGGGGGTCTATCTCGTTCAGGTATCCAATGCCCCGGCGATGCACACAATAAAAGTAACGGTTACTGGAGGCGCACTATGACGGTACTGCTGCTTTCCTCGGTTCTTGCAGCTTCCACCACCATGCTCTTCGTGGGGAACAGCTACACCTTCGGCAATGGAGGCCTGTGGACCATCACCGACAGTCTTTTCGGTTCTGTCACGGTGGATACCCTGATCACCCTCAGCCACACCATGGGAGGAGCCACTTTACAGGACCACTGGAACGACCAGGAGCTGAGATGGCTTCTTGAGAACGGCGACATCGACATGGCGATCTTCCAGGAGCAGAGCTGCATGCCGGTAATCAATCCGCGTCTGACGTATCAGTACGGCGACAGTCTCGCCCTTCTCTGCGCCGCGGAGGGTATACAGCCGTCGTTCCTCATGACATGGCCCAGGAAGAACGATCCTCTGATGCTGCATGGCCTTGAGGAGGGCTACTCCAGGATGGGATATGTTCACGGCTGCCCCGTTGCGCCCTGCGGAAGGGCCTTCGCAATGCTTCAGGGAGTGTTCTTCCTGCTGGACCTTTACGCCGCCGACGGCTCGCACCCTTCCATGGAGGGGTCGTACCTTGCCGCTTCGGTAATCGCGGTTTCCGTTCTGGAGGCTGACATTACCGTTCCCGGAGCCTGGAGGCCCTCGGGAATGTCCGAACCACTGGGCGAACTCATCAGGGAGACGGCCACGATAGCCTGTTCTCTCTACACCCAGCCCATGGAAGGGGGCCAATGAGATACGACGCAGTAGTGCTTGACCTGGACGGAACACTTCTCAACACCCTTCCGGACATAACAAGGGTGGTGAACGAGGCGATAGCGAACATCGGTATGGCCCCTGTGTCCCGGGAGAGGATAAGATCACTGGTGGGATCCGGGGTAGAGGCCCTGCTGGAGGGGCTGGGGGTGCCGGAGCAGTGGAACGCCCCGCTCTCCTGCGAGATCAGCTCCATGTACGCCCGGCAGACGGATTCAGAGGCGGAGCTGTTCCCCGGTGTTACCCCGATGCTGGATGCCCTTTTCAAATGGGGAGGGCCTGTGTGCGTTCTCAGCAACAAGACCACCGCCGGTGTGAAGAAAGCCCTTGCGGATCATCTCCCGGAGTACCCTTTTGCCGCGATCCGTGGATCGGGACCCGGTCGCCCGGCAAAACCGTCGCCGGATGT
>DAINQE010000043.1:12754-15817 GCA_036743055.1 Candidatus Sabulitectum sp. | reverse complement strand
TCGAGGAGCAGCGGCCGTCCTCCTGTACGCCTTACGGTCATCCTCTCTCCCCTTGCCGCACTGGACCATTTCGTTTCGGCCAGAGTACCGGAGAATATCCTTCTCAGATTGCGCAGTATGCTGAAGAAGCCCAGGGAAGAGAGGCATAATCCGTCGAGTTCCCGGTCCCAGGGGACCGCCGAGGGCGCCAGCATCATCCCGCCGCCGCTGTAAGCACCCACACCTGCGGTGAAGGTAAGGTAGTAGCCGGTGTGAAAGATCTTACCGTCGCAGGAAAGTTCCCCTTCCCAGACCGGCGGGATCAGGGCGGAGATGAGAAGGCTGGCTATATAGCAGGCCCTGTTAAGAGGAAGTACCCTCCTCAAAGAGACCGCCCTCTGCAGAACGAAGGCGTCGAAACCCATCCCGGCGGAGTTGAGGAAAAACCTGGATGACCCATTCCATTCCGCACTGCCCGTGTCAGTGACCTTGAAACTTCCTCTCTTCATGGCCCGCGCCGAGGAGAGGGGAGAGGGGCTGAGGTAGCCCAGCGACCGGGCCCAGTCGTTCCCGGAACCCGCTGGGAGGATGGCCAGGGCAACACCCAGGCTCCCTGACAAAACTGAGGCTGCATCGGATACGGTGCCGTCGCCGCCGTAAACGGCTATCCCTTCGAAACCGGAGTCGACAGCCTCCGCGGTGAGGGCTCTGGTGGTCTCCGGGGAATCGGTGAACCTGGCGGAGTACCTTATACCCATGTCCTCAAGCATGCTGGAAACACCGATCCAGCGCTTCCCGGCGGCACCGCCGCCTGCAAGAGGATTAACTATCACTAACCACCTCATTGCCACCTCCGATGGGTTTTCTACCAACGAAGGAAGGTCAAGTCAACGAGAGGGGGTTGACCGAAGGAACCTTTTCGTTAGAATATGGTAGTTGTGAAAACAGTAACAGCGTTACAGAATGAACTGAGGATAACTTGATCCCCGACAAGACAGTTGAAAGGCTCAGTTTATACCGGTGGCTTCTGGAGGGCCGCGTGGAACCTGGAACGGTGCATCTGTTCTCCCACCAGCTGGCCTCCATGGCCTGCGTGACACCGGCGCAGGTGAGACGGGACCTGATGGCGATAGGCTACACCGGAAGCCCCAACAAGGGTTACAGGGTCAAGGACCTGTCAAAGAGCATAGGAAGGGTCATCGACGGTGATGAGCCTGCGCAGGTGGCCCTGGTGGGAATGGGCAATCTGGGAAGGGCCATCGTTTCCTTCCTCAGGGGGCGGAGGTCGGCGCTGAAGGTGGTGGCAACCTTCGACAGCGACGCCACGAAGGCAGGGCGGATGATAAGCGGATGCATGTGTTATCCCCAGGGAAAGATAGAAGAGGTAATAGAGGAAAAACGCATTTCGGTTGCAATTCTCACGGTGCCGGCGGAAGCGGCACAGAAGGTTGCCGACAGGGTTGTGGAGGCGGGTGTTCGTGGAATACTGAACTATGCCCCTGTTCCCCTCAGGGTTCCGGAATGGGTCTTTCTCGAGAACAGGGACGTTACGGCGGCGCTGGAGAAGGTTGCTTACTTCGCAAGACAGTCCGCGGAAGGAAAGAGCAGATGAAAACCATAGATGATATACTGGAAGCCAATACCGGCGCGGGACGGGACAGACTGATACCGATCCTTCAGGAGCTCCAGGAGGCGGAGGGATTCCTCTCCAGAGGCTCAGTGGAGAGGATCGGTGCGTTCCTCGACCTTCCCGCGAGCAAGATATACGGCGTGGCTACCTTTTACAATCAGTTCAGGTTCGAGCCCATGGGCAGTTTCCACATACAGGTGTGCAGGGGAACCGCCTGTCACGTGAAGGGCTCGGCGAAGGTTCTCGATTCGATCGTGAACGAGCTTGGGATAAAGCCGGGCAGCACCACCAGGGACGGTCTTTTCAGCCTTGAGGTGGTTGCCTGCATCGGAGCCTGCGGCCTTGCTCCTGTGATCGCGGTCAACGGGGAGTTCCACGCCAGGGTGGAGGCGGATTCGGTCGCCGGCATCCTGGATTCCTACAGAAGAAAGGCGGAGTAGCATGGAGGAGAGAATGACGATGTGCTGTGAGAGCTGCTGGCATACTCCCGAAAAGCCATGCCCTTCTCTAATAAGCTGTTTCACCGGTGGACCCGAATGCCACGAAGGTGAGGAGTGCACCTCCAGGCAGAAAGATCTCATCGACTCGCTCACCAGACGCAGTCTTTCCAGACCGGCGATCTTCGTTGGCACCGGCACATGCGGCCTGGGAGCCGGAGCCGGGAAGACCCTTGCGGTGCTGCAAAGCTGGCTTGCCCACGAGAAGATCGATGCCGACGTGATAGAGGTGGGATGCGTGGGATACTGCGCGGTGGAGCCCATCGTGGACGTGCAGCTTCCGGGAAGGAACAGGATATCATTCAAGACGGTTACAGAGGACAGGGTCAACGACCTCATGGATGCCGTACTCAAGAGAGGTGAGATCCCCGGTGAGCTGGCAATGGCCCAGTATGATTCCCAGGATGCTGAGCCCTGGGAAGATGTACCTTTAATGGGCGAGCACCCCTTCTTCGGAATGCAGACCAGGTGGGTCCTGGAGAACTGCGGCGTGATAAACCCGGTGAGCATCTCCGAGTACATGGCCGGAGGCGGATACAGGGGCTTTGCCGATGCCCTCAAGGGAATGACCCCGGATCAGGTCTGCACTCAGGTGGAGATAAGCGGCCTGCGGGGCAGGGGCGGCGGCGGATTCCCCACAGGGAAGAAATGGCGCTTCGCCATGGATTCCCCGGCGGACTCCAAGTACGTGATCTGTAATGCCGACGAGGGCGATCCGGGAGCCTTCATGGACAGGGCGGTGATAGAGGGGGATCCACACAGGCTCCTCGAGGGCATGGCCATTGCCGCCTACACCATCGGCGCCAGGAAGGCGTACGTATACATCAGGGCGGAGTACCCCCTGGCGGTGCAGAGGCTGAAGACAGCCATCGCCCAGGCCAGGCAGTGGGGACTGCTGGGTTCCAACATCCTGGACAGCGGTTTTGACCTGGACATAGTGATAAAAATGGGTGCCGG
>DAINQE010000043.1:5864-12654 GCA_036743055.1 Candidatus Sabulitectum sp. | reverse complement strand
GGCGGACGGAAGTTCAAGGCCGTGCAGATCGGAGGCCCCTCAGGAGGCTGCATACCCTCCCAGCATGTGGACATCACCATAGACTACGAGTCACTCACCGAATTCGGGGCCATGATGGGCTCCGGCGGTCTGGTGGTGATGGACGAGGACACCTGCATGGTGGATGTGGCCAAGTTCTTCATGGACTTCATTCAGCGTGAAAGCTGCGGGAAGTGCATACCCTGCAGGGAGGGCACCAGGCGGATGCTGGAGATACTCCAGTCCATCACCAGGGGCAGACGGGGTGAAACAGGAAGACAGTCGCTGGAGCGTTTCCGGGGGATAGTGAACCTGGAGAAGCTCGCAGGCGTAATCAGGGAGACCAGCCTCTGCGGTCTCGGTCAGACAGCTCCGAACCCGGTCCTCAGTACCCTCCGCTGGTTCCGGGACGAGTACGAGGCGCACATCTTCGACAGGAAGTGCCCCGCAGGCGTCTGCACCGAGCTTCTCGAATACTCCATAGACCCGGAGAAGTGCAGAGGCTGCACCCTGTGCGCGAAGAAGTGTCCCACCGATGCCATCATGGGCGCGGTGAAGAGTCCCCACTACATAATTCCCGACAAGTGCGTCGCCTGCGGCACATGCCTTCAGGTCTGCCCCTTCGGCGCCGTTACGGTTGAATAGGGAAGGTGAACGTAATGAATATCACCATAAACGACAGGACCCTGGAAGCGGCACCGGGAGAGACCATACTCACGGTTGCCGCCAGGGCCGGGATTTCCATACCAACACTTTGCCACATAGAGGGGCTTCCCCCCAGCGGAGCCTGCAGGATGTGCGTGGTGGAGGACCAGAGAACCGGAAGGCTGATACCATCCTGCTCGCAGCCGGTTACAGAGGGAATGAGCGTAAGGACCCATTCGGCAAAGGCGCTGGAGGCGCGGAGGACCATCGTTGAACTGCTCCTTGCAAACCACCCGGATGACTGCCTCTACTGCGTGCGCAACGGCACCTGCACCCTCCAGGACCTCTCCGAGGAACTGGGCGTCAGGCAGCGCAGGTACGCCGGCGAGAGGTCCAGGTACGACCTGGACGTATCCAGCCCCTCCATAGTCCGCGACCCGGACAAGTGCATACTCTGCGGAAAGTGCGTCAGGGTATGTGAAGAGGTCCAGGGTGTAAGCGCAATCGATTTCGTGGGAAGGGGAAGCAGGTCCCACATAGGATGCGCCTTCGAAGAGGGCCTTAACGTCTCCAGCTGCATCAACTGCGGCCAGTGCATAATGGTCTGCCCGACAGGTGCACTCTCGGAGAAGAGCAGCACCGCCGAGGTGCTTTCGGCCATAAGGGACCCGGAGATCACCGTTGTTGCCCAGCACGCCCCTGCCATAAGCGTTTCCATAGCGGAGGAGTTCGGTATAAAGGCCGGCGTGGACATAGTGGACAGGATGAACGGGGCGATGAAGAGAATGGGCATCGACTACGTTTTCCCCACCTCTTTTTCCGCTGACCTTACCATAATGGAGGAAGCCGCGGAACTGGTGGACAGGGTGCGGAACGGCGGGAAGCTCCCCATGTTCACCAGCTGCTCCCCGGGCTGGATCAAGTTCATGGAGCAGTTCTATCCCGATCTCATGGAGAACGTTTCATCGTGCAAGAGCCCGCAGCAGATGATGGGTGCAGTGGTGAAGCGGATCTGGGCGAAGGAAAAAGGACTTGACCCCAGAAAGGTCTTCCATGTCTCCATCATGCCCTGCACCGCCAAGAAGTTCGAGTGCGACCGACCGGGTATGGGCGAGGGAGCCCTCAGGGACGTTGACGCGGTCCTGACCACCAGGGAGTTCGCAAAGATGATCCGGATGTTCGGCATAGACCTGGCAACGGTCCCGGGGGAACCCGCGGACGCTCCAATGGGCGAGAGAAGCTCAGCGGGCAAGATATTCGGTGCCAGCGGCGGAGTGATGGAGGCGGCGGTAAGAACCGCTTATCATATGATCACCGGGAAGGAGATCCCCCAGCTGGATGTCCGTGAGGTCAGGGGCTTCGAGGGCATCAAGGAGGCCACGGTGGAGATCGGCGGACTGAGGCTCAGCGCCGCGGTGGCAAGCGGCCTGGGCAACGCAAGGAAACTGCTTGACGCCATAAGGAAAGGTGAGAAGGAGTATCACTTCGTGGAGATCATGACCTGCCCCGGAGGATGTATCGCCGGGGGAGGGCAGCCCTTCTCCCAGGATCCTGAGGTTGTCCGGGCAAGGATGCAGGCCCTCTACGCGATCGACAAGGCTTCATCCCAGAGGGTTTCCCACAGCAACAGATCGGTGAAGAAACTCTACGACGAGCACCTGGGTGCCCCGGGAAGCCACAAAGCCCATGAACTCCTTCACACCGGATACGCCGAAAGAAAGGTGATGAAGTAGGATGCCCCCTGTCAAACTGGTGGAGACCATTCCCGACAAGTGCAGGGTCTGCTATACCTGCGTCAGGGAGTGCCCCGCCAAGGCCATAAGGATCAAGGGCGGTCAGGCGGAGGTTATTCCCGAGAGGTGCATCGGCTGCGGCAACTGCGTGAAGGTATGCACCAGGGGCGCTAAGAAGGCGGTGGGCTCCACATTGAAGGTGCTGGAGCTGCTCAGGAGCGGAGCAAGGGCGGCTGCCATAGTCGCCCCCAGTTTCCCGGCGGAGTTCGTTGGCGTTTCCACCGGCAGGCTGGTGGGTACCATGAGGGCCATGGGCTTCGATCCGGTCTGCCAGGTAGCCTTCGGAGCAGATGTGGTGGCCCACGCCTACAGGAGACTCCTCAAGGAGAACCCCGACAGGAGGTACATAGCTGTATCCTGTCCGGCGGTGGTGACCTATGTTGAGAAGTACCTGCCGGACATGGTGGACAGTCTGGCCCCTGTGGTTTCGCCCATGGTGGCCCAGGCCAGGATAGTGAAGAAACTCTACGGCGAAGACGTGAAGAACGTTTTCATCGGGCCGTGTCTGGCAAAGCGCGCAGAGGCCGAGGACCACCCGGAGAGTGATGTTTTCGCCTCCATCACCTTTGCGGAGCTCCGAAGCCTGGTGTCGATGATGGGCATAGATCCCGAGAAGGTGCAGGAGAGCAGCTTTAACCCTCCAACCCCTGGTCTGGGAGCCCTCTTTCCCATAAACAGGGGAATGCTTCAGGCCGCGGATATGAAGGAGGACCTCCTCTCCGGAGAGATAGTAACCGCCGATGGGAAGGACAACTTCATAGAAGCCCTGAAAGAGTTCCAGTCCGGGGACATGGAGGCCAGGCTCCTGGAGATACTCTGCTGTGAAGGGTGCATCATGGGACCTGGGATGACCAGCAGGGCCCCCCTGTTCAGAAGAAGGGCAAAGATCAGCCGCTATGTAAGGGAGAACCTTGGCGATGTGAACTTCAACAACTGGAACATAGTGATGGACCGCTGCAGGGACATAGACCTTTCAAGGACCTATAACCCCAAGGACACAAGGCTGGAGACCCCCGGTGAGGTGGAGATCAGCCGCATCATGGAGCGGATGGGAAAATTCACCCTGGAGGACGAGCTGAACTGCGGGGCCTGCGGTTATGAGACCTGCAGGGAACATGCGGTGGCCATATACAAAGGGCTGGCCGAGAGCGAGATGTGTCTGCCCTACTCCATAGAGCAGCTCAAGAACGCCGTGGAAGAGCTTGCGGAGACCAACGACCAGCTCGCCGGGGCGAAGGTGGCCCTGAAGCACGCCGAGAAAATGGCGGGTATGGGACAGCTGGCGGCGGGTATCGCCCACGAGGTCAACAACCCTCTGGGGGTGGTGCTGATGTACGCGCATACCCTGATGGAGGAGAACCCGGACAACCCTGAACTTGCCGAGGACCTGAAGACCATAGCCGTCCACGCCGACAGGTGCAAGAAGATAGTGGCTGGTCTTCTGGACTTCGCAAGACAGAACAAGGTGACCAGGACCCTGGTGGACGTTCCTGATCTGATGCGGAAGATCATAGATCCCATGAGGAGACCGGAGGGGATCCAGGTGGAGTACATAGCCGAGGACATGGATCCTGCGGCGGAGCTCGACGAGGATCAGATCGCCCAGGTGGTGACGAACCTGGTCTCCAACGCATACCAGGCAATGGGAGAAAAGGGAAGGCTCATGGTGAAGACCACAGGCGACGCCGAGAAGGTGGTCATAACCATCAGGGACACTGGAACGGGCATTTCGCCTGATAACATGAAGAAGATCTTCGAACCCTTCTTCACCACGAAGGAGAAGGGCGAGGGAACCGGCCTCGGGCTGGCGGTGACGTACGGGATAGTCAAGATGCACAGAGGACAGATCACGGTGGTTTCCAACCACGACCCTGAACAGGGTCCCACTGGAACCGCCTTTACGGTAACGCTCCCCAGGAGGGGGCCCGAGAACTAGAGGAGATACCCATGGCCGATAAAAGACAGGTGCTTATCGTGGACGACGATCCGGATTTCCTGGAGCAGATGGACATGATGTTCCAGGCAGGAGGCTACGCCACGAGGACCGCTCCAGGCAGGAAACAGGCGGAGGAGATACTGCAGGGCTTCACCCCGGAGATAGCGGTGATAGACCTGATGATGGAGAACGACGATGACGGATTCATCCTGGCGTACAGGCTGAAGCGCAAGTTCCCTGAATGCGCGGTGCTCATGGTTACCAACGTGACAGGGGAGACCGGCCTGGAATTCCCCAGGATCGACGACTCCGCGGGCTGGATAAGCGCCGACGCGGTATTCTCGAAACCGGTGAGGTTCGAGCAGCTCAAGGAACAGCTGCGGAAGATGGGAAAGGCGTAGGCAATGGAGAATGAGAAACGGCTCAAACTCCTCATCGTTGATGACGAGGAGGGTATGCGGATGGGCGTTAAGCGCGCCCTGAGGAACCACCGGATCGAAATGGAGGATGGCACGAAGGTTGCCTTCGATGTGGTGGAAGCCTCCTCCGGGGAGGAAGCCGTTTCCATGATGGAGCAGGAGCCCCCGGACATAGTGCTTCTGGACAACAAGATGGGCGGGATCTCCGGAATAGACGTGCTCACCTGGATAAACGAACGCGATCTTGACCTTATGGCCATTATGATCACCGCGTACGCATCCATCGAAACCGCCATCACCGCCACCAAGCAGGGCGCTTACGACTTCCTGCCGAAACCCTTCACCCCCGCGGAGCTGAAGGTCTCCGTTCGCCAGGCTTCGGAGCACCTTCTTGCCCTGAGGCAGACAAGGGCCCTGGAAGAGGAGAAAAGACGGGTCAGGTTCCAGTTCATAAGCGTTCTGGCCCATGAGCTGAAAGCTCCCCTGGGAGCAATAGAGGGATACCTCTATCTTCTCAGGGACGGTACGGGAATGGACGATCCGAAGGTATATGAGCGCGTGGTGGAGAGAAGCCTGGTAAGGCTCTCCGGCATGCGCAAGCTCATATACGACCTTCTCGATCTCACGCGCCTCGAGTCGGGTCAGAAGAAGCGGGAGCTGGCGCCCACAAGCGTAATAGAAGCGGCAAGAACGGCCATAGAGACCATGACCCCCGATGCCGATGCCAGGGGCATAGTCATCGATCTGGAAGCGGAAGGGGAGATAACCCTGGAGGCCGACAGGGGAGAGCTCGAGATAATATTCAACAACCTCATCTCCAATGCGGTGAAGTACAACAGGGACAACGGAAGGGTAACCGTCAGGCTGGAAGAAACCTCTGAGGAGGTACGAATAGCCGTAGCCGACACCGGGATAGGCATGACCCCTGAAGAGGTGGAGAAATTGTTCGGGGAGTTCGTGAGGATAAAGAACGACAGGACACGGAACATCCTGGGCAGCGGCCTGGGCCTTTCCATCATGAGGAAGATCGCATCGCTTTACGGAGGGGAGGTGTCGGTGGAGAGCGCTCCCGACCAGGGGACAACCTTCACCGTGATCCTGAAGAAGACCCTGGAATGAGGTACGATCACATAGGCATCCCGGTGAAGGGGGAGTTCCCAGGGGAGATCGACCTCCCCCACCTGAGGATCACTGTAAGCGACCATCTGAAAAATCCCTACGGCATCCAGTGGCAGCGGTACTGGGAGGACGCCCCGTACCCGGACATGGTGAAGGAGCTTCCCCACGTGGCCTTTGCGGTGGACGACCTGGAAGAGGCGCTGAAGGGGCAAAAGGTCATCATACCGCCAAACAGCCCCAGTGAGGGCGTCACGGTTGCCTTCATCGAAGTGAACGGAGCGCCGGTGGAATTCCTGGAGTACCACAGGCTGGAACCTTAATCCCCGGTTGAGTATACATCCCCGAAAACCGGAAGGAGTCCCTTTGAAGACTGCACTGCTGTTTTGTTTCATACTATTCCTGGCCTTTGTCTCCGGCTGTTCAGGGGATGAGACGGCTCAGGCTGATGCTCCAGTGGATATGATCGAACTTGAGATAATCGATTCCATCGGGGTGGAAATGGGCGACTCGAACTATGTCCTGGGCGCCATCGAAGGTGCCGCGTTCGGTTCCAGGGGGGAGATAATGGTCCTCGACCGCAGCGCGGCGTGCATAATGGTGTACGACCAGTCCGGGGAGTTCCTTGCCCGCATTTCCCGAAGGGGAACGGCCCCGGGGGAGCTTGAGAACCCCATCAGCTTCGCGGTGCTGGGGGACGGCAGGATCTGCGTGTGCGACCCGTGGAGGGGAGGCATAATGACATGGCTTCCGGACTATTCCTTCGAGGGGGTGAAGATCCCCGTATCCGAGAATGCCCCGGCGCTGATGCAGGGGGCAAGCGATTCCGGCTTCGTGGCCGGACAGGTGGGGTACTCCTTCTC
>DAINQE010000043.1:2237-5764 GCA_036743055.1 Candidatus Sabulitectum sp. | reverse complement strand
AAGATGTTGTTGTAGGGGGAGAGGGGATCCCTGTTGTCTATCCTCCACAGCTCTCCCTTGAAATTCTTCAGGTACCGGAAGAAACCGAATCCCTTGTCGTGGCTTACGCAGACGCCCCTGACGAAAGAGCCCTTCTCTCCCCAGCTGGAATAGTCCTCCAGCCCCTTGAAGGGAAGCAGGTTGGGCACAAGGTAGCCTGAGATGTACAGGTCTGCCTCGTCCCTGAGTTCCCTTGAAACATTGTCGAATGCAAGCACCTCGACCCGGCACCCCTTGTTCTGGATGGTGCTCACCACCCTTGTGAAGTCGCCGTCGCCGGTGGCCAGGAGCACCTTGTCCAGCTTGTCCGACTGAAGGAGGGCGTCCACCGCCAGGTCCAGGTCGACATTAGCCTTGCCGAACTTGGCGCCGGTCTCGTCGGTGTACCATTTGGTAACCTTCCTTATAACCTTGAAGCCCATGTCACGCAGGGCGCTGTGGAACCGTCTCTGGCCGTCGCGATAGTCGTTGTCGGTCTTTGCTCTCTGCTCGTCGTAACTCACATAGGCGTTGAGCCTCACGGGACGGGCGCCGTTCCTGCAGGCGAACTCCCGGAGTACTTCGTAGCGCATTCCGTAGCCGCCGTTCATCGTCAGGTTGGAAACGTCCACATAAACACCGACCCTTGTGCCAAGATATCTTTCAGGCATGATATTACCCCCGTAATAAGTCCGTCGTACAAAACAAAGGGAACCGGGCGAATATACATGAACTACACAGCATGGCTTAAGGAACAGGGATTTCGCTTCCACCCCGTGGAGCTGACGGAAAACAGGGCCAGGCAGCTTGCTGAGCCGGTGGAAGACCCGGGAACTCCCCTGATCGAGGTAAACGGGCTTGTAGTTCACCATTCTGCCACCCCCTCAGGAAGCGCAGGATGCTTCAGGGTACTCCACCGGGGGATCAGCCACTGGAACGACATCGGTTACCATTACGTGATCGGCAACGGCACACATTCAGGGAACGGGCAGGTGGAGGAAGGGCGCAGGGTTCCTTACCGGGGCGCGCATGCAAGGGGGGCGAACCACGATACCCTGGGCATCTGCCTGGTGGGGAACTTCAATGACACGAAACCTTCCCGGGAACAGATGGAGGCCCTGGGAGAACTGCTCCGGAGCCTTCTGTCCCGCTGGAGCCTCATCTCTTCAAGCGTTACGCTGCACAGGCTGGTCAAGGGCTCATCCACCGAGTGTCCAGGCAGGCATCTTACCCGGGATGAAATCAGGGAATGTGTTGACAAATAATCACTTGTCTTCCGGGCTTGCCAGTGCTATTCCGAGTTTGTATATATCGGCTTCGAAATGAAGGAGTTTTGAATGATAACGGTACTTACGTTCCTGCACTTTGTGATCTGCGTTCTTCTCGTTTCCGTGGTCCTTCTTCAGAAGTCCAAGGGCGACGGGCTTTCCGGAGCCTTCGGAGGAGGAGGGGCGCTTACGGCATCCTTCGGGAACAGGGGGGCTGCAAGCCTTCTCAGCAGGGCAACGAGCATTCTTGCCGTTCTCTTCATGGTTACTTCGTTTCTCCTGGCGATCTTCTAGGGATCGGTGCCGGGGTGGTGGAATTGGCAGACACGCCAGGTTAAGGACCTGGTGGGCAATAGCCTGTGCGGGTTCAAGTCCCGCCCCCGGTACCAGCCCATAATGCAATGGATAGAACAGGGAGCTTTCGGGCTCCCTTTTCAGTTTCCCGGAAGATGATCCCTGAAGTACTGTGACCTTATCTCATTCAGCCCGGCCGCGGCTGCCACGACTCGTCCAGAGGGGCTTATGAGAACTGCGGCGGGCAGCAGGTCCACACCGTACTCCCCGGCGGCAGCCTCTCCGTGCACCAGTATGGGAAAAGGTATTTCAAGACCATCGAGACGATGGGAGATATCTCCCTGTTCCATGACGGAAATACCGTAAACATCCAGGAGAGCGGAAGGGAACTCCGACACACTTCCCAGTGCTGAGAGGGAGTTCGACCCCCCGGAAGTGAAGAACAGGAGAAGGGTGTGTCTGTCCCTGGGAAACCTCAGCCTGGAGACAAATCCGTTCCTGTCGGCGAGGAATACCTCAGGGGCTTCATCCCCTGGGTCGGGGAGGGTTCCCGTCCGGCGAAGATCCCAGATCACAAGCAGTTTGCCGCCCCGCGCCACAGCCCTGGGAAGCATGTCGTTCATCGAGAGATCCCATACGGCGGTGGTCTCTCCTCCATGGTAGTAAACCAGGAATTCATGACAGGGTTCGCCTTCAACGGTGTCCGGCTGGAGTACCGCTATCGAGTCAGCCGACAGTTCGTCGGCGAAAGGGTGCGGCAGGACGAGTTCCATCATCACGGCGGATGGAGGAAAGTCGAAGATGGCAGCTCCATCCGGGGTTGCCGGGGCTGAGGCCATGGTTCCCAGGGCATGGTCGAATCTGTAGAGGCTGTCGGCGGAGGCGGCATAGGAAGAGGGAACCGGGAACGGCCATGATCCGTCTCCGCTCTCCCCGGAGTCGAAACTCAGGATCATCAACGGGTGCCGGCTCTCCCGGGGCCAGCTGAGGTTTGCGCTGCCAAGGACGGCAGGTATTATGTTTACCTGCGAACCGGTGCCTGAGTACCGGAATTGATAGCTGTAGCCCCCTGATGATGTCAGGATCGAATCGGCGGTCCTGAACGCTTCGTAGGGATCGACCGGTGTGTATCCATCCGCAATGGAGAGAATAAGGGCCGCGATAGAAATGAAGTACAGATCAGACCTCCCGTTCGGGTTCCCGCTCAATATAGCCCTTCAGGCGCTGATGGTGTTCATGATGGCCGCAGCCTGTGGAGGAGGGGCCTCAGAGGACCCCAGTGTCCTTTTCAGCCGGGCCGGAGAGGCCTTTTCGTCAGGGAATCCGGCGGAAGCGGAATCGCTCCTGATACTGGTGACGGCGCTGGATCCACAGAATGCCAACGCATGGTACAACCTTGGAACGGTCAGGATGAGCATGGGTGACTACCAGGCCGCAGCCGAATCATACAGAACGGTGATCGAGGTGGATTCCTTCAGGGTTGACGCCCTCACGGACCTCACCGCCGCCCTCACCGGGGCCGGAATGTACCCCGAAGCCCTGGAAGCGGGAAGCCTGGCGGTGATCTGTAACCCCACCGACGGAATGGCCTTCAACAACTACGGCAGGGCCCTGCTGGAGTCCGGGGATCCCGCCAGGGCGGCTGAAATTCTGAATACCGCCTTAAGAAGGGATCCAGAGAATCCTTCCATCCTGTACAACTGCGGCAGGATATCGGCAATGGCGGGAAATCTCGAGGGTGCCCTGGCTTTTTTCCGGAGGGTCACCGAGATAGACCCGCACCATTACGGAGCAAGACTTGAGACTGCCAGGACACTGGGCATGGCCGGGGACCACGTGGAAGCCCAGAGAATAGCCCTTGTGCTCACGACGGAGCAGCCTGGGGAGATAGAGGCTATGGAGATACTGGCCCTGGCCCTTGCGGGACAGGAGAGGCATGCTGAAGCC
>DAINQE010000043.1:0-2137 GCA_036743055.1 Candidatus Sabulitectum sp. | reverse complement strand
CATTCACCGGGGTGCACATGCCTGTTAGGTCATGGACTCCTCTTCTCGGGGGATACGCTGTTCAGGGATTCCATCGGCAGGACTGACCTCCCCGACAGCTCCCAGGGTGAGATGGAGCGCTCGCTCAGGCGGCTTGCTGGGGAGATACCCGGAACAGCGGTGGTGCATCCCGGGCACGGCCCCTCCTCAACCATGGACAGGGAACTCCGCAGCAACCCTTTCCTTTGAGCCGGCCCTTGCACAGAAATCTCCGTAATTGAATAGTAAGCGGGAATGACGCTCCTTGGAGGGAGGCAGGAACATCAAGTGGATGAGTTGAAGAACAAGCTGATCTCCGCGGAAAGGCGGGTTGCCTTCGTCGCGTCCCATCTGGAGGGGGTGATGGCCTCCGAGCTCAGGCAGGCCGTTGCCGAGATAAGGGATTCCATCAGGCTCCTCTCCCCGGAAACCGCCGCCGCCAGCTCCGATAATCCGGTGGTGCTCTTCGTTGACGACGAGGAGATAATCCGTCGCATCGGCGAGAAAATACTTTCGAGGGAGGGTTTCCAGGTTATACTGGCCTCCGACGGGAGTGAGGCTGTGGGCACCTACGAGCAGAACCGGCACAGGATAAAGTGTGTCGTCCTTGACCTTGTGATGCCCAAGATGGACGGAATGCAGGCATTCCGGATGCTCAGAAAGTCTTCCCCTGATCTCGGGATAATCCTCACCACGGGGTACGGGGAGGAAGAGATCAGGAAGAGGTTCGGCACGCTGAAGCTGCAGGGTTTCCTGAGGAAGCCCTTCACGGCATCGGCCCTGGTGGGAATGGTCCGTGAAGCCATTTCATACACCCGGGACAGCGAGAAATGAGCACCTTCCGGAACACCGAGGGTAAGACGGTACACGAAAACCTGATGAACCTGCTTGACCAGGCCGGAGTGTGCGTATTGATAGCCGCCGGGGAGAACGGCAGGATAGTGAGCACCAACAAAGCGGCCCTGAAATTCCTGGAGACAGGGCCCGACGATGTTTCCGGAGAACCGGCGGAGGAGGTTCTGAAGAAGGTTCACGAAGGCGGCATCACCGTGGACAGGACGCTGGTGGAGGAGAACGGAGTCCTCTACCAGGTCTTCTCCTTCAGGATGAGCAGCGGGGGGCTCACCGACTTCGAGAGGGTGATAAGGGACCTCGACGACGTTTACTTCAAGACCACACTGGACGGGAAGATACTGGCGGCAAGCCCTTCCGTTGAGAACTTCTCCGGCTACAGACCTGAGGAGGTACTGGGAAGACCCATCACCAGCTTCTACAGGAATCCCGATGACAGGGGGGTGCTTCTGGAGAAGCTGCGGGAGAAGGGGCGCCTCAGCGAATACCAGGTGGAGATGCTGGGCAGGAACGGCAGGGTGATACACGCCAGGGGCGCCATCCACCTGGTTTACGACGATGAAGGAGAACCCGCTTTCATAGAGGGCATTCTCACCGACATAACAGCCAGGAAGAAGCTCGAGGACCGCATCAGGAACGACAGTCTCTTCTTCAATCAGGTCCTGGAAAGCGTTCCCGACGCTGTGGTGATCATAGACAGGAATGGCATCGTAACCGGGTGGAATCCGGAGGCAGCGAGACTTTTCGGATGGACCTCCGAGGAAGCCATCGGACGCCCACTGGATGATCTTGTCTACACAGGCTCCGGACGCAACGAGATACAGTCCATGGACGTTATAAACGGAAAAGTGATAAGGGGTCTGGAGTGCACCCGGCGCGGGAAGGATCCTGTGGAGAAAAAGGTGTTCGTCTCCGTGGCCCCCATCGTGATGGACGATGAGAGCGCAGGAGCGGTGGGGATCTACACCGATCTCTCCGACCGGGAGTCGATCCTGGAGAAGCTCAGGGAGAACGAGGTCAAGTTCCGAAGCATAACGGATTCCGCCCAGGACGCAGTTATCATCATGGATGAGAACGGCTGCGTATCATTCTTCAATTCCTCAGCAGAGCGGATGTTCGGGTATCACCGCACGGAAACCATGGGCAGGCAGCTCCACGAAATGATCTCCCCGGAGGCCTACTGGGAGATGTTCGACATGGGCTTCGCGGAGTTCCGCAGAACCGGCAAGGGCATAGTAATCGGCAGGGTCATGGAAATGGAGGGCAG
>DAINQE010000042.1:0-22884 GCA_036743055.1 Candidatus Sabulitectum sp. | reverse complement strand
TAACTTCCCTGGCGGCGAGAACGCCGTTCAGGGGTATTTCCCTGCCGTCCTGGAAACTGAGAATGCCGTTACCATGACCTTCCAGCACTCCCGTGTACTCCTCCAGTTCGGTCCTGATCTCGATCTTCCTTCCCCTGCAACGTATCCAGTCGTTCTCGGTTGCAAGGGCCCTGCCTATCCCCGGGGAACTGACCTCCAGGGTGTATGCCTCCTGGATGAGATCCAGTGTTTCCACCGTGTCCCCTATCTTCCTTGAAAGCTCGGCGCACTCGTCGAGTGTCACCCTTCCCTGGCGATCCACGAGCACCCTCAGCACCCTGCGCCTGCCTGCCTGGAAGAGGTTCATGTCGACCAGCAGCAGGCCCATTTCCTCCACTATCTTCTCAATATGCTGCAGCACATCGTCTTGAGCCATGCCAGAACCTCCATGATGCCCTTTCGGGAACAGGTGTTATATCAAAAATGGGCGCAATGCGCCCATGCCTGAACAGCACAAGTTTGTTCTAATCTAAACGATTATGGAGAAACCATCAAGGCATCACAGGGGCGGATCCACAGGCTGCCTGGCGGCCCCTGAAATAAGGTCTCCCTGGAGCTGGTCCAGCTGGGGGGAAACAGACGGACCGGTGAAGAAGCGACTCCTCTCCGCGACCCTGTCGATCACCTGCGATACTTCGTTCCTCCACCTGTCCGGCTCCAGCTGCATAACCCTGTCGCGGCAGTGGAAAACCCTCTCGAGAAGATACTGGTTCTGCGGCCACGAGAAGATCTGGTAGTCCCACCAGTAGGAGGAAAGCACCTGGAAGGTGAGTTCCATCTCGAGCACAAACCATTTCCCGTTGAGGGAATCGTTCTGCTGAAGAGCGTGAAGGGTGTCTGAGAGAAGTCCGGGAAGGGACCCCGGCAACCAGGGATGGTCCAGGCCCTCTCTGAGTGCCGTTCTGGAACCCCCCAGCGCCGTTCTCACCTGATCGATGCCGTTCCTTACCCCGGACGGGACCTTTTCCGAGAACCTGTCGCTCATCATCAGGGTGTAGGCTGCATCGAGATTCCTGTCGATCTGGATCTGATTGACGAATACTTCCATGGCGGCGTTCCATGTTTCATCGCTGTAGCCGGCCTGGGAAAGAAGCTCCACCGGGAGGATGTAAAAAGCCCTCTCCGAAGGGAAGGTGCCCGGGAATGGCGCACCAGCTATGGCGGCTGCCTGACAGGCAGTGGCGCATTGTTCGAGGATCTCGGCAGGGGTGCCTGAAATATCTCCCGGGATGTACCACCGGAACACCTGTCCCGGGGAAACGCACCTCACCCTGTCCTCCACCTGTTCTGCTATTCCGCAGGGCAGTTCCTCAAGGGCAATCTGCGCGAATTCTTCCCTCAGGGAATCGCACCGATCCGGTAACGAAGCGTAGATGAAGGAAAGATGGTTTTCGAGGGATTCCAGTTTCCTCTCCAGACGCTGGTCGATGCCCTGGGCGTTGAAACCGCCGAGTACATGTGAGAACACCAGGGAGCATCCTGAAGGAGAGCCCTGGGAGAGCGGAAGGAGTGAGACGGCCTGCTGGAAATAGTCGGCCCTTCTGTGGGCGTGGAGTCTGTAGGCCAGATAGAGTTCCTCCAGCGCCTGGTCCACCCTTCCCATGTTCGAGTAGCCCAGGGCCAGGTTGTTGTGAACCTCGGCGTAGTTCGGCGCCTTTCTCACCAGGCTGTCGTAGGCGGCCATGCCCAGTTCCAGTTCATGGTCGAGCATCTCTTCGGTAAGGGCGTTGGGAATACCGGCATGATCCAGGGCTGCGGTAACCGCTTGAACTGGGGGTTTCATGACCATGTAACGGGTTAGATGGGCGCTTCCCAGGGCGTACCAGCTGCCAAGATCTTCGGGATAGGCAAGGGTGCCCCGGATGGAATAGTCCACAGCGCTGTCGGCATAGGCCTCCGCCTGGGACCAGTAGTTCAAAGTTGCCTCCAGTGCGCCGGGATCCCCGGTGGAATGCCACTGGGTCGCCGCCGCATAGGCATTCCGCATCGCCGCTTCCGTTCTGTTCAGGAAAACGTCCTTTCCCATGAATACAAGCTCGGAGGATCTGGCCGCTGGAATGTAGTGAAGGAAAAGCCCGCCGATCAGGGCAAAGGAAGCCAGCAGCAGGAAGATGCCCCGGGGAAGCGACTTGAACCTCCTTACGGCCCTTTCTCCAGCGGATGACAGGGCGATCATCGCAAGGAAGGAGAACAGCCAGGCGGTGGGGGGCCATCTGAGATGAACGGATACCAGCCCCTCGGTGAGCATGGCGCACAGCCCCGCGAAGGCCCCGGCTCCAAGAGCATCGGCCCGGCGCAGCGCTCCGGCGGCGAACCACAGTACAGCACCCCACAGAACAAGGCCAAGAAGACCCAGGTCGACCAGTATCTCAAGGTATTCGCAGTGGGCGTGGAGGGTGTTGTGGCTCACCCCGAGGATGCTGTATTCAGGATCCCGGTGCTCAGGGTAAAGAATCTGGAAGGAACCTGGCCCATGTCCGATGAGAGGGCTTTCGGCAAAGACCGACAGCGCACCGGACCAGATGAGCTTCCGCACCTGGAGGGTTCCCTGCTCCTCGGCGCCGGGGTCGAGTTCCGAGAGCCTGGACGACATTGGAAGCGCCGCAGCAGCGAGAACGGCTCCCAGGATAAGTGCCGCCGGAATGAGCTTCTTACCGGAACTTCCGGACCTCCGTATGTACCAGACGGTAATGAAGACCGAGCCCCCCGCAAGACCCAGCAGGCTTCCCCTGGTTCCGCTGGCGATCACCGCGGCGACGGAACCTGCTGCGAAGAGTGCAGCCAGGAGGTATCGGAGGGTCTTCCCGGGCTTCTTCCAGACGAGAAGGGCGGAAACCCCCAGGGGAAGCACCGCCGATGCGAAGCCGCCCAGGAGATTGGGGTTTCCCAGGCTGCCGGCGCTCCTTCCGCTCCTTGTCAGAGAGGCGTCCCACTGGAAGATGTTGACCCCCTGCCACTGCAGAACGGCGTAGAGGAAGAGAAGGAAGGATGAAGCCACAAGCAGCCCTGTAAGGTACACCAGCTCCCTGCGATCCAGGTAGAGTACCCCTGCAAATGTGATCACCGAAAGTGAGAGGAGCATCAGGAAGGTAAAGGGGCCGTTGACCGAAGCGATTCCGGTGAAATGCCGCAGAAGGGTCAGCAGGATCACCGACGCAAGCGCTGGAAAGAGGAACCGGGGAAGCCTGTCCACGTGGGCGGGAACCCCTGAGATGAGGAGGATTCCACCAAGCAGCGCAGCCAGTGAACCGCCGGCCACATAGAAGATCTCCTTAATGAGTATGCTGTTCCTGCTGTCGGTAAGCACACCGAAGATCACTCCCAGCATCACCGCCGCGAGAACAACGGCTAAGGCAACAGATAAGTTGACCCTCATTCGGCGGCTCTCCTCTCTCCATTGGCGATGAACACCGCAAACACGGCAATCACACCGGCTGCGTTCACGAATGCCAGCATGGCCTGCAAAGGTCTCAGCGTGGGAAGAAGCAGGGCCGTGGTTCCCATTACGATGGATATCAGGTAAAGGATGATTACGGTGGTCCTTCTTGAATAGCCCATTCTCGAGAGCCTGTGGGCAAGGTGGTTCTTGTCTCCCTGGAAAAGAGGTGTCCCCATTCGTCTTCTGTAAAGCAGGACCATCACCGTGTCCACCAGGGGAACCGCGAGGATCAGCAGCGGCGACATAAGGGCGAGCCAAGGTATGGAACCTGTGGGTGCGTACACACCGAGAACCGCCAGAAGACCCAGAGTGAAGCCCAGGAAGTTCGAACCGCTGTCTCCCATGTAGGTGGACGCCGGCGGGAAATTATAGAAGAGGAACCCCACGCATGCCCCGGCCAGGGCTATTGATATGAACGCTATGTCCGGGCTTCCATTGATGTAGTTCAAAACGGCGAAGAAGAAGGCGGATATTGCGGTAACACCGCCTGTAACCCCGTCGGCGTGGTCAAGCAGGTTAACCGAATTGGTTATGCCCAGAAGCCAGATCATCGTAATGGGAGCGGCGAGCCAGTTCACTCCGCCTGAATCCAGGAAAAGCCTTATCTGGGCCCCCTTCATCACGAAGAAAGCACCCGCCACAAGTGCAACAAGCGAATGGAGAAGGAGTTTCGTCGCTGGCCTGAGCTCAATCCTGTCGTCGATGAACCCCGTCAGGGTCATAAGGGCACCGGATGCGAGTATCAGGGTGCAGAGCGCTCTCCAGGAAATGCCGGTGTCGGTAACGCTGTGTCCGGGCAGCACCGGAAAGATGATCATGCCCGCCGCAATGGATGCGGCAAAGCCGAGGAAGATCGCCAGACCTCCGGTGGAGGGGATCCCCATGCCGCTGCTTCTGTCCACTATACCCAGCCTGTGCGCCGCGCGGCTTGACAGCGGAGTGAGGATCAGGGTTGATATCAAAGCGACCATCATAGAGGTGAACAGGATCATATCCTGCTCTCCGAACCGTCGGCGGAGAAAAAGTGCATCTTTTCAGGGCGGAGCCTGAACCGGAAAACGTCCCCGGGGGATACCGGAAGATCAGGCGCGGTCCGGGCGGTGAGAGGCTGTCCCTGAACGGTTCCGATCACCACCTTTTCGTTGCCCAGGGTCTCCACAACCTCCACATCGGCCTCTATCCCGGACTCCCATGGCTCCACATCCTCGGGGCGTATTCCAAGGGTACATTCTCCTTCGGCCTTCCTGACCTGGCCAAGGACCTGACCCAGGGCTTTCACCGAACCTTCTGACACTTCGGCCTGGAAGAAGTTCATGGCCGGGCTTCCTATGAACCCCGCAACGAACCTGTTCACAGGCTTGTCGTACACCTCCAGCGGGGGTGCCACCTGCTGAATGAAGCCATCCTTCAGAACCACTATCCTGTCGCCCAGGGTCATGGCCTCAGCCTGGTCGTGGGTAACGTATATCATGGTGGCTCCGAGCTTGGAGTGCAGTCTGGCCAGTTCGTTCCGCATCTGCACCCTCAGCTTCGCGTCGAGGTTGGAGAGGGGCTCGTCGAAAAGAAAGACCTTGGGGTGCCTTACGATCGCCCGGCCCACAGCTACCCTCTGCCGCTGGCCGCCGGAAAGCTCCCTGGGTTTCCTCTGCAGGTACTCTGATATGCCCAGTATCTCAGCAGCTTCCTCCACGGCCCTTGCCGCCTCTTCACGGGAGGCCTTCTTCATGCGCAGCGAGAACGCCATGTTGTCGAAAACGGTCATGTGGGGATAGAGGGCGTAGTTCTGGAAGACCATGGCGATGTCGCGCTTCGACGGTTCGACACCTGTGATGTCCCGCCCGTCGACGAAGACACGGCCCGTGGTGGGTTCCTCCAGCCCCGCAAGGACCCTCAGTGTGGTGGACTTCCCGCAACCGCTGGGCCCCACGAGAACCACGAACTCCCCATCGGAGATATCAAGGGTGAAGTCGGAGAGGGCCACGGAGCTGGAGTCGTATGTTTTCCCCACGGATTCGAACCTGACGGAAGCCAATTGATACCCCCTTGATATGGATAATTCAGTCTATCACCAGCAGAGAAACGGTGTACCCCCGGTAAAGGGCGGTTTCCGGGTTGGCCGGATCCCTGCGCAGTTCTCCCCCGTTAACGAGGAAAGCGTACCTGTACCTGCCCCTTTCCAGGTCCGGCGGTGGAGCTCCCCGCCAGTATCCGCCGGAAAACTCCATGGCGCCGCTCCGGGGATCGGATACCCCTCCCGGGTCTTCCAGCCCGCCCCATCGGTTCCAGTCGCCCACGAGCTGAACCGTGGCCGCAGAGGGATCGTGGAGCACTAGCTGCCCCCCGGCCTCCCTTTCCGCGGGAACGAAAAGAGAGCAGGAACAGAGAACCAAAGATAATGCAATCAATCTATCCATGCGGATACCCCCAGCCTCAGTTCAGTGATGTCCCTGCTCCAGCTGACCCGTATTCCCGCCAGACCCATCGAGCCTGCCCCGTGCACCTCCAGTGCGCAGCCCGGGTCGGGGGAATCCGAGTCCAGGTCGGTGTACACCGAAAGCGCTGAGGAGACACCCCTCACCGGGGAGTAGAGAGCGGAAACGGTTACAGCCAGGGTGTCTTCACCGGCGTATACCAAAGCTCCGCATCCCGCGGGGGAAGCCCTGTACATGCCTGAAGCGGTTATCCCCGGAGACTCCATCTCATCGAGAAAAGCGTTCATCGACCAATTCACCCCCGCCTGGGAAAGCATGTCGAATCCCGCCGAAAGGGATGCATCTCCAGCGTTGTCCAGATCAGGGGCAAAGGCCCTGAAATACCCGGAAAAGGACCTTGAGCGTCCTTTCAAATAAGCTCCCAGACCTGCTCCCAGAGTGTCAGAGGCCCAGGATGCCATGGGCACTATCTCAAGTGTAATGAAGGCGTTGGAAACCGGCTTCCAGCCCCGCAGCTCTCCTTCTCCGCTCCATGTGTCACCATGGGATGAGAATGAAAGCCAGGGCTGGACGAACCTGAGATCGGCGAATCCCGAGATGTTGTCCAAAGAGGAAGAGGAAGAATCTGAGCCCAGGCGATCCCACTTGACCTGGGCGAAGCCCAGCCAGGGAGAACTGATCCCGCACCAGGAAAGGCTGTCGGAATACCTGTTCCACCAGCCGCTGAAACCCAGCACTCCCCCGGCCTCCAGGGAAGCGCCGTTCATATCACGGGATCCGGTGGAGTTCCACTCGACCACCGGTTCCGATACACCGTAAACGAAAGGGTCCCTGATGCCCCGGAAAACGCCGGCTGATATCCATGGCGAACCGGGCCATCTGAAAAAGGCCCCTGCGGTGAGGGGTTCGATGGTAACTTCCTGGGTATCCGGAGGATAGTCCATCCTGGCTGAAACCTCCAGTTCGAACATATCATCCATCCAGGAAGCTTCCGGGAAAGCCGCAACCGTGTCCGCCGAAAGGGTCGACAACCCCTCCCTGAGGTCGGCGGAGGCCGTGCCGCGGATCAGTATCCCCATATCGGGCCCGGTAACAGGGGGCTCCCCGGACTGCATGACCAGTATGAAAGCTATAAGAAGGCTCACGGGAAACTCCTTTGCAGGCCCAGGGTATGGGTCAGGGAATCCTCCTGGAACTCAACGGCGTACCCTGCCTTCCACCCCATCCCCGGGGCAAGCTCGAATCCAGCATTGAGCACTTCCCCGTCGGTGCCGGCGAGGATGCGCAGAAGGGAGGAAACGGTAAGCTCAGCGCCCCCCTGCCAGGTTTCATCGCCGTAGTTCACGTGTATCTCCAGATTGCGGTTGAAAACATGGCTGAAACCTGTATTGAAGACCCCTTCGCCGAAAATGTCGGTGCTCTGCACGCCTACGGCAAAGGATGGGAAAAGGGAGAACTGAACCCCCAGGTCGACCCTCTGATCCGGTGAATCGACCGAATCACCGAAGACGCCGGCCACGGATATCCCGGCGGTTACGCTGGGCCCGTACAGACCCTCCATGAAACCGATCGGGTCACCGGTAACCACATAGCATCCGGAGAGCTGAACCGTTCCCAGGTCATCCTCTCCTTCCGTGGTGAAGTACCCGGATAGAGCCCCTGTAAATCCTCTTCCCAGGGGCAGCGAAGCGGCGGCGGCGTATGATTCCCCCTCTCCGCCAAGGGTTCCCGATACCTGCAGCGCCCTACCGTCTATCCTTCCGTATCCGGCGGGAGAGACGGCGCAGGAAAGGGGATCGCTGCTCCAGGACGCGGGGTGTACACCAAGAGCCTGCTCCAGCGGACCCCCGTTCCAGACGGAACAGACCAGAGCGGCAAGCAGGGAATGGACCATCATGCTCAGTATGCGCCCCTTCCTTTGAAAACCGTTACCAGGGTCCTGGCCAGGATGGCCAGGTCAAGCATCAGTGACTGGTTCCTCATGTAGTAGAAATCATACTCCAGGTTCTCGTGAAGGGGCAGGTCCTTCCTTCCCATGATCTGCCAGAGGCCGGTGATACCGGGTTTCACATCCAGCCTCCTCCGCTGCCAGGCATTGTAGTCCTTCACTATGAAATCCATCTCCGGCCGTGGACCCACCATGCTCATCGACCCCCTGAGAACGTTGAAAAGCTGGGGAAGTTCGTCCAGGCTGGTCCTTCTGAGGAACCTGCCCATGGTGGTTATCCTTGGGTCGTCCCTCTCCATCGGAGCGACTTCGTACTCGTCCGCCTCGGGCTTCATGGTCCTGAACTTGTAGAGGATGAATGGATGGCCGTGACGGCCGACCCTGCGCTGCCTGAAGATGGGAGAACCCTTGCCCGTGACGGCCAGTACCAGCCAGATGACCGCCATCAGCGGGGAGAGGGCCACGATGAGCGCTGCGGACAGGAAAAGGTCGGAGGCTCTCTTCACGAAGGCGTAAAAACCGCTCCTTCCACCGGAGCCGAGTTCCACCACAGGGATCCTGGAAAGGCTGTTCAGGTCCGCTATGCCGGTGGCGATCTCGAAGAGGTCGGTAACCAGCATGTAGACTATGTCGTCCTTGTCCACGGCGTTCACCAGCCTGAGCATCTCCGAACGGCTCATGGAACCGCTGGCGAAGAATACCTCGTCGATGGAAAGGCTCTCGGCAAGCCTGGGCAGATCGTTTGCGGTTCCGATCACCTTCACCCCTGATATGCTGTGAAGGCCGGCGTCGGTCTCGGTGAGTACCCCCCTTATCCTGTGCCTGGGTTCCGGAAGTCGACCAAGTGAACGGATGACCCTCTCCGCGAACTCGCCTGAGCCTATTATCAGCGTGGAGGGGGCGGTCTTGAACGGAGCGACAAGGAATGCCAGCTTTCCAAGTACTGCCCTGAAAATGATGTTCATCGGTACTGAAACGAGAATGAACATGAGAAGCATCACCCTGGAGTAGTCCATCTTGACCAGATAGCTCACCGCCATGATGGAGACTGCAAGATAGAACGCCCCCCTGATCCTCCTTGTAATTCCAGCGAAGGGACCTGTCTGTGACGAGATGGAGTAAAGCCCCGCCGCCCACCAGGAGGCTACCCAGATGAAGACAAGGAAAGGGAGGGCTTCCAGGTACGTGTCGAAGGTATGGGCAAAGGACGGGAGGTATCCTCTGAAAGGCTGAGTCCTGAGGAACCACGTCAGGAGAAGGGAGACCGGCACGGTCAACATGTCTGCGGCCACTGTGAAGGCCATGAGTATCCGCTGCTGTTTCCTTATTGGCGCGAACAAGTTCGCCTCCGCTCCATCACTCCTGCCAGGGCTCCGGCAAACAGGGCGCACCCCCGCCAGAACGCGAACACGGGAACCAGGGGAAGTGTGCCGGGGTCCGTGGACGAAGCAACTCTCGCAAGTGGAATACATGACAGCAGGAAGAGGAATGCCGCTGCAGCAAAGGGCCACGGATTGATGGGCAGAAGCAGTACGGAGACCATGAGGACGGGGACCAGGGAGATCTGAACCTTCATGGTCTGGGGCGTATAGCCGTCGTCGACCGCCATCTCAGGGAACCTTTTCAGAAGAATGATCCTCCATTTCCCCCTGCGCAGCTTGAGCCTGAAGTAATCGATCCAGCTTTTTCTGTGGACATGGGCAACCCTGGCTTCCGGAAGGAAGCCGATCCTTCCACCGGCGCGGATCAGCCTCCAGGAAAGATCCACATCCTCGTGCTCCGGGAACGGAAAGGCTTCATCGAAACCGTCAAGCCTCTCCAGCCATTCCCTTCTGAATCCTGCGGCATAGGTGTCGGCAAGGCATATGGATTCCCTGCGGGCCATTATGCGATACCTCTCGCTGAACTCCACCTGTGCAAGGCGCTGTATCATCCTGGAACCGCCCCGGGAATATACTCCCTTGATCCCCTGGTACTCACCCCGCAGCCCTGCGAGCATCTTCTCCACCCAGTCATCATCCGGAATGCAGTCACCGTCGGTGAAGAGAACGAAAGGCGCTTCCACGGCCCTCCAGCCCCTGTTCCTGGCCGCAGCCGGTCCTGACTGGGGCCCGTTCACCACCATGTCCGCCAGCGAGGAGACCTCCCCTGGAGGTATCCCTGCTCCATCAACGCTGAGAACGGTAACGAAACTGCCCCGGGCACTCTGCCTCCGCAGCGCCCGAAGGAGGGGAAGAAGGCTCTCCCACTCCCCCCTGAAGGGTATCACCACCGCTGCTTCAGCCATTGTGCCGCCGGAAAAGATGCTTCCTGAAGGTCCTGAACGCCATGAATGTCCTGTGCCTCTCGTCGCGGTCGAAGAGGCTTCTCCATGCCTTCCTGATAATGTAGGCCGGCCTGAGGTAGAACCTTCTTCTGGCATGGTCACAGAACTCCACCAGCTGTTCAGGGGTCATGTCGGGGGTTCTCACCACGCAGGCATGGGTGCCGTCCTCCTTCAGCCAGTCGCGCCAGCTTGAGGCTGTCAGAAGGCCCTCCCTGCTCACGCTTGCGTATGCTTCCGTTCCAGGGTAGACCATGAGCGGGTAGAACTGCGCAGTGTCCAGCTTGAGGGAGAGGGCGAAATCCAGCGTTGTCTCAGCGGTCATCCTTGTCTCTCCGGGTATTCCGAAGAGGAAGCAGCCGTGCACAAGGATCCCTGCCCTGGAAGCATCACCGGCGAACTGTCTCATCCGTTGGGTGGATATGCCCTTTCTCATTGCCTGGAGAACCTGGTCAGACCCGCTCTCGAAACCCACGCAGACCGACCTTAGACCGGCCTTCCGGCACAGCTTAAGGGTGTCCAGGTCCACCGAAGCCCTCATGTTGCATGTCCATGATATGCTGACCCCTCTGTTCAGCATCTCGTCGGCCAGTGCCCGCAGCCTGCCGGGGTCCGCTGCTATGGTGTCGTCCTCGAAGAACACGGCCCGCACCTGGGGCATGTTCTCCTGTACCCAAAGCATCTCTTCCACCACATCCGAGGCTGATCTGCTTCTGTAAGCCCTTCCGGTGAGGGTCTGCGGGAACACGCAGAAGGTGCACATGTTGGGACAGCCCCTTCCCCCCATGATCATCACCTGGGGATGGAGGGCGTTGGGGTTGTTGTACTTCTCCACGGGAAGGTGTCTGGCGTAAACGGAACTCACGAAGGGAAGTGAATCCAGATCTGTCAGGTACCCGTCTGCAGGGGTCACCGTGACGCCCTTTCCGGAAGGTTCCCTCACGGCGGTACCTGGGATTCCCGCCAGTGGAAGTGATTCCGATAGTGCCCGGGCAACCGCCAGTAGCGGTTTCTCGTACTCGCCGACGACCAAGCCGGCGAATCGTTCCCCGAGAAGGATGGTTTCCTCCGGTAGAGCGGAAGGATGGGTTCCCACCAGAAAGACCGGCCGGCCATCCGAAGCCAGCACATCAGCGGTTCGGACGTCGCTGATTATGGACGGTGTGGAGGTTTCGATCACCACCAGGTCCGGGGCGAACCCGTCTATCCTGGCGATGGTCTCATCGGTGCCCAGGCCCATGGCGGGAGAGTCGATGAACTGAACCTCATGCCCGGCCTGCTCCAGGGCTCCCACGGCATATGAGAGCCAGATTGGATAATAGAGCGTTCCGCTGCGGGTTACCGCCGGGCTTCTCTGCCCCCGGCTGAAGTGGGGAAGGAACGGCGGGTTCAGAGCGGTTATCTTCATCTGGAAAGGATCCCTTCGATGGTATTCATTACTGTTTCCACGGAGATATCCTCCATGCAGCTCCTGCCCCGGGAACACCCCGGGAAAACGCTGTTGGAGTAGCATGGCGAACAACCTGCCCGGGATGCAACGGGCACTATGGAGCCCTGGGGGTAAAGCGCACCGGGCTTGGTGGGCCCAAAGAGTACAACAGCTGGAACCGACGCCGAAACAGCAAGGTGGGCCGGCCCGCTGTCATTGCCGAAGAAAAGCTCAGCTCCAGCGATGAGCGCGGCTGTCTGACCCCATGTGAGTTTTCCCGCCAGATGGATGCCGGGAACACCGGATATGTCTTCTGCATCCTCCGGGCCGCCCACCACGAAGACCCTCATGCCCCTGGACATAAGCATTGACGAAACAGAGTTCCATCTCTCCATGGGCCAGCGCTTCTCCGGAACGAACTCCCTGGGGTTCCTGCCTCCACCGGGAGCCAGAACGGCGCAGGGAGATCCGTCAATGAGCTGATCGGCGAACGCCGACTCCCTTTCGCTTACCGGGAACACAGGCTTCAGATCACCTGCCGTCACCCCCGCTATACGGCAGTAGTCCGCCGCCGCCGGTTCCACGAGGCCAAAACCCACCGAAGGGTCCGATCCGCTGACCACCGGGCATCCGGCCATGAATCTGGTCCACACCGCGGCTTTCCTCGATGAACCGAAATGGATCGCCTTCTGGAAACCGGCCTTCCTGTTGGCCACGGACCAGCGGAAAAGCCTGACGAAACCACAAGGCGCCGGGGAGACCATTACTCCTTCAAGTCCTGGGAACCTTTCCCAGACAGCGGCGGAAGAGGGACCGGCAACCACGGTGACGGAATGCCCCGCCTGGATCAGACCCCTGACCGCCGGTGTGGTGAGCAGAGCGTCTCCGAAGGCGTGGGTCTTCACCGCAAGGATCCTCATGCCTTCCGCGCCCTCGCGACGCAATACCTCAGCCCGACCAGGGACGCGATGAACAGCGGCGGATCCAGGGCCACCCTGTGGGGAGTTCCAGATGCGGTGAGCAGGTGCATCAGTATGTACCCGGCGATCACCCCGGCGAGGAAAATGCCTTGACTTCCGAACTTGAGGAGTCTGATGCTTCCCGCGCCGAAGAACACCCCCACCCAGAAGAATGACAGGATGCCAAGAACGGTATGCGCCAGCGAAAAATCATTCAGGGGAAAGGGCTTGAAGAACTCCACGAACCTGCATGCGGACAGGTGCAGGAATACCAGTGGGTTAGCAAGAAGGAACTCCCTTTGACTCTGATTAAGCACGCTGTCCCGGTAAAACTCTCCCTGGCCCTGGAAGGCGGGGAACTCGGCCAGTTCCGGCTTGTTCAGCCTTCCCAGCCAGACGTTACGCACAGGCTGATAGAGAAGCCTGGCGCCCTCCTGCTCATCGACGAAGTGATCCGTGAATATCCGGCCGTTATATTCCCACATCTGAACCCCCCCCTGAAGTGGGAGAAGCTGCCATCTGCCCATCGTTCTCTCATTCCTGGCCATCCATGGAACCAATGAACCGAAGAACACCGCTATAAGAAGCCCGGCGGATGCCAGCTTCCCCGGGGAGAACCTTCCTGAGAACATGCAGACCGCCACAAGCCAGAGAGCCATTGGAAGGGCAGCCGGGCGGACCATGAAGGTAATCGCCCACATAAGACCTGCCAGAGCACCTCTCAGCAGGCCGGGGCTTTCCAGGAACCTCATGGACAGCAAAAGGCCGGAAACGAACAGAAGTGAGAAGAGAGCCTGAGTGGCCGGTATTGCCTCGTAGTACATCTGGAAGGGATCAAGGGCGAGGAGGAGGCCCGCGGCGGCATACCACCTTCCGGTGAGGAACCTGGATGCAAGCCTCATGCCGGCGAAAACCGTAAGCACCCCAAGCAGGAGCTGAACGGTTACCACGGCATTCAGGTTCCCGGGTTCGGTGAGCATGAAAATGAACGCCTCGAAAATGGCGTAGCCCGGCACAAGGAAGGTGGTTGGTCTCTCCGGGATCAGTGCCCCGTAGAACCCCCCGGTTTCCCTGAAGAACTCCAGGGCTGCGTCCCTTCTTGGATCCGGATTGGACATCATCGACTGGGAGAGCATGAAACCCCTGCCGGAGAGAATGTTCTCCGCAAGATTCGCCTGAACCTCTCCTTCACCGACCAGGAAGAATCCCGAAAGGGCCAGGTAAAGCACCGCCAGCCTTGCCAGCAGCGCCAGCAGCAGGATCCCGGCGTCTAGGCCTTTCCTCTGCACCACTCACCGAACCAGTCGGACATGATCAGCTCCAGCTCGCCGGGCTGTCCAGCGGACCAGACCTCTTCCGTTGCAGGGTGCATCACGACTTCCGTCGCACCCTGCGAACAGGCGCTGGAGTACTTGCCAAGGTATTTCGCGTTTATCCGGCCGGACCTTCCGAATCCAAGCATGCGGTCTGTGGTTACCAGCCCCTTTTCCGCCAGGGCGGTCCGAAGACCCTCACCCAGCGAGTTGAGCTTCAGTCCTGAAGGAAACCGCATGAGTTTGTCAGGCAGCACGGCTGTCCTCAGGGTTCTGACCCCGTACTTCCGGGCAAGGGATGTAATTACATCCTGAAGGGCGGGGACGTGATGCAGGTGTCTGTGGCTGTCCAGAGCGGTGACCACTCCGCCTGTGGCGAGTATCCTCTCGATCTGGGCGGACCATTCGTTGCGTACCCTTTCCGCAAGGTCCGCTCCGGCCTTCAGCCAGGAGGCGAACGAATCTGGAAAATCACTCTCTTCCAGAAGGAAAGGGCCCTGGCAGCAGTCGAGATGAGCGGAAAGCCTGAGCCCTCCCGCCATGGCCAGTGCAACAGCCTCCTCGAGGTGCTCGCCGGTGGCCATCACGCTGACCCTGTTCACGTTGCCGGAGGGCATGCAGCGCCGTATGGCCTCGTTAACGGCTTGATGCATCCCACCGTCATCTATGGTTACGGTTATCTCTCTCATACTCTCCTTACCTTAAGCAGCGTTCTTCTGAAGTTCCTTGGTCCGAGAACGGTGCGCAGCGTTCGGAGTATCCGCGCCGGGTGGGCGTAGAACTTCCAGAACGCATTCCTCTTCAGTTTCTCTATCTCTTCCGGGGTGATGCCGTCGAGTCTGTAGACGCTTTTGTGGAAACAGTCGAAATCCGAATAGTCCGCGACTATCAGCTCTTTGGACATTTCCCAGAGGCCCGTGTGCGGGAACGGGGTCGTTATGTCGAAAAGGGCGTCGTCGAAGGGTTCCGACGCGGCGAATGAAATTGTCTTCTTCATCTCGTCGATGGTTTCGCCGGGAGCCCCGAGCATGAAGTATCCCTGTACGAAAAGACCCCTCGACCTGCACATCCGCAGGGCCCTGCGGACCCCATCAACGGTGATGTCTTTATGGTAAATATCGTCCAGAACGCGCTGGGAAGCTGATTCAACGCCCATGTTCACCTTTGACAGACCCGCTTCCACCATGGCGTCGAGAAGGTCCTCGGTGAGAAGGTCCGCCCTTACGTTGCAGCACCACCTGAGGCCCAGGTCACACCGTATCATTCCAGCGCAGATCTCCTTCACCCATGCGTGGTCCACTATGAAAGTGGAATCCTCGAACATGAAGGCGTCGATCGAATACGTTTCCTTCAGATGCTTCAGTTCGGCGATGATCGACCCGGGCGAACGCTTCCGCATTTTCTTCCCGAATATCTCGGAGAGGGTCGGCTGGCAGAACGTGCACCTGTAGGGGCAGCCCCTGGTGCCCATTATGGTGGTTCCCTTCAAGGAAGGGTCTACCCTGTCCATGGAGTACCATGTGTCGAAGTAGCGGTTCATATCGAAGATCGACCTGTCAGGAAGGGGAAGGGAGTCCAGGTCCTCAACCAGAAGCCTGCCGGGAACCAGGTGGGGCTTTCCATCCATCATGAGACATGCCCCCGGGATACCTTCGGGATCCTGGCCGGAAACGATGAGTTCCATTGCCCGTTCGCCTTCGCCGGAATAGACGAGGTCTGCTCCTGTGGTGCTGAGAGTTTCTTCGGGAAGGACCGTTGCGTGGGGTCCTCCTATCATGAGATACGCCCCTGGAGCGTGCTCCCTGACCACGGGGACCGCCTGGAGCACCGCCTGGATCTGGGGGGTGACCACGGTTATGGAAACCGCATCCGGCTGGAACTCCTTCAGCATGGCCGCAAGATGCTCGAATGGACTTGCCTGGAAGGACATGTCGCAGAGCGCCGTATCCGCTCCCGCTCTCCTTGCCACAGCCGAGAGCATGGCTATTCCAAGGCTTGGCTGTCCCGATGGATACCTGGTTTCCGGAAAGACGAACAGTATCCTTTTCAGAGGGCGCATTTACCATCCTTTCCCGTACATCCGCACATCGCCATTCCCAGAAGGAACACCGAGTCCACCGGAAGGCGATATCTTACTCCGCCGTGGGCTGCTGCGTGCACCAGAAGATAAAGTATGAACACCGCGAAGAGGAAAATCGTTTCAGGGTGCTTTCTGTTCCGCCAGAGTCCTATGGCGCCGAAAAGCAATATGCCGTAAAAAAGAAGACCGGCGGTGCGCGCCCTGGCTCCAAGTGTGCCTCCCCCCGGAGAGAGGAACTCGCCCGCCCTGTCCCATGCCAGCCAGAGCATCATCCTGGGATTCCTCAGCATGAACTCCCTTGCGGATCCTCCCATGGCATCGCTTCTGGCCAGTTCGCCGGGGATGGAATCCGTAGATGGGTAGCTGAGCAGTTCCAGGGAGTTAACCGGGATCCCCTCAGGAACCTCTATCCCTTCAAGCAAAAGGACCTGCGGGTGGTTACGCATCCAGAGGTTCAGAGAGCCCTTCGTGGGCATGAGCACGGGGGATCCGAGTTCCACGGCGTTTCGAATCACCCAGGGTGAAACCGCCGCAATGAAACCCAGAACTACGAAAAGCAGGCTTTTCCACCGCCTGCGCCAGGCCAGGTAAGCCATTTCCAGCGGCAGCAGGAAGAGCGCCGTTGCCCTCACAAGGAAGAACACGCCGGTAAAAAGCCCGGTAAGGAAACCATTCCCTCTTCCCCTTGAACAGGAGAACAGGAAGCAGAGGGATATCATCAGAAGTGCGGAATGAGCTGTTTCCGTCATTGCGTAAGCCGTGTAATAAACATATGGAGGATACAGCGCCCAGAGTATCGATGCGGTCATGCCCGACAGCGGACCCCACACATCGGAGACAAGTTTCCTGACGGCGAAGGCCCCGGCCAGGGAGAACGCCAGATTAAGAGCGAACACCGCTCCCGTCGCGACTCCGAAAACCCTGAAGAACAGCGCCAGAAGCACCGAATATCCAGGTTCCATGACCGCTGTGGGGGTCTCCACAGGGGCCAGACCGAACATGTAGTCCTGGTCTTCCGTCCATACCCTGAGCGGGTTATCATCGCTGTTCCTCAGGTGCTTTGCCGCGCCGAGTTCCCTGGAGAACGAGAGGCCGTATCCGTTGTAGATCCTCCCTGCTGTGTGCAGGTAAAGCGCCTGATCCCTCACCGGCGTTGGAAGAACTCCACCCAGGTAAACGAACCAGAGGAACCTGGGCAGGACCACCGCTGCCAGCAGGATGATCCCGGAATGGGGGGTCAGCTTCCGCAGAAAGGCTGTCAGCTTCGGTTCCGTCATGAAGTGCTCCGCCGGTTGAGTATGGAGGCCATGAAGGCCCTGGCGTCATGGGAGATTCCCCTGAAGCCCCGAAGTCTGAAATGCTTCCAGAGAAGAGCCGGTATCCTGCTGAGGGGCTTCCTCAGCAGATAGCTCCTGCCTATGGAACCCTGCGCCCAGTCACGAAGCTCCTTCAGCTCATCGTTGGTGAAATCGGTGAGGTTCACGAGGAGTTCGTCCGCGGCATTCATCGACGACAGGAAGTTCTCGAGGTCCGGGATAAGCCCCCGGTCCATGGCTTCCTGGAAGATCGCCGTTCCCGGGTAGGGGGTAACGAAGAGCATGGGCGCCGTTATGTCCGCTCTGCGGCAGAAATCCACCGTTTCCGTAACCGTATCCCTGGTCTCACCGAACATGCCGATGATGAAACTGCCCTCAGCGTGTATCCCCGCTTCTTCTGTAAGCCTTATCGCTTCGAGGCACTGCTGCGATGTAACCTGCCTCCGCATTCTCTCCAGCATGATATCGGACCCTGATTCGATCCCGTAGGAGATCCAGTCACACCCGGCTTCCTTCATGGCAAGCAGCATCTCCCGATCCACGGTGTTCACACGACCCAGGCACGACCATTTCATTCCTGGGAGTTCCTTCTTCATGAGATCGCAGAACTCCATCACGAAAGCCCTGTCGCTGGTGAAAAGGTCATCGGGAAAGCCGGTGTACTCTATGGAGAAGCGATCCACGAGTTCCCTGATCTCCGCCACTATGGAGGCGGGTGACCGGCGGCGAACCTTCCTGCCGTAGATCCGATAGCAGTAGACGCAGTTGAACGGGCATCCCCTGCTGGCAAGCACCTCCATGTGCCGCACCCTCTTCTGCCTGTGGTCCATGCTGGAGACATAATTCTCCGTGGGGAAAAGGTCCCAGGCCGGCCAGGGAAGGGAGTCCAGGTCGGCAATGGGTTCCCGGGGAGGAGACTTCTCAAGGCCGTTCTCCCCGAGCCACGCAAGACCCTGGACCTTTCTCCAGTCCTCCCCTGAGGAAAGCGCGTCGGCCAGCATGACGGAGGTTTCCTCTCCCTCGCCCAGCACAACGCAGTCGAGACCGCATGACCCGAGATAGAGTTCGGGCACGGTTGTGGCTCCGCTGTTGCCAGCGGTGAAGAACGCCTCTGGAAGCTCCTGCCTGATCAGCCGGGAAAGCTCCCTCACATACCTGAACCTGGTGACCATTCCACCGAAGGCGACCATTTCAGGCCGGGATCCAACCACCAGCTCCACTGCACGGGTAACCGAAAGCCTGTCGCCCTCCATGTCCACCACGGTTACGTCATGACCGGCATTTCGCAGTGATGACGCCACATAGGCAAGACCGAACGGGAAATAGAGCGAATGATGCTCCTCGCCGTACCTCGGGTAAACGAGGGTTACCCTCAAGACAGACCCCTTCCTGAAAGAGCGGAATGTTCCTGCAATAATCGTCAATTTTGCCTGTCAGGTCAAAGCCGCTGCCGGCGGAAACGGAAAAGAGTATGTAATGGAAATGGAATGATCATAGAGGAGGTATCCCGTGCCATCACAGCTTCTCGCTGCCGTCCTGTTCTCACTTGCGTTCGTATCGGCTGACTCCATTCGGGCCTATGTCCGGCCTTCCACCCTGGCCCCCGTATTCTGCTACATCGCTCCAGGCGACACACTGGAAGTAACCGTAAGGACTCGGGATGGATGGCTGGGATTCGATCCGGGAATCGCGCAAGCCGGGAATACGGGAAGCTTCCGTTACCGGTGGATCCCGCCTGGCGCCGCCGGGGCTGATACCACCGGCATCCCTGTTGTCTGGGGACCTGAAGCGGCGACCAACTACGTGATGATACTGGACGATACCCCGGTCAGGGCGGAGCCGGAATGCGGCTCAATGATCATTTCGATCCTTCATCACGGTGAAGCCGCCGAGGTGGTCGGGACATCGGGAGAATGGTACAGGATAGCAGGCGTGGATGGCACCGACTCCTGGGGCACGACGGGCTGGATCACCCTCGAAAGCGCATCCCTCAGTGAAATGTAACGCATGAGGCTTCACCGCCGTCCTGAGTGTGCACCCGGAAAGGCGGCGATATGACCGTAAAGAAAAGACATCCTGGGGTTCTCTTGCTTCTCGCGCTGCTCTATCTCCTTGCAGGTGGCATACTTGCAATCGGAATAAAGCTGGGCCTGGATGCCACGGGCATCAGGGAGACCATTCCAGGCAGGTTCCTGCAGCTCATCCTGCAGGTGGGAGCCATCCTCTACTTCTACCGGCTCTATCTGAAGCGGCACGAAGGAACCGGTCCGGGAAGGGAATATCCACGCAGGACAGCCCTTCGGGGGATCCTCACCGGTCTTGCGGCGGGGACAGCTCTGGTATGCATTCAGACAGGCATTCTGGCCATCGCCGGGAGCTATTCGATAGCTTCAGTTTCCTTCTCTGCGGCTGTGCTGGAATATCTGTTCCTCATGATCCTCGTGGGCTTCCTGGAAGAACTGGTCACCCGGGGTGTCATCTTCCGGCTGGTGGAAAGATGGGCCGGCAGCGTTATAGCCATCGCGGTGGTCAGCCTGGAAGGAGCCCTCACCCATGCCACGAATCCCAACTCCACATTCTGGACCAGCGCTGCGGTGGGGCTGGAGTTCGGGGTTATGATGACACTGGTCTACATGGCCACAAGGGACCTCTGGACCGTCTCCGCACTTCACTTCGCCTGGAACTTCACCATGGGCGGCATCTTCGGGGTGAACGTATCCGGGACCGAATCCAGCAGTCTTCTCTCCGCAGAAATCTCAGGACCCGACTGGCTCACCGGGGGCAGTTTCGGAATGGAGGCTGGAACACCTGCGATCATTCTGACTATCCTTCTATGCCTTTACCTGGTAATAAAACTGAGGAAGGAAAAGGGTTTCCAAAGAAGGAGTTGATCCGTCATGGTGAAGTATATCCAGATCCTGACAGCTACACTGTTCCTGCTGTTCCCAGCATGTGACGACTCCACGGGGATCATTCCCCCCGTATTGCCCCACAACCCAGTGGATCAGGGCTGGAAGGCGGTTGAGAACCTTGAGTACGCCTTCAATCAGCGTGATTCCGAACTCCTCGATGAAACCCTTGACCCGAACTTCCTCTTCCTCCTCCCGGAAGAGGAATGGGACGACTACAACGGGGACGGCATAGTCGACACCACTCTGACCCGTGAACTGTTCATGTCATCTGCTGTCAATCTCTTCCAGGAGTACGGATCAGTCGAACTAGAGTTTTCAGGAAGCAGCGAGAATCCATGGGCCGGGGACACCACGGGAACCACCATGATGTATGTCAGGGACTATTTCATGGAAGTTTCCCAGGGCACCCAGGAAGGCTGGACCACCACCGGTCAGACGATCTTACACTGCAGGCCCGACAGTTCAGAAACCTGGCGCGTTACCTGGATCGAGTATTCCCAGGACGAGTGACCCGGCAGGGATACTGTTATTGCACATTTCAATCTCATTGCGTATATTTACAACACATCGTTGCCATAACGCTAAGGAGTTGAAATGCGAAAAAGAACTCTGGTGATACTGAACTACGGGGCCCTGCTCCTTATGAATGCCGCCTTCTACTATGCATTCATCAAGGATCCCACCCACCTGGTGGACATCTTCGGCATCTCGTGCCTCGCGGTCACCGCACTAACCTTCAGCCCACTCTACTGGAGATCGGGCATCTGGAAACTGACCCATGAAAAAGGGGATAGCCTGGATGAAAGGGAAGTTTCCATTACCAGGGAGGCCCTCAGCGATTCCTACGGGTGGTTCGCCGTAGTATGCCTTCTTATCATGCTGGCCCAGTCGGTTGTCTCAAGGATGGACGTCTGTCCGAAGTACACCATAACCGTTCCCCTGGTAGGAAGTCTGATCTACCTGGCGCACACTCTTCCCGGGGCGTTCATTGCCTGGAGGGAACAGGTGTGAAGTCGCGGAGGCTCTACAACAGGATAGCGGCCCTCAGGGCTGAGAGGGGAATCACCAGGAAAGAACTTGCCGAGGCCATCGGGGTAAACTTCCAGACCGTTGGCTATCTTGAAAGGCAGGAGTACAACCCCAGCCTGGACCTGGCCTTCAGGATCAGCGAGTTCTTCGGTTTCCCCGTGGAGTTCATCTTCTCCACCGAGGAAATGAAGCCAATGAGCTCGGAGCTTTTCCACAGTATGAGGTGAACCCCTGCTGGACAGTCGTGGGTCCGGCTTTTATTCCCCGCAATAACAGGGTGATGTTTCCGCGGTGTTCGCCCCGGCGGAGAAGAGTATCTCCCTGCTGGAATATGCTGTTCCAGCCAGGAACACGATGCACAGGACCAGTGCCGTACCCTTCGAGTAGTACCTGAACAGCATGACGATGCCGCCAAGCAGAATGAAGGGATAAGCGGGAAGCATGCCGCTGAGCATACCCGGCACCGGAGCCGGTGAAACGATCACCATCAGCAACGGGAACAGGATGAACACCCATGACAGCTTGGTGGTGTAAAGCCTTTCCCTCACCATGTAAACAAGGATCCCGGCTCCCGCGAAGGCAATGAACAGCAGCCTTTCCGGAGGTGGAAGCAGGGCGGGAAAAAGAAGGGCCAGGATGAATGGCAGCGAATGCCTGTCCCGCCCCCTGTCCCTGATCATACCCGCCACGGCAGCCGTGATCAGGATCCACCTTTTATCCCCGGCAAGGAGATGGGTCCCGAAAACCCGCAGCCGCTGAAGGAACCAGCCGTCCAGAAGCGCGAACCCTTCCCGGATATGGGGCGCAAAGAAAAAATGTCCCCCTTCAGCTATGTTCGACAGCCCGGTGAACACCGTTACCAGAATCGGTGAAGCGAGCAGCAGAAGCCTGCCCGGGCGTCTGACACCGGTCTCGGTCATCTCCGCGATGAAGAATGCGGCGGCCATTAGAATGACCTGTCCCCTAAACGCAACGCCAAGGGCGCAGAGGAGTGCCGCTGGAGCGTACTTCCCTTCGACATGGAAGTACAGTGACCAGACAACCGCGGCAACAACGGCGCTCTCAGGAACTGGTCTCATGCAGTGCACCAGGAACAGCGGACTGGCGAGAAGGGCCAGTGCGGATAGCCAGCCTGCAACCGGGGAAGCGAGCCGTTCACCCACCCTGTACATCCCCCACAGTGCCATGAAGGTGGCCGCAGCGGGAACCAGGCATAAAAGGGCCTGTGAGCCTCCCTCAGCCGGGACCGACATGAACAAGAAAGAAAGGACAAGCACCACCACCGCCGCAAAGACCAGAAAACCCGTCTCGCCGCTTATCCTCAATGAGGCTCCTTCCTGTGAGTTTCGGCTGGGCGCCGCTGGATGATGAACAGGGTAGAAAAATACCAAAATATCCGACTGGAGCCTACCTGGCGGGAAATATAAGGGGGATGTGACCTTCACCGGAAACGGCATTTCGATTGTAAACCCTGGCCTGATACGGGCTATTTTGCCTTTTTGTGGCATTTTATGGGATTTGATTGACATACTTGCGGGCGGCCAGAGGGTATTGACTGCGGATGGAACCCGGGGCATGATTATCAGGCTCATGCAGGAAAGGAACACACCGATATGCTCTATGTGCCTTTGATCCTCATAGCGGCCGCTGCGGCGGCGGGGGCGG
>DAINQE010000041.1:21141-22976 GCA_036743055.1 Candidatus Sabulitectum sp. | reverse complement strand
TTCCCATTGACAGAGCCCTTTTCCAGACGGTTTCCCTTGCGCTGGCCACGGACATGGGCGGTTCGGGAAGGGTGGGGAACTCCCCCATTTCGTAGAGGATCCTTCCGCCGGAGACCACCCTGCTGATCCTCCCGGCCCTGGGAATATCCGCCAGATATGCGCCGCGGTCTTCGGCGAGTTCGAGTTCGTCCTGTTCCGTATGGGTAAGCTCCAGTTCCGCCCAGTCGTCCTGGAACCCCTGGAAACCGAAGAACTCGGCTGCCATGCTTCCCGCGGCGCGATCCCATTCCACTGTGTTCACAGCGCCGGGGGAGGCCTTCAAAGCAGCCAGGTTCCTTGCCAGCCGGGCGTCGCCGGAGAGATCCAGCCTGTTGTTGCATGGAGCGCCGTCGCTTCCCAGGAGTACCGTTACGCCACCAGCCATGAGGTATGGGATGTCCGCTATTCCGCTTCCCAGCTTGAGGTTGGTCCATGGGCAGTGAACCACTGCGGTGCCTGTTCTGGCCAGGATCTCAGGTTCCCCTTTCTCAAGGTGCACGCAGTGCGCCAGACATGTCACCGGGGAGAGGAATCCCAGCCTGTGGAGAAGGCGGATGTTCCCCCCAGCTTCCCTTATCCATGGGTCTTCCATCTCCCCAGGGGCTTCTGCGGCGTGGGTGGCCCTTATTGTGTCCCCGTCCTCGTTCTCAAGCCATTTCCAGAGTTCGGGGGAACATGATAGTACGAACCTGGGAGCAAAGCCGTACCTTACCGCTCCGCCGCATGCCCCGCGCACCCTTTCGGATTCCCTCTGAAGCCAGTTGAGGGGTTTCGCAATGGTGTCCGGGCCCCTGTCCATAAGGGCGTTGCATGCCACGGCCCGGATCCCGGACTCCCGGAGTATCCCCACGGTTACCTCGGAGTGCTCCACGCTGCCCATGTCCAGAAGCCCGGTGGAACCGGTGGATATGATCTCCTTCAGGGAGAGTATCACCGACACCGCAAGGGTTTCCGGTGTATGCGCCGCTTCCAGGAACCAGATGCGCTCCTGCAGCCACGGTATCAGGGTACGCCCTTCGGCCATACCGCGGAAAAGGGTCTGGCAGAGGTGCACATGGCTCTGCACCGTAGTCGTTGTTCTCATTCAGTATCCTCCTCGGGAACCAATTCAGTTGCAGCGTCTCTTATAATCATAGAATCAATCAATGTCATATGCACACGTATACGCATCCTGGAGAGGATACCCGATGGAAGCAATTGTTCTTTCCCTCCTGATATCGCTGCCCCTGAAAACCGTTGAACTGGAGAACGGACTGGACGTGATAGTGGGTGAGGACCGTTCCTCCCCGATAGTCACGGTATGCGTCACGGTGAACACCGGAGCCACATGCGAGACCCCTGAGACCAACGGTCTGGCCCATTTCTACGAGCACATGTTCTTCAAGGGTAACGCCGCCCTCCCGGATCAGACCGCCTACAACGAAAGGATGAGGGAGCTGGGAATGGTTCGCAACGGCACCACCGGTTCTGAGGTAGTCAGGTACTATCTCACCGTATCGTCGGACCTTTTTCCCCAGGGTCTCCAGTTCATGTACGACGCCATAGCCTCCCCTCTCTTCCTGGAGGAGGAGATCGTAAGGGAACGGGCTGTGATAATGAACGAGTACCAGAGGAATGCCTCCGGCCCCTGGTGGAGCTTCTGGAGGGCCCAGGAGGAGGTGCTCTCAATTGAGCCGTGCAGAAGCAGCGCCATAGGAGTTCCGGAGGTGATCCAGGCGGCGGACAGGGAGACCATGCTCCACTTCCAGAGTACCTACTACACCCCGGACAACTCAGCCCTGATAATAACCGGCGAC